>NZ_JBFAMP010000007.1:0-384285 GCF_040674455.1 Streptomyces sp. NPDC049837 | reverse complement strand
GTCCTTGTTGACCGCGTACTGCGTGTACGCCGTGTTCCCGGAGGCCGGCCACGAGCCCTTCGCGGCCGTCACGCCCGTGTCACCGTCATCGACGACCACGGACGTGCCCGAGAGCTCGCCGGTGATGTCCTTGGCGCTGTTCCACGTCGCGGTGGACTCGCTCCAGTCGGCGGTGGCGCGGTGCGCCTCCAGCCGTACCTCACTGGAGCTGGTGGTGTGGGTCTGGTCGTAGTAGAGCTTCAGGTCGGCGGAGTCCAGCTTGGTGCCGGACGGGATTCCCGTGACGGGGAACCGCAGCAGGGCGCGGGCGCTGCCCGTGCTGGTGTTGCCGACCGAGAGCCGCCAACTGGTGTCGTAGTTGTCCCCCGGCGCGTCCGAGGAGATCATCACGTCCTGGGACTGGGACGGCGGCGGCGCGATGGCGATCGTCGGATCGATGGTGACCGGGTACTGCCGCCCGGGGGCGGCCAGCCACTTCGCGTCCGGGGTGACGGTCACCTTCCAGTTCTTGCCGTCGCGGCTGAGCCGCTGGCTGACGGACGTGCTGTAGGAGCTGCCGTACGGGGACTCGGCGTCCTTCCTCGCGTCCGTCATGAAGGCGGGCGGGAGCTCCAGCACCGGGGCGGCGCCCTCGCCGTACAGGAGGATGGAGCCGTCCTTGCCGGCCTTGGGGGTCAGCCCGCCGGTGTCGAGGGTGAAGGTGAAGGCCACCGGGCCGGCGGGGCGTTCACGCAGGACGATGTTCTCTTTCACCCGGCCCGGTCCGACCTCGTACACCAGATCCGCGTTCTTGACCGCGTTCCGGTAGGTGACGGAGTTGCCGTCGGACTTCGGCGCGAGCTTCGCGGCGCCTTCCAGGCCGAGGGTGACGACGTGGCCGTCGGCGGTCTCGAAGCGGACCAGCCGCTGCGGCTCCGTGCCGAAGTAGCTGCGGCCGGTGTTGGTGGTGTTGGCGAAGGCATAGCCCGGCTTGCGGGCCGCATGGATGCCCGCGTCGATGGTCTTCCAGCCCTTGCCCGACCGGTAGGCGGTCGGCACGGCCGAGACCTCGGCCTGGACACGCCCGTCGGACATCCGCCAGTAGCGGGCGTACGGCGTGCGCTTGCCGGTGAGTTCGGCGACTCGTTCGGCTTTGGGAGCCTTGGCCCCCTTGGGGAGCCTGTCGCGGCTCGGGAGGACCGGATCCCCGCCGGTCTTCGGCTCCTCGGGCCGGTAGCCCCCGCCGTCGCCGTCGCCGTCGCCGGAGAACCAGCCCTTGATGGTGTCGCTTAAGCCTTTGCTGTCAGTGGTCGATGACGAGGCGGCATAAGCACCTTGCGGTATTAAGGAAACGATGACCGCGGATGTGACCGTCAAGGCTATTGTCCGCATCGTCCGCGCTTGCCGTGTTCTATGTCTCACACCCATCCCCTTTTCGCATTCCGGCACAAAAAAAGTTCGCGGCGTTAGTCGCGAACTCGGCTGATTCGGTGCATCGCAGGGCATGGGGGGTGTGAGCGCTCCCCATATCGGGGAGTACTCGCCGCTAGTGCGCCGATGACGGTGAAGATTGTCAACGGAATGTGTTGTACATGTCAACCAGGCGCACATATGTGGAGGCGAGCTGAATCCGACTGGGCGTGAACGAGAGCCGCCGCCTGCTCGGTACGCTCCTTCCGCCGCCGCTCAGCCCGGGCGGTGGCCGCGCGGGCGGGTCAGACCCGTGTCGTAGGCGAGGATCGTCGCCTGGACCCGGTCGCGCAGGCCCAGTTTGCCGAGTACCGCGTTGACGTGGGACTTCACCGTGCCCGTGGTCACTCCCAGCGCGTCCGCGATCTCCGCGTTCGTGAGGCCCGTCGCGACCAGCGCGAGCACCTCGCGTTCGCGGGGGGTGAGCGCCTCCAGGGGGGTGGCGTCCGGTGGGGCCGGGGCCGTGTGGGCGAAGGCGTCGATCAGGCGGCGGGTGACCGCGGGGGCGAGCATGGCGTCGCCCGAGGCCACGACCCGTATGCCCGTGAGGAGTTCCTCCGGCTGGGCGTCCTTGAGCAGGAAGCCGGAGGCGCCCGCGCGGAGCGCTTCGTGGACGTACGCGTCCTGGTCGAAGGTGGTCAGCACGAGGACGCGGGGCGCGTCGGCCCGCGCGGTGAGCAGGCGGGTGGCGGTCAGGCCGTCGATGCCGGGCATGCGGATGTCCATCAGCACGACGTCCGGCACGACGTGCCCGGCCAGCTCGACGGCGCGGGCGCCGTCCTCGGCCTCGGCGACGACGTCCAGATCGGGTTCGGCGTCGATGATGGCCACGAATCCCGCGCGGATCATGGCCTGGTCGTCGACGACCATCACTCGGACGCTGATGGGGACACCTCCTTGCGCAGCGTGGCCAGCAGGTGGCGCATCGCCGCGAGGCCCGCCCTGGCCTGTTCGGCGACGCCGTCGAGATCGCGTTCCTCGGCGCGGGCCACCACCCGGGCCGCGTGGCCAAGCACCGCTCCGCGCAGCTCCGTTGCGATGCGCTGCCTCTCCTCGTACGCCTCCACGACCGCCGCCCGGACCGCGGCCGCGAGCGCGCTGTCGTCGCGGCCCATGGCGCCCTCGCGGCGTGCGCGTACGAAGACGCCCAGGCCCCAGACCGCGGCCGCCGGGAACATGAACACCACCCCGAGGAGGTAGACCATGAACACCGCGAACGCCCCGTCGCCGCCCTCGGTCCCCAACTCCCCGACCAGGGCAGCCAGAACGACCGTCGTGAGGCTGCATCCCGCCGCGACGGCCGCGATCGAGGGAAAGGTGACGCGGGCGGGCCCGGCGAAGACCGCCACCGCGTGCAGGGCGACGCACTCCGCGACGCCGCCTCCCACCACCAGGGCCAAGGCCACGGCCGGGGGCCACACCCCCATCGCGAGAGCGGCGGGCCCGGTCCAGGCGGTGGCGAGGACCAGGGCGAGGACCGTCCAGGGCGCGTGCCGCCGCCACAGCAGCGGCAGGGCGTGGGCGACGGCGGGCAGGCAGCTCTGGACGGTCAGGGCCGGCCGTTCGGCGAGCACGACGAAGACCGGGAGGGCGGCGACGGCGAAGACCAGGGCCACGTCGGGCAGTCCGGGCCCCGCCCGCCCCGGCCGGGCGGCCACGGTCGTGGTGAGTGGCAGCCGGGCGCGTACCGACCAGCCCGCGCCGTCCGTGCGCGGGCCCGCCTCCAGCGTGCCACCGAGCGCGGCCGCGCGTTCGCGCATGCCGGTGGTGCCGCGCCCGGAGCCGAGCCGCTGCGGCGGGGCCTCCAGCCGGCCGGCGGCGCCGTCGTCCTGGACGGCGACGTCCAGGGTTCCGTCGCGGTCCGCCACCGTGACGCGGACGGTGGTGCCGGGCGCGTAGCGCAGCGCGTTGGTGAGCGCCTCGCGCACGATGCCGAAGGCGGCCTCCGCCACCGGGCCGGTCAGCTCCACCGCCTCGGGACCGACCTCCACGTGCACGTGCTGGCCCAGGCGTACGAACCCGGCGGCGAGTTCGGCGACGCGCTGCTCCAGGCCGCTGTCCTGGTCCGCCGCGGGCGCCTGCATCACCGCCACCAGGCGGTGGAGCGCCGCCACGGTCTCGCGGCCACCCTCGGCCGCCAACCGCAGGGCCTCGGCGGCCAGTTCCGGCCTGCGGCCGCCGAGCCGGCGCGCGGCGTCCGCGGCGACCACCACGGAGGTGAGGTGGTGGGCGCTGACGTCGTGCAGTTCGCGCGCGAGCCGGTGTCGTTCGGTGACGGCCGCCGTGGTCCGCCGGGCCTCGGCCCGCGCCACCTCCTGGGCGGCGGCGCGGCGGGCGGTGAGCCAGCGGCGCCGGGTGCGGCCGAGGCCGATGACCGCGGCGTGGATCGCGCAGGTGACGAGCGCCTCGCCGGTGATGTCGGCCGCGGTGTCGAACACGGCGACGGAGCGGAGCGCCACCGAGCCGGTCAGGGCGGACGCGACCAGGACGGTGGTCCGGCCCGAACAGCGCACGGCGACCGAGTAGAGGGCGATGGCGTCGCCCAGCAGGTACAACACCCAGAGCTGGTCCGGGGCGAGGAGCCCGGCGATCAGCGCCGCCTCGGTGATGAGCGCGGCGGCGACGGGGAAGCGCCGGCGTACGCCGAGGGCCGCGGTGACCGCCACGGTGACCGCGAGCGCCACGGCGAGCTGCCGCGCCTCGACCGGGTCGCCGCGCAGCAGCGCGTACCCGGGCCAGACGGCCATCTGCTGGGCCGCCAACAGCCCGGGCAGTAGCCAGTTGCGTATGACCTCCATGATGGCGCTGATGATACGTAGCGGCCCGCTCTCTATCCCGGGGTGGAGGCGCCGATCGTGCCGGCGGCCGATGCCGGGGCGCGGGGCCGCGGGGATGCTGGTGCACATGACGACGCACCCGACCCACTCGACGTACCCCATGTACTTCACCGGCCAACCCGGCACCGTGGCGCCCGTGTTGCCGCCGCCCGAGCCTCTCCCCTACCACCGGCTCGCGCATACGACCCGACGGCACCGTTGGTGGCGGCCCCTGCTGGGGAGCGGCGTGGTGCTGGCGGGCGCGCTCGTGGTGATGCTCGGGCTGATCGCCGGCTCGGAGGTGGCGGGGTACCTCCTCCGCCGTCCGGTCGACTCCGAAGGCCTGCGTACGTGGGGCGACATCGGCGATACGGCACTGGGGCTGCTGTCCATAGCGCTCATGACCCCGGCCGTGCTGCTGGCGGCGTACTGGGTGCAGCGGCGTCCGGCGGGGACCTTGTCGTCGGTGACCGGGCGGCTGCGGTGGGCCTGGCTCGGACTGTGCCTGGCGGTGGCGGGTCCGCTGGTCGCGGTGGCGATGGGCGTCTCCTTCCTGCTGCCCGAATCGGCGGGCGGTGGCGCGGCGGGCCTGGAGTGGGCGGGGCTCTCTAGCTTCCTGCTGGGGCTGGCGATGGTGTGCGCCCTGGTGCCGTTCCAGGCGGCGGCGGAGGAGTACGTGTTCCGTGGCTGGCTGGTGCAGGCGGTGGGCGCGTGGTGCCGTTCCCCGTGGGTGGCGGTCCTGCCGCAAGCGCTGCTCTTCGCGGCGGCCCATGGGTGGGGGACGGCGTGGGGCTTCGCCGACCTGGTGGTGTTCGGGCTGGTGGCGGGGTGGCTGACGATCCGCACGGGCGGGCTGGAGGCCGCGATCGCGTTGCACGTCCTCAACAACCTGCTGGCGTTCGGCGTCGCGTCGGCGATCGCGGGTGCGCTGGCCTCCGAGGAGACGGCCGTCGACATGGGCTGGATGGCGGTGGCCATCGACGTCCCGATGGTCCTGCTCTACGCGGCCGCCGTGCTGTGGCTGGCCCGCAGGCGCCGGCCGGCGGCGCTCAGCCAGGCGGACCGGTGAGGCGGATCACTGAGCCGCCGCCCGCCCGATGCCGGCGGTGCGGGCGACGCCCGTGACGGCCATGGCGACGAGGCGGTGGCGGCGCGGGGCGTACCGGAGGACCGCGCCCGTCAGCAGTACGGCGGCCGTGCCGATCGTGGATCTTCAGCCGCTGCGGTCTGCTGGTGGGCGCGGTCGAGGGCCGCTCTCGTGGTGCGAGGGCGGGCTCCTCCGGGGGGCGCTAGTGAACGACGCTCCGGCGGACCTTGTCGGCGAGGGCGGACAGCAGGTCGCGGAGGAGGTCGGCGGTGACCTCGTCCGTGAGGTTCCCGTTGTCGTCGAAGCGCTCGTGGCTGCGCATGACGGTCACCTCGGGGCTGGTCACCACATCGGTCCTGGTGCCCAGAAGCACTTGTCGCAGCGCGAGTTGAGCGCGAACCGACCCGAAATGGGACGGTGAGGCGCCGAGCACCGCGGTCGGCTTGCCGCGCAGCGGCACCTCGCCGGTGCCGGCCCAGTCGGTGCTGGCCCAGTCCAGAGCGTTCTTGAGCACGCCCGGAACGCCGTAGTTGAACTCCGGAGTGGCGATCAGCAGGCCGTCGGCCTCCGTCACCCGACGGCGCAAATCCGCGACCGGGGCGGGCCACAGGCCGGGGGCGTCGAGATCCAGGTCGTACGCCGGAATGGCGCGCAGGCCGTCGTAGATCTCGATGTCCAGGCCGCCCTGCTGCATCTTCTGCGCGGCGCGCAGCAGCGCGGTGTTGTGGGAGGCCGCCCGCAGGCTGCCGGAGATCGCCAGGATCCTCAGGTCTCGATCGGTTGTCGTGCCGCTCATGGCACGTCCCCCTCAGGTGTGGGTGTACGGGTACGTGGAGTGCTTCCCAACCTAGGAGGGCTTTCGGGGTCCCACGAGGGACCGGATGTGCCACGCAGCGGACCGAACGCGCCAACCGGCCGTCCCACCACCGCGGTCCACCCCCACGGACATGTCCTCGACGCCGACGCGAGGGTGGCCTAGTCTTCGGCCCTGTGCTCGACGGAACGGTTTCCGCCTTCATGGGGCGCTACATGGTGGCCGCCGCGCTGCGCGCCGGCATGAGCGCGTCCAGGGTCCGCCGGCTGCCGGACGCCTGCCCGACGGCCCTCGCCGACGACCTCTCCCGGGTGTCGACGCCGACCGCGCTGCTGCTCTGGGAGCAGCTCGCGATGAGTGACCCGGGCTGCGGGGTCGGTGTACTCGCCGTCGAGCACGCGCCCGCGGGAACCTTCGGCGTCTGGGACTACCTGTTCACCCACTGCGGCAGCCTCGCCGAGGCGGCCCGGCTCGGCGGCCAGTACGTCGGCGCCATCTCCGACCCCGGCGCCGAACGCATCGAGGCGGCCGACGACGGAGGCCTTTTCACCATCCGGTACGCGACGGGTCCCGCCGAGGAGGATGTGGTGGCCGCCGTCGAGCAGTTCGCCCTGGCGCTGCTGCTGACGCGGTCGCGCGAGGCGGCCGGGCGGCGCCTGGTTCCGGCGCGCGTCGCCTTCAGGCACCGCCCGCCGCGCGACCTCGGCCCGCTGGTCGCGCTGGCCGGGACCCGCCGTATCGACTTCGACGCGCCCGCCAACGCGCTGACCTTCCTCGGCGGGGACGCGCACGCACCGCTGCCGCGCGCGGAGCCGGGGCTGACCGGCGTCCTGCGCCGGCACGCGGACATGACGATGGCGGCGGCCCGGCCGGTACTCGACTGGCGGGAGAAGTTCCGGATGACCCTGAGGGCCGCCCTGCGTGAGCGGCCGCTCTCCCTGGAGACCGTGGCCTCCCGCCTGGCGCTGAGCCCTCGCACCCTGCAACGCCGGCTCGCCGAGCACGGCACGACCTGGCGCGCCGAGGTGGCCGCCGTGCGGGAGCAGACGGCCATGGACCTGCTGCGCGACACCGACCTCCCCCTCGGCGCGATAGCCGGCCGCGTCGGCTACGGCGACGTCCGTGCCCTGCGCCGCGCCGTACGCCGCTGGCAGGACGCGGCCCCCGGCGACATCACCACGCCCTGCTGACGAAACGGCGGCTCCTGGAGCCTCAGCCCTCGTCCGGGACCAGTTTCAGCGAGACCGAGTTGATGCAGTACCGCTGGTCCGTCGGGGTCGGGTAGCCCTCGCCCTCGAAGACGTGCCCCAGGTGCGAGCCGCAGCGGGCGCAGCGGACCTCGGTGCGGACCATGCCGTAGGAGCGGTCCTCGATCAGTTCGACGGCGTCGGAGTCCTTCGGGTCGTAGAAGGACGGCCAGCCGCAGTGGGACTCGAACTTGGTCGTGGACGTGAACAGTTCGGCGCCGCAGGCGCGGCAGGAGTAGACGCCCTTGGTCTTGGTGTCGGTGTACTCACCGGTGAAGGGGCGCTCCGTGCCGGCCTCGCGCAGGACGTGGTACTCCTCGGGGGACAGCTCCGCGCGCCACTGCTCGTCCGGCTTCTCGACCTCGTACGCCATGCGTTGCTCCTCAGCTCGACAGGCGGGCGAGGATCTTGGGACCGAGGTCCGTGACGTCGCCCGCGCCCATGGTGAGAACGAGATCGCCGGGCCTGGCCATTCCCGCGACGACGTCCGGCACGGTGCCCTTGTCGGACACGGCGGTGACGTCGGCGCCGGCGGCGCGGGCCGCGTCGATGATCAGGGCGCTGGTGACGCCGGGGATCGGGTCCTCGCGGGCCGGGTAGATGTCGAGGACGGCCGACGCGTCGGCGAGGGCGAGGGCCTGGCCCATCTCCTTGCCGAGCTCCTGGGTGCGGGAGAACAGGTGCGGCTGGAAGACGACGAGGAGGCGGCGCTCGGAGCCGGCGGCGGCGCGCATGGCCTCCAGGTCGGCGGTCATCTCGGTGGGGTGGTGGGCGTACGAGTCGATGACCTGGACGCCGGCGGCCTCGCCCTTGAGCTGGAGGCGGCGGCCGACGCCGGTGTACGCGGTGAGGGCCTTGGCCAGGGCTGCGGGGTCGATGCCGACGCGGGCGCCGGCGGCGAGGGCGGCGGCGGCGTTGTGGGCGTAGTGGCGGCCGGGCACGGAGACGGTGAAGGTGTGCTCGGTGCCGTCGAGGGCGACGGTGACCTCGCTGGTCATGCCCTTGGGCGTGATGGCGAGGATGCGGGCGTCGGAGTCGGCCGCCTCGCCGACGCGGATGATCGTCAGGTCGTCGCGGCCGGCGACCCGGCGGGCCAGCTCGCGGGCGCCGGCGTGCTCGCCGACGACCAGGGTGCCGCCGGTGCGGATCTTGGCGACGAACGCCTCGAAGGACTCGTAGATCTCGTCCATCGACGCGTAGTTGGCGTGGTGGTCCAGCTCGACGTTGAGGACGATCGCGACCTCGGGGTCGTACTTCTGGAAGCTGCGGTCGCTCTCGTCGGCCTCGGCGACGAAGATCTCGCCGTCGCCGTGCAGGGCGTTGGTGCCGGGCCCGGCGAGGTCGCCGCCGATGGCGTACGACGGGGCGAGGCCCAGTTCGGTGAGGGCGACGGCGAGCATCGAGGTGGTGGTGGTCTTGCCGTGCGTACCGGCCACGGCGATCGCCCGCAGCCCGGTCATCAGGGCGGCCAGCGCGTCGGAGCGGTGGACGACGGGGATGCCCAGCTCGGTGGCGCGGGCCAGCTCGGGGTTGTCGGCGCGGATGGCGCTGGAGACGACGACGCTCGTGGTGTCGTCCGCCACGTGCTGCGCGGCGTGGCCGATGTGGACGGTCGCGCCGAGGGCCCGCAGGGACGCGGCGGTCTCGGACTCGCGCGCGTCACTGCCGGCGACCTCGGCCCCGCGCTGGGCGAGGATCTTGGCGATGCCCGACATTCCGGCGCCGCCGATGCCGATGAAGTGCGGCCGTTCCATGGCGGCGGGAATCATGGCGGCGGGAATGGCGGGTGCCATGCGTGTCTCTCCCCGGGGTGCGACGTACGTGAGGGGCCCAGCCTATGCGGTGTCGGGCTCGTCGTTGTGCGCGAAGAGCTTGAGCACCGGTACGCCGACCTTGTGGCGGGCGCGGGAGGCCCAGTCGCGGTGGAAGAACTCCTCGACGTAGTGCGGCTTGGTCAGCACGATCACCTCATCGGCGCCGGACTCGTCCACGACGGCCTTCAGCTTGTCCAGCGGGTGGTCCTCGACGACCTGGCCGACGGCGTCGCAGCCGGCCGCGCGCAGGGCGCGCAGCGAGAGCTCCAGCCCTTGGGGTGCGGTGAGCCCGGCGGCCTGGCCCGGGTGCTCCTCGCCCTCCTTGACGGCCTCCTTCAGCTCGCCCAGGGCGACGTCGTCGATGGCCCGAAGCAGCACGACCTGGTCGCCGCGCGGCTGCATCAGCACGATGAAGGACATCCTCTCGTCGCCGTGGAGGGTGGTGACGAACTCCACGTCCACGGACGACAGCGGCTTCTCGATCATCAGAACGCTTGTGAACACCTGGGAGCCCTTCTGCGGAAACCATCCTTCCCCGTGTCCGCACGGGGACTGCGAGAGTAAGTCTGCCCACCGGAAGCTAACCGGAACGGATTATTCCGCTAATTGGTCGGCTCCGGGTGTATTGGTCAGCTCCGGGTGTAACGGGTGAAAAGGAATCCTTCCTCCTCCAGCAGGGAGGCGAGCGAGTACCGCTCGGGCACCGCCACGGACGGCCCGCCCGTGATCCGCTGCGCGTCCCCGGCGGTCAGCAGTGGCGACACCGTCAGGCACAGCTCGTCCAGCACCCCGGCCGCCACGAGCTGCCCGAGCAGGCGCGGGCCGCCCTCCGTGAGCTGGCGGGTCAGCCCGCGCCCGGCCAGCGCCGCCAGCGCCCGCTCGGGCTCCACGCCGGGCCCGTCGCCCGCGACGATCACCTCCGCGCCCGCCTCCTCGGCCGCCCGGACCCGGTCCGGCGGCGCGGCCGCGCCGGTCAGCAGCAGCGTCGGGACGAGCGGGGCGGTGAACAGCGGAGCGGAGAAGTCCAGGTCCAGCGAGGCGCTGACCACCGCGATCGCGGGCGCCGGGCCCTGACCGGCCGCCGCCCGCCGCTCGGCGAAGGCCTCACGCGCGCGTGCCGGGCGGTACCCCTCCAGCCGTACCGTTTCGGCGCCGACGATCACCACATCGGCCAGCCCGCGCAGGGTGCCGAAGATCCGCATGTCCGTGTCGGACGAGATGGGCTGCGACCGCCCCTCGTGCTGGGCGGCCCCGTCCAGGGACGACACCATGTTGGCGCGCAGCCAGCGGCCGCCCGGACCCGGAGGACCGGGGTACGCGTAGGCCTCGGCCAGCTCGTCGAGGGACCACTCCCGGTCTTCGGGGGAGGATGTGGAGCGTGTCGGGTCGGTCACAGGGAACAGGCGTCGCATGCCGTGCAGTCTGGCACGGCGATTAGAGTGAGTAACTGTGTCGACCAGTGCCATGACCCAAGCGGCCCCGCTGTCCCTGTGCGCCCGCGAGCCGCACGTCCCGGCAGACCGTCTGGTCGCCGAGATGGTGCCGCCGCCGCGCTTCGACTCGGTGCGCTTCGACACGTACATCCCGGACCCGAACCAGCCGAGCCAGACCCAGGCGGTCGAGGTGCTCAGCTCCTTCGCGGCCGGGCTCGGCGGCGCGCACGCGACCGGGGCCGGCCGCCGCCGCTGGTTCCAGAAGAAGCCGGCCGCGCCCACCGCGCCGCGCGGGGTGTACCTGGACGGCGGGTACGGCGTCGGCAAGACCCACCTGCTGGCCTCCCTGTGGCACGCCACGCCCGCCGAGCCGTCCCTGAAGGCGTTCGGCACCTTCGTGGAGCTGACCAACCTGGTCGGCGCCCTCGGTTTCCAGCAGACGGTGGCCACCCTCAGCGGGCACCGGCTGCTGTGCATCGACGAATTCGAGCTGGATGACCCGGGCGACACCGTCCTGGTGTCGACGCTGCTCGGCAAGCTGGTCGACGCGGGCGTGGCCCTGGCCGCCACGTCCAACACCCTGCCGGGCAAGCTCGGCGAGGGCCGGTTCGCCGCCGCCGACTTCCTCCGCGAGATCCAGGGCCTGTCCGCCCACTTCCGGCCGCTGCGCATCGACGGTGAGGACTACCGCCACCGGGGCCTGCCCGAGGCCCCGGCGCCGTACGCGGACGAGCAGGTGACCAAGGCGGCGTACGCCACGCCCGGAGCGTCGCTCGACGACTTCCCGCACCTGCTGGAGCACCTGGCCCGGGTCCACCCGAGCCGGTACGGCGCGCTGACCGACGACGTCCGGGCGGTCTGCCTCACCGACGTACGGCCCGTGCCCGACCAGTCGACCGCGCTGCGCCTGGTGGTGCTGGCCGACCGGCTGTACGACCGGGAGGTGCCGGTGCTCGCCTCGGGACTGCCGTTCGACAGGCTTTTCAGTGACGAGATGCTGAACGGCGGGTACCGGAAGAAGTACTTCCGGGCGATCTCACGGCTCACCGCGCTGGCGCGCGACGCGAAGGGGCTGGTGGAGCAGTAGGTTTGGGCCAGTTGGGTTCACACCGTACGAAGGGAACCACCATGGCCACCACGCGTCAGGCACACAACGTCTGGGAGGGCGACCTCCTCCAGGGCAAGGGCGTCGTGACCTTCGACTCCTCCGGCATCGGCGAGTACCCGGTGTCCTGGCCCGCGCGCGCCGAGCAGCCCGACGGCAAGACCAGCCCGGAGGAGCTGATCGCGGCCGCTCACTCGAGCTGCTTCAACATGGCCTTCTCAGGCGCCCTCGCCAAGGCCGGCAACCCGCCCACCCGCCTGAACACCAAGGCGGAGGTGACGTTCCAGCCGGGCACCGGCATCACGGGCATCCACCTCACGGTGGAGGGTGAGGTTCCGGGCATGGACGCCGAGAGCTTCGCCTCGGCCGCCGAGGACGCGAAGAAGAACTGCCCCGTCAGCCAGGCGCTCACGGGCACGACGATCACGCTCACCGCCAAGCTCGCCTGACACCGGGCACCACACGAGGCGACGTGGCCCGCAGTGTTCACGTGTCACCACATCGCGTGGTACACACGTGCGGGTCACGTCACACCTTTCTCCAACAGGAAGTTGTTGCCTCGTGTCCGATCGACTGTCCGCAACACGACGTCAAGTCCTGGCCGGTACCGGCGCGTCCGTCGCCGGAATCGCCTTCACCGGGGCCTTCTCCGAGCTGTTCGCCGGCACCGCCGCCGCACGCGGCCACGCCGGCTACGGCCCCCTGATACCCGACCCGGCCGGTCTGCTGGAACTGCCCAGAGGGTTCCGGTACAAGGTCCTCTCCCGCGAGGGCGACCCCCTCCGCTCCGGTGAGGGCACGGTGCCCGGCAACCACGACGGCATGGGGGCCTTCGCCGGCCGCCGCGGCCGCGTCCACCTCGTCCGCAACCACGAGAACCGCGCCTCCGCCCGCCTCGGCGTCCCGACCGTGCGGGGCCTGACCTACGACCCGGCGGCCAAGGGCGGCTGTACGGCGCTCGAACTGGACGGCCGCAACAACGTGCTCGGCGAGCGCGTCGCCATCGCCGGCACCGCCGTCAACTGCTCCGGCGGGCTCACCCCCTGGGGCACCTGGCTCACGTGCGAGGAGACCGAGGACAGGGCCGGGACCAACGGCTACACCAAGGACCACGGCTTCATCTTCGAGGTCCACCCCGCCGACCCGCTGCGCACCGGGGCCGTACCGCTGACCGCGATGGGCCGCTTCCAGCACGAGGCGACAGCCGTCGACCCGCGCACCGGGATCGTGTACGAGACCGAGGACGCCTTCCAGCGGCCGTTCGGGCTCTTCTACCGCTTCCTGCCCAACAAGCCGCTCGGCGGCACCGGTTCGCTGCGCGCGGGCGGCGCGCTGGAGGCGATGCGCGTGCCCGGCGTACCGGACCTGTCGGCCATCCAGGAGACGGGCGCGACATTCGAGGGCGTGGAGTGGGTCCCCGTACCCGACAGCCAGGCCAAGGAAACGCCGATCCGGCTCCAGGACTTCGGGCCCAAGGGCATCACCCACGCCCAAAAGCTGGAGGGGTGTTACTGGGGCGGGCGCTCCGTCTACTTCGTCTCCAGCTTCGCCCGCGCCGCCGAGGGCTCGGCCGCCGACCACTACGGCCAGGTGTGGAAGTACGAACCGCACCGGCGCCGGCTCACGCTGGTCATCGTGTTCGGGCCGAGCAGCGACATCCAGTTGCCGGGCGAGTCCCCCGACAACATCTGCCTGGCGCCCAGCGGCGGCCTGATGGTGTGCGAGGACGGCAACGGCGCGCAGCACGTGTACGGGCTGACCAAGCGGGGCGAGGTGTACGAGATGGCGCGCGGCGCGCAGAACATCGGCACGCCCCAGGAGCCGGAGTGGGGCGAGTTCGCCGGTGTCGCGTTCTCCCCGGACGGCGAGACGATGTACGTCAACTGCTACACGCCGGGTACGACGTTCGCGGTGACCGGGCCGTGGCACTGAGGTAGGTCGTGGACGGCGGCGTCGCCCGTGGGCGACGCCGCCGCGCTCACCAGGTGACGGGCAGCGCCTCCGGGCCGCGGATCAGCGTGCCGCGTCGCCAGGGGACCTCCTCGGGCGGGACCGCGAGGCGCAGCCCCGGCAGCCGGTCGATCAGGGTGTCGACCAGCAGCTCGGTCTGCATCCGGGCGAGCAGCCCGCCCATGCAGTAGTGCGGCCCGTGCCCGAAGGCGACGTGCGGGTTGGGGGTGCGGTCGAAGTCGATCCGCTCCGGGTCGGGGAAGACCTCCGGGTCACGGTTGGCGGCGAGGTACGAGACGTAGACGGGCTCGCCCGCGCTGATCCGCACCCCCCGGATCTCCACGTCCTCCTGGGCGATCCGGGCCAGCCCGACGGCGCTGCGGTGCGGGATGTAGCGCAGCAGCTCGTCGATGGCCGTCGGCCGGACCGCGGGTTCGGTGCGGAGCCGTTCGAGGAGGGGCGGGCGGGTCAGCAGGAGGAAGAACATCTGGCCGGTGTTGGCGGTGACGGCTTCCCCGCCGATCTGGAGGGGGCCCGCGAGCCCGATCGCCTCCTCCTCGCTGATGTCGCCCCGCCCCACCGCGGCGCCCAGCAGGGAGATGACGTCCTCCTCCGTGCTGCCGTACCGCGACCGGATGGTTTCCGCGAACCAGCCGTACATGCCCTCCTCGGCCCGTGCGCTCGCGGCGGCGCCGCCCGACGAGGAGACGATCTGCCGGGTCCAGGCACGCATCCGTTCGCGGTCGGCGGCGGGCACGCCCATGACGTCGCAGACCACGGCGAGGGGGAACGGTTCCAGGACCCGCTCGGTGAGATCCGCCGGCGGGCCGTCGGCGAGCAGTTCGTCCACCGTCTCGTCCAGGATGGCCCGCGCGCGTGAGCGCAGCCGCTCCACACCACGCCGGCTGAACGCGGGTGCCACCGCGCCGCGCAGCCGGTTGTGGTCGGGCTGGTCGGCGAAGGCCAGCGATCCCCGCTGGGGCCGGAAGTGCGGAGCGAGCCGCGTGACCTCGCGGCCGACGACCGGTGCGCGGGCGAAGCGCGGGTCGTTGGTGATCATCCTGACGTCGTCGTGGCGGGTCACCAGCCACGCCCAGCCCTCGCCGTGGGGCAACTGGATACGGCTGACCGGCCCTTCCCTCATCAGCTCCGCGAGCACCGGGTCGAACTCGGTTCCGGCGATGTCCAGCGCGGGCCAGTGCCGTACGGGCGGCGGCCCCAGGATGGGCCGTGTCACGGTGTCCTCGATCATGCGTCCACGATCACCCGGGCGGGGCGGGACATCGCGCTGGACTACTCCGGACGGAAGCATCCCGGACGCCCATCATCACGATGATCATATATTTTCCGTGCGTGACTACTCTGGTACGGAATGTGTCGTTCCTTGCTGTTTTGTGCACCGCCCTTGTCGGCTGCGGCACCCTCTCGGAGACCCCCGCCACACCCCGGCACCCCGTGGCCCGGCAACCGTCGGCCGCGGCGAGCCCCTCCCCCGCCGGGATGCCGCCGACCATGGCGCCCGGTCCGGGCGGGCTCACGCCTGTCTTCGAGCGGGCGCCCACGACGACGGACCGGGCGGGCGGCAAGACGGTGGCGCTCACCTTCGACGCCGACATGACGGCCGATCAGGGCCCCCGGGCGGCGGGCGGCGAGCGGTTCGACAACCCCGCCCTGATCGACACGCTCCGGCGCCTGAAGGTCGACGCGACCGTCTTCATGACCGGACGCTGGGCGGAGGAGTACCCCGACCAGGCCAGGGCCATCGGCAACGACCCGCGCTTCGAGGTCGCCAACCACTCCTACAGCCACCACGCCTTCAAGGCCCCCTGCTACGGGCTTCCCGCACTGGCGCCCGGCGACATGGCCGCCGACGTACGCCGCGCCTTCGACGCGTTCCGCGCGGCCGGTGTGCGCAACGTCGTGCCGTACTTCCGCTTCCCCGGCGGCTGTTACGACGACGAGGCGCTGCGCGCGCTGGCCTCCGCCAAGGTGACGGCCGTGCAGTGGGACGTGGTCAGCGGCGACGCCTTCGCCACCGACGCCGACGCGGTCGCCGAACAGGTCCTGGCGGGCGTACGGCCGGGCTCGCTGGTCGTGATGCACTGCACCCGCAGCGCCGCCCCCGTCACCGAGCGGGCGATCCGCCGCATCGTCCCGGAGCTGCGCGAGCGCGGGTACCGCTTCGTCAAGGTCTCGGAGCTGATGGCCGCCGCCCGCGGTGCATGAGCAGGCACGTGGACACCCTTGCGCTGGAGTGCGCTCCAGCCCCTAACGTCACGTGTACGACCTGACGCGGTACACGAGGGGATACATCGTGCGGTACACACTGTTCGGCCGGACCGGTCTGCGCGTGAGCGAGCTCGCGCTGGGCGCCATGACGATGGGAGGCGACGGCGACGAGGACGTGAACCGGCGGATCCTCGACACGTACGCGGACGCGGGCGGCAACTTCGTCGACACGGCCGACATCTACGGCGGCGGCGCCTCGGAGGCCGTCCTCGGCAGGCTGCTCGACGGCCGCCGGGACCGGTTCGTACTGGCCTCCAAGTACACCTGCGCCACCCGACAGGGTGATCCGAACTCCGGCGGCAACCACCGCAAGAACCTCGTGCAGTCGGTGGAGGCCAGCCTCGGCCGGCTGCGCACCGACCGCCTCGACGTGCTGTGGGTGCACGCGCGGGACGTCTTCACACCGGTCGAGGAGGTCATGCGCGCCCTGGACGATCTCGTCCGCGCCGGAAAGGTGCTCTACCTGGGGGTGTCCGACTGGCCCGCCTGGGAGATCGCCCAGGCGAACACCCTCGCCGAACTGCGCGGCTGGAGCTGCTTCGCCGGGTCGCAGCTCCGCTACAACCTGCTGGAGCGGGCCCCCGAGCGCGAGCTGCTGCCGCAGGCCCGCGCCTTCGACCAGACCGTCATGGCATGGGCCCCGCTGGCCGCCGGCAAGCTCACCGGCAAGTACCGCCGCGGCGAGACGGGCCGGCTCTCCGACGGGGCGGAGGAGAACGAGCGGCAGGCGGAGGTGATCACCGCCGTCCTGGAGATCGCCAAGGAGGGCGGCTGGACCCCGGCCCAGGTGGCGCTGGCCTGGCTGCGCGGCCGCCCCGGCAACATCGTCCCCCTCGTCGGCGCCAGCCGCCCCGACCAGCTCGCCGACAACCTGGCGTCCCTCGGCGTGGAGCTGGACGCCGAGGCCGTCGAGCGGCTCGACCGGGTGAGCGCGGTGCCGCTCGGCTTCCCGCACGACTTCCTGGCGGAACCCGGCGTCGTGCGCAACATCTACGGCGACCGCCACGCGGACATCGACGCCCGGCGCACCTGGCGCGCCTCCGGGTCCTGAGCGGCTAGCCGGAGCAGGCGGTGCGCTCCGCCTCCCGCCACTCGCAGACCGGGCACAGCGTGATGCCCTTGGTCGACTCCGGGTACTCGGTCGGCTCCTGGCACAGGACACACGCGGCGTACGGCGGCCCGCCCTCGGCGGTTCCGGACGGAGGGTCCGTCTCGCAGTACGGATCGACCCTGTACGAATCGTCCTTGTCGTCCATGTATACGAGCGTACTCACTCCCGCACGGCGGTGAGCCGGCAGGCGAGGGCCGTCGCCGCCGCCGCGAGGACCGCCGCCGCTGCCAGCGGGAGCAGCGGCAGCGGGACCGCCCCGGTGCGGTTGCCGGTGACCAGGGCGGTGAGGGCGTGGTTGGCGGGCGAGCCGGTGGTCACCAGCGCCAGGAGCACGGCCGCCATGACGGCGGCGGTCGACCAGGCGCGGCCCGGCAGCAGCGGGCGGGTCAGCAGGGCGCCGACGGCCGCGCCGAGCAGGACGCAGACGCCCGCGGTGGCCAGGCCCGCGAGGGCGGCGGACGGCAGCGGGACGCCGGTGCGGCCGTCGGCGCCGACCGGCGCGCTCGCCGCCGTGACCACCAGCACGGCCGCCACACCGGGCACGGTCGCGCCCAGGGTGCCGGCGAGGATCGCCGCGAGGTGGACCCGGGTCCGGCCGGCCGCCGCGGCGGCGACGTCGCGGGCGGCCGGGGGCTCCTGGTTCAGGCAGGTCCGCACGAGCCAGGCCGTGACCGGCAGCAGGGGCGCGGAGGCGTACCCGAGGGCGCCGAGGACCGGCTCGCCGGAGCGTATGCCGATGGCCAGGAACGCCACGTACAGCAGGACCGGCGGAAGCCAGCGCTGGGAGCGCAGCAGGAGGGCGGTCTGGTAGCGAAGGAGTGCGGTCATGAGGCGGTGATCACTCGGTTGATGTGCCAGGTCGGGTGGGCGGTCAGCAGCTCCCTCAGCAGCGCGTCGGAGTGGGCGGCGGGCACGGTGAACGTGACGGTGCCGTCCGCCCCGGTCTCGTACGCGGGCGAGCCGGGCAACGGCCGGCCGGGCAGCCGTCCGCCGGACGCCGTGACCGTGACCAGCCGCTCCGGTCGGGCGGCTTCTGGGGTACGGGTGCGGAGACGGCCGCCGTTCACCGCGTACACCGCGTCCGCCTCCCCCGCCAGGCGCCGTGGGTCGTGGTCGACGAAGACCACCGCCCCGCCCGCCGCGACCCGCTCCCGCACCGCCCGGTCCAGCTCCGCGCGGGCCGCCGCGTCCAGGCCGGTCCACGCCTCGTCCAGGACGAGCAGGTCCGGTTCGGCGAGCAGCGCCTGGGCGACGGCGACCTTCTGGCTCGTGCCCTTGGACAGCTCGGCAAGCGGGGTGCGGGAGTGCGCCTGGGCGCCGAACCGCTCCAGCCACTCGGCCGCCCGGGCCGCCGCCGCCCGCCGCCCGAGCCCCTGGATCCGCCCGAGGTGGACCAGGTAGCCGGTGGCGGTGAACGGCAGCGCGGCGGGGAAGCGTTCGGGTACGAAGGCGGTGCGCGGCGGGCGGCCGGTGATGCGGCCCTCGGTCGGGGCGTCGATCCCGGCGGCCAGCCGCAGCAGGGTGGACTTGCCGCTGCCGTTGGCGCCCTCGATCCGGACCAGGGTGCCGGCGGGCACGTCGAGGTGGACGTCCCGCAGCACCCACGGTCCGGTCGGGCCGTAACGGCGGCCTATTCGCTGGAAGTTCAGCTCTGTGCCGCTTTCTGGGGAGTGAGCTCGCTGGGCCGTACGATCACGAAGCCCTCGCCCTGGAGCATGAGCTGCACGGCCTCGCCCGAGCCGCCCCGGATCATCGAGCCGAGGGACTGCGAGCGGTGCAGCGAGGTGCTGAGCTGGGCGCTCCAGCCGACGACGGCGTCGGTGTCGACGTACACCGGCTGGTTGGTGGTGACCGGGATGACGACGGGGTTGCCGTCGCAGACCACCGCGAGCTTGCCGTAGCCGGTGAAGACGCTGTTGAACAGCCCGCCGCCGGTCATCCCGGCGCCCTTCACGGTCTTGATGTCGTAGGAGAGGGTCGCGTCGAAGCACAGGACGTTGCGGCCGTTGACGGTGAGCGCGTCGCCCTGCTCGATGTCGACGATGAAGCAGTTCTGGGCCTCGTGCGCGAACCACGCCTCGCCCTGGCCACGGACGGCCATCAGCGGCAGGCCCTCGCCGGTGACGGCGCGCTTGAGCATGCCGCCCAGGCCCTGGCCCTTGCGCTCGAACTGGAGGTTGCCCCGGTAGGCGATCATCGATCCCTGCCGGGCGTGCATCTCGCCGTTGACGGCGTACTTGACCGACTTCGCGTTCTGGAGGGTCATGCCGGGGACGGTCGCCTGCTGCGCCATGTTCTCGGACGCGAAAAGATCGCTCTTCATGCGGGCATCGTGTCCCGGAACTACTCATTCCGCCAAGAAAGCCCTTCTGGGCGCCTGGCAGACTTACGGGGTGAGCAGCAGTGACGACACCACCGAGTACGTCCTCCCCCTCGTCGTACGGGTGGAGAAGACCGAGCCGCCCGCCCGTACCGACGCGCTGGAGACCGCAGCCCGCGCGGTGCTGGTGATGTTGTCGGACGACCGGTCGGTGGGCGACGGGGAGTGGGCGCGCGTCATGCGCGACTGGCAGGACGCGCGCATCCGCAAGGTGGTGCGCCGGGCGCGCGGCGCGGAGTGGCGCAAGGCGTCGCGGCTGCCGGGCATCACGGTCATGGGCGCCACCGCGGAGGTACGGGTCTTCCCGCCCGTCCCCCTCGACGGCTGGCCCAAGGAGCTGGCCAAGCTCCAGGTGTCGGGCACGGAGCTGGACGACACCGGCGAGCCGGCGCCGCCCGCGCCCGGGCAGGCGCGGCTGTGGCTCAATCCGGAGCTGACCATGTCGACCGGCAAGGAGATGGCACAGGTCGGGCACGGCGCGCAGTTGCTGTGGTGGGCGATGGCGGACGCGGACCGCAAGGCGTGGCGGGAGGCCGGTTTCCCGCTCGCGGTACGCACCGCGCGCCCCGCCCGGTGGGCCGAACTGGTCACCAGCGGACTGCCGTTGGTGCGCGACGCGGGCTTCACGGAGATCGCCCCCGGGTCGTGCACGGTGGTCTCGGAGTTTCCCGTACAGGTGAACTGAACACTCGCACGCCTGTATACGTACCTCCCAGTAATGCCATCAGGTTCGGGAGGCACCACCTTGTTGTTGCGACGTATCAACGGCACGGCACTCATCATCGCGGCCCTCGTCGTCACGGTCGGCGCGCTGGCGTTCCCGGTCTGGTCGTACGCCGACCGCTCCGGCACCGGCCAGGCCAACCTCAACGCGTCGACCGTGGCGACCCAGTGGGGCCCGCTGTCGGCGACGGACCGCGACTTCCTGGTGAAGGTCCGGCTGGCCGGCCTCTGGGAGCTGCCGGCCGGCCAGCAGGCGATCGAACGGGCGCCGAGCCAGGCCATCAAGGACGCGGGCGACCACCTCGTCGTCGGCCACACCGACCTGGACCAGCGGGCCCGTGACGTGGCGGCGAAACTGGGCGTGGAGCTGCCGAACCAGCCGACGGAGCAGCAGCAGGGGTGGCTGCGCGAGCTGTCGGCGGCGAGCGGCGAGGAGTACGAGCGCAAGTTCGCCAACCTGCTGCGCAACGCGCACGGCAAGGTCTTCGCGCTGGTCGCCCAGGTGCGGCACACCACGCGGAACACGCTGATACGGCAGCTCGCGAGCGACGCCAACCAGACGGTGCTGGACCACATCACGATGCTGGAGGCGACCGGCAAGGTCGACTTCGACGCGATCGCCAACGAGGCGGCGGGGCTGGCGACCGCGAGCCCGTCCGGCCCGCCGGCGCCCAACGGCAACCTGCCGCCGGCGCCGTCGCCGGCCGTGCCGACGGGGACGGACCAGTCGTTCACGTCCCGGCCCTCGACGCAGCCGGGCCCGCCGACCGCGATCAACACGACCCGTCCGTAATTCCGTCCGCAATTCCGGTCCTCAAACCTCAAATCAAGCTCTGAACTGCGGCTCTTCCGGATTGAGGGTCCGCTCGCGGGGCCATCACCCCTCCGACCGACGCAGGAGGAGGGGGACATGACGGAACTGGGTATCGGCATCGGCTGGCGGCCCGAGATCGCGGACGCGGTGGAAGGGCTGGCCGGGCTGGACTGGGTGGAGGTGGTCGCGGAGAACATCTGCGTCGGCCACCTCCCCGACTCCCTGCTGCGGCTGCGCGAGCGGGGCGTCACGGTCGTCCCGCACGGCGTGTCGCTGGGGCTGGGCGGCGCGGACCGGCCGGACGAGGGGCGGCTCGCCGAGCTGGCGGCGAAGGCCACGGAGCTGGGGGCGCCGCTGGTCACGGAGCACATCGCCTTCGTACGGGCCGGGGGGCCGCTCACCGCGTCGCCCGCGCTGGAGGCGGGCCACCTGCTGCCGGTCCCGCGCACCTGGGACGCGCTGGACGTGCTGTGCGAGAACGTCCGCATCGCGCAGGACGCGCTGCCGGTCCCGCTGGCGCTGGAGAACATAGCCGCGCTGTTCTCCTGGCCCGGCGAGGAGCTGACGGAGGGGCAGTTCCTGGCCGAGCTGGTGGAGCGCACCGGCGTCCGCCTCCTGATCGACGTGGCGAACCTGCACACCAACCACGTCAACCGGGGCGAGGACCCGGCGAAGGCGCTGGCCGAGCTGCCGGTCGAGGCCATCGCGTACGTCCACGTGGCGGGCGGGATCGAACGGGACGGCGTCTGGCACGACTCCCACGCCCACCCGGTGCCGCCCGCGGTGCTCGGCATCCTGTCGGACCTCGCCTCCCGGGTCAGCCCGCCGGGCGTCCTGCTGGAACGGGACGACGACTTCCCCCCGGCGGAGGAACTGGCGGCCGAGCTGGCGTCGATCCGAGCCACGGTACGGGCCGCGACGCCCCCGGCGACGGCCGGGCCCGTGGCGGCGCCGAAGCCCGTCACCCCCGCCGGACCCGGTGTGCGCGAGCGGGTGGGGATCGCGCAGGCCGCCCTGCTGTCGGCGCTGGTCGCCGGGACGCCCGCGCCCGAGGGGTTCGACCACGCGCGGCTGCGGGTGCAGAGCCGGGCGCTGGCCGGCAAGCGGGCCGGGGTGGTCGCCAAGGTCGCGCCCGAACTGCCGGAGATCCTCGGCGGCGGATACCGCGCCGCGTTCCTCTCCTACGCCGCCTCCCGCCCCATGCGCGGCGGCTACCGGCGCGACGCCCTCGACTTCGCGGAGCACCTGCTGATCGCCGGGCGGCCCGAGGACGACGCCGCCCGCCGGAGGCTCACCCTGTGGTGGCAGGAGCGCGCCGGGGCACGGCCGCCCGGCCGGGCCACCCGCCTGGTACGCGCCGCCCGCGCCGCGCTCGTGGGGCGGTGAGCGTGATGAACACCGTCGCCGTCCTCCTGTACGTCGCCGTCGCCGTCTCCTCGGCCCTGCTCATCAACGGGGTGGCCGCGTCCCGGCGCGGGCCGGGCGGTTCCCTCCACTACCGGGTGGAGGCCGCGTTCCTGAACGGCGGGCCCGCCCGGGTCGTCGACTCCGCGCTCGCCTCGCTGCACGCGGACGGCCGCGTGGCGGTCGGCGGGCCGGGCATCGTGCAGGTCGTACGCCCGGTCGGGCACGACCCGGTGGAGCGCGCCGTGCTGCACGAGCTCGCGACCGCGCCCAGCGGAGCGCTGCACGTCGTACGGCTCGCCGCCATGCGCCACCCGGCCGTGCAGGAGATCGGCGACCGGCTCGCCGCCCGGGGGCTGATCGTGCCGCGCGGCGCGGGCCGCACCTGGCGCCGGTGGAGCGCCGCCCAGGCGGCAGGCTGCTTGCTGCTCGTCTTGGGTTCCGTCGTGGCGACCATCGCCGAGTACGCCGGGTCCACGTTCGACGAGCCCTCGGTCCCGTTCGTCGTCAAGGTGCTGCCCGCCCTGATCCCCGCTCTGGTGATCGCGACGGTGTGCGGCGCCGTCGCCGGGCGCCGGCTCACCGGGGCGGGCCGGCGGGCCCTGGCAACGTACCGCCGGAGTCACGCCCACCTGACCGAGCCGGGGGACCTGGTCGCGCTGCACGGGCTGCGCGCACTGCCCGACCCGGTGCTACGCGACCAACTGACGGCGGCCGCGCGGATGTACGGCCGGCGGAGCAGCGGCGGGGGCGCGCACCAGGACGAGCTCGCGACCACGACGGTCATCGTGTGGTGCGCGAGCGCCGACACGGGCGGGTCGAGCTGCGGCGGCGGCTGCGGGGGCGGCGGAGGCGGCAGCTCCGCGTGCAGCGGCGGGTCGAGCTGCGGCAGCGGCGGAGGCGGATCGAGCTGCGGCGGCGGGGGCGGAGGCGGATCGAGCTGCGGGGGCGGGGGCGGTGGCGGGGACTGAGCGGGACCACACCCCGC
Source organism: Streptomyces sp. NPDC049837 (assembly GCF_040674455.1). Classification (NCBI taxonomy): domain Bacteria; kingdom Bacillati; phylum Actinomycetota; class Actinomycetes; order Kitasatosporales; family Streptomycetaceae; genus Streptomyces; species Streptomyces sp. NPDC049837. Next base: position 360,861 of record NZ_JBFAMP010000007.1, on the reverse strand, counting down.
CCACCCGGAAGTCCACATCGTGAAAACCCTGTGGCGCCGCGCCCACCGTCTCGCGTAGAACTCCGGCATGTTCTGGGTCCCGTTCCTGCTGGTGACGTGGGCCGCGGCGGCCGTGAGCTGCGCGCGGCTGTGCCTGGCCGCCGTCGAGGCCGCCCAGCCGGTGAGCGCCCCCGCCCCCGACCGTGACCGTGAACTGAGCCTGTACGAGGCCGCGTTCCTGGCCGGCGGCCCCCAGCGGGTCACCGACCTGACCCTGGTGTCGATGCACCGGCGGCGCCGGTTGCTGCTCGCCCACACCGGCTGGGCGACCGTCGTCGACCCGGACCCGGAGGGCGCGGACGACCTGGAGCGTTCCGTGATCGGCGCGATAGGGCCCGAGGGGCAGTCGCGGATAGCGGCGGTACGCGCCACGGCGTCGGCCGCCGACGCGGTACGGGCGCTCGCCGACCGGCTCGTCGCCGCGGGGCTGGCCGTGCCCGACACCGCCCGGTCCGCCGTCGTCGCGGCGCTGCGGGGCGTGCGCCGCTCGACGGCCCTGACCGTCGCCCTCGCGGCGGCCGCCCTGCTGCTGCTCCCCGCCGAACACGCGCCGGACGCCCGTGGGATGGCCTGGTTCGCGCTCCCGCTCGTCCTCACGCTCGGGTGCCTCGTCATCGCGCGGATCGAGGTCCACCCGTACACGCGCTGGGCCTCCCCCGCCGGACAGAGCCTGCTCACAAAGGTGCGCCCGTGCGACCCGCTCGCCGCCGTCGCCATCGCCGGGGTCCACGCGCTGGACGACCCGGCGCTGCGGGCGGCACTGGCGCCGGGGCCGCACCGCCGTCGTTAATGCCGGAAAAAGACGCCGGTGCGGCGCGCGTGACGCGCGCCGCACCCGGAGCCGGACCCGGTGTCGCTGGAGCGGCGGGCGCGCGGGCCCGCCGTCTGATCTTCCGGGTCGGTGGGGTGACGGGGCAGGGACGGCCGTCCAGGACAGGCACCGCGCCCGCCCGTCACCAGGTCGGTCAGGTCAGGGCCCTCAGGCGAGACCCGCGACCAGATCCGCGACCGACTTGCGCCGGCCGGTGTAGAACGGGACCTCTTCGCGCACGTGCATCCGCGCCTCGGAGCCGCGCAGGTGACGCATCAGGTCCACGATCCGGTACAGCTCGTCCGCCTCGAAGGCGAGGATCCACTCGTAGTCGCCGAGCGAGAACGAGGCGACCGTGTTGGCGCGCACGTCCGGGAAGCCACGGGCCATCTTGCCGTGGTCGGCGAGCATCCGCCGCCGGTCCTCGTCGGGCAGCAGGTACCAGTCGTAGGAGCGCACGAAGGGGTAGACCGAGACGTAGTCGCGCGGCGTCTCGTCGGCGAGGAACGCCGGGATGTGCGACCGGTTGAACTCGGCGGGGCGGTGCAGCGCCATGTTCGACCACACCGGCTCCAGCGCGCGGCCCAGCTTGGTGCGGCGGAAGAGGTTGTACGCCTCCTGGAGCGCGTCCGAGGTCTCGGCGTGCCACCAGATCATCAGGTCGGCGTCGGCGCGCAGGCCGGACACGTCGTACGTGCCGCGTACGGTGATGTCCTTGGCGGCGAGCTGGTCGAACAGCTCCTGGACCTCGTCGGCGTAGCCGGTCCGGTCCTCGGGCAGGACGTCGCGCAGTTTGAACACGGACCACAGGGTGTAGCGGATGACCTCGTTGAGGTCCTTCGCCTTCTTACCGGCGTTCGGGATCTTTTCGGGCGCACTCATGGGGCTATTCTCGCTCGTCGCTCGGGGTGCCGTGCGCCAGGGTCGGCGTGGCGGGGATCGCCGCCAGGATTTCGTCCGCCGCGCGCCGCGCGCTCGCGATGGTCGCGGGGATGCCGACGCCGTCGTACACGGCCCCGCAGACGCGCAGGGCGGGCAGTTTCGCGACGGCGTCCCGGATGCGGGCGACCCGCGAGAGGTGGCCGACGGGGTACTGCGGCAGGCCGCCGATCCAGCGGGTGACCTCGGTGGCGACGGGCCGGGCGGCGAGCCCGGTGGCGTGGCTGAGGTCCTTCAGGGATACGGAGACGAGGTCGGCGTCCTCGCGGTGCAGGTGCTCCTCCTCTCCGTACCGGCCCACCGAGGTGCGCAGCAGGACCAGGTCCTTCGAGCCCTCGTCGGTCCACTTCCACTTCTGGGAGGAGAAGGTGGACGCCTTGATGGTGCGGCCGTCGACGGGCGGGACGAGGAAGCCGGAGCCCGCGGGCAGCACCCCCGCCACGTCGGTGCGCCGGAAGGCGAGGGTGACCAGGGCCATGGAGGCGTACTCGACGGCGGCCAGCTCGGCGGCCGCGGCCGGGGACTCGGCGGCGAGCAGCTCGGCGGCGGACCAGGCGGGGGTGGCGACGACGACGGCGTCGGCGTGCAGGACGCGTTCGCCGGTACGGACGTCCCAGCCCCCGGCGGCCGCGCGGGTGAGGGCGTGGACGGGCGTGTCGGTGCGGATCTCGCCGCCCCGGGCGGTGATGGCGTCGGCGACCGCGCCGGGCAGGGTGCCGATGCCGCCCTCGATGCCCATGAAGGCGGGCCCGGTCTGCGCCTGGGCGCCGCGCTGGAGGGCACGTACGGCCTCGGTGAGCGTGCCGTGGGTGCGGGCGGCGTCGAAGAGTGTGGGCACGGCGGCACGCATGGAGATCCGGTAGGCATCGCCCGCGTACACCCCGCCGAGGAGCGGCTCGACGAGGCGGTCGACGACCTCGCGGCCCATGCGGTCCGCGACGTAGCGGCCGACCGCGATGTCTTCGCCGAGGTCTGCGGGCGGGAGCTCGCGGTCCTGGCCGATCCGGCGCAGGCCCTCGTCGGAGAGGAGGTCGCCGAGCGCGGCCGCGTCGGCGGGGACGCCCATGACGTGCCCCTTGGGCATCGGCCGCAGCGCGTTCCGGGTCCAGACGGCGGCACTGGCGGTGGCGGGCGGCTGGAGCCGGTCACCGAGGCCGACGGCGCGGGCGAGGTCGATCGCCTCGGGGCGGCGGGCGAGCATCGACTCGGCGCCCAGATCGACGGGGGCGCCCTCGATCTCGCCGGCCTGGAGCTTGCCGCCGAGCCGCGTGGTGGCCTCCAGCAGGGTCACGCGCCGCCCGGCGGTGATCAGCCGGTGGGCGGCGGCGAGGCCCGCGATGCCGCCGCCGATGACGACGACGTGGCCCGCCCTGGATGTGTCCCCGGTGTCCGCGTTCATGACTCCACTCTCTCAAACGCCGTCCCCGGCCCCGACGGTGACCGGTCGTGGCGGCGATCAGGCCGTAGCGTGTCCGGCATGGGAGAGCTGGGACGAGAACGACTGGTGATCATCGGTGGGGACGCGGCCGGCATGTCCGCCGCCTCGCAGGCCCGTCGGCTGAAGGGCCCCGACGAGCTGGAGATCGTCGCGTTCGAGCGGGGGCACTTCACCTCCTACTCGGCGTGCGGGATTCCGTACTGGGTCGGCGGCGACGTCGACGGGCCGGACCGGCTCATCGCGCGTACGCCCGAGGCGCACCGGGAGCGCGGTATCGACCTGCGGCTGCGGACGGAGGTGACCGAACTCGACCTGGACGGTGGCCGAGTGCGCGTACGGGACGCAGAGTCGGGCGCCGAGTCGTGGGAGGGCTACGACAAGCTCGTGATCGCGACCGGCGCCCGCCCGGTGCGGCCGCCGCTGCCGGGCATCGACGCGGCGGGCGTGCACGGGGTGCAGACGCTGGACGACGGGCAGGCGCTGCTCGCCACGCTGACCACGCTGAACGGGACGGCGGGGCGGCGCGCGGTGGTCGTGGGCGCCGGGTACATCGGCGTGGAGATGGCGGAGGCGCTGCTGAACCGCGGCTACGAGGTGACGGTCCTCAACCGGGGCGAGCAGCCGATGTCGACGCTCGACCCGGACATGGGGCGGCTGGTGCACGAGGCGATGGACGGCCTCGGCATCACGACGGTCGGCGGCGCGGAGGTCACCAAGATCCTCACCGGGGGTGACGACGGGCGGGTGCGGGCGGTGGCGACCGAGGACGCCGAGTACCCGGCCGATGTGGTCGTGCTCGGCATGGGCGTGGCGCCCGAGACGACCCTGGCGCGCGAGGCGGGGCTGCCGCTGGGCGAGTACGGCGGGCTGCTCACCGACCTGTCGATGCGGGTGCGCGGCCGGGAGGACATCTGGGCGGGCGGCGACTGCGTCGAGGTCCTGGACCTGATCTCGGGCCGGGAGCGGCACATACCGCTGGGCACGCACGCCAACAAGCACGGCCAGGTCATCGGCGCCAACGTGGCCGGCGGGTACGGCACGTTCCCGGGCGTCGTGGGTACGGCGGTCAGCAAGGTGTGCTCGCTGGAGATCGCCCGCACGGGGCTGCGCGAGCGGGACGCCCTCGCCGTGGGGCTCCGTTTCGTCACGGTGACGGTCGAGTCGACGAGCCGCGCCGGTTACTACCCGGGCGCGGCGCCGATGACGGTCAAGATGATCGCCGAGCGCCGCACGGGCAAGCTACTGGGCTGCCAGATCGTGGGGCGCGAGGGCGCCGCGAAGCGCGTGGACATCGCGGCGGTGGCACTCACGGCGGGCATGACCGTGGAGCAGATCACGGCCCTCGACCTGGGCTACGCCCCGCCCTTCTCACCGGTCTGGGACCCGGTCCAGGTGGCTGCCCGCAAGGCGGTGACGGCGGTGCGGGCAGCCGGCTGAGTCAGCGCGCCGTCCGCGTGTGGACGTACTCGACCAGGCGGGTCAGGGCGTCCGGGTCGGTGGTCGGCAGGACGCCGTGGCCGAGGTTGAAGACATGGCCCTCCAGCCCGGCGGCGGCGTCCAGGACCTCGCGGGTCTTGGTCTCGACCGCCTCGGGGGTGGAGAACAGAACCGCCGGGTCGAGGTTGCCCTGGAGCGCCTTGCCGGGGCCGACGCGGCGGGCCGCCTCGTCCAGCGGGACGCGCCAGTCGACGCCGACGACGTCGGCGCCCGCCTCGCCCATGAGGCCGAGCAGCTCGCCCGTGCCGACGCCGAAGTGGATGCGCGGTACGCCGTACTCCTCGACGGCCCGGAACACCTTCGCGGAGGCGGGCATGACCGAGCGGCGGTAGTCGGCGGGGGCGAGGGCGCCGACCCAGGAGTCGAAGAGCTGGATCGCGGAGGCGCCGGCCTCGATCTGGACCTTCAGGAAGGCGGCGGTGATCTCGGCGAGCCGGTCCAGCAGGTCGGCCCACAGCTCGGGGTCGCCGTACATCAGGGCCTTGGTGTGCTCGTGGTTGCGGGACGGGCCGCCCTCGACGAGGTAGCTCGCGAGGGTGAACGGCGCCCCCGCGAAACCGATGAGCGGGGTACTGCCGAGTTCGCCGGTGAGCATGCCGATCGCCTCGGTCACGTACGAGACGTCCTCGGGCGTGAGGTCACGCAGCCGCTCCAGATCCTGGCGGCGGCGGATCGGTTCGGCGACGACGGGGCCGACGCCCGGCTTGATGTCGAGGTCGACACCGATGGCCTTGAGCGGGACGACGATGTCGCTGAAGAAGATCGCGGCGTCGACCTTGTGCCGCCGTACCGGCTGGAGGGTGATCTCGGTGACCAGCTCGGGCCGCATGCACGACTCCAGCATGGGGATGCCTTCGCGGACCTTCAGGTACTCGGGCAGCGACCGTCCCGCCTGCCGCATGAACCACACGGGCGTGTGCGGTACGGGCTCGCGCCGGCACGCCTTGAGGAACGCGGAGTCGTAGGTCTTCGTCTGCTGGGCGCCCGAAGCGCTGTCGTTGGCACTCACGCCCCGAATCTTCGCATGTGCGGCCAAGCGGCTCGCGTGGTGAGGGTGTCCCTCCCTGCGCGAGGCCGTCCTTCCGCCTACTCTTCCCCGCATGGCTGCGGCTCAGGGACAGTTCTCCGATCACTCCGACAATGCCGAAGGAACGGACGACAGGGAGGGTACGCCCGTCCCGCCCGCCTTCCGGCTGGCGGTCGAGGGGCTGCGCGGGGCGCGGCTGCGGCCGGAGATCGAGGTGGACCCGTCCCGCCCGCCGCAGCGGCTGGCCCCGTACGCGTACGCGCTGGAGGCGGCGGTCGTCGAGGGCGACGAGGACCTGGCGGACGGCCGTCTCGTGCTGCTGCACGACCCGGCCGGTCACGAGGCATGGCAGGGAACCTTCCGGCTGGTGACGCTGGTGCGGGCGGAACTGGAGCCGGAGATGGCGGCCGACCCGCTGCTGCCGGAGGTGTCCTGGTCGTGGCTGACGGGCGCGCTGGAGGCGCGGGGCCTGTCGTACGAAGAGGCCTCGGGCACCGTCACCCGTGCGGGGTCTCACTACTTCGGTGGACTCGCGGAGCGGCGCCCGGCGACGCAGATCGAGATCCGGGCGTCCTGGACGCCGCGCGAGGGCCGCGGCGGGGTGCCGGACACGGCGGCGCACCTGGCGGCCTGGTGCGACCTGCTGTGCCAGATCGCGGGCCTCCCGCCCTCGGCCCCGGGCCCCCTGGACCCCGGCTCGGCCGCCGTGGTCTCCCTCCCCCAACGCCGCGGCCCCCAGCACCCGTAGGGCTCCGCCCTCCGGGCCACGCCCACCGGCCGGCCGACGGCGTACAGCCGGGGTGGGGCCGTGCAGGGTCGCCCCCGCAGAGGTTGGCGGCGAAGCATGGGCTCCCAAGCCCGTAACCCAAGGCCGCCGGCCTCGAGGAGGCGAGCCCGGAGGGGCCCCGCCCCCACCCACCGGGGGTGACCGCACCCCCACCGACCCGCACATGGGGCCACCGGGAACAGGCACCGCCCCTCCGTTGTGCCCACCCGTTCCGCCTTGCGGAACGACTGCCCACCACCGGGGTTCCGGGGTGAACGTCAAGGCGACGCCTCACCGCTCACCGGGCGCGTCACGCCGGGGCGGCCGAGCGCGTAGGCTGCGGCGCCTGCCGTTCCACGGCCCTACGGCGCCCGGGGGCGCGGCCCCGCCGGTCGTGGCGGGCGCCCCGCGTGGGATGGGGCGCTCGTAGGATGATCGATCGCCCGTCCGAATTGCCCCAATTGTTACTCACTAAATCGTGATCTTCCCCTAAAGGCGGACCCCCGGGCTGCCGAAGAGGTCTGTGACCCTTCAAACACGGTTCGCCCCGGCTTCTTCCCCGAGCCGGCTGTGTCCCGCACCTTCCCAGGAGGCCTGGTGTCCGTTCTCCTCGAGCAGCCCGCAAGCCTGGTCGCCTACCGCCCGAACAAGCCGACGGCCATGGTCGTCGTGGCCGACCCGCGCGTCCGCTCCACCGTCACCCGCCACCTGTGGGCCCTCGGAGTGCGTGACGTCATCGAGGCGTCGTCCATCGCGGAGGCTCGTCCCCGCGTCGGCAGCCCGCGCGACATCTGCGTTGCCGACGTCCACCTGCCCGATGGCTCCGGGCTCACCCTGCTGTCCGAGACCCGTGCCGCCGGCTGGCCCAACGGGCTCGCCCTGTCGGCGGCCGACGACATCGGTGCCGTACGCAACGCGCTCGCCGGCGGCGTCAAGGGCTACGTCGTCACCGGTACCCGCACGAACATCGGCCACCCGACCCGCCCCGGCGCCGCCCCCATCGGTGCCGCCGCCGCCCGGCTGCACCGCCGTCCCCCCGGCGCCCCGAGCCACCCGGGCGGCTACCGGGAGCTCTCCGGCCGTGAGGTCGAGGTGCTCCGGCTGGTCGCCGAGGGCCAGTCGAACAAGGCCATCGGCGTATCGATGGGCCTGTCCGCGCTGACCGTCAAGAGCCACCTGGCCCGCATCGCCCGCAAGCTCGGCACCGGCGACCGGGCCGGAATGGTCGCCGTGGCACTTCGTACGGGAATCATCCACTGACCGGTTTACATCACACCCGCGCCCGTCGACGGAACGTTCCGTCGACGGGCGCCTGCCGTTCACAGATACCCTTGACAGGTGACCGACGCCCAAGAGACCGCAGCAGAGACAGCACTGCGAACCACCGGGGGCGGCCCTCCGGACGACGGCGTCGCAGTCGACGGAGTGCCGATCCCCTTGCTGGCGCCCCGCGAGGGCGTACCGCCCGTGGTGGCCGACGAGCATGCCCTCGCCGAGGTGATCGCCGCCTTCGCGCGCGGCACCGGCCCCGTCGCCGTCGACGCCGAGCGCGCGTCGGGCTACCGCTACGGCCAGCGCGCCTACCTCGTCCAGCTCCGCCGCGAGGGCGCGGGCACCGCGCTGATCGACCCGGTCGGCTGCCCGGACCTGTCCGAGCTCGGCGACGCCCTCGGGGACGCCGAGTGGATCCTGCACGCCGCCAGTCAGGACCTCCCCTGTCTGCGCGAAATAGGCATGACCCCCAGCCGGCTCTTCGACACCGAGCTGGCCGGCCGGCTCGCGGGGTTCCCGCGCGTCGGCCTCGGCGCGATGGTCGAGGTCGTGCTGAATTTCGCCCTGGAGAAGGGCCACTCCGCCGTGGACTGGTCCACCCGCCCGCTGCCCGAGCCGTGGCTCCGGTACGCCGCGCTGGACGTCGAGCTGCTCGTCGACCTGCGTGACGCGCTGGAGAAGGAGCTCGACCGGCAGGGCAAGCTGGAGTGGGCGTACCAGGAGTTCGACGCCATCGCCGCCGCCCCGCCGCCCCCGCCCCGCAAGGACCCCTGGCGCCGGACGTCCGGTATGCACAAGGTCCGCCGGCGCCGCCAGATGGCGGTCGTACGGGAGCTGTGGACCGCCCGTGACCGGATCGCCCAGCGGCGTGACGTGTCGCCCGGCAAGGTGCTCAGCGACGCGGCGATCGTGGAGGCCGCCCTCGCCCTGCCGCCCAACGTGCAGGCGCTGACCGCGCTGCCCGGGTTCGGGCACCGCATGGGGCGCCGCCAGCTGGAGCAGTGGCAGGCGGCGGTGGACCGCGCGAAGGCGCTGCCGGACACGGAGCTGCCGCAGCCCGGCCAGCCGGTGCAGGGCCCGCCCCCGCCGCGCGCCTGGGCGGAGAAGGACCCGGCGGCCGCCGCGCGGCTCTCGGCGGCCCGTTCGGCCGTCTCCGCGCTCGCCGAGTCGCTGAACCTGCCGCCGGAGAACCTGATCACACCCGACACGGTGCGCCGGGTGTGCTGGGAGCCGCCCGCCGAGGTCACGGCGGAGTCGGTCGCCGGCGCGCTCGCGGGGTACGGAGCGCGGACCTGGCAGATCGAGCAGGTCACGCCTGTGCTGGTGGCGGCGCTGAACTCGGCGCGGAGCTGACACGAGGAAGCCCCCGGCCGGTCCGGGCCGGGGGCTTCGGCGCCCTACGCCGGGCTGATGACGCCGTTCAGGTCCATCTCGAAGACGCCGGTGGTCTTGCCGTCGACCGTCAGGTGCTTGAGCCAGTGCTTCGACAGGTTGTGCAGGTTCTTGTGCTGGATCTCCCAGGGCATCGAGTGACTGGCGCAGGCCATCTTGACCATCAGCTTCTTCGTCCCCGTGATGGCGTTGTACAGGGCGGGGACCGAGAGGTTGAAGTTCGGATTGGTGCTCGGCGGTGTCGTGTTCACCGTCTTGTCGTGCTCCCCGTACACGATCAGGACGGGCACGCTTCCGCCGAGGACGCCGCCCTTGGCCGCGGTGGTCTCGTTCCATCCCCAGCGGACGAAGTTCCTGATCCGGTTGAGGCCCTCGGGCGGCCCCCATGTGCGGCCGACCGGGTCGTTGTCCATGACCGCGGCCCACACCCTTTCCACCATGCCGGGTTCGCGCTGGTCCACGCAGTGCAGCTCGGCGTTCCACGCCGTCTCCAGGCCCGGTCTCGTACCGAGGAACATCGGGAAGCCGGGCTGCGGCAGGGTGCTCGGGGGGGTCGACGTGGCCTTGGGCGGGAAGACCGGCGCCAGCAGGAACAGGCTCTCCACCTTGCCGGGGTTGTCGACCGCGTACGGCCCCATGGTGATGGCGGCCGCGGACCAGCCGATGAAGGCGACCTTGTTCACGTTGTGCAGGTCGCGGATGTACTCCACGACGGTGTTCAGCTCGTCCCGGTCGCTGTTGGAGTTGTTCAACTGGAACGCGTAGTTCGGCGGGCCCGGGGAGAAACCCGTCGGCTTCGGGGTCAGAAGCTTCTGCTCGGCGGGGTTGGCGTTGCGCGGGTCGTCCATCTTGGGACGCGGCGACCGCCCGGCGCCCTGGAGGTCCATCATGAAGACGTCGTAACCGGCCTTCGCCAGCGCCTCGGCCCAGCCGTACGTCTTGTACTGGAGATCGGCGGCCGCGAGCACCGGAGTGCTCCTGCCGTGCAGCATGAGGACGGGCTTGCGCGTGCCGCCCGGGGGTGTGCCGTCGCGCTCCCGCACGAAGAGTTCGACGTTCTCGCCCGTGTTCGCGGGGATGGTGGAGACGTGGGGAACCGCGTGATCGGTCAGGATGACTGCCATGGGGGTCCGTTCTGTGGGCTCGGCCGGGACGTCGGTCCCGGCCAGGCCAGGCTCCGCGCGCCGGGCCATCGCCGCCACAGCAGGGCGTCCAGCGGTGTGACCTTCACCGCTCCCGGTGGGGGGACTGTGCAGCCTGGTTACCCGCAAGTAGCATGGGGCCTGCAAGCGCGCGCTTAGCCGCGTGCCGCAGCAGTGCAGTGCCACCCCGCACCCTGGAGGAGAGCCATCGTGCCTCGTACCGTCAGGGACGTCGTCTTCGTCGACGGCGTCCGCACCCCGTTCGGCAAGGCGGGCCCGAAGGGCATCTACCACGAGACCCGCGCCGACGATCTCGTCGTGAAGGCCATCCGGGAGCTGCTGCGCCGCAACCCCGGCCTGGACCCCGCGAAGATCGACGAGGTCGCCATCGCCGCGACCACGCAGATCGGCGACCAGGGCCTGACCATCGGCCGCACCGCCGGCATCCTGGCGGGCCTGCCGCAGTCGGTGCCCGGCTACTCGATCGACCGCATGTGCGCGGGCGCCATGACCGCCGTGACCTCGGTCGCCGGTTCGATCGCCTTCGGCGCGTACGACGCCGTCATCGCCGGTGGTGTCGAGCACATGGGCCGCCACCCGATGGGCGAGGGCGTCGACCCGAACCCGCGCTTCGTCAGCGAGAAGCTGGTCGACGAGTCGGCCCTGTTCATGGGCATGACGGCGGAGAACCTGCACGACCGCTACCCGCACATCACCAAGCAGCGCGCCGACGAGTACGCCGTGCGCAGCCAGGAGAAGGCCGCCAAGGCGTACGCCAACGGCAAGATCCAGCAGGACCTGGTGCCGATCTCCGTCCGCCGTACGAACGCCGAGGCGGGCGAGACGGGCTGGGGCCTGGTCACCGCCGACGAGCCGATGCGCCCGGGCACCACCCTGGAGTCGCTGGCGGGTCTGAAGACGCCGTTCCGCGTCCACGGCAACGTCACCGCCGGTAACGCCGCGGGCCTGAACGACGGCGCCACCGCCTCGATCATCGCGTCCGAGGACTTCGCCCGCGAGAACAACCTCCCGGTGAAGATGCGCCTCGTCTCGTACGCCTTCGCCGGCGTCGAGCCGGAGGTCATGGGCTACGGCCCGATCCCGGCGACCGAGAAGGCCCTGGCCAAGGCCGGCCTGTCGATCGAGGACATCAACCTCTTCGAGGTCAACGAGGCCTTCGCCGTCCAGGTCCTGGCCTTCCTCGACCACTACGGCATCGCCGACGACGACCCGCGCGTCAACCAGTACGGCGGCGCCATCGCCTTCGGCCACCCGCTGGCCTCCTCCGGCGTCCGTCTGATGACGCAGTTGGCTCGCCAGTTCGAGGAGCAGCCGGAGGTCCGTTACGGCCTCACCACCATGTGCGTCGGCTTCGGCATGGGCGCCACGGTCATCTGGGAGAACCCCCACTTCGACGGAGGCACCAAGTGAGCACCACCGCTGAGCTGTTGAAGGGTGCGGCCGAGCTGTTCCCGGACGAGGTCGTCACCAGCGCCCACGTACGCCACTTCGACCTGCCCTTCGGGGCGGGCCGGTTCGCGCTGATCACGCTGGACAACGGCTTCGACCACACCAAGCCGACCACCTTCGGCCCGCAGTCGCTGGCGAACCTCAACACCGCCATCGACCAGGTCGAGAAGGAGGCGGCCGAGGGCACGATCGTCGGTGTCGGCCTCACCGGCAAGCCGTTCATCTTCGCCGTCGGCGCCGACCTCAAGGGCGTCGAGCTGCTGAAGCGCCACGAGGACGCGCTCGCCATCGGCAAGGGCGGCCACGACGTCTTCAAGCGGCTGTCCTCCCTCGCCGTGCCGACGTTCGCGTACTACAACGGCGCGGCGATGGGCGGCGGTGTCGAGGTCGGTCTGCACTGCACCTACCGCACCGTGTCGAAGGCCCTGCCGGCCTTCTCTCTCCCCGAGGTCTTCCTGGGCCTGGTCCCGGGCTGGGGCGGCTGCACGATCCTGCCGAACCTGATCGGCGCGGACCGCGCGGTCTCGGTCATCATCGAGAACTCGCTCAACCAGAACAAGCAGCTCAAGGGCGCGCAGGTCTTCGAGCTCGGGATCGCCGACGCGATCTTCGAGGGCGCGGACTTCCTGGAGCAGTCGCTGCTGTGGACGGCGTCCGTCCTCAAGGGCGACATCGTGGTCGAGCGCGCGGACGTCGACCGCGGCGAGGGCTGGGACGCGGCCGTCGCCCGTGGCCGGTTCATCGCGGACTCCAAGGTGCACGGTGCGGCCCCGGCCGCGTACCGCGCCCTGGACATCATCGAGGCGGCCAAGGACGGCGACCTCCAGAAGGGCTTCGACGCCGAGGACACCGCGCTCGCCGACCTCATCATGGGCGGCGAACTGCGGGCCGGTATCTACGCCTTCAACCTGGTCCAGAAGCGTGCCAAGCGCCCGGCCGGCGCGCCGGACAAGAGCCTGGCCCGCCCGGTCACCAAGGTCGGCGTCGTCGGCGCCGGTCTGATGGCCTCCCAGCTCGCGCTGCTGTTCCTGCGCCGCCTTGAGGTGCCGGTCGTGCTGACCGACATCGACCAGGAGCGCGTCGACAAGGGTGTGGGCTACGTCCACGCCGAGATCGACAAGCTGCTCGGCAAGGGCCGCATCAACCAGGACAAGGCCAACCGCCTCAAGGGCCTGGTGAGCGGCGTGCTGGACAAGGCCGAGGGCTTCGCGGACGCGGACTTCATCATCGAGGCCGTGTTCGAGGAGATGTCGGTCAAGCAGAAGGTGTTCGCGGAGGTCGAGGCGGTCGCCCCGGCCCACGCGATCCTCGCGACCAACACCTCGTCGCTGTCCGTCTCGGAGATGGCGTCGAAGCTGAAGCACCCGGAGCGGGTCGTCGGCTTCCACTTCTTCAACCCGGTCGCGATCCTCCCGCTGCTGGAGATCGTGCGCGGCGAGAAGACGGACGACGCGTCCCTCGCCACCGCCTTCGGTGTCGCGAAGAAGCTCAAGAAGACCGCGGTCCTGACGAAGGACGCCCCGGCGTTCGTCGTGAACCGCATCCTCACCCGCTTCATGGGCGAGATCCAGAACGTCATCGACGAGGGCACCCCGGTCGAGACCGCGGAGAAGGCCATCGAGCCGCTCGGTCTGCCGATGTCCCCGCTGGTGCTGCTGGAGCTGGTCGGCCCGGCGATCGGTCTGCACGTCTCGGAGACCCTCAACCGGTCCTTCCCGGACCGCTTCAAGGTGTCCCCGAACCTCAAGGCGGTCGTCGAGGCGGGCAAGCGCGGCTTCTACGTCTACGACTCGGGCAAGCCCGAGCTGGACCCCGAGGTCGCGGCGCTGCTGAAGCAGGGCGACACCGTCCTGACGGAGGAGCAGGTCCGCGCCCGCGTCCTGGACGCGGTGGCGCAGGAGATCGGCCTGATGCTGGACGAGGGCGTCGTCGCCGAGGCCCAGGACATCGACCTGTGCCTCATCACGGGCGCCGGCTGGCCCTTCCACCTGGGCGGCATCACGCCGTACCTGGACCGCGAGGGCGTCTCGGAGCGCGTCAACGGCAAGCGTTTCCTGGCGCAGGGCGTGGCGAGCGTCCCGGCGTAAGACCGCAGAAGGACGGACGGGCCGCAGGGGGCACCCCCTGCGGCCCGTCCGCCGTTTCCGCCCCCACCGGCCCGCAGACGGCCACCGGCCGGGGTGGGGCCGTGCAGGGTCGCCCCCGCAGAGGTTGGCGGCGAAGCCGGGGCTCCCATAACCGGCACCCAACGCCGCCGGCCTCGAGGAGGTGAGCCCGGAGGGGCCACGCCCCCCACCCACCGGACAGGCACCGCCCCGGGAGGAACCGCCGCGAAGGCACCGCCCCAGTCCCGTTGTGCCCACCCGTCCCTCCCCCAAGGACTTCGTCCAGGGGGGACCCCCAGCGGGACGATTGCCCACAACGGGTGGGAACCCCAGCGGGACGATTGCCCACAACGGGGCCGGAGGCACCGTCCGGTCAGGCCTCGGGTTCGGGTTCGGCGAGCGCGGCGAGGATGGCCTCGCCGTACTTGGCGAGCTTGTTCTCGCCGACGCCGCTGACGCCGCCCAGGTCGGCGAGGGTGGAGGGCGGGGCGGCTGCGATCTGGCGGAGGGTGGCGTCGTGGAAGATGACGTACGCGGGGACGCCCTGCTCCTTGGCGGTCGCGGCGCGCCAGGCGCGGAGGCGTTCGAAGACCGGGAGGGCCTCGTCGGGCAGGTCGGCGACCGCGGCGCGCTTGGCGGCGCCGCCGGACTTGGCGGCCCGTGCCGGGCGTTCCGGTTCGCTGCGGAGCAGGACCTCGCGGCGGCCGCCGAGGACGTCGGCGGAGGTGTCGGTCAGGACGAGCGTGCCGTAGTCGCCCTCGACGGCGAGGAGGCCCTGGGCGAGGAGCTGGCGCACGACGCCGCGCCACTGCGACTCGTTCAGCTCCGTGCCGATGCCGAAGACGCTCAGCGCGTCGTGGTCGAACTGGATGACCTTGGCGGTCTTGCGGCCGAGCAGGATGTCGATGATCTGGCCCGCGCCGAACTTCTGGTTGCGCTCCCGCTTGAGCCGGACGACGGTCGACAGCAGCTTCTGGGCGGCGATCGTGCCGTCCCACGACTTCGGCGGCGACAGGCACGTGTCGCAGTTGCCGCACGCGGTGGACTCCTGGCCGAAGTACGCCAGCAGCCGCACCCGGCGGCACTCGACCGTCTCGCACAGGGCGAGCATGGCGTCGAGGTGCGCGGCGAGCCGGCGGCGGTGCTCGGCGTCGCCCTCGGAGCCGTCGATCATCTTGCGCTGCTGGACGACGTCCTGGAGCCCGTACGCCAGCCAGGCCGTGGAGGGCAGGCCGTCGCGCCCGGCGCGGCCGGTCTCCTGGTAGTAGCCCTCCACCGACTTCGGCAGGTCGAGGTGGGCGACGAAGCGTACGTCGGGCTTGTCGATGCCCATGCCGAACGCGATGGTGGCGACGACCACGAGCCCGTCCTCGCGGAGGAACCGGGCCTGGTTCTCGGCACGGGTCCGGGCGTCCAGGCCCGCGTGGTACGGGACGGCGTCGATGCCGTTCTCGACCAGGAACGCCGCCGTCTTCTCGACGGACGCCCGCGACAGGCAGTACACGATGCCCGCGTCGCCGGCGTGCTCGCCGCGGATCAGCTCCAGGAGCTGCCGCTTGGGCTCGTTCTTGGGGGCGATGCGGTACTGGATGTTGGGGCGGTCGAAGCTCGCCACGAAGTGCCGGGCGTCGGTGAGCTTCAGCCGGGTGGCGATCTCCGCGTGGGTGGCGCGGGTGGCGGTCGCCGTGAGGGCGATGCGCGGCACGTCGGGCCACCGCTCGTGGAGCGTGGAGAGCTGGAGGTAGTCGGGGCGGAAGTCGTGGCCCCACTGGGCGACACAGTGCGCCTCGTCGATGGCGAACAGCGAGATGGTGCCGCGCTGGAGGAGCTGGAGCGTCGACTCGACGCGCAGCCGCTCCGGCGCCAGGTACAGCAGGTCCAGCTCACCGGCGGCGAACTCGGCCTCCACCAGTCGCCGCTCGTCGAGGTCCTGGGCGGAGTTGAGGAACCCGGCCCGCACGCCGAGCGCCCGCAGGGCGTCGACCTGGTCCTGCATGAGGGCGATCAGCGGCGAGATGACGACTCCGACGCCCCGGCGCACCAGCGCGGGGATCTGGTAGCACAGCGACTTGCCGCCACCGGTCGGCATCAGGACCAGGGCGTCACCGCCGCCCACCACGTGGTCGATGATCTCCCGCTGCGGCCCGCGGAAGGAGTCGTAGCCGAAGACCTTGCCCAGCACCCGCAGGGCGTCGTCGGTCTCGTGGTCCACGTGGTCCAGGTGGTCCGGGTGGTCGTCGCCGGGGGAAGTCATCCGGCGATTCTACGAGCGGCCGCCCCGAACGGCCCAAACGGCGAACGGGGCGGCCGGCGCTCTGGTAGGGCGACGGATCACGCGCTACGGGCTACGGGCTACGGGCTACGGGCTACGGGGCCTTGGTGCCCATCGGGTACTTGTGTCCGCCCAGGCGGCTGTGGGGGCGTCCGTACAGGAAGTACACGACGACGCCGGCGGCCATCCACACCGCGAAGCGGAACCACGTCTCGCCCGGCAGGTTGAGCATCAGCCACACCGACGCGGCGACCGAGAGGATCGGGATGAACGGCACCCACGGGGTGCGGAAGGCGCGGTGCAGGTCGGGGCGGGTGCGGCGCAGGATGATCACGCCCAGGGCGACGACGACGAACGCGAAGAGCGTGCCGATGTTCACCAGGGTCGCCAGCTCGTCGATGCTGGTGAAGCCCGCGATGATCGCGATGAGCACCCCGAGGAGGATGGTGGGGCGGTAGGGGGTGCGGAACTTCGGGTGCGTGACGGAGAAGAACCGCGGCAGCAGCCCGTCGCGGCTCATCGCGAAGAACACCCGGGTCTGGCCGAGGAGCAGGATCAGGCACACGGTGGTGAGGCCGACGGCGGCGCCGAAGCTGATCACACCGGCGTAGAAGGGGTGCCCGGTCGCCTTGAAGGCGTCGGCCAGCGGGGCGCTCACCGAGAGCTGGCTGTAGTGCTGCATGCCGGTGACGACGATCGAGACGGCGACGTAGAGCACGGTGCAGATGAACAGCGAGCCGAGGATGCCGCGCGGCATGTCGCGCTGCGGGACCTTGGTCTCCTCGGCGGCGGTGGCCACCACGTCGAAGCCGATGAAGGCGAAGAAGACGACGGACGCGGCGGTGAAGATGCCCATGACGCCGAAGTTCGTCGGTTCGTAGCCGAAGATCGTCTGCACGAGCGGCGCGTCCCAGCCGGACGAGGCCGGCGGGCTCACCGGGTCGGGGATGAACGGCGAGTAGTTGTCGCCCACGATGAAGAACAGACCCGCGATGATCACGATCATGACGACGGTGACCTTGATGGCCACGACGAGCGCCGTGATGTTGGCGGACAGCTTCATGCCGAGCACCAGGATCACGGTCAGCACCAGGACCAGCAGGAAGGCGAGGAGGTCGAAGGTGCCGCCCGCCACGTCCGGCCCTTGCAGCGCGGCGGGCAGGTGCCAGTCCACGTTGTCCATCAGCGAGCGCACGTACCCGGACCAGCCGACGGCGACGACGGCCGTGCCCAGGGCGAACTCCAGGACGAGGTCCCAGCCGATGATCCAGGCGGGCAGCTCGCCCAGGGAGGCGTACGCGAAGGTGTACGCCGACCCGGCCACCGGGACGGTCGAGGCGAACTCGGCGTAACAGAGGGCGGCCAGCGCGCAGACGATGCCCGCCGTGACGAAGGCGAGGGCGGTGGCCGGCCCGGCGGTCTCCTTGGCCACCTTTCCGGTGAGCACGAAGATGCCCGTGCCGATGATGACACCGACACCGAAGACCGTCAGGTCCCAAGCGGACAGGGACTTCTTCAGTGCGTGTTCGGGCTCCTCGGTGTCCTGGATCGACTGCTCGATGCTCTTTGTCCGGAACATCCCGGTGTCGCGTGACTGCTGGCCCATACTCACCGGCGTACCTCCGTAGCCATCGGCCTCTACCGCCCATGATCGAGAGGGCTGCGGGACCGCGCCCGCCCTGAGAGGCCCTTTCACACGAAAGGACCGGCCGGAAACCCCTGGGGTACTCCGACCGGCCCTATGTGGCCACCGTGGCGTCAGTCGCGGCGTCAGTCGCGCGCGGCTTCGATCTCCTCGTCCTCGTACCTGCCGTCGAGCTTGGAGACCAGGCCGGTGACCTGGCGGGCGATGTCGGGTGCGGTGAGCCCGATCTCGGCCATGACCTCCTTGCGGGAGGCGTGGTCCAGGAAGCGCGGCGGGATGCCGAAGTCGCGCAGCGGTACGTCGACGCCGGCGTCGCGCAGCGCCTGGGCGACCGCGCAGCCGACACCGCCGACGCGGCCGTTGTCCTCGACGGTGACGACGACGCGGTGGCGGTCGGCGAGCGGCGCCATGGCCTCGTCGACCGGCTTGACCCAGCGCGGGTCGACGACGGTGGTGGAGATGCCCTGCTTGTCGAGGAGGTCGGCGATCTCCAGGCACATGGGCGCGAGCGCGCCGACGGAGACCAGCAGCACGTCCGGCCGGTCCGTGCCGGCCTCGCGCAGCACGTCCATGCCGCCGACGCGGCCCACGGCCTCGACGGCCGGGCCGACCGCGCCCTTGGAGTAGCGCACGACGGTCGGCGCGTCGTCGACCTCGACGGCCTCGCGGAGCTGGGCGCGGACCTGGTCGGCGTCGCGCGGGGCGGCGATCCGCAGGCCGGGGACGACCTGGAGGATCGACATGTCCCACATGCCGTTGTGGGAGGCACCGTCGGTGCCGGTGATGCCGGCCCGGTCGAGGACGAACGTCACGCCGCAGTTGTGCAGGGCGACGTCCATCAGGACCTGGTCGAAGGCGCGGTTGAGGAAGGTGGCGTACACCGCGAAGACCGGGTGGAGACCGCCGGTGGCGAGGCCGGCCGCGGAGACGGCGCCGTGCTGCTCGGCGATGCCGACGTCGTACACGCGGTCCGGGAAGGCCTTGGCGAACTTGTCGAGGCCGACCGGCTGGAGCATGGCGGCGGTGATCGCGACGATGTCCTCGCGCTCGTGGCCGAGCTTGACCATCTCGTCGGCGAAGACGCCGGTCCAGTCGGCGCCGGAGGAGGAGATCGGCAGGCCGGTGTCCGGGTGGATCTTGCCGACGGCGTGGAAGCGGTCGGCCTCGTCCGCGAGGGCGGGCTGGTAGCCGCGGCCCTTCTCGGTGAGGCAGTGCACGATGACCGGGCCGCCGAACCGCTTGGCGCGGGCCAGCGCGGACTCCAGCGCCTCGATGTCGTGGCCGTCGATGGGGCCGACGTACTTCAGGCCGAGGTCCTCGAACATGCCCTGCGGGGCGATGAAGTCCTTCAGGCCCTTCTTGGCTCCGTGCAGCGTCTCGTACAGCGGCTTTCCGACGACCGGGGTGCGGTCGAGGATCTCCTTCGTACGGGCGAGGAAGCGCTCGTAGCCGTCGGTGGTGCGGAGCGTGGCGAGGTGGTTGGCGAGGCCGCCGATGGTGGGGGCGTAGGAGCGCTCGTTGTCGTTCACGACGATGACGAGCGGACGGTCCTTGGCCTCGGCGATGTTGTTGAGCGCCTCCCAGGCCATACCGCCGGTGAGGGCCCCGTCGCCGATGACGGCGACGACGTGGTCGTCGCGCTCCAGGACCTCGTTGGCCTTGGCGAGGCCGTCGGCCCAGCCGAGGACGGTGGAGGCGTGGCTGTTCTCGATGATGTCGTGCTCGGACTCGGCCCGCGCGGGGTAGCCGGACAGGCCGCCCTTCATCTTCAGCTTGGAGAAGTCCTGGCGCCCGGTGAGCAGCTTGTGGACGTAGGACTGGTGGCCGGTGTCCCAGAGGATCTTGTCCTTGGGGGACTCGAAGACGCGGTGCAGGGCGATGGTCAGCTCGACCACGCCGAGGTTGGGGCCGAGGTGGCCGCCGGTCTTCGAGACGGCGTCCACCAGGAAGGACCGGATCTCCGCCGCCAACTGTTCCAGCTCCTCCGGGGAGAGCCGGTCGAGATCGCGCGGGCCCGTGATACGGGTCAGCAGAGCCACCCGTGCCTCCTTGCGTGTTGAGCTGGTCGAGCTGCCGATTTTGTCGAGTCTAATGTTCCGCCTCCGACGATGGTCATCGGGCGGTGCGTAACGCGTCAGCCATTGGCTCAGACGCAGCAATGCCCGGCGCCGGTTGTCGGCGCCGGGCATTGCGGTCGTCACATGGGGTTCACCCTATGCGCGACCTGCGGTCTTCTGCGTGCGGCGGGAGACCGAGTCGATCACGACGGCGGCGAGGAGCACCGCGCCGGTGATCATGTACTGGATCTCGGACGCCATGCCGAGCATGTTGAGGCCCTGCTGGATCGACTGGATCACGATCATGCCGAGCAGCGCGGACCAGACCTTGCCGCGGCCGCCGAAGAGGCTGGTGCCGCCGATGACGGCCGCCGCGATGACGAGCATCAGCGTGTTGCCGCCGCCGAGGCTCTTGGTGGCGCCGCCGGAGAGGCTGGCCACGAAGAGGCCGCCGAAGGCGGCGAGCAGGCCGGAGAGGCCGAAGACCAGGATGCGGACCCGGTCGACGTTGATGCCGGCGCGGCGGGCCGCCTCGGCGTTGCCGCCGACCGCGAAGACCTGGCGGCCGAAGGTGGTGCGGCGGGCGACGAAGTCGGCGACGACCAGGACGCCGAGGAAGAGCACCAGGGCGAGCGGCAGGCCGCGGGCGCCGGAGGGCTCGTTCAGGACGTAGGCGACGGCGAAGCATAGGACGGCGACGACGCCGGCGCGCAGCACGATCTCGCTGGTGGGGCGGGCCGGCAGGGCGGCGGCCTTGCGGCGCTTGCTGTCCAGCAGGAGGGAGGCGGCGTAGGCGAGGACGGCGACCAGGGCGAGGCCGTACGCGGCGGCCTTGTCCTCGAAGTAGTAGCCGGTCAGGTGCTCGACGACGCTCCCCGTCGGGGCGTTGATGGAGCCTTCCTGGCCCATGAGCCAGATCTGGAGGCCGCTCCAGCCGAGGAAGCCGGCGAGGGTGACGACGAACGCCGGTACGCCGATCTTGGCGAAGAAGAAGCCGTGGAGCAGGCCGAGCGCGAGGCCGGAGAGGACGGCGATGGCGACGGCGAGCCAGTCGTTCATGCCGTTGCTCACATTGAGCACGGCCCAGACGGCGGCGCCGACCCCCGCGACGGAGCCGACCGAGAGGTCGATCTCGCCGAGGATCAGGACGAAGACGATGCCGACCGCCATGATGCCGAGGCCGGAGGTGTAGACGGCGATGTTGGCGACGGAGCTGGCGGAGAGGAAGTTGCTGTTCTGCGACTGGAAGACGATCGCGATGACGATCAGGCCGATGAACACGGGCAGGGAGCCCAGCTCACCGCCGCGGACCTTGCGCTTGAACTCCGTCCAGTAGCCCTTGAGGCCCTCTTCGCGTACGAGGAGCCGCGGGTCGACGGCGGGGACGGGGGCCGCCGACTCCTCGGGGGCTGCGTGGGTCTTGGTGAGGTCGCTCACTTCGCGTCCTCCTTCGTGGCCGTACGCGCCTGCCGGCGGGTCACGGCGTTGTCCGTGGCACCGGTGATCGCGGCGATGATCGTTTCGTGCGTGGTGTCCTTGACGTCGAAGACACCGTTGTTGCGGCCCAGGCGCAGCACGGCCACCTTGTCCGCGACGGCGCGGACGTCGGCCATGTTGTGGCTGATGAGGATGACCCCGTGGCCGCGCTCGCGCAGCCGCTCGACCAGGTCGAGGACCTGGGCGGTCTGCTCGACGCCGAGGGCGGCGGTCGGCTCGTCCAGGATGACGATCTTGGGGTCGCCGATCAGGGCGCGGGCGATGGCCACGACCTGGCGCTGACCGCCGGAGAGGGAGGCGACGGGGATGCGGACGCTGGGGATGCGGATGGACAGGGTGTCCAGCAGTTCCTTGGCGCGCTTCTCCATCGCGATCTCGTCGAGGACGGAGAGGCTCTTCAGCTCGCTGCCGAGGAAGAGGTTGGCGACGACGTCGAGGTTGTCGCAGAGGGCCAGGTCCTGGTAGACGGTGGCGACCCCGAGTTCCTGGGCGTCGTTCGGCCGGTTGATCCGGACCGCGTTGCCCTCCCATTCGATGGCGCCTTCATCGATGGGGTGGACTCCCGAGATGGTCTTGACGAGCGTCGACTTGCCGGCGCCGTTGTCGCCGACCAGGGCGACGACCTCACCGGCATGGATCTCCAGGTCTACGTCGGTGAGCGCCTGGACGGCGCCGAACCGCTTGGAGACTCCGCGCAACGCCAGCACTGGCGTAGCGAACACGTGAATCATCTCCTTCGCCGCCTGTCCGGCGGGGATGGTGGTACGTGGAGCACAGGGGTGGTGTGCGGTACCCGCCGGGCGGGGGGCCGGGCGGGTCATGGGTCTTGTGGGTGGCTGGGACGACCCGGGCGTTGGCCGAGGCCGGTGGCCGAGGCCGGGTGGCCCGGAGGCCGTGGCCCGGAGGCCGGTGGCCGTGGCCGGTGGCCGTGGCCTGGAGGCCGGTGGCCGAGGCCGGTGGCCGTGGCCGGGTGGCCGGAGACCGTGGCCTGGAGGCCGGTGGCCCTGGCCGGTGGCCGAGGCATGGAGGCCGTGGCCAGGTGGGCCGGGCCCGGGAGGCCAAGGCCCCGAAACCGGTGGCCGTGGCCCGAAGGCCGGTGGCCGTGACCGCCTGGCCGGGACCGGGTCCCGGGGTCCGGCCGGGGTCACTGGCCGGTGACCGGTGGTCGGTGGTCGGTGGCTCCTGGGCTCCAGCCGTGGCCGGGGACCTGGCCGGGCCGGTGGCCAGCCGGGGCCTTGGCCTGGCGTCCGAGCCGTCGGGGCCGGGGCACCCGGGGGGGCCGGAGGCCCCGGGGGTGAGTCCGGCGCCCGCCCGTGCTTGCGGGGCGTGGAGGGCGGGCGCCGGACCGGTCCGGGAGGGGGCGGTTACTTGATGCCGGCCGCGGCGCAGGCCGCCTTGTACTCGGCCGTGCAGATGTCCGCGGCCTTGTAGACCTTGTCCGCGATGATCGTGGAGGCGATGTTCTCCTTGGTCACGATCTGCGCGTCGTACAGCTTGGCCGGGATGCCCTTGAACTCACCGGTGAGGCTGGTGACCTTGGTCGGGGTGAGGTCGTCGATCTTCTCGCCCTTCAGCAGGCGGACCGCGATCTCCGCGGTGGTCTCGGCCTCCGGCTTGATCTGCTTGTAGATCGTGAAGGCCTGGTCACCCGTCAGGATGCGCTGGAGACCGGCGAGCTCGGCGTCCTGGCCGCCGACCGGAACCTTGATGCCCTGCTTCTTCAGGGCGGTGATGATGCCGCCGGCCATGCCGTCGTTGGCGGAGTAGACGCCCTGGAAGCCGTCCTTGCCCAGGGAGTCGATGGCCGCGCCCATCTTCTTGTTGGCCTCGTCCGGGGACCAGTCCGGGATGTCCTGCTCGTAGACGACCTTCTTGACGCCGGTGTCCAGGACGCTGTGCGCGCCCTTCTTGAACAGCGGGGCGTTCGGGTCGGTCGGCGAGCCGTTGATCATGACGACGTTGCTGTCCTTGGCCTTGGCGCCGAGCGCCTTGACCAGGCCCTCGCCCTGGAGGCGGCCGATCTTCTCGTTGTCGTAGCTCACGTACGCGGAGATCGGGCCCTCGGCCAGGCGGTCGTACGCGACGACCTTGACGCCCTTCTTCTCGGCCTGCTGCACCCAGGACTTGGTGGCCTTGTAGTCGACCGAGTCGAGGATGATCACCTTGACGCCCTGCGTGACCAGCGCGTCGAACTGCTTCTTCTGGGTCTCGGTGTCCTGTGCGGCGTTGTTGTACTTGACCTCGCAGTCGCCGCACAGTTCCTGGATCTTCGCCTCGATGATCGGGCGGTCGAACGTCTCGTAACGGGTCGTCTTGTTCTCCGGCAGCAGCAGACCGATGGTCTTGCTGTCGCCTCCACTGCCGCCGGCGGTGTCGCCGTCGCCCGCCTTGCCACAAGCGGCGAGGGAAGCGGCCATGGATACCGCTGCCGTGCCTATGACGATGCGTCGCGTCATTGCGTTCATGTGGGGTTGCCTCCCTGACGAGGCCGCGACGTTGCGGCCGAGGTGGCTGGAAGTCAACTCGGCCGTAACGTCGTCGTCAAGGAGTAAATTGACAACGAGATGACAACGGTGCCATCCGTTATCTAAGTGAACGCAGGCGTAGTCGACGGCAGCGCGCTCTCCAACAGGGTCGAATCACCCATTTCGCTCAGTACGAGCGCGAGCGCGCCCAGCACCTCCGCCCGCCCGCCGAGCGCCCCGGGGGCGACCGAGAGCTGCCGGGCCGCGCTGGGGATGGCGTACCGGGAGACCGAGTCGCGGATGGGTCCCAGCACCAGTTCCCCGGCCTCCGCGAGGTCGCCGCCCAGGACGACGCGGCTGGGGTTGAGGAGATTGCAGAGGTTGGCCACGCCGCTGCCGATGTGCCGCCCGACATCGCCGATCACCCGGCGGCAGCCGGGGTCGCCCTCGCGCGCGAGCTGCACGACCCGCTCCATGGTCAGGTCGGCCCCGTGGCTGGGCTGGAGCAGCGGCAGCACGTACCGGGCTGCGGTGAACGTCTCCAGGCAGCCGCGGTTGCCGCAGCGGCACACCGGCCCCGACTCGTCGAGCGTGATGTGGCCGATCTCGCCGGCCGTGCCGCCGGGGCCCCGGTAGATCTGCCCGTCGATCACCAGGCCGGCGCCGACACCGCTGGCGACCTTGATGTACGCAAGGTCCTTCACCCCGCGCCCGCCGCCCCAGACCAGCTCGCCGAGCGCGCCGAGGTTGGCGTCGTTGTCGACGTACACCGGGACGCCGAGGCGGCGGGAGAGCTCCTCGCTGGGGTTGATGCCGGTCCAGCCCGGCAGGATCGAGGTGGAGCCGAGGGTGCCGGACGAGACGTCGATGGGCCCGGGTACGCCGAGGCCGACGCCGATCACCTTGTCCTGGCCGATCCCGGTGGCCGCGATCAGCCGCTTGACCAGCGCCTGCGCCCGGTCGAAGCCCTCCTCGGACGACGCGTCGACGTCGAGCGGTTCGGACTCCTCGGCGAGCACCTGGTGGGCCAGGTTGCCGACGGCGACGCGCAGGTGGGTGTGGCCGAAGTCGACGCCGATGACGATGCCGGCGTCCCCGCTGAGCGAGACGCTGCGGGCCCGGCGCCCGCCCGCCGAGGTGGGGGTCACCTCGACGGTGCCGCCGTCCTTGAGCTCGCGGACGATGTTGGAGACCGTGGCGGCGGACAGGCCGGTGGTCCTGGCGATCTCCGCCTGGGTGAGCGAACCCGCCATACGCACCGCGCGCACGACCCGCTCGAGATTGGCCCGATGCAGAGATGTCTGCGACCCCGGAGTCTCCATCGACTCACTCACTCCTGCCGTTTTCTCCAACATGTGAACTCTAAGCTGAGCCTTTTGGGTTGGTCCCCGTCAAGACCTTGAGCGTTGTAGACCTCCGATGAGCGAATGAGATGCGGAGGAATCGGATATTTACCCCCACGACATACGGAAACGGCCCGTCGGGAGCGAGCGCTCCACCGACGAGCCGTTTCGTTTCGTAACGCGAATCGTGATGCGAACGGGTGACGCGGACTACTTCAGGGCACCCGCCGTGAGGCCCGACTGCACCTGCCGCTGGAAGATCGAGTACACGATCAGCACCGGCAGCATGGCGATCATCATGCCCGCCATCAGCGCGCCCCAGTCGTTCTCGTAACCCTGCTGCAACGCGATCATCGCCAGCCCCTGGGTGAGGACGTATTTGTCCTCCTGCTGATTGAGCACCATCGGCAGCAGGTACTGGTTCCACTGCCCCAGGAAGTTGAAGATGCCGATGCTGATCAGGCCCGGCTTGGCCATCGGCAGCATCACCTGGAAGAACGTCCGCGTGTGCGAAGCGCCGTCGATCATCGCCGCCTCGGCCACCGAGGTCGGCAGCGTACGGAAGAACGCCGTCATGAAGAACACGGTGAACGGCAGCGAGTACGCGATGTAGACCAGGATCAGTCCGTGGTACGTCGCCAGCAGCGAACTGCCCGGGAAGTCCCGCATCACGAAGAAGAGCGGAATGACCAGCATGAAGACCGGGAAGGACATGCCGGCCACGAACAGGTAGTAGATGAGCCGGTTGCCGGGGAAGGTGAAGCGGGCCAGGACGTACGCCGCCATCGACCCGAGCACCATCGTGCCGATGACCGACCCGCCCACCACGATCGCCGTGTTGATGAAGTACTGGCCCATGTTCGCGTCGTTCCACGCGTTGGACCAGTTCTCCCAGTGCAGGACCGTCGGCAGGCCCCACGGGTCGGTCAGGATGCCGTTGC
Organism: Streptomyces sp. NPDC049837; assembly: GCF_040674455.1. NCBI lineage: Bacteria > Bacillati > Actinomycetota > Actinomycetes > Kitasatosporales > Streptomycetaceae > Streptomyces > Streptomyces sp. NPDC049837. The sequence continues at coordinate 334,743 of NZ_JBFAMP010000007.1, read as the reverse complement.
TGTCCTTGAAGGCGCTCCACAGCACCCACAGCAGCGGCACGCCCACCATCAGCGCCCACAGCACGAGGATGCCGTGGGAGAAGACGTTGAGCACCCCGCCCTCGGAGGTGCGGCCGCTCGTCGGGCCGAGCTGCCGGGTGACCTTGGCGGGCGCCGGGGACTCCCGCTTGGTCACCGCTTGGATCTCTTCGATCTCGTCGGTCGTCATCCCCGTACCCCTAGTACTCGATCCGCTCACGGCGCGCGAAGCGCATCGTGAGCACTGCGAACGTCATGGTGACGATGAGCATCGCGACGCCCATGGCGGAGGCGTAGCCGAACTGGCTGTCCCGGAACGCCGTCAGGTACAGCCGCAGCGGCATGACGTCGGTCGCGCCGTCGGGACCGCCCATGTTCACCGACATGATCTGGACCAGCGCGAAGGCGTCCAGGGCGATGATGCCCATGTACACCCAGCCGGTCTGGACCGTGTCCCACAGCAGCGGGAGGGTGATCCTGAAGAAGGTGTGGAAGCGGCTGGCTCCGTCCAGCAGGGCCGCCTCGTAGATGTCCCGGGGGATGGAGGCCATCGCGGCGGAGAAGAGCACCACGTAGAAGCCGACGTGACCCCAGACCATGACCGCGCTGATGCACCACAGCGCGAGGCTCTTCTCCCCCAGCCAGGAGTTCTGGAGGCTGTCCAGCCCGACCGCGCCCAGCAGGGAGTTGAGCATGCCGTCGTTCGGATCGGGGTTGTAGATGTTGAACCAGATGACGGCGATGATCGTGATGGAGATGACCTGCGGGAAGAAGAAGACGAACTTGTAGAACTTCGAGCCGGCGACACCGGTGACGACTTCGTTCTTCCGGCGGCGGCCGCCCACATTGAGCATGAAGGCGAAGAAGAGGCCGAGCGCGAGCGTGACCACGGGGACGAGCGCCAGCATGTAGACGTTGTGGCGCAGCGCGTTCCAGAAATCGTCGCTTTCCCACAGCTTGCTGAAGTTGTCCAGGCCCACGAATTTCGCGGTGCCCACCAGTCCGGACCAGTCGGTCATCGAGATCTGGAACGCCTGGACGAACGGCGAGATGACGAAAACGCCGTAAATGAGCAGAGGCAGGGCCAGGAAGCCCACGATGAATCGGTATTTGCCGTGTTGCATGGTGCTCCCCGGCCCTTCCCCTCGTTTTGTCGAACTGTCAGGTCAGGCGATTGAAGACCGTCATGCCGTCATGCCATCACGCCGTGCGCTTGAACTTGGTGACCGAGTCGTCCTTGGCGACCTTGTCGCACTCCGCCTGGGTCTTCTTGATCCAGTCGGCGGCCTTCAGCTCACCGGCGAGGAGCTGGCCGGTCAGGCCGCCGATCTTCTCGTCGGTGAGCGCCGGGTACCACTCCTGGAGCTGAAGGCTGATCAGGTTGTCCCCGGCCTCCTTGAAGACCTTGCTGGCGGAGGCGAGCCCGGGTGAGAGGGTCATGCCCTCGGTGGCGTTCATGACACAGGTCAGGGACTTCACCTTCGTCGCGAAGTTCTGCGCGTGCTTCTTGGAGAGCATGATGCGCAGCAGCTCCATGCCGCCGGCCGGGTTCTTGCCCTTGCTGGCGACGATGTACGGCTCGCTCGGCTCGGCGCGCAGGGTGCCGTGCGGCATCTTGTCGCCGGTGCCGTCGAAGAGCGCGCCGACGGCCATGCCGAAGTCGGCGGGCGTGGTGGGGGCGGCCTCGTTCTCGACCCAGGAGCCGTTGGGGATGAAGACGGCCTTGCCCTTGTTCCAGGCGGTCTGGGACTGGATGTGGGTCAGGCCCTGGCTGCCTTCGAGGAAGTACTTCTTGGCGGCGAGTTCCTCGTAGTGCTCGACGACCTCCTTGACCGCGTCGTTGGAGGTCCAGGCGTTCGGCTCCAGGTTGTCGATGGCGATCCACTTCTCCATGCCGCCGATCTTGGCGATCTGGGCGAAGAGGTTGAAGTGGACGTAGTAGGGGAATTTGCCCGCGTAGGTCCAGGGGGCGATGCCGGCCTTCTTGATCTCGCCGCAGAGGGTGACCATCTCGGAGAGGGTCTTGGGGTACGTCCAGCCCTTGTCGGCCAGCAGCTTCTGCGAGTACCAGGTGCCGTAGATGGTGAAGGCGTAGTAGAGCACGTCGAAGGTGTCGCCGTGCTTGCCCTTTTCGACGGTGCTCGGGTGGATCGTGTCGCGGACCTTCTTGGCCGGGTCGTCGATGGAGGGCGCGTCGAGCAGTGCGGCGAGGTCCTGGAGCTGGCCCTGGGTGGACAGCTTGTTCATGTCGAGGTGGTCGGCGCCGGAGTTGTCGATGACGTCCGGCGGGTTGCCGCCCGCGAAGCGCGGGGTGAGCTTGGGGCCGACCTGCTGGGTGCCGGTGTGCTTGACCTCGGCGCCGTAGGTGGCCTTGTAGTCGGCCTCGGCGTCCTTGGCGTACTGGTCGCCGAGGCCGCCCTTGAAGATGAAGGCCTCCAGCGGGGCGCCCTTGGCGACGCCGAGCGGGTTCTTCTCGGACTTGGCGCCGCCGGGCGCCTTCGTCTGCGTGTCGTTGCCGCCGCCACCGCCGGTGGCGCAGGCGGACAGGACGCTCATGGTCGGCACGGTGATCAGGCCGAGCGCGGCGGACCGCTTGATCAGGTCGCGACGGCCGAGGCCGTCACCGTCGTTGCGGGCGGACGTGGATCCCATGCTCAAGTCCTCGCCTTCTCCAGGACTCAGGCGGTGTACCGGTCGCCCGTCCTGCTCGCCTGAGGCGAAGGGCCCCGCCACCGCGGTCATTTGCTGGGTCGTGCAGGTGCTGGGTACTCGTACTGTGCTGGCCGACAGGTATAGTCCACTTCGCGTCACATGAGCAAGATCGAAAGCAACTTTGGACAGCAGTCTTTCCCGAGTTGAGACCTCGGGGAAATACCGAAGCGCCGGGTCCGCATACGTCGGCCATATGGTTCGACAGAACGGCTGAATCGGATCTTGCCGCGCCGTCAACACCCTTGACACCGCACGCCACTTACCTCCCTACTGGTTCTTGCCCAGTTGGCCTGACAACGTTGTCCAACGCGCTTTCGGCAGGAGGCAGGACGCGGGATGCAGCCCAGACAGCCCAGCACGTCCGCACCGAGAACCCGTTACCGACACACCCGTGCACACCCCCGTGGATACCCCCGTACGGCCGCCCTCGTGGCGGCCGCTTCGCTGATCGCGGCGGCCGTCCCGTCGGCGACCGCCCTCGCCCTCCCCGGCCGGCCCGCTCAACCGGCCGCGACCGAGCGGGAATTCCACTCGTCCTTCGAGGCGGACGAACGCCCACCCGACTGGCGCAACACGGTCGACGTGGGCGCCGACGGCCGCAAGCGGGCGTCCGGCGTCGACGGCGCCTACTCGGCGGGCATACCCGGCAACGTCACCGACAAGGTCACCGCGCTGCGCGCCAGCGGCGAGAACGGCGGCGCCGGCGAGACCAAGGAGAACCTGGTCGACCTCCAGCCGAGCACCAAGTGGCTCACCTTCACGCCCACCGCCTGGGTCGAATTCGACCTGGACGAACCCGTCAAGGTGGTGACATACGCGCTCACTTCCGCGAACGACCACGCCCCGCGCGACCCGAAGAACTGGACGCTTCTGGGCTCGGCCGACGGCACGGAGTGGAAGGTCCTGGACACCCGCGAGGGCGAGACCTTCGCCAAGCGCTTCGAGACCAGGACGTACGACTTCGACAATTCAACGGAGTACGCGCACTACCGGCTGGAAATCACGGCGAACAACGGCGCCTCCGGCATCACCCAGCTCGCCGACGTCCAGTTCTCGAACGGTGACGCCTCCACGCCCGTCCCGCCCGACATGCGCAGCCACGTCGACCGCGGCCCGGGCGGCTCCCCCACCGCCAAGGCGAACGCCGGGTTCACCGGGGTGCGGGCCCTGCGGTACGCGGGCACGCACAAACCGGGCGGGCGGGCCTACTCGTACAACAAGGTCTTCGACGTGAACACGGCCGTGCGGCGCGACACCGAGCTGTCGTACCGGATCTTCCCCTCCATGCCGGAGACGGACCTGAACTACCCGGCCACGAACGTCGCCGTGGACCTGGCCTTCACCGACGGCACGTACCTGAGCGACCTGCGGGCCGTCGACAGCCACGGCGGGGCGCTCACCCCGCAGGGCCAGGGCGCCGCCAAGCGGCTCTACGTCAACCAGTGGAACCAGGTGACGTCCGGGATCGGGACGGTGGCGGCCGGCCGGACCGTGGACCGGATCCTGGTGGCGTACGACTCCCCCAAGGGCCCGGCGAAGTTCCAGGGCTGGATCGACGACATCACCATCAGGCGCGCGGCCCCCGCCGACCACCGGTCCCGCCCCTCCGACCTCGCCTCGACCGTACGCGGCACCAACTCCAGCGGCTCGTACTCCCGCGGCAACACGTTCCCCGCGACAGCGGTGCCCCATGGCTTCAACTTCTGGACGCCCGTGACCAACGCGGCGTCCAAGAGCTGGCTCTACGAGTACGCGCGCGGGAACAACGCCGACAACCTGCCCACGGTGCAGGCGTTCAGCGCCAGCCATGAGCCGAGCCCCTGGATGGGCGACCGGCAGACCTTCCAACTGCTGCCCTCGGCCGCCGCCGGGACCCCGGAGACCGACCGCGTCCGCCGCGCCCTGCCGTTCCGCCACGAGAACGAGACGGCCAGGCCCCACTACTACGGCGTGACGTTCGAGAACGGCATCCGGGCCGAGATCACCCCGACCGACCACGCGGCGATGATGCGGTTCACCTACCCGGGCGCGGACGCGTCGGTCGTCTTCGACAACGTCACCGACGAGGGCGGCCTCACGCTCGACCCGGCGACCCGCTCCTTCACCGGCTTCTCGGACGTCAAGAGCGGCCTGTCGACCGGCGCGACCCGGATGTTCGTGTACGGCGTCTTCGACGCGCCGGTCACCGGCTCCGCGTCGGCGGGCGTCAAGGGCCACCTGCGCTTCGACGCGGGGGCGGACCGGACGGTGACGCTGCGCATGGCGACGTCGCTGATCAGCGTCGAGCAGGCGAAGCGGAACCTGGCCGCCGAAGTCCCGGCGGGCACAGGCTTCGAACGCGTACGGGCACGGGCACAGGCCGCGTGGGACCGGATCCTCGGCCGGGTGACCGTCGAGGGCGCGACCCGTGACCAGCTCGTCACCCTGTACTCCAGCCTCTACCGGCTGTACCTGTACCCCAACTCCGGCTTCGAGAAGGTCGACGGCGAGGACCGGTACGCGAGCCCCTTCTCGCCGCAGACCGGTCCGGACACGCCGACCCACACGGGCGCGAAGATCGTCGATGGCAAGGTGTACGTCAACAACGGCTTCTGGGACACGTACCGGACGACCTGGCCCGCGTACTCCTTCCTCACCCCCCGCAAGGCGGGTGAGCTGGTGGACGGCTTCGTCCAGCAGTACAAGGACGGCGGCTGGATCTCCCGCTGGTCGTCGCCCGGATACGCGGACCTGATGACCGGTACGTCGTCCGACGTGGCGTTCGCCGACGCGTACGTCAAGGGCGTGGACTTCGACGCGGAGGCGGCGTACGAGGCGGCGCTGAAGAACGCGACGGTGGTGCCGCCCGCGTCGGGCGTCGGCCGCAAGGGCATGGACACCTCCCCCTTCCTCGGCTACGCCTCCACCGCGACGCACGAGGGCCTGTCCTGGTCCCTTGAGGGCTACCTCAACGACTACGGCCTGTCCAAGATGGCCGACGCGCTGTTCCAGAAGACCAAGAAGCCCCGCTACAAGGAGGAGTCGGCGTACTTCCTCAACCGCGCCCGCAATTACGTCACGCTCTTCGACAAGGAGGCCGGCTTCTTCCAGGGCCGGGACCTCAAGGGCGCGTGGCGGGTGCCGTCGGCCTCGTACGACCCGCGGGTGTGGGGCTACGACTACACGGAGACGAACGGCTGGGGCTATGCCTTCACCGCCCCGCAGGACAGCCGGGGCCTGGCCAATCTGTACGGTGGACGTGCGGGCCTGGCGAAGAAGCTCGACACCTACTTCTCGACGCCCGAGACCGCCTCGCCCGAGTTCGTCGGCTCGTACGGCAGTGTCATCCATGAGATGACGGAGGCGCGGGACGTGCGGATGGGGATGTACGGGCACTCCAACCAGGTCGCCCACCACGTCACGTACATGTACAACGCGGCCTCGCAGCCGTGGAAGACGCAGGAGAAGGTGCGCGAGGTGCTGTCCCGTCTCTACACGGGCAGCGAGATCGGGCAGGGCTACCACGGCGACGAGGACAACGGCGAACAGTCCGCCTGGTGGCTGTTCTCGGCGCTCGGCTTCTACCCGCTGGTGATGGGCAGCGGCGAGTACGCGATCGGCTCGCCGCTGTTCACCAAGGCGACCGTGCGGATGGACAACGGGCGCACGCTGGTGGTCAAGGCCCCGGAGAACAGCGCGCGGAACGTCTATGTGCAGGGACTGAAGGTCAACGGTAAGCGCTGGACGTCGACGGCGCTGCCGCACGCGCTGGTCGCGCGCGGCGGGACGCTGGAGTTCGACATGGGGCCGGAGCCGTCGGCGTGGGGCACGGGCCGGCACGCGGCGCCCGTCTCCATCACCCGGGACGATTCCGTGCCTTCACCTCGCCGGGACGTGCTGGCGGGCGCGGGCGAGCTGTTCGACGACACGTCGGCGACGGCGGCCTCGGTGGAGGCCGTGGAGCTGCCGGTACCGGCGGGCGGCACGCGGGCGGTCCAGTACACGCTGACGTCGGCGGCGCGGGGGTCCGCCCCTTCGGGGTGGGTGCTCCAGGGCTCACGGGACGGCACGGCGTGGACGGACCTCGACCGGCGGTCGGGTGAGTCGTTCGCCTGGGACCGGCAGACCCGGGTGTTCTCGGTGGCGCGGCCCGGTACGTACGAGAGGTACCGGCTGGTGCCGAGCGCCGTCTCGACGCTGGCGGAGGTGGAGCTGCTGCGCTGAGCGGGCGGATGTCCGGCCCGGCGCGCGGGCGGAGGCGCGTGCGCCGGGTCGCCATCCATGTCCGGACGTGCGCTCTCCGCGCCGGATGTCGGTGGCGTGAACGCGGCATTAGGTTGCGGAATTGGCGGGGACATGCCCAGCGAAAGGCAGCCTGATGACGCACGCTCCGGAGAGGTCCACTTCCGCGAACACCCCGACTTCCCCGAATTCCCCTCCTGCCCCGGCATCGCCGGCGACGTCGCTGTTCGTCAACGGCCACTTCCCGCGCCGGCGGGCCCTGATCATCCTCATCAGCGCCCTGTTCGGGTTCGCGCTGACGGTGGTGTGGTCGGCGGAGTTCGTCGACCGGACGATCGGTGACAACGTGGCCAGTGGTCTGCTCGGGCACGAAGTGCGGGACGCGCCGATCGGCGGCGCCCTGGCCGGGATCGCCTTCGCGCTGGCCACCGGGGTGGCGGGCACGTTCACCGCGTGCAACGTGGCCGCGTTCAGCGCGATCGCCCCGCTGGCGGGCAGCGTCCGCACCCGGCGCGGGCGGCTGGCGCAGGTGCTCAGGCCGCTGGGGCCGCTGGCCGCCGGGGCGGTGCTGGTGTCGGCGCTCTACGGCGTGGTCGTCGCGCTCGTCGGGACGGGAATGCCGCAGTTCCAGGAGAGCGCGGGCGGGGCGTCGTCCGGCCTCTCACCACGGCTGGTCCAGGCGATGGTGGTGTACGGGATCATCGGGCTGGTCATGCTGTATCTCGGCCTGGCGTCCATGGGCCTGGTGCCCGATCCGCTGGCGCGCGTCTCGGCGCGGTACCCCGGCGCGCCGATGTTCGTGATGGGTGCGCTCATCGGGGCGTTCCTCATCGGGCGCCCGTTCGCCCTGTTCCGGCAGTTGTTCCGGGACGCGGCGGAGAGCCACAACGTGCTGTACGGGGCGGTGGCGTTCAGCCTTCAGGCGCTCGGGAACGTGACCATCATGGCGGTGCTGTTCGTCCTGGTGGCGCTGCTGTTCGGTGACCGGCTGGGCGGTTGGTTCGCGGCGGACCCGCGCCGGGCGTCGGCCGTGATGGCGGCGGCGTTCATCGCCGCGGGCGTGTTCATGATCCTGTACTGGGACGTCCGCATCCTGGCCCGCCGGGAGATCATCTGGTACCCGATGGCCCCGTGGGCGTGAAGAACGCGGGAAGGGCCGCACCCCCGTCACCGGGAGTGCGGCCCTTCTGCTGTGCGCCTGACGCCTAGTTGCGGATCAGGTTGCGCAGCACGTACTGCATGATGCCGCCGTTGCGGTAGTAGTCCGCCTCACCGGGGGTGTCGATGCGGACGACCGCGTCGAACTCGACGCCCGTGTCGGTGGTGACCTTCACCGTGCGGGGCGTGGTGCCCTCGTTGAGCTCGGTGACGCCGGAGATGGAGAAGGTCTCCTCGCCGGTCAGGCCGAGGGAGCCCGCGGACGCGCCCTCCGGGAACTGGAGCGGCAGGACGCCCATGCCGATGAGGTTCGAGCGGTGGATGCGCTCGTACGACTCGGCGATGACGGCCTTGACGCCGAGGAGCGCGGTGCCCTTGGCGGCCCAGTCACGGGACGAACCGGAGCCGTACTCCTTGCCCGCGAGGACGACGAGCGGGATGCCCCGCTCGATGTAGTTGCGGGAGGCGTCGTAGATGAACGACACCGGGCCGTCGGGCTGGGTGAAGTCGCGGGTGTAGCCGCCCTCGGTGCCCGGCGCGATCTGGTTGCGCAGGCGGATGTTGGCGAACGTACCGCGGATCATGACCTCGTGGTTGCCTCGGCGCGAGCCGTAGCTGTTGAAGTCGCGGCGCTCGACGCCGTGCTCCGTGAGGTACTTGCCGGCCGGGGTGTCGGCCTTGATGGCACCGGCCGGGGAGATGTGGTCGGTGGTGACCGAGTCGCCCAGCTTGGCGAGCACCCGGGCGCCGGTGATGTCGGAGACCGGCGTGGTCTCCATCGTCATGCCCTCGAAGTACGGGGGCTTGCGGACGTAGGTGGACTGCGGGTCCCACTCGAAGGTGTTGCCGGTCGGGATCGGCAGCGCCTGCCACTGGGCGTCGCCCGCGAAGACGTCCTGGTAGGACTTGTTGAACATGTCCTCGCCGATGGCGTTGGCGACGACGTCGTTCACCTCGGCCTCGGAGGGCCAGATGTCCTTGAGGTAGACCGGGTTGCCGTCCTGGTCGATGCCCAGGGCGTCCTTGGTGATGTCCACCTTCATGGAACCCGCGAGGGCGTACGCGACGACCAGCGGCGGGGACGCCAGGTAGTTCATCTTGACGTCGGGGTTGATCCGGCCCTCGAAGTTGCGGTTGCCGGAGAGCACCGACGTGACGGCGAGGTCGTGGTCGTTGACGGCCTTGGAGACCTCCTCCGGCAGCGGGCCGGAGTTGCCGATGCAGGTGGTGCAGCCGTAGCCGACGAGGTTGAAGCCGACCTTGTCGAGGTACGGGGTCAGGCCCGCCTTGTCGAAGTAGTCGGTGACGACCTTCGAACCCGGGGCGAGGGTGGTCTTGACCCACGGCTTGCGGGTCAGGCCCTTCTCGACCGCCTTCTTGGCCACCAGGGCGGCGGCGACCATGACGTACGGGTTGGAGGTGTTGGTGCAGGAGGTGATCGCGGCGACGGTGACGGCGCCGTGGTCGATCTCGTACGTCGAGCCGTCGGGGGCGGTCACGGTGACCGGCTTCGACGGGGCGCCGTTGGGGGTGTTCGCGGGGGCGTCGGAGGCCGGGAAGGACTCCTTGCCCGCCTCGTCGACGTCGTCCACGTAGTTGCGGACGTCCTGCGCGAACTGCTGGGCGGCGTTGGCGAGGACGATGCGGTCCTGCGGGCGCTTCGGGCCGGCGATGGAGGGGACGACCGTGGAGAGGTCCAGCTCCAGCTTCTCGGAGAAGTCCGGCTCGGCGGCCGGGTCCAGCCAGAGGCCCTGCTCCTTGGCGTACGCCTCGACGAGCGCGACCTGCTGCTCGGAGCGGCCGGTCAGCTTGAGGTAGTTCAGGGTCTCGCCGTCGATCGGGAAGATCGCGGCGGTGGAGCCGAACTCGGGCGACATGTTGCCGATGGTGGCGCGGTTCGCGAGGGAGGTGGCGGCGACGCCCTCACCGTAGAACTCGACGAACTTGCCGACGACGCCGTGCTTGCGCAGCATCTCGGTGATGGTGAGCACCAGGTCGGTGGCGGTGGTGCCGGTGGGCAGCTCGCCCGTCAGCTTGAAGCCGACGACGCGCGGGATCAGCATGGAGACCGGCTGGCCGAGCATCGCGGCCTCGGCCTCGATGCCGCCGACGCCCCAGCCGAGCACACCGAGGCCGTTGACCATGGTGGTGTGCGAGTCGGTGCCGACGAGGGTGTCGGGGTACGCCTGGCCGCCCCGGACCATGACGGTACGGGCCAGGTGCTCGATGTTGACCTGGTGGACGATGCCGGTGCCGGGCGGGACGACCTTGAACTCGTCGAAGGCGGTCTGGCCCCAGCGCAGGAACTGGTAGCGCTCCTTGTTGCGGCCGTACTCCAGCTCGACGTTCTGGCCGAAGGCGTCCGGCGTGCCGAACTTGTCGGCGATGACGGAGTGGTCGATGACCAGCTCGGCCGGGGCGAGCGGGTTGATCTTCGCCGGGTCGCCGCCGAGCTCCTTGACGGCCTCGCGCATGGTGGCGAGGTCGACGACACACGGCACACCGGTGAAGTCCTGCATGATCACGCGGGCCGGCGTGAACTGGATCTCCTGGCTCGGCTGGGCCTGCGAGTCCCAGTTGCCGAGGGCCCGGATGTGGTCGGCGGTGATGTTCGCGCCGTCCTCGGTGCGGAGCAGGTTCTCCAGGAGGACCTTGAGGCTGTAGGGGAGGCGCGCGGAGCCCTCGACCTTGTCCAGCCTGAAGATCTCGTACGACTCGTCGCCCACGCGCAGCGTGCTGCGGGCGTCGAAGCTGTTCGCCGACACGACAGTCTCCTTCATCAATGTGCGCGTTCTTACCGCATCCTGCCGTGATGGCTCCTCGCCGATCCGCTAAGGTAAGACTTAGTTAGGTAACCCTTACCGGCTGGCGCGGCTGCGGTGCGTCTTTCGGCAGATATCTCGATGTCGAGATAACTCTAGTACATGACCGGCCGTGCGACGAGGCGTGCCCGGCGTGCCGTGGGATGCTGGGCTCATGGACCTGGAGGATCTGCGGCGGCTCCGCCGTGCCCGGGACACGATGGACCGCGATTACGCGCAGCCTCTGGACGTTCCGGCGCTGGCGAGGGTCGCCCTCATGTCGCCCGGACACTTCTCCCGCAGCTTCCGCGCCGCCTTCGGCGAGACGCCCTACAGCTATCTGATGACCCGCCGTGTCGAGCGGGCCAAGGCGCTGCTGCGGCGGGGCGACATGAGCGTGACCGAGGTCTGCTTCGCGGTCGGCTGCACCTCGCTGGGGTCGTTCAGCTCGCGCTTCACCGAGCTGGTCGGGGAGACCCCCAGCGCCTACCGGGCCCGGTGCCACGAGTCCGGCGCCGCGATCCCGCCGTGCGTCGCCAAGGTCTTCACGCGACCGGTGCGGAACGGGGAGCCGGTCGCCGGCGGCGAACCGGTCAGGAATGGAGAAGCGGAATCGCCGGCCGCCTCGTAGCGTCGACGGCATGGACATCAAGCTCTCACAGTGCTTCATCGCAGTCGACGACCATGACAAGGCGCTCGCCTTCTACCGCGACGTCCTCGGCCTGGAGGTACGCAACGACGTCGGGTTCGAGGGGATGCGCTGGGTGACCGTCGGCTCGCCCTCGCAGCCGGACGTGGAGATCGTCCTCGAACCGCCGCTCGCCGACCCCAACGCCCCGCAGGCCGACCGCCAGGCGATGGCGGAGCTGCTGGCCAAGGGCATGCTGCGCGGCGTGATCTTCTCGACCGACGACGTCGACGCCACCTTCGAACGCATCCGGGCCGCCGGTGGCGAGGTGCTCCAGGAGCCCATCGACCAGCCGTACGGCGTCCGCGACTGCGCCTTCCGCGACCCGGCGGGCAACATGCTCCGCTTCAACCAGCCCCGTAAGCGGTAGGTCTGCCGCCCACAGAATCGATCCAATTCGGCGGAGCCGTAAGGGGAGCGGCCGTTACGCTCGACGCCGGTCGGATCGAGCCGCCGACGACCACGGGGACCGCGGCGGGGACCGCGACGGCGGTCCCCGCCCAACCAGATGGAGACAGGATGACCAGGGGCACGAGGACGGACACGCAGTCGCCTGAGCAGCACGTCGCCGACAGCCACGATCTGATCCGCGTGCACGGCGCGCGCGAGAACAACCTCAAGGACGTCAGCATCGAGATCCCGAAGCGCCGGCTGACGGTGTTCACCGGCGTGTCCGGCTCGGGCAAGAGCTCGCTCGTCTTCGACACCATCGCCGCCGAGTCGCAGCGGATGATCAACGAGACCTACAGCGCCTTCATCCAGGGCTTCATGCCGACGCTGGCGCGGCCCGAGGTCGACGTACTCGACGGGCTCACCACCGCCATCACCGTCGACCAGCAGCGGATGGGCGCCGACCCCCGCTCCACGGTCGGCACCGCCACCGACGCCAACGCGATGCTCCGCATCCTCTTCAGCCGGCTCGGGCAGCCGCACATCGGCCCGCCCAGCGCGTTCGCCTTCAACGTCGCCTCGGTGAGTGCGAGCGGTGGGCTCACGGTCGACCGGGGTGCCGACAAGACGAAGACCGAGAAGGTGACCTTCAGCCGCACCGGCGGCATGTGCACGCGCTGCGAAGGCCGGGGCACGGTCTCGGACATCGACCTCACCCAGCTCTACGACGACTCCAAGTCGCTGGCCGAGGACCCGTTCACCATCCCCGGGTACACCGGGGGCGGCTGGGTGGTGCGGGTCATCACCGAGTCGGGCTTCTTCGACCCGGACAAGTCGATCCGCGAGTACACCAAGAAGGAGCGGCACGACTTCCTCCACCGCGAGCCGACCAAGGTGAAGATCAACGGGGTCAACCTCACCTACGAGGGGCTGATCCCGAAGATCCAGAAGTCGTTCCTCGCCAAGGACCGGGAGGCGATGCAGCCGCACATCCGGGCGTTCGTGGACCGGGCGGTCACCTTCACCACGTGTCCCGAGTGCGACGGAAGCCGGCTCAGCGAGGCGGCCCGCTCGTCGCGGATCGGCGGGATCAGCATCGCCGACGCGTGCGCGATGCAGATCAGCGACCTGGCCGCCTGGGTGCGCGGCCTCGACGAGCCGTCGGTGGCGCCGCTGCTGGCGAAGCTGGGACACACCCTGGACTCGTTCGTGGAGATCGGGCTCGGCTACCTCTCGCTGGAGAGGCCGTCGGGCACCCTGTCGGGCGGCGAGGCACAGCGGGTCAAGATGATCCGCCACCTCGGCTCCTCGCTCACCGACGTCACCTACGTGTTCGACGAGCCCACCGTCGGACTGCACCCGCACGACATCCAGCGGATGAACGGCCTGCTGCTGCGGCTGCGGGACAAGGGCAACACGGTGCTCGTCGTGGAGCACAAGCCGGAGGCGATCGCCATCGCCGACCACGTCGTCGACCTGGGCCCCGGCGCCGGCACGGCGGGCGGCAGCGTCTGCTTCGAGGGCACCGTCGAGGGCCTGCGCTCCAGCGGCACGGTCACCGGCCGGCATCTCGACGACCGGGCCACGCTCAAGGAGACGGTGCGCAAGCCCACGGGGAGGCTGGAGATCCGCGGGGCGACGGCGAACAACCTGCGTGACGTGGACGTCGACATCCCGCTCGGTGTGCTGTGCGTGGTCACCGGCGTGGCCGGCTCCGGCAAGAGCTCGCTCATCCACGGATCGATCCCCGCCGCCGAGGGTGTGGTGTCCGTGGACCAGACACCGATCCGCGGCTCGCGGCGGAGCAACCCGGCGACGTACACCGGACTGCTCGACCCGATCCGCAAGGCGTTCGCGAAGGCCAACGGCGTGAAGCCGGCGCTGTTCAGCGCGAACTCCGAGGGCGCCTGCCCCACCTGCAACGGCGCCGGTGTCATCTACACCGACCTGGCGATCATGCAGAGCGTCGCCACCACCTGCGAGGACTGCGAGGGGAAGCGGTTCGACGCGTCGGTGCTGGAGTACCACCTCGGCGGCCGCGACATCAGCGAGGTGCTCGCGATGCCGGTGACCGAGGCCGAGGAGTTCTTCGGCGCCGGTGAGGCGCGGACACCGGCGGCCCACAAGATCCTCCAGCGGCTCGCCGACGTCGGCCTCGGCTACCTCACGCTGGGGCAGCCGCTCACCACGCTGTCCGGCGGCGAGCGGCAGCGGCTCAAGCTGGCCACGCACATGGCCGACAAGGGCGGCGTCTACGTCCTGGACGAGCCGACCACCGGCCTCCACCTGGCCGACGTCGAGCAGTTGCTCGGCCTGCTCGACCGGCTCGTCGACTCCGGCAAGTCGGTCATCGTCATCGAGCACCACCAGGCGGTCATGGCGCACGCCGACTGGATCGTCGACCTCGGTCCGGGCGCAGGTCACGACGGCGGCCGGGTCGTCTTCGAGGGCACACCCGCCGACCTGGTCGCCGCCCGCTCCACCCTGACCGGCGAGCACCTGGCGGACTACGTCGGCGCCTGACCGACGCCCTCAGCCGGTGAAGCGGCGGACGAAACGTCTCTGCCAGGGGGTTTCGACGGCGTGGCGGTCGTAGTCGCGGCGGACGAACTCCACCGCTTCGCCGGCCGGCACGCCGTCGAGGACGGCGAGGCAGGCCAGGGCCGTACCGGTGCGGCCGCGGCCGCCGCCGCAGGCGACCTCGACGCGTTCGGCGGCGGCGCGCTCCCATGCCTCCCGGAGCACGGCCCGGGCGTCCGCCGGGTCGCTGGGCAGCCGGAAGTCGGGCCAGCGCAGCCACCGGGCCTCCCAGGGGACCTCGGGCGGCCGCTTGCCGAGCAGGTACACGGCGTAGTCGGGCGACGGCCCGGCGGGAAGCGGACGGCGCAGCGCGCGGCCCCGGACCAGCCGCCCGGAGGGCAGCCGGAGGACACCAGGATCGGTGGCGTTCCAGGTCTCGGTCATCGGGCCACGGTAATCGGTCACGGTGCCGCCGGGGGGTGGTTCCCGGCTGGTTCGGGGACGGTTCCGGGCCGGTTCGGGGAAGGGCCACCTGGCGGACATTCAGGACAAACTGACCGGTTCTCGGGTTGCGGGGGCGAGCGGGCACGTCGAGCATCGGAGCATGTTCAGTGGCGCGCACGTCATCCTCTACACCAAGGACGCCGACGCCGACCGGGCGTTCCTCCGGGACGTCCTCGGGTTCGGCAACGTCGACGCCGGGCGCGGCTGGCTCATCTTCAAACTGCCGCCGGCCGAGGTCGCCGTACACCCGACGCCGGGCGAGCCCCGGCACGAGTTCTACTTGATGTGCGACGACATCGAGGGCACCCTGCGCAAGTTGGCGGAGCGCGGGGCCGAGGTGTCGCGGCCGGTCAGCGACCAGGGCTGGGGGCTGCTCGCGGCGGTGCGGCTGCCGAGCGGTGGTGAACTGCCGCTCTACGAGCCACGGCACCCCACGGCGCACAGCCTGTCACCCTGACGGCGGACCCTGTCGCCAGGGTCATCTCATATGTGAGATAACCTTCCCCCATGGCAGACGACTACCTCGTACGCATCGGCAAGCTCATCCGTGACGCCCGGCAGCACCGCGGCTGGACGCAGACGCAGCTCGCCGAGGCGCTGGCCACAAGTCAGAGCGCCGTCAACCGCATTGAGCGCGGTAACCAGAACATCAGCCTTGAGATGATCGCCCGGATCGGCGAGGCGCTCGACAGTGAAATCGTGTCACTCGGGTACGCGGGTCCCATGCACCTCCGCGTAGTGGGCGGGCGCCGGCTGTCCGGCTCCATCGACGTCAAGACGAGCAAGAACGCGTGTGTGGCGCTGCTGTGCGCCTCGCTCCTCAACAAGGGCCGTACGACGCTGCGGCGGGTCGCCCGGATCGAGGAGGTCTACCGGCTGCTGGAGGTCCTCAACTCCATCGGCGTACGGACCCGTTGGATCAACGACGGGATGGACCTGGAGATCGTCCCGCCCGCGCACCTCGACATGGCCGCCATCGACGCGGACGCCGCTCGCCGCACCCGGTCCATCATCATGTTCCTCGGCCCGCTGCTGCACCGGCTGCGGCAGTTCAAACTCCCGTACGCGGGCGGCTGTGACCTCGGTACGCGCACGATCGAGCCGCACATGATCGCGCTGCGCCGCTTCGGCCTGGACATCACGGCCACCGAGGGCCTGTACCACGCGGAGGTCGACCGCCAGGTCACCCCGGACCGCCCGATCGTGCTCACCGAGCGCGGCGACACCGTGACCGAGAACGCGCTGCTGGCCGCCGCCCGCCACGACGGCGTCACCGTCATCCGCAACGCCTCCTCCAACTACATGGTCCAGGACCTGTGCTTCTTCCTGGAGGCCCTGGGCGTACGGGTCGAGGGCATCGGCACCACCACCCTGACCGTGCACGGCATCCCCTCCATCGACGTGGACGTCGACTACTCCCCCTCCGAGGACCCGGTCGAGGCGATGAGCCTGCTGGCGGCGGCGGTCGTCACGGAGTCGGAGCTGACGATCCGTCGCGTACCGATCGAGTTCCTGGAGATCGAGCTCGCGGTCCTGGAGGAGATGGGCCTCGACCACGACCGTACGGCGGAGTACGCCGCCGACAACGGCCGCACGCGGCTGGTGGACCTGACGGTGCGGCCCTCCAAGCTGGAGGCGCCGATCGACAAGATCCACCCCATGCCGTTCCCCGGCCTGAACATCGACAACGTGCCGTTCTTCGCGGCCATCGCGGCCTCCGCCCAGGGCCAGACCCTCATCCACGACTGGGTCTACGACAACCGCGCCATCTACCTCACCGACCTCAACCGCCTGGGCGGCCGCCTCCAGCTCCTCGATCCCCACCGCGTCCTGGTCGAAGGCCCCACCCGCTGGCGCGCCGCCGAAATGATGTGCCCGCCCGCCCTGCGCCCCGCCGTGGTCGTCCTGCTCGCCATGATGGCCGCCGAGGGCACGTCCGTCCTGCGCAACGTCTACGTCATCAACCGCGGTTACGAGGACCTGGCGGAACGCCTCAACTCGGTGGGCGCGCAGATCGAGATCTTCCGGGACATCTGAGGGGCCGCACCGCCTTTGCCAAGCCAAGGTGCCTTTGTCATGCCAAGGTCACAGCCGCTCGCTACCATGCCAGGATGGATCACACAACCGGCGGTTCCCGAACCGATCGTCGTGCCCTGTTAGCAGCCTCCGTGACGGTGGTTCTGTGGGCGTCGGCGTTCGTCTCCATTCGTGCGTCAGCGGAACACTTCCATCCAGGAGTGCTGGCGCTGGGGCGGCTGCTGACCGCGTCGGTCGCCCTCGGCGTCGTCTTCCTGCTCAAGGGCGGCACCCTGCCCGACCGGCGGGCGTGGCCCGGCATCCTGGCGTCGGGTGTGCTGTGGTTCGGCGTCTACATGGTCGCCCTGAACTGGGGTGAGCAGCAGGTGGACGCGGGGACGGCCGCGATGGTCGTCAACATCGGGCCCGTGGTGATCGCGCTGCTCAGTGGCTGGCTGCTGAAGGAGGGCTTCCCCCGGCTGCTGCTCGCGGGCATGGGCGTGTCGTTCCTGGGCGCGGTCGTGGTGGGCTGGTCCATGTCGGGGCACGGGTCGTCGTCCGTGACGGGCGTGCTGCTGTGTCTGCTCGCGGCGGTCACGTACGGGGGCGGGGTCGTGGCGCAGAAACCGGCGCTGCGGTACGCGAGTCCGTTGCAGGTGACGACGTTCGGCTGTTTCGCGGGCACCGTCGCGTGTCTGCCGTTCAGCGGTCTGATGCTGGAGGAACTGCCGAAGGCCCCGTGGCCGGCGACGCTGAACCTGGTGTACCTGGGCCTGTTCCCGACGGCGCTGGCGTTCAGCACCTGGGCGTACGCGCTCGCCCGGACGAGTGCGGGAAAGCTGGGCGCGACGACGTACGCGGTACCGGCCGTGGTGGTGCTGATCTCCTGGGTGTGGCTGGCCGAGGTGCCGGGCTCGCTGACGCTGCTCGGCGGTGCCATCTGCCTGGCGGGCGTGGCGGTTTCCCGGCTCCCGGGGCGGCGCAAGCCCGCACCGGACGGCGCCCCGGAACCTCGGCCTTCGAACAAGGAACGGACGCCGTCGGGCACCACGACGGACTGAGCACAGATTCGGACCCCAAGGGCCGGCCGTCTCATGACGGCCGGCCCTCCCGTTTTCGTGCGCCGGTTCGCTCAGAGGATGTACGTGGTTTCGTTCCGCCCGAGCAGATAGCCGAGCTGGAGGCGGTTGTGTGCGCCCAGTTCCTGCTTCATGGCGGCGATGTGGGCCTGTAGTGACCGCTCGCTGATGCCCATGCGGCGGGCGATCCGTTTGTCGGAGTAGCCCTCGACCAGGAGCCGGCTGATCGACTCCCGTATCGCGGGCATGACCTCGTCGGCCGCCTTGGCCGCGTGGATGGGCACGAAAGGGAAGGGGCTCGCACGGTCCCAGGCCCGTTCGAAGGTGTCCTTGAGAAATCGGACGATGGCGGGTTCGGTTATCGCGACCGCCGTCGTGCGGTCCTCATTGGCGGAAATGAACGCAACCGATGCGTCAATGATGATGAGCCGGTCGAAGAATTCCTCCAAGGTGCGGACTTTCGCTCCGTATTCGGTGACGGCCCGTACGTATGCCTTGGTCGCTTCATCGAACCGCGTGGTGTGCTGGTAGAGCGTGCGCATCGCGACATCGGCCGCGATATGCCGGCGCACGGCTTCCAGCGCGTCTTTGAGTACGGCGGTGGGGCGGGGGCCGTCGGGCTGCGCGGTGAGGATCTCCCGCCGGGCACCGTCGAGCATCTCGTCGATGGCCTCGGAGATCGCGGTCAATCCGTGGATGTAGCGAACCCCGGAACGGTCGGGACTCGCCTCCTCAAAACAATCGGCCCGTCCGGCTTGTTTCTCGGTCAGCCGGGCCAGCTCGTCGAAGTGCCCTGCCATCCACCGCAGAAACTGCGCGGGAGGCCCCGACGACACCGGAAGCTCCATCGTTTCGCGGCACTTGTCCCCATTTTCACGCGGTAAACCGTTCATCAGCCCTCCCAAGTCACCCCGTATGACCGTTTTGGCTCGTTATGGACCCCGTAGCTTGCCGCAGTGCGGAAACCCGAGCCACAGAGATCATTGTCCCCCCAAGTCCGCGTACGCAAGATTGGAACTCGTCAGGAGGTCTCCGGCCAATCCGAGCGACAACCGACTTCCCCGGAACAGGAATTCGGAATCCGTCGTTACGCTCATCGGATCGGTTCGTTCAAAACCCGGAGGCCCTCACGTTTCCTTATGTTTCCCAGAAGGGCTCGGGGATCCAAATGAAGAAGGACATCGCTGTTCTCTCTCTCCGCATCCGCGTGGCGGCCTGCGCGGTCGTCACCGGCCTCGGACTGGTCGCCGTCGGTCTCGCCCACTCCGCCGGCCCGGTCACGTCCCCGGCCGAGCGGACCGCCCTGGCCGACGGGGACGTCGGCTGGAACGTGGCCAAGCCGTCCGTCGCCGCCTGAGCGACCGAACCACTGACTCGTACCGGGTAATGAAGAAGCGTGGTGGATCTTCCGTGACCGACTCGCCCTGGCTCGTCACCGCCACCGGACCGGGCACCGCTTCAGCCGGATCCGGCGGTGGCGGCGAACCTCCCGTCCGCGTCTACTGCTTCCCGCACGCCGGCGGCAACCCCCGCTCGTTCCTGGCCTGGCAGCAGGACCTGGGGACCACCGCCCGGATCGTCGCCGTCTGCCCGCCGGGCCGGGCGCACCGCTTCCGCGAGCCGGTCGCGGCGTCCGTCGCCGAGCTCGCCGACGGGGCGGCCGAGGCCATCATCGGAGCAGAGGGGCCGGGGAGACCGGCAGGGCCGGGAAGGCCGGGAGGACCAGAAGGTCCTGGAGGGCCGTTCCTGCTCTTCGGGCACAGCTTCGGCGCCATCGTGGCGTTCGAGGTGGCCCGCAGACTGCGCGGCGTGCCGGGGCTGCGTCATCTGGTCGCCTCCGGGTGCTCCGCACCCTCGCTGCTGCCGACCCGGCGCGTGGTCGAGACCGCACGTCTCGAAGGCAGGGCGTTCACGGAGGCCGTCGGGTTCTTCGGCGGTCTGCCGCCCGAGGTGGTCGCCGACGAGGCCCTGGCCGAGCTGCTGCTGCCGAACCTGCGCGCCGACTTCCGCATGGTCGCCCACTACCGGTACCGCGAGGACGCTCCCCTCACCGTGCCGGTCACCCTCATCAACGGCGTCGACGACCCGCACGTCAAGGAGGCGGGCCTGGAGCCCTGGGAACGCGAATGCGTCGGCGAGCCCGACCAGCGCTGGGTCAGCGGCGGCCACTTCTACTTCCAGGACGACCCGGGCGCCCTGACGGGGCTTCTCCGATCGCTCGCCCGCGGGGGTCCCCCCTGCTCGAACGAAGCCGAGAACTCGGGGGCGGCGTGTGACCGCGACCTCGACACGGCCGACCACGTTGAACTTATCTGAGCCGGTCAGGCCACCGTCACCCGACCACGAGGGGACCACCATGTCCAACGCCACCGCCGACCAGCGCCGCAAGGCGGAGGAGTTCCGCGCACTGCACGCCGCCGACCGGCCGTTCGTCGTCGCCAACCCCTGGGACGCGGGCACCGCCCGCGTGCTCACCGGGCTCGGCTTCGCCGCGCTCGCCACCACGGGTGCCGGGTTCGCGCACAGCCTCGGCAGGCCGGACGGCCAGGTGACCCGCGAGGAGATCCTGGACAACGCGGCGGCGATCGTCGAGGCCACGCATCTGCCGGTCTCCGCCGACCTGGAGAGCGGCTTCGGCGAGACGCCCGACGACGTGGCCGAGACCATCCGGCTGGCCGCCCGGGCGGGTCTGGTCGGCGGATCGGTCGAGGACTCCACGGGCCGGGCCGACGATCCGGTCCGCCCGCTGGAGGAGGCCGCCGAGCGGGTCGCCGCCGCCGTCGCCGCCGCGCGCGAACTGGACTTCCCCTTCACGGTGACCGCGCGCGCCGAGAACTTCTTCCAGGGCCGGCCCGACCTGCCCGACACCATCCGCCGCCTTCAGGCGTACGAGGAGGCGGGCGCCGACGTCCTGTACGCGCCGGCGCTGCCCGACGCCGACGCCGTGCGTGCCGTGTGCACGTCGGTCGGCCGCCCGGTCAACGTCCTCATGGGCGGCGCGCTGCCACTGTCCGTCCCGGAACTCGGACGACTGGGCGTGCGCCGCGTCAGCGTCGGCTCGGCGATGTCCCGGGCCGCGTACGGCGCCCTGGTGCGCGCCGCCGAGGAGATCCGTGACCACGGCACCTTCACGTTCGGGGCGGACGCGCTGCCCTACGCCGATCTCAACAGGATTCTCGACACCGGAAAGTGACCCCACACCGTGACGCCGTCCACCGCCCGACCGACCACCGCCCACACACACCATCCGAGCCCCGATGGCACCGTCCACCTGTGCGGTCCCGCATACGTCCTCGGTGAGCAGGACTCCGACCACACCACCGTCACAGGACTCGCCGAACGCGCCCGGAAGTTCGGCATGCCCGCCAAGGCGTCCCTGTGGGGCTGGGGGCGGGTCCGCCGCACCGCGAAGGACCTGGAGACCCTGGCCGTGGAGAGCGGCACCGCCACCCTGCGCGGCTGCGGCGCGGAACCGGAGTCCGTGGACGCGCTGATCCTCTGCTCGACGCGGTTCCCCGGCGGTCCCGTGACGCACGGCAAGTTCGTGGGGCACGTCCTCGGCGGCCTCGGCATCGGGGACGCGGCGTTCACCGGCATCACGCTCAACCGCTGTACCAACCTGCTGGTCGGCATCCGTACCGCGCAGGCGCTCGTCGCCGCCGGTCACCATCGCCGGGTGCTCGTCATCACGACCGACCGGGTCACCGACGAGTCGGTCCGCATGGAGAGTTTCGCGCTGTTCAGCGACGGAGCGGCGAGCTGTCTCGTGAGCGACGAGCCGCTCGGCCCGGACGCGTACGAGATCGTGGGCGGCGCGTCCGCGCAGGACCCGGGCGCGCTGGACTGGTCGCACGAGATCAGCGCCGACCTCTCCCGGGTGGTGAACGAGCGGATACTCGGCACCGCCGGCATGAAGGCGGGTGACGTCGACGCGGTCCTGCACCCCAATCTGTACCGCCCGGTCGTCGTCCTGAAGGAGCGTCAGGCCGGGTTCGCACAGGAGCAGTTGTTCCTGGACAACATCTCGCGGACCGGGCACTGCTTCGCCGCCGACCCCCTGATCAACCTGGTGGACCGCGCCGCCGCCCACGGTACCCGGCCCGACGGGCACTACCTGCTGGTCTCCAGCGTGCCCGGCGTACGGGTCGGTGTCCTCCTCCACACATCACCCCTCGGGAGCCCCGCATGAGCACGCGTTCCACGATCCCGCCGAGGGACCTGACCACGTCCTTGCCGACCGGTGCCTTACGGGCCGGACGCGCGGCGGTCGACGAGGCCGCGGCGGTCCTGGCCGGCGACCCCGCGGACCTCTTCCGCAGGCTGCTGACCGACCAGGAGAGCGAGGCCGGCCTGCTGGCGGCCCGCCAGGTGGTGAACGGCTTCCTCGCGGAAGGCGGTAGTGACACGGGCCCGGCCCCGGATGCCGCTCCCGGCACGGCCGCCGGCCGCGACGCCGACGCCATCGCCGCGTACGTCCTCGCCGCCCGTACCCGTATCGCCTCCGCCGTCGCCGCGCTGACCGGCGCGGACGCCGACCCCGAGGTGCGTGACGCCGTGCTGCGTCAACGGGCACCGCTCGCGCTGCTCGGTGCGTGCTGGCTGGACACCGTCTCGCAGGCGGCCACACAGCCCGCACTGATCGTCAACGAGCTGTTCGGCCACCACTTCCTGCTCACGGGTGAGGGCACCTGGGACAAGGGCGCGCCCGCCCGGCACCGGCGGGCGCTCGCCGAACAGGGCGTCCATCTCCCGGACGTGGCGGCCGTGGCGTTCCTGGACGGCGCGGCGGCGAGGCCGCTGACCGCGCTGCACGGCGCGTTCCGCCTCGCGCTGTCCCGGCTGCCCGCGTCGTTCCTGCCGGAGGTCGTCGGCGTCCACTACGCCGTCCACGCGCTCGGCGTCGATGACCTCCTCATCGGCACGGAGCCGATGCTGCCGGAAGAAGCCGTACGGGACCTGCTCGCCTCGTATCTCCGGCTCCTGGCGGACAGCCCGACCGGCGAGGACGACCTGCGGCGGTTGCTGGCCGCGGTCCGGCTCATGGTCCGGCTGGAGGAGGAGCACACCGCACTCCTCACCGAGCTGGCCGCCTGGCAGTCCGGCCTGTCCCTGGACGCGAAGGTCGCGGCGATCGTGGTGAAGCACGCGCCACTCGCCGGCCGGCAGCACCGGGCCGTACGCCTCGGGGACCGTCGTCTCTCGGAGTGGCTGGACGACGAAAAGCTGGACGTCGCCGCGTTCATGGCGGAGTTCCGCGCGTCCCGGCAGATGCGGCCGTCACGGGACGGCGGCTGCCGGTTCCTGAAGGCCATCAAGTTCGGCGGCCCCATGTTCGGCATCTTCGACGAGCGCGAGGCGGCGACGTTCACGGCGTGGGCCGAGGCGATCGCGGCGGGTGAGCCCGCCGGCCCCGACTTCCCGCCGAACACGGCGGGCGACGCGGCCGCCGGACGCTGGGCCGGCGCCCTGGTACGGGCGCGGGCCGCCGACGAGGTCGTCGAGCAGGGCGAACTGATCGCGGAGGGCACGGCGCTCGGCCACCGGGAGCTGCTGTACCGCCTGGTGAACTTCGAGCGCTTCCCCGGCATCCTGCCGGTGGCCCGCGCTCATGCCGAGGACCGGCTCGCCGACGCCGAGCTGCTGTTCACGCACGGCGCGGGCGGCAAACTGACCGACGCCTCGTACTTCGACTACACGCCCGACGCGCTGATGGGCCGCGTGGAGCGGATCTACTGGGACAAGCTGGTGAACCCGTACCGGCCGCTGACCGAGATCCCCGACCGCGACGAGGTCGTCTTCGGCCAGTCGACGTTCGCGCTGGGCAGCCTCATCGACGGCACGTGGGCGCACCGCATCGGCAACGTCGGGCGCCGCCACCGGCCCGGCGACGGCATGCTGTTCGCGATCTACGCGGACGAGATGGGCCGCGGGGACATCGCCAAGAACCACATCACGCTGATCAACCAGGTCCTCGCGAGCATGGACATCCACCTGCCGCACATCAGGGACGAGGAATTCCTGGACCAGCGGGATCTGCCGGACGAGCTGTACGGGTTCTCGCTGCACCAGCTCAGCCTGTCCCTCTTCCCGGACACCCTGTACGAGGAGATCCTCGGCTACAACCTCGGCATCGAGATGTTCGGCCTCGGCGAGATGCGGCTGCACGAGATACAGAAGCTGCGCCGCCACGGCCTCGACATCGCCTACGAGGAAGCGCACCTGTCGATCGACAACTTCTCGGCCGGGCACGCCCGCCAGTCGGCCGACATCATCGTCGCCCACCTCGACGGGGTGCGCCGTGACGGGGGCGAGGAGGCCGTACAGCGGGCCTGGCGCCGCGTCTGGCGCGGCTACGCCTCGTTCGCGTACTTCGTGGAGCACGCGCTGGTCAAGCAGGCACGGGAGGCCGAGGCGGCCGCCGCGCAGGTGCCCGGCGACTTCGTCGACGTCGTTCTCTGAAAGCCCTTTTCGTCCGACTCACCGCACGGAGTGACCCTGTGGAAACCACCACCAGCTTCGACCGCGAGATCCTGCACCTGCCCTTCCACGACGCGGGCCACCGGCGCCTCGCCGAGGAGATCGGCGCCTGGTGCGACGCCGGTACGGCGCTGTGGGAGAAGGTGCGCGCCATGGACCCGGACGACGCGGGGCGCACGCTCGCACGGCAGTTGGGCGAGGCGGGCTGGTTCGCCGCACTCGACCCGGCCGGTGCGCCGGAGGAGGCCCCCGGTGACGCCCGCGCGCTGTGCCTCATGCGGGAGGCGCTCGCGTACGCGGAGGATCTGGCGGACTTCGCTTTCTCCATCCAGGCGCTGGCGGCGACGCCGGTGATCCGGTTCGGGAGCGACGAGCAGCGCGGACGCTGGCTGCCCGCGCTGGCGCGGGGGGAGGCGATCGGAGCGTTCGCCGTGTCCGAGAAGGAGGCCGGCTCGGATCTCGCCGCCGTCGCCCTCGCCGCCGAACGCACCGGGGACGGCGGATACGTGCTGAACGGGCGCAAGGCGTGGATCGCCAACGGCACCATCGCGGACGTCGTGGTCGTGATCGCCCGTACCGGAGAGGGCCCGGGTCCGCTGGGGCTCACGGCCTTCCTGGTGCCGGTGGACACACCGGGGGTGGCCGCCGAACGGATCGACGCGGTCGCGCCCCGCTCGTTCGCGCACCTGTCGTTCACGGACGTCCGGCTGCCGGCGGGCGCCGTGCTCGGCCGGCCGGGCAAGGGCTTCGTCGTCGCGGTCGACCTGCTGGAGCGGTTCCGGATGACGGTGGGGGCGGCGGCGCTCGGGTTCGCGCGCCGGGCCGCCGACACGGCGCTCGCGCACACCCGGTCCCGGTCGGCGTACGGCGGCACGCTGTTCGACCTGCAGTTGGTCAAGGCGTCGCTCGCGGACATGGAGGTGAAGCTCAACGCGGCCGCCCTGCTCGTGGCGCGTGCCGCCTGGGAGTGCGACCGGGGCAACCGCGGCTACGCACGGCACTCCAACATCGCCAAGGTCCACGCCACGGAGTCGGCACAGGAGGTCGTCGACGCGGCGGTGCAGTTGCTCGGTGCCGCGGGGGTCGTACGCGACGGGGTCACGGAACGCCTCTACCGGCAGATCCGTTCCCTGCGGATCTACGAGGGCTCGACGGATGTGCTGCGGCTCGCGATAGCGGGCGCGCTGGACATGCGCCGCGCCGCACGCCCCACCACTCCCTGAACGACCGCCGGACACCGAGGAGTTCCGTTGACCACCCCGATCGAGGCAGTGCGACTGCCCGACCCCCGTCCCGTCTACGCGTCGCTGTTGCGCGAGCGTCCCTTCGCCTTCGACGAACGTGTCGGCGCGTGGGTGGCGGCCGACGCGGCGGCCGTGCGGACCGTGCTCGGCTCCCCCGCGCTGCGGGTACGGCCCCCGGCCGAACCGGTACCCGCCGGCATCACCGGGACCGCCGCCGGCGAGGTCTTCGGCGACCTGGTACGCATGACGGACGGCGATCTCCAGCGGCGGCTCAAGGCCGTGGTGACCGACGCGCTCGGGACCGTGGACGCCGGACGCACCCGCGCCCTGGCCGCCGGCCACACCCGCGACGCCCTGACCGTGCGTCAGGACCGTCCGGACCTGTTCCAGGACCTGATGTTCGGGGTGCCCGCGCGGACCGTCGCCTCGCTGTGCGGGCTCGACCGGGACGCGGGCGCGGAGGCTGCCCGGGCCATCGGGGACTTCGTCCAGTGCATCCCCGCGTCGGCGACACCCGAGCAGCAGCGGGCGGCCGCGGTGGCGGCGGCCGGGCTGCGGGAGCTCCTCGGCCCGGGCATCGAGGCTGGCGAGAGCGGTACGGGCCTGCTGGGCGACCTGGTACGAGCGGCGACCCGGGCCTCGTGGAGCGGCACCGCACCACTGCTCGCCAACGCCGTCGGCTTCCTGTCGCAGACGTACGACGCCACGGCCGGCCTCATCGGCAACACCCTCGTCGCCCTGGCGCGCGGCACCGCGAAGGTGCCGGGGACACCGGAGGAGACCGAGGCGCTGGTGCGGGAGATCGTGCGGTACGACGCGCCCGTGCAGAACACGCGCCGGTTCGCCGCCGAGCCCTTCGCGTACGCCGGGTCCACGGTGGAGCCGGGCGGTCAGGTCCTGGTCGTCCTCGCCGCCGCCAACCTCGACCCGGCCGTCAACCCGGACCCGCACGAACTGCGGCCCGGCCGGGCGGACCCGGTGGTGTTCACGTTCGGGGCCGGGGCGCACCGCTGCCCGGGCGAGGAGATCGCGGTGTCCATCGCCACGGCCGTGGCCGGTGAGCTGATCGCCGCCGGTCTCGCCCCCGGTGACCTGCCGCCGGAGCCGGAGTACCGGCCGCTCGCCAACGCCCGTATCCCGCTGCTCTGACGCCTCCGCACCCGCGTCACCGCCTGCCCCGCCCCTTCTCTCCCTGCCCCTCATCACGGACGAAAAGACACTCACCCATGCCGGACATGACCCACCTGTGGATGCGGCACGAATCCCGCGCGAGCGAACGCCGTGCGCCGCTCGTGCCCGAGGACGCCGCGAAGCTCGTCGCCCAGGGTGTGACGATCACCGTCGAGGAGTCGCCACAGCGCGCCTTCCCGCTCACCGACTACACCGCCGCCGGCTGCCGCACCGCTCCGGCGGGGAGCTGGGCCGACGCCCCCGACGACGTCTTCGTCGTCGGCCTGAAGGAGTTGCCCGCCGAGCCGAAGGAGCTGCGCCACCGGCACGTCTACTTCGGCCACGCCTACAAGGGCCAGTCGGGCGCCCGTGAGCTGCTCGGCCGCTTCACCGCGGGCGGCGGGGCGCTGCTGGACCTGGAGTACCTGACGGACGGCGCCGGGCGGCGGCTCGCCGCGTTCGGCTACTGGGCCGGGTACGTGGGTGCCGCACTCGCCGTGCTGCACCGGCGCGGGGCGCTGACTACACCGCTCACGCCCCTGGACAAGGCGCGATTGGACGCCCTCCTCGCCGCCGGCCCTGGCGGCCACGCCCACGCCGACGCCACCCGGGCCGTCGACGCCCTCGTCATCGGCGCGCTCGGCCGCAGTGGCCGGGGCGCGTGCGACGCGCTGGAGGCCGCCGGGATCAGCCCGGTGCGGTGGGACCTGGCGGAGACCCGGGACCTGGACCGCGCGGCCCTGCTCGACCAGGACATCCTCGTCAACACGGTCCTCGTGACCCGTCCCGTGCCGCCGTTCCTGCGGGCCGAGGACCTGGACGACCCGCGCCGCCGCGTCTCCGTCGTCGTGGACGTGACGTGCGACGTCACGTCGGAGTGCAACGTCCTGCCCGTCTACGACGAGATCACCGACTGGGAGCACCCGGCGCGCGCGCTGCGGGGCGGCGAACGGCCCCTCGACGTGATCGCGATCGACAACCTGCCGTCGCTGCTGCCGGTCGAGGCGAGCCGGGCGTTCTCGGCCGAGCTCGCGCCGCACCTGGCCGGGCTGGGCACGGGCGACCCGGTGTGGGAGCGCTGCCTGGACTTCTTCGAGACGGCCGTGCACGAGGACGGCATGGTCCGCGACCACGAGTTCGAGACCGAGGAGACCCACCCGTGACCACAACCCCTCCCGCCGCCGCGAGCGGCACCGTCCACTGGATCGGCACCGGCCTGTCCGTCGGCCGCTCGGGGCTCGGCCTGCTGTGTGAACGCGCCGCCCGCGTGGTGCTGTGGGACCGCACCGCGGACCGGGCCGCCGAACGCCTGGCGGCCCTCGGCCTCGCGGGCCGCGCCGAAGTGCGCGCCCTCGGGCCGGGCGCCCTGGAGAGCGAGGTGGGCGCCGGGGACGTGGTCGTGTCGATGCTGCCCGCCGCCGAGCACCCCCGCCTCCTGCGGCTCGCGATCGCCGCGCGGGCCCACTTCGCCTGCACGAGCTACGTGTCCGACGAACTGCGCCAGGAGGCCGCGCGGGCCGCCGGCATGGGCCTGGTGGCCCTCACGGAGGCCGGTCTCGACCCCGGCATCGATCACCTGATGGCCCATCAGCTCATCGAGCGGGCCCGCGAGGAGGCCGGTGACACCGCCGGGTCCGTGACCTTCACCTCGTACTGCGGCGGCGTGCCCGCCGTGCCGAACGACTTCCGCTACCGGTTCAGTTGGGCCCCGTACGGCGTGCTGGCCGCACTCGGCTCGCCCGCGCGCTACATCGCCGGCGGCGCCGAGCGCACGGCCCCGCACCCGTGGGAGGACACGCGGGAGCTGGTGGTCGGCGGGGAGACCTTCGAGGCCTACCCGAACCGCGACAGCGTGCCCTTCGTCGGCCAGTACGGCATTCCGGACGGCTGGCGCCTCGACACCTTCGTACGCGGCACGCTGCGCAACGCGGGCTGGCGGGCCGCCTGGACCGATGTGTTCGCGACCGTGCGCACCGGTGACGAGGCCCGGCTGCGGGCCCTCGCCAAGGAGCTCGCCCAGCGCCATCCGACGGGCGAGAACGACCGGGACCGGGTCGTGCTGTCGGTCGCGCTGGACGTGCGCGGAGCCGCGGGCGGCCGTGACTGGCGCGGGGCACGGCTGCTCGACCTCACGGGCGACGAGTCGGAGAGCTCGATGGCCCGCTGCGTCTCGCTGCCGCTCGCGTACGGCGTGACGCGCCTGCTGGCCGGTGCCCTGCCGGCGGGCCTCAACCGGGCGGCGGAATCCGTGGCCGAGGCCGGCCGCTGGCTCGACTTCCTGGCGGAGCACGGCGTGCGCACCGCCATCGACGACACCTTCTCACCAGGAGCACCCCAATGATCACGGACGCGACGACAGGCACCAGCATGGACACGAGCACCGGCATATCCGCCGGCCCGGGCGGCACGAGGCCGCGGGCCTTCGTCCTCACCGGGGCGTTCTGGGTCGTCTGCCGCAACCCCCGCTATCTGGAGGAACTCGCCGCACGCGGGCTGAAGGTCCTGCTCGTCACCCCGGAGAGCTACCGGGAGCACGCGCAGACCTGCCGCAAGGACCCGGAGCACCCGGCGTCCCTGATCGACGACATCGTGTACGTCGACGGGGCGCTCGACCAGGAGGGCTCGTTCACGCCGAGCTTCGTCGCGGGCGTACGCGCCTGGCGGGAGCGGTACGAGATCACCGGCGCGTACGCGGTCGGCGAGACGCTGGTGGAGCAGACGGGTCTGCTCTGCGACGCGCTGGGGCTGCGCGGACCGGGTCTGCGGGCCACGCGGGCCTGCCGCAGCAAGTACCTCCAGCGCTGGTACCTCGACGAGTTCAGCCCGGCGTCCCTGGTGATCCCGCCGGGGCGGCGCGAGGACGCGGACCTGACGGCGCTGCCGTACCCGGTGGTGGTCAAGCCCGCGACCCGGCACTCCAGTTCGGGCGTGGTGGCGGTCTCCGGCGCGGGCGCGCTGCGGTCGCTGCTGGCCACGTACCCCGAGTACGAGACGGTCCTCGTCGAACAGCAGGTGACGGGCCAGGAGTTCTCGGTGGAGAGCCTGGTGCAGGACGGCGAGGTGATCTTCGCGTCGGTGACCCGCAAGGAGACCACCGAGTCCCACGCCCGTACGTTCGTGGAGCTGTCCCACTCCGTGCCGAGCGCCGACGCGGACGCCGAGGGGCCGCTGCTGGAGGCGAACGGACGGATGCTCGCCGCGCTCGGCTTCCGCGACGGGATCGCGCACGCCGAGTGGCGTACCGGCGCGGACGGCAGGCCGTACCTGATGGAGGTCGCGGCCCGCACACCCGGCGACGGGCTGCTCGCCCTGTACCACCTGGCGACGGGCCGCCCGCTCGAACCGGAGATCGTGCGTATCGCACTCGGTGAGCCGGCCGCGTACCCGGCACCGCGCCGCTGGACCCGCCAGGTGTACCTGGAGCACGGCACCGGCACGCTGGAGGACGTCTCCGTCGACTGGCCGGGCGTCCGTCCGGTGTGGGTCGGCGACGGCGGGATGTGGCCGGAGCTCGTCCCGGGCCCGGCCGGTGACCCGGCGGCGCTGCGCGGGGTGCTGGTCCTCAAGGACCGGGGCGCGCCGCTCGCCCCGCTCGCCAGCTCGGACGACCGTGCCGTGACCTTCCTGCTCGACGCCCCGTCACCGCACGAACTGGACGCGCTGGAGCAGCGGGTGCGCGCGGCGGTGACCGTGACGACGGGTCCGGAGGCCGACGGTGTCCACTGAGGCGGAGCCGCGGAGCCGGGCCGGGGAGGAGTCCTTCACCGAGGCCGGGAACGGGCCCGGGACCGAGGCCGGGAAGGGCGTCGACGGGGGCGGCGCGGGCGAAGGAGCGCGGGAGCGGGTCCGGGTGTGGGCGACCTTCCGGGACGCGCCGCTCGCGGTCAGGACCGTGCTCGCGGGCGTGCTCGTCAACCGGCTCAGCGGCTTCCTCCACGTCTTCCTGGTGCTGTTCCTGACCGCGAAGGGCTTCTCCAAGGAGGACACGGTCGTCGCCCTCGGCGTGTACGGCGGCGGCGCGGTCGTCGGCTCCCTCGTCGGCGGCACGCTCGCGGACCGGATGGGTGTGCGCAACGCGACCGTGCTGTCGATGGGCAGCACCGCGGTGCTGACCGCCGCGCTGCTGTACCTGCCGAGCTTCGCGCTGGTGCTCGTCACCGTCGCCCTCGTCAGCCTGGGCGCGCAGTTGTTCCGGCCCGCGTCGGCGACGCTGATCGCCGATCTGACGGACGACGACCGGCAGATCATGGTCTTCGCGATGTACCGGTTCGGTCTGAACGTCGGCGCCACGGCCGCGCCGCTGCTCGGCTACGCCCTCTACCACGCGGGTGACCGCAGCTACACCCTGCTGTTCTGGGGCGAGGCCGTGATCGCCCTGGTGTACGCGGGCTTCGCCTGGGCGACCCTGCCCGGCGGGACGCGCACGGCGGCGGCCGGCGGCGCGGGCGAGGACCGGTCCCGTGCCGGGAAGGGCGGCCCGGCGGGGTACGCGGCGGTGCTCCGGGACCGCCGGTACGTGCTGTACCTGCTGGCCGCGCTGTGCCACGCGGCGGTCTACATGCAGTACCTGTCGACGCTGCCGCTGTACATGACGTCCGTCGGCATGGCGCTGTTCTGGTACACCTTCGCGGTCTCCCTCAACGGTGTCATCGTCATCGCCTTCGAACTGCTCGTCACCAAGCTCTCCCAGGACTGGTCCCTGAAGATCACGATCGGGCTCGGCTTCGCGCTGGTCGGCGCCGGGGTCGCCTTCTACGGGCTGCCGATCGGACCGGCCGCGATCGTGGTGGGCACCCTGATCTGGTCGCTCGGCGAGATCCTGGGCGGTCCGGCCGTGTTCGCCTACCCGGCGAAGGCGGGGCCGGAGCACCTGAGGTCCCGTTACATCGGCAGCTTCCAGTTCATGTTCGGCCTCGGTACGGCCCTGGGCCCGATGGCCGGCGGCTGGCTGTTCCTGCGGCTCGACGGGCTCGTCTGGCCGGTCATCGCGGTCGGGTCCCTGCTGGCCACGGTCCTCGGACTGATCGCGGTACGGCCCCGGCCCGAGGCCCGCACCGCTTAGGAACCGCGCCCGGCGCGCAGAGGGAAGCGCGAACGGCGCCCGCTCGGGCGGCGCTCCCGACACGGTGACACCACCCTCACCACCCCCGAACGCCCTCCCCTGCCCCCTCACGCGCCTTCGCCACCCTATTCCTCCTGATTCCTCCTGAATCCCCCCTGCTTGATCCCACCGCACTAAGGAGAGGTACGACCATGGGGCACGACCACATCCGGTCCGTACCGGCGCACTACCGATGCGTCGGCGTCGGCGTGGGCCCGGCCAACCTGAGCCTGGCCTCACTGCTGCACGGCCTGCCCGACATGCCGAATCTGTTCATCGACCGCAAGGAGTCCTTCACCTGGCACGACGGCCAGCAGATGCCCGGCAGCACCCTCCAGGTCTCCATGTTCAAGGACCTGGTGAGTCTCGCCGACCCGCGCAGTCCCTTCTCGTTCCTGAACTACCTGCACGAGCAGGGCCGCGTGTACCACTTCCTGAACGCCCAGTTCGACGACGTACCCAGGATGGAGTTCCGCAACTACCTGGCCTGGGCGAGCCGCCGCAACGAGAACCTCGCCTTCGGCGAGAGCGTCCTGGAGGTGGACTTCCACGACGACGTGTTCAGGGTGCGCACGGACCGCCGTACCGTCACGGCGGACAACGTGGTCCTCGGTGTGGGCAGCGAGCCGTGGCTGCCGGAGCAGGTGCGCGACAAGCTCGGCCCGACGCAGTTCCACATCGGCCAGTACATGGACATGGCCCAGGACCTCGCGGGCAAGCGGGTCGTCGTCGTGGGCGGCGGCCAGTCCGGCGCCGAGGCGGTCCTCGATCTGATCTCGCGGCCGGCGGCCGACCTGCCGCGCCGGGTGTCGTGGATATCGCGGCGCCGCAACTACTTCCCCATCGACGACTCGCCGTTCACCAACGACTACTACATGCCCTCCCACGCCGACTACTTCTACGGTCTGCGGCGCGAGGCCCGTGAGGCGTTCAACGCCCAGCACATCCTCACCAGCGACGGTGTCTCCGAGTCGACCCTGCGGGACATCTACCAGAGCATCTACGTGCACCGGTTCATCGAGGGCAGGCCGGACCTCGTGGGTCTGCACCCCAACCGTGAGGTCACCTCGGTCACCGCCGCGCCGTACGGCGGGTGGGAGGTCGCCGCGCGGCACAACGACGAGCCGGACGCCGCCGAGCTGTACGAGGCGGACACGGTGATCTGGGCGACCGGTTTCCGCCCGGCCCGCACGGACTTCCTCGCGCCGATCGCCGACCGGCTGGAGCGTGACGGCGACGAGCTGCGCATCGACGAGGACTACGCGGTGCTGTGGGACGGGCCGAGCAACCGGCGGATCTTCGTGCAGAACGCGGCACGGGGCCAGCGCGGCCTCGCCGACCCCAACCTCAGCCTCAACGCCTGGCGCAGCAGGCGCATCGCCGACCGGCTGTGCGGGGTGCGGAGCGACGAGCAGCTCGCCTCGTTCATCGAGTGGTCCAGCAAGGCCGTCGCCCCCGGTGCGCAGTCCCGGTGGAGCGCGTGATGGGGCGCGCCACGGACACGGATGTGGCGGTGGTCGGGGCCGGGGTGCTCGGCTGCCTGATCGCGCGCCGGATCCTCGACTCGGCGCCGCGGACGCGGGTGACCGTGCTCGACCGGGACCTGATCGCCAGTGGTGCGACCCGCAGGTCGGCCGGGCTGCACTTCCCGCGCGGCGCGTCGGCCCGGGTGCGGGCCATGGCGTCCGAGAGCCAGCGGTACTACGCGGCGCTCAAGGCCGAGCGGCCCGGTCTGCCCATCCACGCGGTCGGCATGACGGTCGTGGCCCGGGAGTCGGCGCGGGACGAGCTCGCGGAGGTGTACCTGCCGGAGGCGCGGCTGCGCCGGGTCGAGGCGGTGCCGGGCGGCATCGCCCGGGTGCCGGACGGCCACGCTGCCTGGGACGGTGACGGCTGCCAGTACGCGGACGTAGCCGCTCTGACGCAGGCGCTCGCCGTGGAGCTCCGGCCCCGGGCCGACTTCCGCGAGGCCACCCCGGTGACCGGCGTCGAGCCCGGCGCGGACGAGGTCCGGCTGACGCTCGGCACCGGCGACATCCTGACCGCGCGTCAGGTCGTCCTCGCCCCCGGGCCGTGGCTGGACGAGCCGGCCTGGGCGGACCTCGTACGGCCGCTCGGGGCGCGCGTGAAGAAGATCGTCGCCCTGCACATCGAACGGACGCCCCGGCCGGACGACCGGGTCGTGGTCTTCCACGACCAGGACGCCTTCCTGCTGCCGCTGCACCACCGGGGCCACTGGCTGTTCAGCTACACCTGCCAGGAGTGGGACGTCACCCCGGAGACCGCGGGCCCCGGCCTGTCGCCCGCGCACCGCGCCGAGGCGCTGGAGCTGCTGCGCCGCTACGCGCCGGCGCTCGCCGGCGACCGCGTGTCGGGCCGGGTCTTCTGCGACGCGTACGGGCCGGATTCCGCCCCGCTGGTCCAGCCGGTCACCGACGACGGACGTGTGGTGTTCGCGGGCGCCGCCAGCGGCTCCGGATACCGCCTGGCACCGGCCGTCGCGGGCGACGTCCTCGCCGCGCTCGCGCTCCCCTCCCGCGCGCCCGCCTCCCTCGCGCCTTCGAAAGGACATTGACGTGATCATCAATACCTACGACCCCGGAGTCCTCCACGAGGCGTTCGGGATCGACATGAGCTCCATCGACGGCATCGGGGTCGGCGCCGGCTGGGGTCGTGTCGCCCCGGGCCGTTCCTCCGACAGCCACCACCACGACGAGACCGAGTTCTTCGTGATCGTCGCCGGTCGCGGCGAGTTCGAGGTGGACGGCGAGCGGCATCCGGCCGAGCCCGGCACCGTCGTCCTGTTCGAGCCATTCGAGTCGCACGTGCTGACGAACACCGGCGACACGGATCTCGTGTTCCTCACGCAGTACTGGCGCGACGCCGGGCGTGCCCTCGCCGCCGCCGGGGACGGAGAACGCGCCGCGTTCGGCGAGCGGCCCGTGTTCGTGTTCTCCACTCCCCCGACGCCCAACGGGGATCTGCACCTCGGGCACCTGTCGGGCCCGTACCTCGGCGCGGACGCGTTCGTGCGGTTCCAGCGCATGAACGGCACCCGGGCCTGGCACCTGACCGGCAGCGACGACTACCAGAGCTATGTGGTGGCCGCCGCCCGCCGCGACGGCCGCACCCCCGCCGAGACCGCCGCGCACTACAGCGCGGAGATCGAGCGGACGCTGGAGCTGATGGACATCACCCTCGACCAGTACACGGTGACGGACACCGCCGAGGGTTACCGCGACGGCCTGCGCGACTTCTTCTCGCGTGTCGTCGCATCCGGTGAGGTGAAGGTCGAGGAGCACGACAGCCTGTTCGACGCGACGACCGGCCAGTACCTGTACGAGGTCGACGTCAAGGGTCTGTGCCCGGGCTGCGGTTCGGGCACGGGCGGCAACATCTGCGAGGAGTGCGGGGAGCCCAACACGGTCGTCGACCTCGGCCAGCCGGTCTCCGGTGTGTCGGACGCGGCGCCGCGCCGGGCGCCCGCGGCCCGCTGGTCGCTGCCGCTGCACGCGTTCCGCGACCGGGTCGCGGCGCACCACCGGCTCGGCCGGGTCCCCGCGCGGGTGCGGGAGCTGGCCGACCGGCTGTTCCGCCGTGACCGCCTCGACATCCCGGTCAGCCACCCCTCGGACTGGGGTGTGCCGCCCGCCGAGGGCGATGTCGACGGTCAGGTCATCTGGGTGTGGCCCGAGATGTCCTACGGGTTCCTGCACGGCATCCAGTCGCTCGGCGCGCGGCTCGGCGAGGACTGGCGGGCCGCCGAACCGCACCAGGACTGGAAGATCGTCCACTTCTTCGGCTACGACAACAGCTTCTACCACGGTGTGCTGTATCCGACGCTGTACCAACTGGCGTTCCCCGGCTGGAACCCCGACATCGACTACCACGTCAACGAGTTCTACACACTGGAGGGCGCCAAGTTCTCCACCAGCAGGCGGCACGCGATCTGGGGCAAGGAGATCCTCGGCCCGGACTCCGTGGACGCGGTGCGCTACTTCCTCTCGCGCACCCGTCCCGAGGGCCGCCGCACCGACTTCACGCGCGCCGCGTACGAGTCGGTGCTGGACGAGACCCTGATCGGTACCTGGCAGAGCTGGCTGACCGACCTGGGCGCCCGGGTCGCCAAGCACTACGACGGTACGGCGCCCGACGCCGGGAACTGGACGCCTGAGCACACGGCGTTCCTCGCCCGGCTCGGCGCCCGGCTCGACGCGGTCACGGGCGCGCTGCGCTCCGACGGTTTCTCGCTGAACCAGGCGGCGGCCGAGCTCGACGGGATCGTCGAGGACACCGTTCGCTTCTCCCACCAGGAGGGCCGGCTCGCGGAGGTGGCGGGCTGGGAGTCGGAGACCCGTACCGCGATCGCGCTGGAACTGGCGGCGGCGCGGCTGCTCGCACACGCGGCGGCACCGGTGATGCCGCGCTTCGCGGGCCGGCTCGCGGCCGCGCTCGGCATGCCGGAGCCCACCGCGTGGCCCCGGGCCGTGGAACTCGTCGCGCCGGGCTCCGCGATCACCCTCGACGACGCCGTGTTCTTCCGTCCGGCCGGTGCCACCCAGGCGCCCGCGCCCGGTGCGTCCCCGGTGCTGCCGTGGCTCGCCGGCGTCGTGCGCGGCGCGCTGCAACTCCCCGACGACGAGGCGATCGAGGGCCGGCCGCCGGCCGACCTCGCGATGAGTTCCCTCCAGGCGGTGACCGTGCAGTACCGCATCCTCGACGAGCTGGACGTCGACGTCGCCGTGGACGAGCTGCTGGGCGCCACCGGGCTGGCCGCACTGGCCACCCTGATCGAGGAGCGCGCCGAGCCGGCCGCCATCGCCGCGCTGCGCGAGGCGGACGCGTCATGACGTACACGGATGTGCTGCGCGAGATCGCCGAACGGGGCCTCACCTGCGGGCTCGCCGGAGACGACCTGCGGCTGCACGGCGACCGCGCCCGGATGGACGCCGAGTTCATCGCCCGGGTGAAGAGCGTCAAGGCGGAGCTGATCGCGCACCTGGCCAAGGAGCAGCTCACGGCCGGTTTCCCGCTGTCCCCGCTCCAGCGCAGCTACCTGCTGGGCCGCAGCGGCATCTTCGAGATCGGGGACGTGGCGAGCCACGTGTACCACGAGATCGAGGGCGCGTGGGACGTCGGCCGGCTGCAGACGGCGCTGGAGGCGGTCGTCGACGCGCACAGCGCGCTGCGGTCGCGGTTCGTGTCCGACGAGCGTCAGGTCACCGAGTACACGCCGTACGGGCCGCGCATCGAGCGGCTGGACCTGCGCCGGGAGAGTCCCGAGGCCCAGGAGCGGATCCTGGCGGAGCTGCGCGAGAAGCGCTCGCACCGCATCCTCCCGGCGGACCGGGTCCCCCTGATCGCCGCCGAGGTGACGATCCTCGCGGACGACCGGATGGTGCTCCACGTCAGCCACGACGGGCTCGTCATGGACGGCTTGAGCATGTTCCTGTTCTTCCGCGCCTGGTGGCAGGCGTACGACACGGGCCGCGCGCCCGCTACCGACGAACTGCCGTACGAGGAGTACATCGCGGCCGTCGAGGCACACCGGGGCAAGGCCGTCGCCCGGCGCTCGCGCGACTACTGGCTCGCCCGTGTCGACGACCTCGCCCCGCACCCGGACCTGCCGCTCGCCACGAGCCCGTCGGCCCTGACGTCCTCCAGGTTCACGCAGCGCGCGGTGCGGCTCGACGCGTCCGCGTGGTCGGCGCTGAAGAAGCGTGCCGGGCAGGCCGGACTGACCCCATCGGCCGTCGTGTTCGCCGCGTACGCGGAAGCCCTGTCCACGTGGGGCGCGGGCCGGCGGTTCACGGTGACGACGACGGTCGCGAACCGGCCGCCGGTCCACCCGCAGATGCCGTACGCGATCGGGCAGTTCTCCGACACGATGCTCGTCGAGGCGGACGTGGACCGCTCGGTGACGTTCGAGGAGCGGGCCCGCGCGCTCCAGAGCAGGCTGCGCAGCGATCTGGACCACCGCCACTTCTCCGGTATCGAGGTGATGCAGGAGCTGGCACGGCGGCGCGGGGGCGTGGCGGGTGCCCGGATGCCGTTCACGTTCAACAGCGCCATCGGGCACGGGGATGCCGACGGGTCGGCGCTGGAGCTGTTCGGCACCGAGGTCTTCACGGTCAGCCAGACCCCGCAAGTGTGGCTGAACGCCTTCGCGATGGAACAGCACGGCGGGCTCGTCGTGCAGTTGGACGGGATCGACGAGCTGTTCCCCGAGGGCCTGCTCGACGCCCTCGCGCACGGCTTCGGCACCCTCCTCGAAGCGCTCACGGAGGACGAGGCATGGGCCCGGCGCTCCTTCGTCCTGCTGCCCCCCGAGCAGCGGGAGCGGCGCGCGGCGGCCAACGACACGGCCGGGCCGCTGCCGCGGACGATGCTCGGCGACGACTTCGTCGCCCGGGCCCGCAGCGCGCCGGACGCGGCCGCGATCCTCACGTCGTCGGGCACGGTGACGTACGGGGAACTCCTCGACCGGGCGGCGCGTGCCGCGGCCTGGCTGCGGGAGCGGGGGGTGGCGCGGGACGAACTGGTGGGTCTGGTCATGCACCGGGGCCCGGAGCAGATCGTCGGCATCCTGGCGACGGTTCTCGCGGGCGGGGCGTACCTGCCCGTGGACGCGAGCCTTCCGGCCGCGCGGCAGGAGTACATGCTGCGCGACGGGCGGGTGCGCCACGTGCTGACGAACGCCGGGTGGACGGACCCGGACGGCGAGCGCGAGGTGCTGCCGCTCGACGTGACCGCCCCGCCGGCCGGTGACCCGGTCCAGGTGCCGGATCGGCTGCCGGACTCCGGGCCGGAGGACCTGGCGTACGTGCTGTACACCTCGGGTACGACCGGTGCGCCCAAGGGCGTGATGGTCAGTCACCTGAACGTGGCCAATGTCGTCGCCGACTGCCACGAGCGGTTCGGCATCGCCGCATCGGACCGGTTCTTCGCGATCAGCGCGTTCAACTTCGACCTGTCGGTGTGGGACGTGTTCGGCGCGCTGTCCGCGGGGGCGGCGCTGGTCATGCCGGACCGGGACAAGGCCGTCGACCCCGCCCACTGGCTGGAGCTGTGCCGCCGGTTCGGGGTCAGCGTGTGGAACTCGGTGCCCGCGATCGTCAACCTGCTGCACGACCAGGCCGTCGCCCAGGCCGAGGTGCCCCCCGCCCTGCGGCTCGTGATGATGAGCGGCGACCGCATCCCGCCCGCGCTGCCCGCCGCGCTGCGGCGCCTGAAGCCGGCGCTGGACGTGGTCTCGCTGGGCGGACCGACCGAGACGACGATCTGGAACATCCTGCACCCGGTGGGCGCCGACGAGGACGGCAGCGAGTCCATCCCGTACGGGAGGCCCAACGCCAACAACCGGGCGTACGTCCTGGACGCCGACGGGCTCGACGCACCGGACTGGGTGACCGGCGAGATCTGCGCGGCGGGCACGGGTCTCGCGCGCGGCTACTGGCGCGACGAGGAGCGCACCGCCGAGCGGTTCTTCCTCGACGAGGCGCGCGGCGAGCGGATGTACCGCACGGGCGACCTGGGCCGTTACCTCCCGAACGGTGAGATCGCGATCCTGGGCCGAGGCGACTTCCAGATCAAGGTCAACGGCTACCGCATCGAGGCGGGCGAGGTCGAGACCCGGCTCGTCGCCGTCGACGGGGTCGGGAAGGCGGTGGTCGCCGGGGTACCGGGGGCCCGTGGCGACCGGCTCGTGGCGCACCTGGTGCCCAGCGGTTCCGGCCGGCCGCCGGCGGCGGAGCTGCGCACGGAGCTGCGCGCCGATCTGCCGGACTACATGGTGCCGTCGGTCTTCGTGTGGCACGACGAGCTGCCGCTGACCCGTAACGGCAAGGTCGACCGGTCGAAGCTCGCGCAGCTCCCCGTGGACGAGGAGGAGCCGGCCGCCACCGGGGCTCCGGGCGCGGACAACGGGCCCGCCGACGACACCGAGCGGGCGCTGGTGGAGATCTGGGCGTCGGTGCTGCGCCGGGAGAGCGTCGGTGTGAACAGCGGCCTGTCCGCACTCGGCGGTGACTCCATCGCGGCGGCGCGGATTCTGACGGCCGTCCGCAAGAAGTTCGGTGTGTCGCTGACCCTGGACGAGTTCGCGGAGCTGGAGACGGTCCGTGCCATGGCGCCCGTGGTGGCGAAGGGCACGCGGGCACCGGAGGGCACACAGTGATGACGGAGAACCTGCTGGACCGCGTGATCGGGTCGCCCCCGCTCGCCGGCCGGATCACCTTCGCCCGGCTGGTCGGCTCGGAGAGCCTGCCGCTTGGTGAACTGTACGAGCGGGCGGGCCGGGTGGCCCGGTGGCTGCGCGGCCGCGGCATCGGCCCGGGCGACCGGATCGGCATCCTCGCGGCGAACTGCCTGGAGTGGGTGCTGCTCGATCTCGCGGCACTGCGGCTGAAGGCGGAGACGGCCGGGTTCGAGCCCGGCAAGTTCGAGCCGACGGCCGAGCTGATGAGGCGTTACGGGATCACGCTGCTGTTCACGGACCGCACGGCGGACATGGCGGACACGCCGGGCACGGTGTCGATGGAGGGGGTGCGGGCCGCGTCGGAGGGCGGGGCCGCCTCCGAGGGGCAGGCGGCCGACGACGCTCCGCTGCCGCCCGTGTCGTGGGGGCCGCGTGAGGTGACCACCATCAAGTTCACCTCCGGGAGCACCGGTGAGCCGAAGGGGCTCGGTGCGACGGCGGGCAGCATCAACAGCTCGCTCGCCGCCGTGCAGGAGATCTTCGCGCACAAGCCGGACGACGACCTGTTCGTGTTCCTGCCGCTGTCCCTGCTCCAGCAGCGCTACTGGGTCTACTCGGCGCTGCTGCACGGCCACGACGTCACGATCACCACCTACGAGGCGGCCTTCGCGGCGCTGCGCCGGGTGCGGCCCACCGTGGTGATGGGGGTGCCCGCCCTCTACGAGACGGCGAAACGGCAGATCGAGGCCCGGCTCGCGCGAGGAAAGGACGGCAACCGGCCGGAAGAGGCCGCGCGGGCCGTGTTCGGCGACCGGATCCGCTACCTGTGGACCGGCTCCGCACCCGCGAACCCGGACACGCTGCGCTTCTTCACCGAGGCGGGCCTGCCCATCTACGAGGGGTACGGGCTCAACGAGACGTGCATCGTCGCCAAGAACCACCCGGGCGCGAGCCGGGAGGGCAGCGTCGGCCGGGTGCTGCCCGGCAAGCAGGTGCTGATCGGCGACGACGGACTCGTCCGGGTGCGCAGCGAGTACCCCGTCAACACCCATTACGCGTACGCCAGGCCGGGCGACTCGGAGCGGATCTTCGAACCCGACGGCACGGTGAGGACCGGGGACCTCGGCCGGCTCGACGAGGACGGGTTCCTGTACATCCTCGGCCGGGCCGACGACGTGATCGTCCTCGACAACGGCAAGAAGGTCGTCGTCCGGCCGATCGAGGAGCGGATGAAGGCGGACCCGGCGATCGCCGAGTGCGTCGTGTTCTGCCCCGCCCAGACCGAACTGGTCGCCGTCGTCTCGCCGGCGTCGGTGCCCGCCGACAGGGACGCCATCGCGGCCCGGCTCGCCCTGGCCAACGCCTCGCTGTCCGCGGACGAGCGGATCAGCCGGGTCGTCGTCGCGGACACCCCGTTCAGCATCGAGAACGGGCTGCTCACCTCCCAGTACAAGCCGAAGCGGCGACAGATCCTCGCCGCCCACCACACCGCCGTACACGACAGCACGGAAGGCATCCATGCGCACTGACACGCGAACCGAAGAGATCCGTACCGAAGACGCCCGTACCGAAGACGCCCGCACCGAGGACGTCCGCACCGCCATCGAGGCGGCCGCCCGCGAGCAGCTCTCGGCCGTGCTCACCCCCGAGGTGGCTCCCGAAGCACTCGACCCGGACGCCGACATGGTCGCCGCCTACGGGCTGACCTCGCTCAACAAGGTGCTCTTCCTGACCGAGGTGTGCGAGGCCACCGACGTGGACCTCGCCCACTTCACCGAGCACGACCTCGCGGCGATGAAGACGCTGCGCGACGTCACCGACGCACTGACCCGTCACACCGGCAAGGGAGTCTGACCACCATGGGCATCGAGACGAACTGGGCGGCGGACGCCCCCGCCGTTCTGGAGAACGACCGGGTGCGGCTGGCCCCGGTCACCGAGGCCGACCGTGAGCCGGTCCGGGCCGTGGCCATGGACCCGGACATCTGGCGGTACTTCGTCGCCGCCGTGACGGACGAGACCGACTTCAAGGAGTTCTTCGACACCGGCCTCGCCGACCAGGCGGAGGGGCGGCGCGTGGTGTTCGTCATCACGGACAAGGAGTCGGGCCGGGTGGCGGGCAGCATGAGCTACGGCAACATGGCCGAGGCCGACCGCCGGCTGGAGATCGGGTGGTCCTGGCTCGGCCGTGACTTCCGCGGCCAGGGCATCAACCGATGGGCGAAGTACCTGCTTCTGGAACACGCCTTCGAACGGTTGGGTGCCGAGCGCGTGGAGTTCAAGACCGACGTGCTGAACATCCAGGCGCGGCGCGGGCTGTCCAACATCGGTGCCGTGGAGGAGGGCACGCTGCGCAGCTTCAACTACATGCCGGGCGGCCGGCGCAGGGACGCCGTCTTCTACAGCGTCCTGCGCGCCGAGTGGCCGCGGGTGAAGCAGGAGCTGGCGACGCGGCCGAAGGTCACCCCGAAGGCGCCGGAGGCATGAGCGGGCACACGGCCGTCCCGTTCGTCAGGGCCGCCGGTGACCCGTACACCGTCGGCCGGACGCACGGCGCGGCACTCGCGACAACCCTCCGGGCCTTCCTCGGGGACTCGCTCGCCCGGCTGAACAAGGTGCTGCCGGAGCCGGTGACCCTCGACGGCCTGCGTCCCACGATCGCCGCACACCGGGCGGAGATCACGGCGGCGCTGCCCGGCGTCGCGGAGGAGGTCGCTGGCCTCGCGGCGGGGGCGGGCATCACCGAGGACGAGGCATGGCTCCTGCAGTTGCGGCGGGAGATCATGGGCTACCGGAAGGTGCCCACCGCCGGTGACTGCACGACCTGGGCGCTCGCGGGGTCCGACCCCGCGGGCCCCGCCCTCGCCCAGACCGTCGATCTGAACGGCGACCTGGACGACGTGATCAGCGTCCTGGAAGTGTCGCCCGCCCACTCGCCGCGCCGCTCCCTCGTCCTCAGCTTCGGCGGCCTGCTCGGCTATCTGGGCATCAACAGCGACGGCCTGGCCGTGGGTCTCAACCTCGTGCTGGGCGGCGACTGGAAACCGGGCGTGCCCCCGTACCTGGCGATCCGTCATCTCCTGGACACGGCGGGCGGTGTGGAGGAGGCCCTGAAGGTCCTCGCCGGTCTGCCCCTCGCCAGTTCCCGCTCCCTGACCCTGTGCGACCGGGAGCGGGCCCTGTGGATCGAAGTCCTCGACGACGACCTGCGCGTCCACGAGGCGGAACGGACGGTCCACACGAACCACTTCCTGCACCCGGACTTCGTGACGGCCGACGAGATCAACGTGTTCGCGCGCAACTCGTCCGCACGACGCCTGCGCGCGGCGACCGACGGCCTGGCCGGACTGGGCGCGGGCGCCGGCCCGGAGGAGCACTTCGCCCTGCTCTCCCGGCCGCCGATCCGCGTCCCCGACCGGGGCGACATCCGGGCCGAACGCACCGTGGCCGCGGCGGTGCTGCTGCCCGCCGAGGGCCGGCTGCACCTCCGGCCCGGCGACCCGGCCCTGTCCCGGACGCAGGTCTTCACCCTGTGACCGGCGCGGCACGGATGGACGCCTGGCTGGTGGACCTCGACGCGGCCGACGCGGCGCGGCTGCTCGACCACCGGCCGGGCGGCCTCACCGAGGAGGAGGCGCGCCGCTTCGAGTCCTTCGAGAACGAGGAGGCGGCGCGCCGCTTCCTGCGTACCAGGCGGACGGTACGGCACCTCGTGGCGGACTGGCTGGGGCTGGCGCCGTCCGAGGTCCGCATCGCCCACGGGCCCACCGGGAAGCCCTACCTGCCGGACCATCCGGGGCGTCACATCAGTTGGTCGCGCTCGGACGGACTGCTCCTGCTGTGCGCGGCGGCCTACGGGCCCATCGGCGTGGACGTGGAGGTGATCCGCCCGGTCCCCTCGGCGCTCGACGTCCTGTCGTTCGTCGTCCCCGACCTCCCGCCGGAGGCCGCCCCGGAGTCCTTCTTCCCGGCCTGGACCCTCCTGGAGGCGGCGGTCAAAGCCACGGGCCAGGGCCTCGCCCAAGGCGCGAAGTCGGTGAACCTGACCTTCACGGCCGGCGGCACGGTCGAGTTCCGTGGCATAGCGGGCCACGCCCCGGGCACCTGGCACGCCCGCACCACCATCCTCCCGACGGCTCGCACCCCCACCACGGCCATGGCCTCCTTCGTCGCACCGATGGCCCTGGAGTCGGTGGGGGTCCGCCGCTGGCCCGGGGACTGTGGGCGTCCTCCCGACAACGGACCATGATGGTCGCGACCCGACGCCGGAGGGCCGCTGAGACTGCCGGCGTCACCGCCGCTTCCCGAGGAGGACTTTCCGATGTGGTCCAGCATCATCGCCGTGGCCGGCACGCTTCTGGGCGGCGCGCTCACCGGGCTGCTCCAGTACCGGGGAGAGC
The DNA here is from genome assembly GCF_040674455.1 of Streptomyces sp. NPDC049837. Lineage (NCBI taxonomy): Bacteria > Bacillati > Actinomycetota > Actinomycetes > Kitasatosporales > Streptomycetaceae > Streptomyces > Streptomyces sp. NPDC049837. Next base: position 290,048 of record NZ_JBFAMP010000007.1, on the reverse strand, counting down.
GGGCCGCCCGTGCCGAACGGAGGGCGGAGGCGCTGCGCGTGGCGCTGGGCGAGCTGGTGGCGGCCCTGGGGGACCACCGGCGGGCCATGTGGCACCGGGAGGACCTTCGCCTGAACGGCGCGGGCCGGGAGGCCCTGGAGGCGGCCCGGTCGGCCTCCCATGCGACCCGCTCCGCCGTCACGTCGCCCCTGGTCGCGGTCTCCGTCCTCGAACCGTCCCTCGCCGAACCGGCCCGCAAGGCGGCCGTGGCCGCGTTCGACATACGTGGCGCCGCCGACCACGCCGCCCTGGCGGCCCGCCGGGAGGCCGCCATCGCGGCGACCGACGAGCTGGTCGCCGCGGCGGGGCGCGCGATGGCCTGAGGACAGGCCCTGACGACAGGCGCTGGAGTGGCAGCCGACCACCGGGGGATGGAGAATTTTTCTTGTCCTGAACGGTCCGTGGAAGGCCCGGTTCCCCACCGGAGGTGGCATGACGGATCCGCGAGAGATCCTCTGGCAGGCGCGCCAAGGCCCCGTACCGGCGAATTGGCGGGTCTTCACGAAGAGGCGGGGGAAGCTGTCCGGCTTCCTGCGCGGGACATCCGACGATCCGGACCCGCTGCTGGTCATCACGCCTGACGGCGCCATTGAGTACACGAGCGAACGCAAGCCGCTGACGATCGTCGATTTCTACGATCTGGCCGGAATAACGCTACGAGTTTCCGGCTCCAGCTTCTCCGACAGTTCCATGGTGAGTCTTTCCGTATGGGTCGACCTCACCTACCGGGACGGCCGGAAGGGCAAGTGGCGATCCGCGTCCTTCGGGGACGTAGAAACGGTTCAGAGCTTCATCGAAGCGTACGGCGCCCACCAGGCGCTGCAGGGGTACTGGCGCTGAGTTCCCCGGCGGTTGTTTCCGAGCGTTCTGGGAGCCGGCGCCACGCGCGCAGTTGCATACAACCGGCGGCTGCGCACCGGAAAGCGGCTCCCGGGGAAACAGTCCCGACATGCGCGGCGGTGGCCGGATCCGTTCGGGCGGCTGACATCCCTTCCCTATGCTCGCACCCGCAGTGTTCGAGAAGTGAAGGGAAGATCCGCGATGCACCCGCTTTTTCGTTCAACTATCCGCGTCACTACGGTCAGCCTGACGGCCCTGGCCGCGTGTCTCGCCCAGGCGCCGGGGGCCGGCGCGGCGACCAGCGGCGGGGAAGCGGCGCCGTCGTGCGTGCAGTACTCGACGAGCTGGCGCTACACGTTCGTCACCAACACCTGTGACTCGACCCAGCACGTCACCGTCGAGTACCGCGACGGCACCACCGTCCCGTGCCGCACGGCGAACCCCGGCGACACGGTGACCTTCCCGGGGTACGGCACCGGGGACAACGCCGTGCTGGGCGTGGCCCTATGTCAGGTACCCTGACATTCATGTCACAGATACCCGCCGAGCCCGGCAGGCCGTACTTCATCGAGAAGGGCATGGGCGACCGCGCCCACCTGTTCACCGACCTGGTCACCGTCTACGCGGGCGGCGAGCAGACCGAGAACACCTTCAACTTCTTCACGGTCGAGGGCCCCAAGGGAGACGTCATCCCGGCGCACCTCCACTCCGACACCTACGAGGTCTTCTACATCACCGACGGCGCGGTGCGGCTGTTCGTGGAGGACTTGGCGGGCGAGCAGTACGAAAAGCTGCTGACCGCCGGTGACTTCGGCTTCGTACCGAAGAACTGCCCGCACGCGTACCGCATCGAGCGCCACCACAGCCGCGTCGTCGGCGTCGCCGCCGGCCCCGGCGGCACCTTCGAGCGGTTCTTCGAGAACCTCGGCACACCCACCGACGCCCTCGGCCTCCCCCGGGAGCCATACGTGCCGGAGCCGCACAAGTTCGGCGCCGTGCCACAGCGGTACGACGTCCGCTTCCTGCCCGACCACCAATGGCGCACCGGGAGCGCGACCTGAGGTGATGGCAAGCCGTCAGATGGCCACGGCCGGGAGGATGTTGGCGTTGCGGTGGAAGACGTTCTCCGGGTCGTACGTGGCCTTGACGCGGGCCAGCCGGTCGTACTTCTCGGGCCCGTACGACCGGCGTACCCGGTCCTCCTCGAACTCGGCCATGAAGTTCACATAGCCGCCGACGTTCGCGGCGTGGGGCGTCAGCTCCGTCCACAGGGCCCGCGCCCAGGCGATGTCGGCGACCAGGGTGTCGGGATCCGGGCTCATGGCGGAGCAGCTCATGACGTACATGGGCTCGCGCAGCCCGCCGAAGGCGGTGGCGTCCTCGTCCGGGTCGGTGTACGCCCCGCTCACGTGCAACGTGGGGCAGAACGACATCGGCGAGGTCTTGCGCGGCAGGTACTCGTCCAGCAGGGCGATCACGTCCTCGTTCAGCTCGGAGTACGTCAGCCCCTTGTCGTAGGAGAGGATGCCGACCGGGGCGGATTCGTCCAGCATGCGCTGGAGTCCGGTGAACGGCATGGGGCTGCGCAGTTCGAAGAGCGGCGGGATCCCGTCGGCGAGCGGGGCGAGCGCCTCGGCGTGCTCCTCGGCGGTGCCGAAACCGGCGACGATCAGCGCGTGGCCCTGCTTGCCCTGGTGCTCCTGCGGGACGAAGGGCTCGGGCGGCGCGTTCATGCCGACACCCATCAACACACCGGTGGCGCGCGGCAGTCCGGGCACCACGTGGCCGATCAGGCGCAGCGCGTCGGCGCTCACGCCCATGTCCCAGAAGAACAGCCCGACATGGACCTCGGGACCGACCGGGTGCGCCCGGAAGGTGAAGGTGGTGACGACGCCGAAGTTGCCGCCTCCGCCGCGCAGCCCCCAGAACAGGTCCGGGTTCTCGTCCTCGCTCGCGCGGACGAAGCTTCCGTTGGCGAGGACCACGTCGGCGGCGAGCAGACTGTCGAGGGTCAGGCCGTGCCGGCGGGTCAGCCACCCCATCCCGCCGCCGAGGGTCAGGCCGGCGACGCCGGTGTGGCTGACCGTGCCGCCGGGCACGGCGAGCCCGTACGCCTGGGTGGCGGCGTCCAGTTCGCCCAGGTTCGCCCCGGCGCCGCAGCGGACGGTGCGCGCCTCCGGGTCGACCTCGACGCGGTTCATGTCGCCGAGGTCGACGACCAGCCCGTCGGGGCAGACCGACGCCCCGGAGAAGCTGTGCCCTCCGCCGCGTACGGAGATCTCCAGGTGCTCCTCACGGGCGAACGCCAGCGCGGTGGCGACGTCCTCGGGACCCGCGCACCGGGCGACCAGGGCGGGGCGGTGGTCGATGGCCCCGTTCCAGAGGGAGCGGACCTGGTCGTAGTCGGCGTCGTCGGGGGTGACGAGCCGCCCTTCGAGCCGGTTACGGAACGAGCCGACGGCCTGTTCGGCGAGAGTGGTCATGACAGTCTCCGCGGGATTCCGGGCGCACCTCGCGGGGATCCCGGCGCATGGGGCGGTCCGGGCGCGGAGGGGCGGATCGGCACGTCGGCGAGCGAGGCGAGGGCGCGCTGGCTTGTTGTGGCCCGGCCGCCGGGCGGGCGGGCAGCGGGTGGACCATGTGGCCCGTGGTCATGGGCCGCGGTGCGCCGGGGACGTGGGGCCCCAGGCTTGCGGGGGACGATCCGACCGGCGCTTCGTCTCGCCCGGTCCGATCCGGCCCGGTCGGCAGGGTCAGGCGTACGTCACCGGTGCGGCGCCGCTTCTGCCGGGGCAGGCGTCCGCCGGTGGCCGGTTTCCCGCGGCAGCCGGAGCGGCGAGGGTGGCTCGTCATGACGGCCTGCCCGGACATGCGTCACGCCCTGCCCGGCGCTCGGCCGGGACGGGGCGTGAAGGGGAGGGGCTGGCCTGCTGGGACCGCGGGTCCGGGCGGTCTGGGCCGCCCGGAGGGTCGTCCGTGCGGCGGCCGCCGGGCCTGCGGAGCGTGGCCGACCGTGACCGCCGACGGCGCCGTGCGGCGGCCGGGCGGTGGATGACTGTGACGCGGCGTACCGGGGGCCGGGCGGCCGTCAGGCGGTCGGAGGCGCGCCGTGCCGGGTGGGAGTGGGCGGTGTGCCCGTGCCCGTCACCAGGGCGGCGGGGCGCGTGCGACGCGGGCCAGTCCGTCTCGCGCCGCAGCGGATGCGGCGGCAGGGGCTCTGACGCCCGGCTGGTGCGGAAGGCCATCGCGATCCCTTTCCCGATCGCCCCGGGTCAGAGCCGCGCTTCTCGCCGGCGGCCTCACGACCCGAGTCGCTCTGGTCTCCACACTCAGCACTGACCCGCGGGACAGTCAAGCGATAAGGGGTAATTTGCGGCTATTTTGGGTTTCCTTTACGGGCGGCTCAGTCGCTCGACTCGGCCCACAACGTGCGCACATGCCCCAGGTGGCGGGCCATGCACGCCTCCGCCGCGGTCGCGTCGCCGGAGAGCATCAGGTCGAGCAGTTCGTGGTGCTCCTGGGCGGAGGCGGCGAGCATGCCGCGCTCGGCGAGGGCAGTCAGGCCGTAGAGGCGGGCGCGCTTGCGGAGGTCGCCGACCGTTTCGACGAGGCGGTCGTTGCCGGAGAGGGAGAGCAGGGAGAGGTGGAAGCGCCGGTCGGCGTCGAGGTAGCCGATGAGGTCGTGGTCGCGGGCGCTGGTCACGATCTCTTCGGCGAGCGGGCGGAGCTCCTCCAGTCGCCGGCGGTCGGCGGAGCGGGTGATGGCGCCGATGGTCGGCACCTCGATCAGCGCCCGCAGTTCCGTGTACTGGTCGAGGTCCCGCTCGCTGACCTCGGTGATCCGGAAGCCCTTGTTGCGTACGGGTTCGACCAGGCCCTCGCGCGCCAGGTCGAGCATCGCCTCGCGCACGGGCGTGGCGGAGATGCCGAAGTCGGCGGCGAGGGCGGGGGCGGAGTAGACCGCGCCGGGTTGCAGCTCACCGGCGATCAGGGCGGCGCGCAGGGCGTGCGCCACCTGGTCGCGCAGGCGTTCCTGGCTGGTGATCAGGTGCTTAAGGTGCTGGCCGGCCATGGCGCTGCCTCCCTGGGTTCATCGAGGATCGTAAGGGATCAGAGGAGGAACCCCGCGGGGAAGGGGTCGGCCGGGTCCAGGAAGTACTGGGCGGTGCCGGTGATCCAGGCGCGGCCGGTGATGGCGGGTACGACGGCGGGCAGGCCGCCGACCGTCGTCTCGCCGGTGAGCCGGCCGGTGAACCGCGTACCGATGAACGACTCGTTGAGGAAGTCGCGGCCGAGCGGCAGTTCACCACGCGCGTGGAGCTGGGCCATGCGGGCCGAGGTGCCGGTGCCGCACGGCGAGCGGTCGAACCAGCCCGGGTGGATGGCCATGGCGTGCCGGGAGTGGACGGCGTCCGAGCCGGGGGCGGCGAGGTAGACGTGCTTGACGCCGCTGATGGACGGGTCCTCGGGGTGGACGGGCGGTTCGGTGGCGTTGATGGCGTCCATGACGGCGAGCCCGGCGGCGAGCAGGTCGTCCTTGCGGGCCCGGTCGAAAGGGAGCCCGAGTGCGTTTAGTTCCACGAAGGCGTAGAAGTTGCCGCCGTACGCGAGGTCATAGGTGACCGTGCCGAGGCCGGGCACCTTGACCTCGCGGCCGAGGGCGACGCAGAAGGCGGGGACGTTGGTGAGGGTGACGGACGTGGCGGCGCCGTCCTCGACCCGGACGTCGACGCCGACCAGCCCCGCCGGGGTGTCGAGGCGGACGGTGGTGATGGGTTCCGTGACGGGCACCATGCCGGTATCGACCAGGACGGTGGCGACGCCGATCGTGCCGTGTCCGCACATCGGCAGCAGCCCGGAGACCTCGATGAACAGGACGCCGTAGTCGGCGTCGGGCCGGGTCGGCGGCTGGAGGACGGCGCCGCTCATGGCGGCGTGGCCGCGCGGCTCGTACATCAGCAGGGTGCGTACGTGGTCGAGGTGGTCGATGAAGTACCGGCGCCGCTCGGCCATGGTGGCGCCCGGGAGGGTGCCGACCCCGCCGGTGATGACGCGGGTCGGCATCCCTTCGGTGTGGGAGTCGACGGCGTGGTAGACGTGCCGGGTGCGCATGGCTAGGCGAGTCCTTCCGCGAGCGCCTTCTCGGTGGCGGCTCGGACGACGGCGGCGTGCGCGTCGGTGAGGGGCGTACGGGGCGGCCGGCACGGTCCGCCGTGGTATCCGGCGACGTCCATGGACTGCTTGATCGCCTGGACGAACTCGGGCTTGGAGTCCCAGCGCAGCAGCGGGTGCAGGGCCCGGTAGAGGGGCAGGGCGGTGTCCAGGTCCCGGGCGACGGCGGCCCGGTAGAGGGCGACGGAGGAGGCGGGCAGCGCGTTGGGGTAGCCGGCGATCCAGCCCACGGCGCCGGCCAGGGCCAGCTCCAGCAGCACGTCGTCGGCGCCGATCAGCAGGTCCAGGTCCGGGGCGAGTTCGGCGATCTCGTACGCGCGGCGGACGTCGCCGCTGAACTCCTTGACGGCGACGATGCTGCCGTCGCCGTGGAGCTGCGCCAGCACCTCCGGGGTCAGGTCGACCTTGGTGTCGAAGGGGTTGTTGTACGCGACGACCGGCAGGCCGGCCCCGGCCACCTCGGCGTAGTGGGCGCGGACGGAAGCGGTGTCGGCGCGGTAGGCGTTGGGCGGCAGCAGCAGCACGGAGCCGCAGCCCGCCTCCGCCGCCTGCTCGGCCCACCGGCGGGCCTCGGCGCTGCCGTAGGCGGCGACGCCGGGCATCACCCGGGCCCCGTCGCCCGCCGCCTCGACGGCGACGCGCACGACACGTGCCCGTTCCTCGTCGGTGAGCGTCTGGTACTCGCCGAGCGAGCCGTTGGGGACGACGCCGTCGCAGCCGTTCTCGATCAGCCGGGCGACGTGCTCGGCGTACGCGTCGTAGTCCACGGACAGGTCCGCGCACAGGGGCAGGGCGGTGGCGACCATGACGCCGTGCCAGGGATGGGGACGCTGGTTCATCATTCGGCTCCTGGTGGTTGTGCCGGTCGGCTGAGCGGTACGGGGCAGGCCGGCGGGCGCCGGCCGGTGGCGGGGGCCGCGTCGGGGCCCACGACTGCGTGCAGGAGCCAGGTGTCACCGCCGGGCGCGACGGTCCGGACGTGGGCGGCCGCCAGGTGGCGCACGCCGGTCAGCTTGCGTACGAGCGGGCGCACCGCGAGGGCGGCCTCGTCGGATGCGACGAGACCGCCCTTGGGCTCGTACTCGGTCTCCGGTGGGAGCGTTTCGGCGAGTTCGCGCCACAGTCGGGTGGGCAGCAGCGCGAGGTCGAGCCCCGGGCCCGCCTCCTTGTCGGAGGCGGGCGGGTTGCCTGGTCCGGCACCGGTGGTCATGGTGTCCGGCACATGACTCACATGTCTCGTGGGCACGGCAGTAACATTTCACATGTTACTGCCGCTGTACAGACCGCAGACCGGGTTCAAGCCCCGTCCCGGCAGACCCGGTTCAGGTCCGCAGCGGCCCCTCGCACACATAGTCCGAGGTCCCTGCCTGCCGGTCGGCCCAGATCTCCACCTCGCCGAACGAGCAGTTCATGTCGGACAGGTTGGTGGAGGTGGTGGCCGTCCGGTCGAGGAGGAAGGTGTCCACCGTCAGGGACATGTCCTTGAAGACCCGGTCCGCGCTGCCGGCGTCACCGAGCCGGGCGGTGATCCGGCCGGTGCACAGGAACCGCCGCATGCCGGGATCGCCGTTGTCGGTACACCTGGGGGTGGCCCCGGTCGCCGCCGCGAAGGACGAGCGCACGGCCTCGGCGGTGGCGTCCCGCAGCCGGTCGTTGGGCGTGTAGCGGGTGTTGGGCACGAACAGCTCGTCGACCTTGGCGATCTGCGCGTCCAGGAAGGCGTCGTACGCCCGCTGGACCGCCGCGTCCCGCCCCAGCCCGGTGCGCCAGGCGTCGAAGGCCGCCGGGTCGTTGGCGCGCAGGTGCCGGTACATCTCCCGCAGCAGGGTGGGCCGCTCGGTCCACAGGTACGTGAAGAAGGTGCCCGCGTAGGAGTAGAACCGGAAGCCGTCGCCCTCGTAGGTGGCGTGCAGCAGTTGGTCCACGGTCATGCGCGGACGGCCGTTCGCGGTGTCGGCGATGATGGACTTGACCAGGGACTTGCGGACGGCGACGCCGTCGTCGCGGGTGGCGCCGTCGAAGAACTCGGCCGTCCCCTCGTCCATCGCCGTGGTGCGGTCGCCCTGGTACCAGGGGCCCTCGCCGAAGTAACCGGGCACGGCGAACCGCCCGTTGAGGTAGTGCGTGTACTCGTGCCGGAACAGCTCCTCCAGGGTGAGCGAGGAGTCCTGCGGCACGCGGCGCTGGTACGTGTAGAAGGTCGCGCCGCGCTCGATATAGATGCCGCCGTTGTCGGTGTCCATGCCGGTCAGGAGCGGGTGGTAGTTCTCGTAGTCCGCGCGGGAGGCGTACAGCACGATGTTCAGGGTGGTGTTGGTGTCACCCTTGAGCGGCTCCTCCGTGCCGAGCACCCGGTGGAACTGCGCCTTGACCTGCTTGCTCGCGTAGTAGAGCTGGTCCACGGTCGCGCGGTCGAGGCCGGTGCGGACCTTGATGGCCGCGTTGTCGTAGCGGTACGCGTGCGGGAAGATCTCCCGCTCGATGTCCTCCTTGCAGACCGCGTACGGCTTGCAGGCCTCGTAGAAGTTGAGCCAGGAGGCCAGCCGTGCCCAGGGCGCGCTGCCCCGGCCGAAGTCGCGGACGACGGGGGCCAGGAGCGCCCCGAGGTCGGGCACGATCGAGGACGTCAGCGCCGCGATCTGCCCGAAGCGGCCGTACTCGGCGAGGGCGTCCCGCACGACCCACTCGTTGGGCGTGCCCTTGAGGTGGGTGTACGTGGAGAACTTCCGGAAGGCGTCGCGGTAGGCGGCGTTGCGCGCGACGAGCGTGTGGAAGGCGGTGTCCTTGTTGCCCGGGTAGACGCCGAGGTAGTTGACGGACAGCGCGGCGAGGGCGGCGCCGCCCCAGGCGGGGTCCTTGTAGGTGGTGGTGTGGTACCGGTCCATGGTGGCCAGCACCTTGCGGATCAGGTCGAGTTGGGAGTGGCGCAGCCCCTGGGCGCTGCCCGCGTAGAGCGCCTCGCGCAGGGACTCGGCGTTGGTGCGCGTGGCGTCGAAGGACCGGCGCGCCGTACCGAAGGCGTGGATGGCGCGCCGCATGGCCTCGGTGGTGGGCGCGTCGGTGACGTCGATCTCGTCGCGCGAGAAGTCGTGGTACGCCACCGCGTGCAGGTAGGTGAGCATCTCCAGCAGGTGGCTGCCGTTCTTGCCGTCATGGGCGGCGGCGAGGGCGGATATCCGGCGCGAGACGGCCTGGACGTGCCCGTCGGACATCACGCGGACCAGCCGGGCGTCCCAGGTCCAGATGAGGTCGCGCAGGCAGCCGTCGGCGGTGACGGCGGGGTCGGCGAGGAAGTCGGCGAACTGCTCGGCTCCCAGGCGGGTGACGTCGTCCAGGGTGCAGGGGACGGCGGTGGCCGCCGCCGCGTGCGCCGGGTTCTGCGGGCCGGGGACGCGGGAGCCGGTCCGCCCGCCGGGGGCGGGGGCGGGTTTCGGTGTGGACTTGGGTGCGGTGGCGAGGCGTTCGACCTCGTCGTGGGGGTGGTCGCCGGCGGCGGGACTCGCGTGCCGGACGCTCGCCGCTTGGGCGGTGGGTGCGTTCCAGGCCCCGGCACCGATCAGCGTCGCGGTGGCGAGGGCTGCGGCGAGGAGGGCTCTGCGTACGGGACTGCGGGTCGATCGTGTGGATCGCTGGGACACCTGCGGCTCCTGTGTCGGAGGTGGGGAGTGGTCCGTTCAGCGGTGCGCACGGCGGGCTGTCCGCCTGGATTGATGGGTGCATGCCACTACCGTGTGACGTGCAACATAGTAATGTGACATTGCACTGCACAACCCCTTGGGCGCCCCGGAATCGGAGGGCGCCCGGCCGTGCGGCTCAGTCCAGGACCGCGAACCCGTCCAGTTCCACCAGCGCCTGCTCGTCCCAGAGCCGCGTGGTCCCGATCACCGCCATCGCCGGATACTCACGGCCCGCCAGGCGGCGCCAGACGCGGCCCAGTTCGGGGGCGCGGGCGCGGTAGTCGGCGACATCCGTGGCGTAGACCGTGACGCGGGCGAGGTCGGCGGGGGTGCCGCCCGCCGCCTTGAGGGCGGCCAGCAGGTTGCCGAGCGCGGTCTCGAACTGCTCCGGGAGGGTCTCCCCCACCACCCGCCCGGCCCCGTCGAGCGCGGTCTGCCCGGCGAGGAAGACCAGGCGGGAGCCAGTGGCGGTGACGGCGTGGGAGAAGCCGGTGGGCGGCGACAGTTCGGCGGGGTTGAGGCGTTCGAGGCTCATGAGGCGTACAGCTCCTTCGCGATGATCGTGCGCTGGACCTCGGTGGCGCCCTCGTAGATGCGCGGCGCGCGCACCTCCCGGTACAGGTGCTCCAGCAGGTGGCCGCGTTGCAGGGCGCGGGCGCCGTGGAGCTGGACGGCGGCGTCGACGACGTACTGCGCGGTCTCGGTGGCCAGCAGCTTCGCCATCGCGGCCCGCTTGGGCACGTCGGCGGCGCCCTCGTCGTACGCCGCCGCGGCCGCGTAGACGAGCAGGCGGGCGGCCTCGGTGCGGGTGGCCATCTCGGCGACCTGGTGGGAAACGGCCTGAAGGTCCTTCAGTACGCCGCCGAAGGCCTCCCTTTGCGCCGTGTGGGCGAGCGTCGCGTCCAGGGCGGCCTGGGCCATGCCGACGGCGAAGGCGCCGACGCTGGGCCGGAAGAGGTTGAGGGTGGTCATGGCGACGCGGAAGCCCCGGTCCACCTCTCCGAGGACGTCGTCGGGGCCGACCGGTACGCCGTCGAAGAGCAGGCTGCCGATGGGGTGCGGGGACAGCATGTCGAGCGGGCTGCCGGTGAGACCGGGCCGGTCGGCGGGGACCAGGAAGGCGGTCACGCCCCGCGCACCGGCGCCCGGCGTGGTGCGGGCGAAGACGGTGTAGAAGTCGGCTTCGGGGGCGTTGGAGATCCACCGCTTCTCGCCGGTCAGGCGCCAGCCCCCGCCGTCGGGCACCGCCTCCAGGGCGAGCGCCGCCGCGTCCGACCCCGCTTCGGGCTCGCTGAGCGCGAAGGCGGCGACCGCCCGGCCGGCGCTCACCTCCGGGAGCCAGCGCGCCCGTTGGCCGGGCGTACCGGAGGCGGCGACCGGGTGGGCGCCGAGACCCTGGAGGGCGAGGGCGGTCTCCGCCTCCGTGCAGGCCTGGGCGAGGGATTCGCGCATCAGGCACAGCTCCAGGGCGCCCGCGCCGAAGAGGCGGCCGAGCAGGCCCAGTTCACCGAGCGCGGCGACGAGGGGGCGGTTGACGTGGCCCGGTTCGCCCTTCTCGGCGAGCGGGCGCAGGCGTTCGGCGGCCATGGCGCGCAGCTCGGCACACCAGGCGGTTTGGGCCGGATCGAGCGAGAATACGGGCATTCATGCCCCCTCAAAGACATCTATCGCGGGCCGTTGACTGTCGTCACATGAACGATACGCTCGATGAGCGTTCCCACCACGCCAAGGGGGCGAACCATGGAGCTCACGCCATCGGCCCATCGAGACACCTTCGCCCGGGACCACCTGCCGCCGCGCGAGCAGTGGCCGGAACTGGTCTTCGACCTCCCCGAGCTGCACTACCCCGACCGGCTCAACTGCGGGGCGGAACTGCTGGACCGCACGGTGGAACGGTTCGGTGCGGACCGGCCGGTCTTCCGGGACGGCACGGGCCAGGTCTGGACGTACGGCGAACTGCGCGGCCGCGTCGACCGGATCGCCCACGCGCTCACCCACGACCTGGGCGTGGTGCCCGGCAACCGGGTGCTGCTGCGCGGCCCCACCACGCCGTGGCTCGCGGCCTGCTGGCTGGCCGTGATGAAGGCGGGCGCGGTCGCCGTCACCGTACTGGCGCAACAGCGCGCCCACGAGCTGGCCGTCATGTGCGAGATGGCCGAGGTGTCCCACGCCCTGTGCGACGTCCGGGCGGTGGACGACCTGGTGAAGGCGGAGGTGCCGGGGCTGCGGATCACGGCGTACGGCGGTGACGCGCCCGACGACCTGCTGCGCCTCGCGGCCCGGCACCCGGGCGCGTACGACGCGGTCGGCACGGCGGCCGACGACGTGGCCCTGATCGCCTTCACGTCCGGGACGACCGGACGGCCCAAGGGGTGCATGCATTTCCACCGGGATGTGCTCGCCGTCGCGGACACGTTCTCCGCGCACGTGCTGCGGCCGGAGCCGGACGACCTGTTCGCGGGCAGTCCGCCGCTCGGGTTCACCTTCGGGCTGGGCGGGCTGGTGATCTTCCCGATGCGGGCGGGCGCCTCGGCGCTGCTGCTGGAGCAGGCCGGGCCCAGGCAGCTCCTGCCCGCCGTCGCCGAGCACCGGGTGACGGTGCTGTTCACCGCGCCGACCGCCTACCGGGTGATGCTGGACGACGTGGACGCCCACGACACCTCCTCGCTGCGGCGCTGCGTCTCGGCGGGCGAGAACCTGCCGGCGGCCACCTGGCGGGCCTGGCACGAGCGGACCGGGCTGCGGCTGATCAACGGCATCGGCGCGACCGAGCTGCTGCACATCTTCGTCTCGGCGGCCGACGACGCGATCCGCCCCGGCACGACAGGGGTGCCCGTTCCCGGGTGGCACGCGCGCGTGGTGGACGGTTCCGGCGAGCCGGTCCCGGACGGACAGGAGGGGTTCCTGGCCGTGCGCGGCCCGGTGGGCTGCCGTTACCTGGCCGATCCGCGCCAGAGCGAGTACGTCCGGCACGGCTGGAACCTCACGGGTGACACGTACGTCCGCGAGCCGGACGGCTACCTGCGCTATGTCGCCCGCGCGGACGACATGATCATCTCGGCCGGGTACAACATCGCCGGCCCCCAGGTCGAGGAGGCCCTGCTGGCGCACCCGGACGTGCTGGAGGCGGCCGTGGTGGGCCGTCCGGACGAGGTGCGCGGCCAGGTCGTGGTGGCGTACGCGGTGCTGCGCGACGGCCTGCCGCGCGACGACTCCACGGCCCAGGCGCTGCGCGCCTTCGTGAAGGACCGCCTCGCCCCCTACAAGTGCCCGCGCCGGATCGTGTTCCTGGACGCGCTCCCCCGTACGGCCACCGGGAAGCTGCAACGCTTCCGGCTGCGCGCCGAGCACACGCCCGGGACACGCCCGTAAAGTGATCACGTGGCCGAGCAGCACACTCCTCGTTCCCTGATCGTCTCCCTGTACGGCGCGTACGGGCGGACGCCCGACAACGCCCCGCTGCCGGTGGCCGAGCTCATCCGGCTGCTGGCGGTGCTGGGCGTGGACGCGCCGTCGGTGCGCTCCTCCGTCTCGCGGCTCAAGCGCCGGGGGCTGCTGGAGCCGTGCCGTACACCGGACGGGGCAGCCGGGTACGCCCTTTCGGAGGACGCCCGCCAGCTCCTGGACGACGGCGACCGGCGGATCTACGCGGCGGGCGAGCCGCACGAGGACGACGGCTGGGTCCTCGCCGTCTTCTCGGTGCCCGAGGTGGAGCGGCACAAGCGGCACCTGCTGCGCTCCCGCCTGGGCCGCCTCGGCTTCGGCACGGCGGCGCCCGGCGTGTGGATCGCGCCCGCCGCGCTGTACGAGGAGACCCGGCACACCCTCCAGCGGCTCCAGCTCGACCCGTACGTCGACCTCTTCCGCGGCGAGCACCTGGGCTTCGCGCCGACCGCCGAGGCGGTGGGCCGCTGGTGGGACCTGGCCGCGATCGCCAAGCTGTACGAGGAGTTCCTGGACCTGCACGAACCGGTGCTGCGGGCCTGGTCGACCCGCGAACCGTCCCCGGAGGAGGCGTACCGGGACTACCTGCTCGCCCTCGACTCCTGGCGCCGCCTCCCCTACGCCGACCCCGGCCTCCCGGCCGCCCTCCTCCCGGCCGGCTGGCCGGGCGGCCGTGCGGCGGCGGTCTTCGGCGGCCTGCACGGGCTGCTGCGGGACGCGGGCGAGGAGTTCGTCAGGGGCGGGGAGCCGGCGTCGTCAGGCTGAGGCGCGGCTTGGGCGCGTCCGTGCGGCCCGTGGGGGGTTTGCGGCTGCCCGCGCGGTACGGGAGCGGCCAGGGGGCGGCGGGGCCTTCGTAGCCCTGGTCGGCGGCGGCGTGCAGGGTCCAGTGGGGGTCGTAGAGGTGGGGGCGGGCGAGCGCGCACAGGTCGGCGCGGCCGGCCAGCAGCAGGGAGTTGACGTCGTCCCAGGACGAGATCGCGCCGACCGCGATGACGGGGACCTTGAGGGCGTTGCGGATCTTGTCGGCGTACGGGGTCTGGTACGAGCGGCCGTACTCGGGGCGCTCGTCGGGCACGACCTGGCCGGTGGAGACGTCGATGGCGTCGGCGCCGTGCTCGGCGAAGGCGCGGGCGATCTCGACGGCCTCCTCGGCGGTGGTACCCCCGGGCGCCCAGTCGGTGGCGGAGATGCGCACCGTCATGGGCCGCTCGCCGGGCCAGGCGGCCCGTACCGCGTCGAAGACCTCCAGCGGGAAGCGGAGCCGGCCGGCCAGGGAGCCGCCGTAGGCGTCGGTGCGGCGGTTGGTGAGCGGGGACAGGAACCCGGACAGCAGGTAGCCGTGGGCGCAGTGCAGTTCGAGCAGGTCGAAGCCCGCGCGGGCGGCGCGCCGGGCGGCCGCCGCGAACTGTTCCCTTATGTCGGTGAGCGCGGCCCGGTGCAGCTCGTGCGGCACCTGGTTGACGCCGGGGCGGTACGGGATCGGGGAGGCGGCGACCAGGGGCCAGTTGCCCGAGTCGAGGGGCTGGTCGATGCCCTCCCACATGAGCTTGGTGGAGCCCTTGCGCCCCGAGTGGCCGAGCTGGACGCCGATGGCGGTGCCGGGTGACTGGTGGTGGACGAAGTCGGTGACACGGCGCCAGGCGGCGGCCTGGCCGGGGGTCCAGAGCCCGGCGCAGCCCGGGGTGATCCGGCCCTCGGGGCTGACGCACACCATCTCGGTCATCACGAGCCCGGCGCCGCCGAGGGCGCGGGCGCCCAGGTGGACGAGGTGGAAGTCGCCGGGCACGCCGTCCACGGCCGAGTACATGTCCATGGGCGAGACGACGACCCGGTTGCGCAGGGTCAGGCCGCGCAGCCGGAACGGGGTGAACATCGGCGGGGTGCCGGGCGGACAGCCGAAGTCCCGTTCGACGGCGTCGGTGAAGCGCGGGTCGCGCAGCCGCAGGTTGTCGTGCGTGACCCGGCGGCTGCGGGTGAGGAGGTTGAAGGCGAACTGCCGGGGCGGCTGGTCCAGGTAGCCGGCGAGGTCCTCGAACCAGCGGAGGCTGGCGGCGGCCGCGCGCTGGGTGGACTCGACGACGGGGCGGCGTTCGGCCTCGTACGCCGCCAGCGCCCGGTCGAGGCCGGGCTGTTCCTCGACGCAGGCGGCGAGCGCGAGGGCGTCCTCGACGGCGAGTTTGGTGCCCGAGCCGATGGAGAAGTGCGCGGTGTGCGCGGCGTCGCCGAGGAGCACGATGTTGCCGTGCGACCAGCGGTCGCTGACGACGGTGCGGAAGGCGGTCCACGAGGAGTTGTTGGAGGCGAGCGGCCGGCCCTGGAGGGCGTCGGCGAAGATCTTGGCGCAGCGGGCGATGGACTCCTCATCGTCCAGCTCGTCGAACCCCGCCGCCCGCCACACCTCCTCGCGCATTTCGACGATCACGGTGGAGGCGTCCGCCGAGAACGGGTAGCCGTGGAGCTGCATCACCCCGTGCTCGGTCTCGGCGATCTCGAAGCGGAACGCGTCGAAGGCGAAGTCGGCGGCGAGCCAGATGTAGCGGCAGCGGTGGGTGGTGAGGTGGGGCGCGAACACGTCGGCGTGCGCCTCGCGGGTCCGGCTGTGTACGCCGTCGGCGGCGACGACCAGGTCGTACTCGCAGGCCAGCTCGGCGGCGGGCGGGGCTTCCGTGCGGAAGCGGAGCCGTACGCCCAGGTCGGCGCAGCGCTCGTGGAGGATCTCCAGGAGCCGGCGGCGGCCGAGCGCGGCGAACCCGTGGCCGCCGGAGGTCAGGACGCGGCCCCGGTGGACGATGTCGATGTCGTCCCAGCGGACGAACTCCGCCTGGAGGGCGGCGTAGACGGCGGGGTCGGCGTGCTCGATGCCGCCCAGGGTCTCGTCGGACAGGACGACCCCGAAACCGAAGGTGTCGTCGGGGGCGTTGCGCTCCCAGACGGTGATGTCACGGGACGGGTCGAGCCGCTTGAGCAGGGCCGCGGCGTACAGCCCGCCCGGCCCGCCGCCGATGACGGCTACGCGCATGGCCGGTCACCGCCCCTGCCACTTGGGCGGCCGCTTCTCGGTGAAGGCGGCGTGGAACTCGGCGTAGTCCTCGCCGTTCATGAGGAGCGCCTGGGTGGCGGCGTCCAGTTCGACGGAGGCGGCGAGCGGCATGTCGAGCTCGGCCGTCAGGAGCGCCTTGGTCTGGGCGTACGCGAGCGCGGGGCCGTCGGCGAGGTGCCGGGCGAGCTCGGCGGCGCGGGTGTCGGCGGCGCCCTCCTCGGTCAGCTCGCTGATCAGGCCGATGCGCTCGGCCTCGGGGGCTCGGACGGGGTCGCCGAGCATCAGCAGCCGGGTGGCGTGCCCGAGGCCGACGACACGCGGGAGGAGGTACGCGGCGCCCATGTCGCCGCCGGAGAGGCCGACCCTGGTGAAGAGGAACGCGAACCGGGCCGAGGGGTCGGCGATGCGGAAGTCGGCGGCGAGCGCGAGGACGGCACCGGCCCCTGCGGCGACCCCGTGGAGGGCGGCGATCACCGGGAAGGGCGCCTCGCGCAGCGCCCGCACGACCTGGCCCGTCATCCGGTTGAAGTCGAGGAGCTGGGCGGTGTCCATGGCGAGGGTGGCGCCGATGATGTCGTCGACGTCACCGCCGGAGCAGAAGCCCCGGCCTTCGCCCGCGAGGACGAGGGCGCGCACGGCACGCTCCCGGGACAGCTCGGCGAGCAGGTCGCGCAGGTCGGCGTAGGCGCCGAAGGTGAGCGCGTTCAGTTTGGCGGGCCGGGCGAGGGTGACGGTGGCGACGCCGTCGTCGATGGCGAGCCGCACGTGCCGCCACTCCTCGGTGCGGGGCGCGGAGCTGGAAAAGGGGCTCATGAGGGTGCGGCCTCCCTGGCGGTCTGCCTGCGTGTGCCTGCGACTGCGCGTGTGCCGCGTCTGCCTGCGCAGATGCGTGCCCTTCGAAGCTATCACTTGTACGTGACTTCCGTCACGTAGGCGCGATACGCTGAGCGGTGACCTTGTAACAGCTATCCGTGACCGACCAAGGTCCTGTATCAGTCGCGGCACAGGTCCCCTGTTGGGTGGGCGGGGGCCTCTGGTTCGGCTGAGCCCGCTTCGTAAGGTGGACGGCAGACCTCACAGGTCTCGTCCGGCTCCTGCATCCCTTCCTTCACTCTCGGCTCTTCCCTGCTCCCGAACAGACCCAGCTCCACCGACCGGAACCCGCTCCACCGAACGGAACCAGCTCCACCGAACGGACCCCCGCCTTGCCCGACATCTCCGGCCCCTCCTCCTGGCGCATCGCCCTGCCGCACACGACGGCCGCGGTGCCCATCGCGCGTGCCCTGATACGGACGGCGCTCGCGGATCTGGACGCGTCGGCGTACCGGGACACGGCCGAGCTGCTGACGGCCGAGCTCGTGGCGAACGCGGTGGAGCACACCTCCGGCAAGGGCCCGATCGAGCTGGTGGTGCGGCTGCTGCCGAGCGGCTGCCGGGTCGAGGTGCACGACCGCGACCCCGAGCCGCCCGGGGACCTGGTGCCGGAGCACGACACCCCGCCCGATCCCTGGCAGGAGCACGGGCGGGGCCTGCTGCTGATACGCACGCTCAGCGCGGCGTGCGGTCACCGGCTCACCGACGGCGGCAAGGCCGTCTGGTTCACGCTCCCGGGGCTGGGGGCCCCGTAGCCGCGCCGGCGCCGACCGGACGCCCGCACAAGCGAAGTGGGGTCCGGGCGTACGAGCCCGAACCCCACCATGTGTCCCGAACCATGTGTCCCGACGGTGAGCACCGCACCGCATACCGCTATTCCGTGCCCCCCGGACCGCTCAGCGTGGCGACCATCACGGCCTTGATCGTGTGCATCCGGTTCTCGGCCTCGTCGAAGACCACCGAGTGCTCCGACTCGAAGACCTCGTCGGTGACCTCCAGCTCGGTCAGACCGTGGCGCTCGTGGATCTCCCGGCCGACGGCGGTGCCCAGGTCGTGGAAGGCGGGCAGGCAGTGCAGGAACCTGACCCGCGGGTTCCCGGTCGCCCGCAGCACGTCCATGGTCACCGCGTACGGGGCGAGGGCGGCGATGCGCTCGTCCCAGACCTCCTGGGGCTCACCCATGGAGACCCACACGTCGGTGGCGACGAAGTCGGCGCCCCGGACGCCCTCGGTGATGTCCTCGGTGAGCGTGACGCGCGCGCCGCTGGTCTCGGCGAGCTCCCGGGCGCGGGCGACGACGTCCTCGGCCGGCCAGTACGCCTTCGGCGCCACGATCCGGACGTCCATGCCCAGCAGGGCGCCGGTGACCAGGTAGGAGTTGCCCATGTTGTAGCGGCCGTCGCCGAGGTAGGCGAAGGCGACGCTCTCCAGGGGCTTGTCGGTGTGCTCGGTCATCGTGAGCACGTCGGCGAGCATCTGGGTGGGGTGCCAGTCGTCGGTGAGGCCGTTGTAGACGGGGACGCCCGCGTGGGCGGCGAGCTCCTCGACGGTGGCCTGGGAGTCGCCCCGGAACTCGATCGCGTCGAACATCCGGCCGAGCACCCGGGCCGTGTCCTTGGCGGTCTCCTTCTTGCCGATGTGGGAGCCGGCCGGGTCGATGTAGGTGGTGGAGGCCCCCTGGTCGGCCGCCGCGACCTCGAACGCGCAGCGCGTCCGGGTCGACGACTTCTCGAAGATCAGCGCGATGTTCCTGCCGCGCAGCCGCTGGACCTCGGTCCCCGCCCTCTTCGCCGCTTTGAGTTCGGCGGCCAGATCGAGCAGGCTGCGGAACTCCTCGGCGGTGAAGTCCAGCTCCTTGAGGAAGTGGCGGCCGGTGAGGTCGGTGGCCATGGGGCGCTCCTGGGGTTCCGAAGACGGGGACCATGGAAGTCTATACGAGGCTTCACATTTCTATACGGTTGGCGGGGGTCTGCGGCGGCTCGGCCCGCCGCCTAGCCGGGGTCCGCGTCCCGTTCGACCGGGCAGCTCATGCAGCGCGGGCCTCCCCTGCCCCGGCCCAGCTCGCTGCCGGGGATCTCGATCACCTCGATGCCCTCCTTGCGCAGATGCGTGTTGGTGGTGACGTTGCGCTCGTACGCCACGACGACGCCCGGCTCCACCGCCAGGACGTTGCACCCGTCGTCCCACTGCTCGCGCTCCGCCGCGTGCACGTCCTGCGTGGCGGTCAGCACCCGGATCGCGGGCAGGTCCAGCGCGGCGGCGATCGCGCTGTGCATGTGCTGGGGCGGGTGGTCGGTGACCTTCAGCGCGCGGTGGCCGTCGCCCGGCTCGATCGTGTACGAGCGGAGCATGCCGAGCCCGGCGTACTGCGTGAACGTGTCGTGCGCGACCATCGTCATGACCGTGTCCAGGTGCATGAACGCCCGGCTCTTCGGCATGTCCAGCGCCACGATCGTCCGGGCGGAGCCGGCCGCGAACATCCCGCGCGCCAGCATCTCCACCGCCTGCGGGGTGGTGCGCTCGCTCATCCCTATCAGCACGGCGCCGTTGCCGATCACCAGGACGTCACCGCCCTCGATGGTGGACGGGTAGTCGTCCTGCCCCTCCGACCAGTGGTGGAAGGAGCCCGCGTCGGGGCCGGTGAAGAGCGGGTGGTGCTTGTAGATCGCCTCGAAGTGCACCGTCTCGCGCTGCCGGGCGGGCCAGCGCATGGCGTTGATGGAGACGCCGTCGTAGATCCAGGCCGACGTGTCCCGGGTGAAGAGGTGGTTCGGCAGCGGCGGCAGCAGGAAGTCGTCCAGGTCCATCACATGGAAGCGGACGGACGTCGGCTCGGCGTGACCGGCCAGGAAGTCACGTTTCGTCATCCCGCCGATCAGCGCCTCGACGAGCGCGCCGGTCTCCATGCCGTCGAAGACGGCCCTTATGTGGTCCGTGGCGAGCGGACCGTACTCCTTCTCGTCGAAGACCCGGTCCAGGACGAGCTTCCTCGCCGCCGGGATCTCCAGCGCCTCGCGCAGCAGGTCCCCGACGAGGTGCACTTCCACGCCCCGGTCACGCAGCACGTCGGCGAACCCGTCGTGCTCCTGCCGCGCCCGCCGCACCCACAACACGTCGTCGAACAGCAGCGCGTCCTTGTTGCTGGGTGTCAGCCGCTTCAGCTCCAGATCCGGCCGGTGCAGGATGACGCGGCGAAGCCGCCCGGTCTCGGAATCGACATGGAATCCCATGCCTCCATCCTCACCGCGCGGACCCCACTTCACCCAGCTTCCCCGGGAAACCGCCCCACAACCCGGAGCCCCGCCCGTCCGGCTCGGGCGGACGGGGCGGCCGGGACCTCAGAGGCGGGGGTCGACCGGCTCCGACTCCAGGGCCAGGACGGCGAAGACCGCCTCGTGGACGCGCCACAGGGGTTCGCCGTCGGCCAGCCGGGCCAGGGCCTCCAGACCGAGGGCGTACTCGCGCAGCGCGAGGGACCGCTTGTGGCCGAGGTGGCGCTCACGCAGCCGCGCCAGGTTCTCCGGGCGGGTGTACTCCGGGCCGTAGATGATCCGCAGGTACTCCCGGCCGCGCACCTTGATGCCCGGCTGGACCAGCCGCCCCTTCCCGTCGCGTACGAACGCCTGGAGCGGCTTGACGACCATGCCCTCGCCGCCCGCGCCGGTCAGCTCCAGCCACCAGTCGGTACCCGCGCGGACCGACGCCTCGTCCCCGGTGTCGACGACGAGCCGGTGCGTGACCTGGAGCAGGCCCGTCGGATCGTGCTCCACCAGCCGGTCGAGCCACGCGAGCTGCTCGTCGTGCGGGACGCCCGCCAGCGAGCGCCCCTGCCCGGCCAGGATCTGGAACGGCGCGAACCGCACCCCGTCCAGCCCCTCCGTGTCCCAGCAGTAGCGCCGGTACGCCTCGGTGAACGCCGCCGCGTCCGCCGCCCGCTCCCGCTGCTTGCCCAGCAGCCCGGCCACGTCGACGCCCCGGCCCGCCGCCGCCTCCAGTGCCGTGACCGCGCCCGGGAACACCGCGCCCGAGGCGGCGCCGACCGCCGCGTACTGGGAGCGCAGCAGCCCCGACGCCTTGAGCGACCACGGCATGAGCTCGCCGTCCAGCAGCAGCCAGTCAGTGCCCAGCTCGTCCCACAGCCCGGCGGCGCCGACGGCCGTGCGCAGCCGGTCCAGGACCTGCTCCGTCATGGCCTCGCCGTTGAAGAACGGCCGCCCGGTACGCGTGTACAGCGCACCCGTCGGGCCCTCCACCCCGAACCGTTCACGTGCCGCGTCCGCGTCGCGGCACACCAGCGCCACCGCCCGCGAGCCCATGTGCTTCTCCTCGCACACGACCCGCCCGACGCCGTCGGAGCGGTACTGCGCGAACGCCTCCGCCGGGTGCTCCAGGTAGCCGTCCTGCTTGGACGTGGCCGTGGGTGCCATCGTCGGCGGCAGGTACGCCAGCAGGCGGGGGTCGACGGCGAACCGGCTCATGACCTCCAGCGCGGCCGCCGCGTTCTCCTCGCGTACGCCGACGTTGCCCGCGTACCGGGTCTCCACGACCCGCCGCCCGTGCACGTCCGCCAGGTCCAGCGGCCGGCCCTGGTGGCCGCCGGGTGCCTCGGTGGCGAGCGGCTTGACCGGCTCGTACCAGACCTTCTCGGCCGGTACGTCGACCAGTTCGCGCTCCGGCCAGCGCAGCGCGGTCATCTTCCCGCCGAACACCGCGCCCGTGTCGAGGCAGATGGTGTTGTTGATCCATGAGGTGCTGGGCACGGGTGTGTGCCCGTACACCACCGCCGCGCGGCCCCGGTACTCCTCGGCCCACGGGTAGCGCACGGGCAGCCCGAACTCGTCGGTCTCGCCCGTGGTGTCGCCGTACAGCGCGTGCGAGCGCACCCGGCCGGACGTGCGGCCGTGGTACTTCTCCGGCAGCCCGGCGTGGCAGACGACGAGCCTGCCCTCGTCGAGGACGTAGTGGCTGATGAGTCCGTCGATGAACTTCCGCACGTCGGTGCGGAACTCCTCGCTCTCCCCCTCCAACTGCGCGATCGTCTCGGCGAGTCCGTGCGTCTGCTGGACCTTCCGGCCCTTGAGCCAGCGTCCCAGCTTGTTCTCGTGGTTGCCAGGCACGCAGAGCGCGTTGCCCGACGCCACCATGCCCATGACGCGGCGCAGCACGCCGGGGCTGTCCGGGCCCCGGTCGACGAGGTCCCCGACGAAGACGGCGGTACGCCCGTCCGGGTGGACGCCGTCCTCGTACCCGAGCTTGGCGAGCAGGGTCTCCAGCTCCGAGCTGCACCCGTGGATGTCACCGATGATGTCGAAGGGCCCGGTGAGGTGACGGAGGTCGTTGAACCGCTTCTCCAGGACGACCTCGGCGGCCTCCGCCTCCTCCACGCTCTTCAGGACGTGCACCTTGCGGAACCCCTCGCGCTCCAGGCCGCGCAGCGAACGGCGCAGCTCGCGGCGGTGGCGCTGGATGACGTGGCGCGGCAGGTGCGCGCGGTCGGGCCGGGCGGCGTTGCGCTCGGCGCAGACGTCCTCGGGCATGTCGAGGACGATGGCGATGGGCAGCACGTCGTGCTCGCGGGCCAGCCGCACCAACTGCCTGCGGCTCTCCTGCTGCACGCTGGTCGCGTCGACCACCGTCAGCCGGCCGGCGGCCAGGCGCTTGCCGACGATGTAGTGCAGGACGTCGAAGGCGTCGCCGCTCGCGCTCTGGTCGTTCTCGTCATCGGCGACGAGCCCACGGCAGAAGTCGGAGGAGACGACCTCGGTGGGCTTGAAGTGCTTGCGGGCGAAGGTCGACTTGCCGGAGCCGGTGGCGCCGATGAGCACGACGAGGGACAGGTCGGTGACCGGCAGCCTGCGGGTGTCGCCGGTGGTCGTGGTCTCGGTCATGCGGCCTTCTCCTCCTTCGTGGTCGTCGTCTTCGTCGTCACGCTGAACACGGCCATCTGCGTGGGCGGCCCGACCTCCGGGTCGTCCGGCCCCACGGGTACGAACTCCACGCCGTACCCGTACCGTCCGGCCACGCCCCGCGCCCAGGTGCGGAACTCCTCGCGCGTCCACTCGAACCGGTGGTCGCCGTGGCGGACGTGTCCGGCGGGCAGCGTCTCCCAGCGGACGTTGTACTCGACGTTCGGCGTCGTCACGATCACGGTCGCCGGGCGCGCCGACCCGAACACCGCGTACTCCAGGGCCGGCAGCCTCGGCAGGTCGAGGTGCTCGATGACCTCGCTGAGGACGGCGGCGTCGTAGCCCACCAGCCGCTTGTCGGTGTACGTGAGCGAGCTCTGGAGCAGTTGCACGCGCCCGGCCTGCCGCTCCCCCATGCGCTCCAGCCGCAGCCGGCGCGCGGCGACGGTCAGCGCCCTGACGGACACGTCGACGCCCACGATGTCAGTGAACCGCACGTCCTTGAGCAGCGCCTGCACGAGCTGGCCCTGGCCGCAGCCCAGGTCGAGCACCTTGCTCGCACCGGCCGCGCGCAGCGCCGTGAGGATCGCGGCGCGGCGCTGCTCGGCGAGCGGCACCGGCTTCTCGTCCGTGTCGGTCGTCTCGTCGACGGCGTTGTCGACGTCCTCGACGTCGAGGTCGTCGGCCTCGGCCAGCCGTACCAGTTCCAGCCGCTCCATCGCCTGCCGGGTCAGCCCCCCGCGGCGCGAGAGGTACCGGCTGGCGATCAGTTTGTGCTCCGGGTGGTCGGCCAGCCAGCCCTCGCCGGCCCTCAGCAGCTTGTCGACCTCGTCGGGCGCCACCCAGTAGTGCTTGGCGTCGTCGAGGACCGGCAGCAGGACGTACAGGTGCCGCAGCGCGTCCGCGAGACGCAGCTCGCCCTCCAGCACGAGCCGTACGTAACGGGAGGCGCCCCACTGCGGGAACCGCTCGTCCAGCGCCACCGGTTCGGCGTCGACCGACGTCCAGCCCAGCGGGCCGAACAGCGCCCGTACCAGGTCGGCTCCGCCGCGCGCCGGCAGGGCCGGGATCTCGATCCGCAGCGGCAGCGGCCGGTCCGCCCGCTCGGGCAGCGCGGTGCACACGCCGCGCAGCGCGCTCCGGAAGACGGTGCTCAGGGCGACGGCCAGCAGCGACGAGGCCGCGTACGGCCGGTCGTTGACGTACTGGGCGAGCGCCGAGTCGGGCGCGCCGCTCCGGCCCTTGCCCCGGCCGCGCCGGACCAGCGCGATGGGGTCCACCTCCAGGAGCAGCGCCGCCGTGCAGCGCTCGGCGGACGCCTCGGGGTAGAAGACGTGCGCCGTGCCGTGCGAGGTGGAGAACGCCTGCGCCTTGTCGGGATGCTTGTGCAGCAGGAATCCGAGGTCGGTGGCGGGGCGCTCTGGGGTACCGGTCGTACTGATCGTCAGGAACACGTGTCCGAGTATCGCCCCGGGGCGCACCGCCCGACCACGGGTTTTCCCATCCGTCCGGGGCGGCCTCAGCTCAACTGGGACATGACCTGGGAGGAGATCAGTTCCAGGTGATCGAGGTCGTGCAGGTCCAGTACCTGGAGGTAGATCCGGGTGGAGCCGAGCGCCCCGTACCGGCCGATCTTGTCGACGACTTCGGCGGGCGACCCCGCCAGGCCGTTCGCCTTCAGCTCCTCCACCTGCCGTCCGATGGCCGCGGCGCGGCGGGCCACCTCGGCGTCGTCCTTGCCCACGCAGACCACCAGCGCGTTGGAGTACACCAGGTCGTCCGCGCTGCGCCCGGCCTCCTCCGCGGCGGCCCGGACCCGGCCGAACTGCCGCTCGCTGTCCTCCAGGGAGGCGAACGGGATGTTGAACTCGTCGGCGTACCGCGCGGCCAGCCGTGGTGTGCGGGTCGCCCCGTGCCCGCCGATCAGGATGGGCACCTTGGCCTGGGCGGGCTTGGGCAGCGCGGGCGAGTCGGTGAGCTGGTAGTACCTCCCCTCGTACGAGAACGTGCTGCCGGTCTCCGTACCCCACAGGCCCGTGACGATCGCGAGCTGCTCCTCCAGGCGGGCGAACTTCTCCTTGGGGAACGGGATGCCGTACGCCTTGTGCTCCTGCTCGAACCAGCCCGCGCCGAGTCCGAGTTCGACCCGGCCGCCGGACATCTGGTCGACCTGCGCGACCTGGATGGCCAGCACGCCCGGAAGCCGGAACGTCCCCGCGGTCATCAGGGTGCCAAGCCGGATGCGCCTGGTCTCCCGGGCGAGGCCGGCCAGCGTGATCCAGGCGTCCGTCGGACCCGGCAGGCCGTCGACCGCTCCCATGTGCAGATAGTGGTCGGACCGGAAGAAGGCGTCGAACCCGAGGTCCTCGGTGGCCTTCGCGACGGTGAGCAGCGTGTCGTAACCGGCGCCCTGCTGGGGCTCGGTGAAGATTCGAAGATCCATGCCTCCATCCTGCTCCATCCCGCACCGTCGAACGACCGTCAACCTCCCCCTCCCTGCCGGGTGAACCTGATCGAACTGGCGCGCCCGGGCGTCCCCGCCAGTGACCCCCGGCCCGTACGCGTCGTTGGCTCGGGCGGAGCCGGACCGCCCGGCCCGCGCGCCGGCGGCGGATGTCGGTGCGTCGTTCTCTCTTGCCGCCCTCCCCCGTCGGGGAGGGCCTGGGCCGAGGAGGCCGCCATGTCCCAGGAAGCCGTGCCCGAGCAGGCCGCGCCGGAGCAGCCGAAGGGTCTGCTGCAGCAGATGGAGGAGCTGATGGCCGCGCTGACCGCCGACCTGTCGCAACTCGACGCCGACCTCCAGTCCTCGGCCGACCGCCTCCCGTCCCCCGACGCCACCCCTCCCGCCCCGGACACCGACCCCACCACCCCCTGACCCCACCGCTCCGGCCCGGCTCCCGGGCCCCGTCACCCGCCCCGGCCCCCGGGATGGCCGACCACCCGCGCGGGGGGCCGGGCCAGGCGGGGCCAAGCAAGGAACCGCAACCGGCCGGACTCGCCGGGCCCTCCCGCTCGTCATCCGCGCCGGGCCCGCCCGTTGCCGAGCCGGGATCACGGCGGGCGTGGCGAGGGTCAGGGCGCGCCCCGCCGAGATCGGCAGGGACCGGGCCGCACCACACCAGCGCGCCCGTCATCCGCGCCGGGGGCCGGCCGGGACCGGGCCCTCGCACGGGCGGGCCGTTCAGGGCGGGGTCGCCCAGGAGTCGGCGGGGTCGGGGGGTCTTGCGCGCTCGCGGACGGCGAGGCGGCGGAGCATGACGCGGACGCGGTCGCCCGCCTCGTCCGCGGCGTCGATCGCCTCGATGCACTGCCAGTACAGCCCCTCCTCGTCGGTGGCGCAGGCGACGCCGACGAGCGCGATGCCCACCTCGCCCAGCAGCGCGCCCAGGCCCAGTAACGCCGCCCGGACGTTCCCTATCCCCGAGAGCCGCAGTGCCCGTGCCAGATGGTCCGGGCCCGCCCCGCCACGGCTGCCTATCTCGCTCAGGCCCCGCGCCTCGACCCTCAGCTCGGGCGGGCCCGACAGCGCCAGGTGGCTGCCGATCGCCTGCGCGAGCATTTGGGCCTGCCAGGCTTCCGCCACGATGTCCAGCGCCACCCGGCTGTCCGCCAGGGCGCGCCGGCCGGTCGCGATGAGCCGCTCCGCTTCCATGTACGCCGCCCCCGTTCGTACGACTGTCCGCCCATATACTCACTACCCAGAGTGAAGGCGAACGGACCCAAAAGCCAGGGGAATTCGGAAATCTGTGGACAGGAAGCTCAGTGTGAATAAGTTGATCACTCCGTAGAGTGACGATCCGGCTCTCGCGCCGCCCTCGCGGAGCGCCCCGGCGGCCGTCCGACGGGGAACCGCACCTCGTTGCGGTCGATCTTCGCCGACAGCGCGGCCAGCGGATCGACGCCCAGCACCCCGCAGAACTGGAGCAGGTAGGCCAGTACGTCGGCCACCTCGTCCGCCACCCGGTGCGCCGTCTCGGGGTCGTCCATGACCCGGTCGGCCTCCTCGGGGGTCAACCACTGGAAGATCTCCAGCAGTTCGGCCGCCTCGACGCTCAGCGCCGCCGCCAGGTTCTTCGGCGTGTGGTACGGCTGCCACTCCCGCGAGGCCGCGAACTCGGCGAGCCGGCGCTGCAATCCCTGCACATCCAGTTCTGTCACGGGTTCAGGTCTACCACCGTCACTCCGGCGCGCCCGCGCGCGGCCCTCGCCCCCGCCTCGCCGACCGTCCCCACCAGCCGGATGTGCCCCTCGGCGCAGATCTGCGCGGCCAGCCCCGCCAGTTCGCGCGTCTGGCGCCGGTCCAGGGCGCGGTCGAAGCCGTCGGCGAGCACGGTGAGCGTCTGCATCGCGTGGGGCACCTCCGCCGCCGGGTCCATGGCCAGCACGCCCGGCCCGGTGAGCAGCACCAGCGCGAGCGCCAGGTAGCGCAGTTCGCCCTCGCCGAGCCGCCCGACCGGCATACCGCCCTCCGCGCCTCGGCCCAGCACGGCCCGTACCGTTCCGTCGGCGAGCTCCTCGACGCCCAGGTCGCGTACGGGTCCGGCGCAGCCCGCCCGGGCGACCGCGGCGAGCCGGGCGTGCCTGCGCGGGCAGCCGGTGCGCGTGCGGTGGAGCACCTCCGCGAGGTTGTCGCAGCCGCGCCGCAGCCGTCCCTCGCCGGCCGGCACGGGGACCCGCATCCGCTGTGGCTGCGGGTCGCACGGGAAGACCGACCGGAGCGCCACGACGACCTGCTCGGCGGCGGCGAGCACCCGGCGCTGCCCCTCGGTCTTGCCCGCCACCCGCAGCGGCAGCAGCGCCGTACCCAGCCGGTCCCCGGGGAGCGGGGCCCGGGTGACCGGCACCGAGCCGGCGGTGTGCCACTCGGCCTGCACGGTGCGGCGGCCCGGGTCGCGCAGCGCCGTCGTGAGCAGCGTCCGCCCGTCGCCGCCCGTCAGCCGCTCGCCCACCACCCGCAGTTCCGGTTCCGCCTGGACGGCCAGGTCCAGGCGCACGGGCCCGGCCGGGCCGTCCACGGTGCAGCCGATCCGGAAGCCGCGCCGCCCCTCCGCGTCCGCCTCCGCCCGCTCGGGCACGCATCCGACGGGATCGGGGAAGGCGGCGGTGAGCGTGGCGCCCGCGCCCAGCAGCGCGAGCGCTTCGTACGCTTCTAACGCGCTCGTTTTGCCGGTGCCGCTCGCCCCCGCGAAGAGCGTCACCGGCGCGAGCCGGAAGGCGGCGCCGCGGTGCGATTTGAAGGCGGACAGCCGCAGCTCCGTGACGGCTGGGCGGGCGGGCGCGGCGGAGGACGACGAGGAGGGCGTGGGGCGGGTTGCGTGCATGCTCGGACCGTATGAGGGGCCCGTCATGCTGAACCGTTCCGGCCGAACAGCCTTCCTACGAACGAGGGAACCGCCCTAGGAATGCGGAACCGCCGCCGCGGCGACGCCCTCGACCTCCGTACCGGCGGGTGCCAGGAGGAAGACGTTCCGGTCGACGCGGTGCATCCCGCTGCCGAGACCGAAGACGACGCCGCTGCTGAAGTCGAGGATCCGCTTGGCGACGTCCGTGTCCGCCGCGGTCAGGTCCAGCAGGACGGGGACCTGCGCGATCAGGTACTCCGCGACCTCGCGCGCGTCGGCGAAGACCTGCACCCGCAGTACGACCATGCGGCGCTGTTCGACGGCCTCGTAGTCCTGCGGGATCGTGCTGTGGTCGACCCTGGACGGCCATTCGTTGCGCCCCCGCAGCGGGACGACCTGGGCCAAGCCCTCCCACTGTTCGTCGGTGACGTCGTACCTCTCGTACCTACTCATACGCCTATCCTCGCCTCCCTCACCCGTTCGGCCCAACTGCGACACGAGGGCACCTGTACCGGCCGGAAAATGACGTGTCGTCCGAACGAGTGGGTGGCTGTCCCCAGGGCCATCGCGGTGGCCTGCCGGGTGGCCACGTATGGCGCGGCCGCGCAGCATTGACAGTGCAAAACAGCCCAGCTACTTTCGGCCCAGGCCGAAACTGTCCAGGTTTTGACAGGCCTTCCGGAGGCCCAGCATGAAGACAGGGTTCAAGCGCGCCACCGTTCCTCTCGCAATCCTCACCCTCACCGCGCTCACCGCGGCCGGGTGCAACAGCGGTGACAGCGGCTCGGGGTCGAACAAGGTCACCGTCTGGATGTACCCGGTGATCATGGATCCGAAGGCCAACGCCGCGTACTGGGACGGCATCGAGAAGGGCTTCGAAGCCGCTCACAAGGACCTCGACCTCACCATCGAGCAACTGCCCTGGGAGAACCGCGACCAGAAGCTCGCCACCGCCTTCGGCAGCGGCAAGGGCCCCGACGTGGTGCTGCTCGGCCCCGACCAGATCCCCCAGTTCCAGGCGAACGGCGCGGTTCAGCCCGTGGACCGGGCCATCGAGAAGGCCCGGGACGCCTTCCGGCCGGCCGCCCTCGAAGCCATGACGCAGGACGGCAAGGTCTACGCGGCGCCGATCTACCACACCGTCACCAGCACGCTCTACAACAAGAAGCTGCTGGACAAGGCGGGGATAAAGGAACCTCCTCACACCTGGGACGCCCTCAAGGCCGCCGCGCCGAAGCTGAAGCAGGCCGGGGTCGCCACTCTCGACTACTCCGCCAGCAACGAGGCCTCGCTGAACATGAGCTTCTACCCGCTGCTGTGGCAGGCGGGCGGCAAGGTGTTCGACGAGAGCGGCAAGAAGACCGCGTTCAACAGCCCCGAGGGCGTCGAGGCGCTCACCTTCCTCGTCGACCTGTACAAGGGCGGTGCCGTGCCCCGGTCCGCGCTGACCAACGCCAACCTCTTCACCGACCAGGCGCTCGGCAAGGAGCAGGTGGCGATGGGCTACACCAACACCCCGTCCGACGCCGTCCTCGCCGAGAAGACCTGGGGGAAGGGGAACGCGATCGTCGGCCCGGCGCTCACCGGGCCCAAGAAGCAGGTCTGCTTCGGCATGCCGGGTGGCCTCGGCATCAACGCCAGGACGAAGAACCTGGCCGGGGCCGAGAAGTTCATCGCCTATATGACCGAGCCCGCGCAGATCGCGTCCATGGGCAAGGCCGGCGGGTTCTTCTCCCCGCGCACGGACGTCACCGTCCCCAACGACAGCCCCTTCGCCAAGGAGTACGAGGCGGCCCTGGCCAATACGTTCCCCGGCGAGCCGCATCCCGCCGCCCGCCAGCTCATGGCGCTCATCACGCCGGAGATCCAGGCCGCGCTCACCGGCAAGAAGACACCTGAGCAGGCGCTGGCGGCAGCGGCCAAGGAGGGCGACGACCTGCTGGCACGGCAGCGTTGAGCAGAGTCGAGCCCCGCGAGGCCTCCCCCGACGAGCCCGAGCCCCCCGAGCCCGGCGCACCCGCGAGGCGGGACGCGGCCACGCGCCCCGCCTCCCCGGGCGCCACGCCCGTGGACGGCGATCCCGTGAAGGGCGAGCCCGGGGACGGCGAGCCCGTGGACGGCACGCCCTTGGCGTCCTCGTCCGCCGGGGCCGGGGCGGGCGACGACGATCCCGCGCCGGGCGGCGGGGGCTCCGGCCCCCGGGCGGCCGGGGCGGTGCCTGTGGCCGTCGCGGGCGCCCCGCCGGGCACGGTGGCCGCCGCAACGCCGGAGGCCGCTCCGGGCGCGGGCGCGGCGACCCTGCCGGGTGGCGGCCCGGGTGGCGCGCCGGACGGTGGCCTGCCGCGTGGCCCGGGTGGCCCGCGTGGCCTGGGGAAGCCCGGGCCCGGCAGGGCGCCGGGCAGTGGGACGCGGCGACCGAGTCCGGTGCGGCGGCGGGAGGCGTGGATCGGGCTGGCGTTCGTGGCGCCGATGCTCGTGCTGTTCCTGGTCTTCCGGTTCGGGCCGACCCTCGGTGCCGCGTTCCTGTCGCTCACCGACTACCGGCTCAGCGGCGAGTGGGACTTCATCGGCGCCGCCAACTACACCCGGCTCCTCCAGGACGACCTCTTCTGGGAGAGCCTCGGCGTCACCGCGGTCTACACCGCGCTGTACGTCCCGATGACCGTGCTGCTCGCGCTCGGCACGGCCGTGCTGCTGCACCGCACGCTCTGGCTGCGCGGCTTCTTCCGGGGGCTGTTCTTCCTCCCCTACGTGACGAGCATCGTGCTGGCCGCGGTCATCTGGAAGTGGATCTACGAGGTGGAGGACGGGCTGCTCAACGCGGCTCTCGGCGTCCTCGGCACCGGCCCGGTCGACTTCCTCGGTGACGAGTCCCTCGTCCTGCCCTCCATCGCGGCCGCCTCCGCCTGGAAGGGCTTCGGCTACTCGATGCTGATCCTGCTCGCCGGGCTCCAGTCCATCCCGCGTGAGGTCTCCGAGGCGGCCACCATCGACGGCGCGAGCGCCTGGCAGCGCTTCCGCTGGGTGACGCTCCCCCTGCTGCGGCCCGTGCTGTTCTTCGTCCTCGTCATCGAGGCCATCCAGGCCTTCCAGGTCTTCGACGCGATGTACGTCATGACCGCCGGCGGCCCCGTGCGGGCCAGCTACTCGCTCGTGTACTTCCTCTACGACTCGGGCTTCAAGTTCTTCGACTTCGGCTATGCGAGCGCGGTCGGCCTGGTCCTCTTCCTCGTCGTTCTCGTCTTCTCGCTCATTCAGCGCCGGCTCATCGGAAGGGAGGAGGACTGATGGCGCGGCTGAGGCTGCCGGTCCTGCTGGTCCTGGTCGCGTTCGTGACCGTCACCCCCTTCGTCGTCATGGTGCTGGTGGCGTTCGCGCCGCCCGGCGGCCGCACCCTGCCGGGCGCCTTCGACGTCACCCGCGCCACCCTCCACAACTTCACCGAGGTGCTCCAGAGCGCCGACATCACCCGCTGGGCGCTCAACTCGCTGATCTACTCGCTGGTGTCGGTGCTACTCATCCTGCTGTTCGCGTCGATGGCCGGGTACGCGTTCGCCAAGAAGCGCTTCCCGGGGCGCGAGGTGCTGTTCTGGTCGTTCCTGGCGACGCTGATGGTGCCGTTCCAGGCGACCCTCATTCCGTACTACATCCTCGTCTCCGAGATGGGCGGCGTGGACACGTACTGGGGCCTGATCGTGCCGACCCTCGCCAACTCGCAGGCCGTGTTCCTGATGCGGCAGTTCATCGTGCAGTTGCCCGACGAGCTGTTCGAAGCGGCGAAGATCGACGGCGCCTCGGAGTGGCGGGTCTTCACGACCGTCGTGCTGCCGCTGATCCGGCCGGTCCTCGCCACCCTCGGCGTGTTCGTCTTCCTCTGGCACTGGAACGACTTCCTGTGGCCGCTGGTCATCGGCCAGTCGGAGGCCATGCGTACGCTCACGGTCGGCCTCGCCACGCTGGAGGGCGAGAACGTGACCATCAACCAGATCATGGCCGGAGCCACCATCACCGTCATCCCCTGCCTGCTGGTCTTCGGCCTCCTCCAGCGGTACCTCACCGACTCCATCGCCACCAGCGGCCTCAAGTCATGACCTCGGTCATGACCCCGGTCGTGGACATCAACCGCACCCTCGGCCCCCTCCCCCACGACGACGTCCCCAGCCGGGACGAGCCCGGCCTCGTCGCCGAGCTGGAGCGGCTGCGCATCGACACGGCGTGCGTCGTCCACGCGTACGCCGTCCACGGCGACCCGCGCGACGGCAACGACGAGCTGCGCCACGTCACCGACCCACGGCTGCGCCCCGTACCCGTCCTCGTGCCCGGGCCGCTCGGCACCGGACCGTGGACGGGTGGCGCCCCGCTGGTGCGTCTGTGCCCCCGGCAGCACGGCTGGTCCGTCACCGGCCCGCACGCCCGGGAGCTGGCCGCCGAGCTGGCGGCGAGCGGCACCACCGTGCTGCTCGCTTGGGACGAGGTGACGGCCGACGAGGTGCACCGGCTCGCCGCCACCGCGCCCGCCCCGCGCATCGTCCTCACCGGCACCGGATACCGCGCACTGCGCCGGCTCGCCGAGCTGCTGGACGCCCACCCCTCGCTGTACGTCGACACCGCCACGCTCTGCGGCCACCGCCAGGTCGAGTGGATCGCCGAACGGTACGGCGCCCGCCGGGTGCTGTTCGGGACGGGTGCCCCGGTCACGGACGATGCCGGACCCCGCTACCTGCTGGACACCCTCGACCTGCCGGCGCACGACGCCACGCTCATCGCGGGCGGCAACGCCCTCCGGTTGCTGAGCGGCGAGCCATGAGCATGGCCACGAGCCCGGCCATGGACGTCATCGACGCGCACGGGCACATCGGGCGGTGGCCGGCGTTCGCCATTCCGGACGGTTCGGCCGAGAGCCTGGTCGCCATGATGGACCGCTGCGGTGTCGCCACCGCGTGCGTGTCGCACCTGCTGGCGGTGGGCCCCGACGCCCGCGCCGGCAATGCCCTGCTGATCGAGGCCCTCCAGACGCACCCCGGCCGGCTGCTCGGCTGGGCCGTGTACCAGCCGCACGACCCGCAGGCCCCCGAGCGGCTGCGCGACCTGCTGGAGGTGCCCGGCGTCATCGGCGTCAAGCTCCACCCCGAGACGCACGAGACGGCGCTCGACGACCCCGCGTACACGCCCGCGTTCGAGGCGGCCGCCGAGCACAGGCGACTCGTCCTCGCGCACAGCCAGCACGGCAGCCCCTGGTCCGACGCCCGCCACTTCGCGGCCGTCTCGCCCCGCCATCCCGGCGTACCGCTGCTGATGGGCCACGCGGGCCTGTTCCCGCACGGCTTCCGCCCCGCCGTGGAGGCCGCCGCGCGCTGCCCCGACCTGGTGCTGGAGACCTGCGGGTCGCGGATGACGGCGCGTCACCTCACCCGGATGGTCGCCGAGGCAGGGGCGGACCGGGTGGCGTTCGGGTCGGACGCCGTCTTCCTGGACCTGCGCACCGGACTGGGCCGGGTGCTGTTCGCCGACCTGCCGGAGGCGGACCGGGAGCAGGTCCTGCACGGCACGATGGACCGGCTGCTCAAGGGCGCCGCATGAGAGCGCCGGAGTGGCCCGCCTGGCCGCCGCCCCCGACCGACGAGCAGCGCCGGGCCCTGCTGCGGGTGCTGGACAGCGGCCGGTGGGGGGCCACGAGCGGCACGGCGACGGAGGAGTTCGCGGCGGCGTTCGCCCGGCACGTCCAAGCGGCGCACGGGGTGTGCACCGTCAACGGCACGGTCGCGCTGTTCCTGGCGCTGCGCGCGCTCGGCGTCGGCCCCGGCGACGAGGTGATCGTCCCCGCGTACACGTTCGTGGCGAGCGCGACGGCCGTGGTGCTGGCCGGTGCGGTCCCGGTCGCCGCCGACGTCACCGAGGACACCCTGCACCTCGACCCGGCGGCCGTACGGGCGCTCATCGGGCCGCGTACGAAGGCGGTCATGGCGGTGCATCTGGCGGGGGCGCCCGCCTGCACGGAGTCGCTGCGCGCGCTGGGGCTCCCGGTGGTGGAGGACGCGGCGCAGGCGCACGGGGCGGCGCGCCACGGCCGGCCGGCGGGCACGCTCGGGGACGTGGCCTGCTTCAGTTTCCAGTCGAGCAAGGCGATGACGGCCGGTGAGGGCGGCATCGTCGTGACCGGCGACCGCGCCCTGTACGAGCGCGTGTGGTCGCTGCACAACGTGGGCCGCAGCCCGGACGGCGGCTGGTACGACCACCCCGAGCTGGGCTGGAACCTGCGGATGACCGAGTTCCAGGCGGCGCTCCTGCACCCGCAGCTCGGCCTCCTCGACGGCTGGATCGACCGTCGTGCGCGCGCTGCCGCCGCGCTCGCCGAGGCCCTCGACGGCGTCCCGGGCCTGGATCTCGTCCCTCCGCCGCCCGGGACCACGCGCCACACCTGGCACCTGGCGATGCTGCGGTACGGCTCCAGGGCCTTCGGGGGCCGCTCCAAGGCGGAGTTCCTGGCCGCGATGGCCGCCGAGGGGGTGCCGCTGGACGCCGGTTACCGGTCGCTGAGCCGTATGCCGTACGTATCGAAGAGGGCTCCGTGCCCCGTCGCGGAGGCGGCGGAGGAGGGTGTGGTGTGGGTGCGGCAGCCGATGCTGATGGCGGGTGAGGCGGCGGTGGCGTACATCGCCGACGCGGCCCTGGCGGTCCGGCGCGCCTTCAGGAGGTGAGCGCGCCGAACGCCTCGATCGCGCGCAGCGCGTCCGCCTGCGGCATGCCGGGCGGCTGGATGCGGAGGATGATCCCGTCGGCGCCCATCTCCTCGTACCGCCCGATCCGTTCGGCGCACTCGGCGGCCGAGCCGATGACCGACCGGGCGGCGATGTCCTCCCACGGCTGGGCGTAGCGGGCGGCGTCGGCGGAGGTGCGCTTCCAGTCGCCGTAGGCGTCGTAGAGCCCACGCAGCGGACCCTCCAGGGCGGTGCGGGCCTCGGAGCTCGTGCGGGCGGCGTACCCCTCGCGGCAGACGATGACCTCGGCGCCCAGCGAGCGCGGGCCGCGCGGGCAGGAGCGGTAGAGGGCGATCTTCTTCGGCAGTTCCTCGTCGGTCTCGTTGAAGGACGTCGTCCAGCCGTCGCACGACCAGGCGGTGCGTTCCAGGGCGGCGGGCACACGGCCGCCGTTCCAGATGCGGGGCCGCGGGGTCTGGACGGGCCGGGGCGACAGGAAGGCGTCCTCGACGCGGTACCGGCGGCCCTCGTGGGTGACCTTGTCCTCGGTCCACAGCCGTGTGACCAGCTCCAGGCACTCCTCGAAGCGCGACACGCGCTCCTGGGGCCGGGTGCCGTACAGCGCGAACTCCTCGGGGCGGTAGCCGAGGACGAAACCGGCGGTGAGCCGGCCGCCGGAGAGGACGTCGATGTGGGCGAGGGTCTCGGCCAGCATGACGGGGTGGTGGACGGGCGCGATGAGGCCGGCGGTCGCGAGGCCGATCCGGTCGGTGTGGGCGGCGAGGTACGCGAGCGAGGTGATGGCCTCGTGGTAGCCGGGCCGGTGCAGGTGCCGTTCGCCGAGGACGGCCCAGGCGAACCCGGCCTGTTCGGCGAGGCGTACCTGTTCGACGGCGTCGGCGAGGCGTGGCCGGTCGGCCCGGTCGGCGTAGAGGTTGACGTACAGGCCGAGTCGCATGGGAGCGCCGCCCCTTCCGTTACGGACTTCCTTTACGGTCCGGACCGTAAAGGCTAGCGTGTCGACGACCACCGCGACAGACGGGAGCGCACGCATGTCGGCTTCTGAGGACCTGGTACGGCGGTTGCGCGGCACCGTCCTTCCGGCGGTCGCAACCCCGATGGACGCGGCCGGGGTTGTGGACCTCCGCGCGCTGCGCGGGTACGCGGAGCGGATCGCGGCCGAGCGGATCGGCGGGGTCGCGGTGTGGGCCCATACGGGGCGCGGGCTGTACCTGTCGGAGGAGGACCGGCGCCGGGTTCTCGCCGTGTGGCGGGAGGCCGTCGACAGGCCGCTGGTGGCGGGGGTGGGCGTGCCGCGCGCGGCCGGGGCGGTGGGCCTCGGTGACGCGGTGGACGCGACGGTGGCGATGGCGGTGGCGGCCGCGGAGGGCGGCGCGGACGCGGTGATGGTGTATCCGCTGGCGCAATTGGACGGCGACGACGACGCGGCGGTGGAGCTGCACGAGCGGGTGGCGGGGGCGAGCGGTCTGCCGGTGGTCGGGTTCTTCCTGCACGGGGAGGCGGGCGGGTACCCGTATCCGCCGGGGCTGGTGGAGCGGCTGCTGGGGCTGCCGTCGGCGGTGGGCATCAAGCTGGCCACGCTGGACCGGGCGATGGCCTGTCAGGACGCCATCCGGGCGGCACAGGGCAGCGGCGCGCTTGTCATCACGGGTGAGGACCGGATGTTCGGGCCGTCGCTGATGTGGGGCGCGGATTCGGCGCTGGTGGGGATCGCGGCGGCCCGGGTGCCGTTGACGGTGGCCGTCCTGGAGGCGTGGCGGGCGGGGGATCACGGGCGGTTCGTGCGGGCCTCGGCACGGCTGGACCGGTTCGCGGAGGCGACGTTCCTCGCGCCCATCGAGGGCTATGTGCAGCGGATGCTGTGGGCGGCGGTGTGGGAGGGCCTGATCCCGGAGGAGGCCGCGCACGACCCGTACGGGCCCGGTCTGCCCGCGTCGGAGCGGCGGGCCGTCGTCGACTGCCTGGAGGCCCTCGCCAAGGAGGACGTCCGGGAGCGGGACGACGAGCCCGCCGGCCGGTGAGTCCGCGTCAGTTCGCGAGGAGACCCTTGAGGATGGCCTCGTACTGGGCGGTGATCTCCGACGGGGTGCCCGACGGGCACAGCGGGTCGAGCCGCAGCCGGGCCAGGGCGCGGGTGGCGACGCCCCAGGCGTGCCAGGTGGCGCGTTCCCAGGCCAACTGCGGCGGGTTGTACCAGCCGTCGCCGAGTCCGCCGAGGACGAGCTCGGCCTCGCCCTCCAGGGTTTCGAGCGGCCCGAGCCGGTAGACGGAGCCGCCGAACACCGAGGCGTACACCTGGCCGAAGTGCACGCTGATCTCGCCGTAGCTGGGGAGCTTGCCGGTCCGGAGGACGGTCCGGGACTCGATGTCCATGGCGAACCAGTTGCCCGACTGCCGCTTGTAGACGCCGTACAGGATGCCGTTGTGCACTTCGATGTGCTGGAGGCTGGCGTTGCCCGCGACGGGGGTGACCTCCCACAGCACGGTGCGGCGGCGCAGGTCGTAGGCGACGACGGTGGCGTTGGGCCGGGTCGGGGGGATGCTGCCGCCGCCCCAGGTGTCACCGGCGAGGTAGGCGGTGCGGTGGCCGACCCGGTCGTCGAGGGCGACGGACATCACGCTCTGGTCGGTGATGACGTCCTTGTGGACGGTGAGCCGGCCGCGTGAGCGCTCCACCAGGGTGAGGGCGCCCTTGAGGCCGCCGGCCGGGGGCGCGCTCGCCACCAGCAGGAGGTCCTGTTCGGGTACGTACGCCATGTCGGTGGGGCGCTGCTGGTCGTTCTCGATGAAGCCCATCGAGCGGACCTTGCCGCGGCGCGGGTCGATCTCCAGGAACTCGGTGCTCGGGTACATCGCCGCGTACACCTTGCCGCCGATGGCCCGGAGGGTCTTGGGCTCGCCGGGGATCCTGATGCGTTTCGACGTGCCGTGCGAGGGCCGGTGGGTGGTCAGGGAGTAGTGGCCGCCGACGTGTACGGTCCCGCCGTTCTCGTACGCGATGGACTGGACGGGGTCGGGGCCGGACAGGCCGATGTCGATGAGTTCGACGAGCTCGGACTTCCGGGTGGGCAGGTCGAGCCACCACAGCCGGCCGCTGCCCACGGCGCCCAGCATCTTGCCGCCCGGGAGGGGTACGAGGGCGCGGTGTTCGTCGCCGGTGGCGGGCGCGGCGACCGCGACGAGCTTGTCGCCGTCGCGCCGGTAGACGGTGCCGGTGGGACGGCCGACGCAGTAGAGGGTGCCGTCGGGGGTCACCGCCATGGCGTCGGCGATGCGCTCGGGCGCGGGGATGGGGATCACGTGGGCGTCGCTGCCGTCGGGGGCCAGGTCGACGATGGACTTGCCGAAGGAGCCGAGGACCCGGCCGCCGTGTGCGAGGAGCGCGGAAGCTCCCCCGTGGGGGGTCGGGGTGATGCTCCGTTTGACGCCGGTGGTCCGGTCGTAGGCGACGATGTAGCCGCGCGGCAGGGTGCCGGCGTAGACGTACCGGTCGTCGGCGGTGATGGCGCGGACGTACTGTTCGCCGGCCATGGCGTTGCCGAGGTTGCGCAGTGTGCCGGTCTGCGGCTTGTACTCCCACACCTCGCCGCGCGGGCTGGTGCCCGCGTACACCGTGCCGTCGGGGGCGGTGGTGAGGCACCAGACGAAGCCGCCGGCCGGGCCGATGGTGCCGATGCGGGTGACGGTGCCGGTGGCCGGGTCGATGCGGTGGATGTCGGGGAAGGGGTAGGTGCCGATGTACACCTGGCCCCCGGAGACGGTGGCCGCCCAGCCGCCGTCGCCGCGGTCGAGCCGGAAGGTTCTGGCGAGTTTTCTCGTCGTCAGGTCGATCTCGCCGACGAGCGTCGGGTTCTGGCCGCGGGCGACGACGTAGGCGTGGTTGCCCAGGACGGTCGTGCCGACGATGGCCGCCGTCAGGGAAGCGACGCCGAACGTGGAGACCGGGGTGCCGTCACAGCGGTGCCCGGCCGTCGTGGTCGCGCTGTCCGTGGGTGTGGTCGTGGCCGCTGGTGTCGTGGCGGCGTGCGCCGCGCCCGGGGTGATGGTCTGTCCCGCCACTGCCGCCAGGCTGAACCCGGCTCCGGCGTTGAGCAGTCGCCTGCGTTCCATGCGTCCCTCTCCTGTTCCGGTGGTGGTTCGGATCGCCTCACACGACAGGCGGCAGGGCCGTGCCGACCTTCAGGCCGAACAGCTCCGCCGCGTTGCGCCACAGCACTCGTTCCAGCTCTTCCTCCGTGAACCGCGCGTCCCGGATCACGCCCAGGGACACGCAGGGGTCGATCAGTGTCGCGTCGGTGCCGAACAGCATCCGTTCGACGGGGACCCCGGCCTCGCGGGCGTACGCGATCCGGCCCGCGTCCGTGGCCGTGCGGCAGTGCTCCAGGTAGAGGCGGTCGCAGGCGGCCGCGGCGTGCGCCGCCTCGCGCCAGGCGTCGCCGCCCGCGTGGCCCATGATCACGCGCAGCCCCGGCCGGGCCTCGACGAGTTCGGGGAGCAGGGTGACCTCACGCCCCCAGGTGTGCAGCAGCAGCGGTACGCCGGCCTCGGCGACCACGTCGAAGGCCTCGGCCATCTCCCGGCAGCCGGGCAGCCTTCCCGGGTAGTGGGTGTGGATCTTCGCGCCGACGAACCGGCCGGTGTCCAGGCAGCGGGCGAGGTCGGCGGCGCTCTCCTCGATGCGGTTGGGGTTGACGACGGCGTACCCGTACAGCCTGGGCCGGGTCTCCAGCGCCTCGCGGAGGGCGGCGTTGCCGGAGACCGCGTCGTACACGACCGCTTCCGAGGCCGACACGATCTGGAGGTCGATGCCGTAGCGGTCCATCTGGGCGAGGTTCATGTCGGCGTCGCCGGTCGTCAGGTGGAACTGCCAGCGGCCCACGTGGGCGTGCACATCGATGATCGGCATCAGGCGAGCAGCTCCTCGACGTTCTTGGTGGCGATGGCGGCACGGTCGTCGGGCGAGATGTCGGCGTAGCGCAGCTTCAGCGTCTGCGGGGAGATGTCCATGAAGGGCGTGCGGGAGCCGAAGACGAGGTGGCGGGGGCCGACGGCGTCGATGGCCCGTTCGATGGAGTCGGGGCCGGACAGCATGCGGGTGGTGGCCTTGAAGCCGGGTTCGTCGCGGGCCATGAGCAGAAAGTCGGCCAGCAGGTAGGCGTGCAGGTCGAGGAAGATCACGTCGGCGCCGCGCTCCATCAGGGGCGGTCCGAACCGGCGCGGGTCGCCGTCGTGGAGCAGGACCATGCCACGGTCGATGGCCAGTTTCACCACGCGCCGGTAGCCGGGGAAGCCCGGTTCGGCGGCCTGTTCGAGGGTGAACAGCCGGAGGAAGCGCACCCCGGCGGCGGCCAGTTCGTCGAGCCGGTCCTCGGCGGTCAGCGCGTCGCGTACGTCGACCGTGCCGACGGGGAGGAGTTCCGGGCAGTCGGCGAGGTCGCGGAGCGTCTCGGCGTTGCCGGCCTCGTCGTCGAAGAGGGGGCCGCGCGTGGACAGCGCGAGGGCGCCGGCGACGGGGGAACGGCCCAGGTGTTCTCGCACGGAAGCCAGGCCGGTGTCGCGGTGGTGGCGGGGCCAGGGCCCGTACATGACGTCGACGTCCCAGCCGACGTGCTCCTCCGGGGCGGGCCGGAGCCATTCGTAGGTCTTGTGCGGTGACTCGCTCATGATGCGGCGACCTTTCCCAGCGCCTGCGCGATCCGGTCCACGTCGTCCTCGCTGTAGGCCTCGTTCCACGGCAGAACCAGCAACGTACGGTCGATGAGCCGCTCGGCGCGAGGACACAGGC
Source organism: Streptomyces sp. NPDC049837 (assembly GCF_040674455.1). Lineage (NCBI taxonomy): Bacteria > Bacillati > Actinomycetota > Actinomycetes > Kitasatosporales > Streptomycetaceae > Streptomyces > Streptomyces sp. NPDC049837. Next base: position 249,211 of record NZ_JBFAMP010000007.1, on the reverse strand, counting down.
CCGGCGGGTACCCGGACAGTGCCGGATTGGCGTACAGCGGCCGCTCCAGATAGCCGGGCAGGGCGGGGATGCCGAGCTCGCCCAGGGCGGTGGCCCAGCGCGTGTTGTCGTCGACGAGCAGCGGGACGACCCACCAGGCGTGGCCGGCGGTCCGCCGAGGCATCGTCACCCCGGGGATGGCGGTGACCGCTTCGGCGAGGCGGGCGGCGCTCGCGCGGCGGCGGGCGACGACGTCGGCGACGCGGGTGAGCTGGACGCGGGCGACGGCGGCGACGAGCTCGGTCATGCGGTAGTTCAGGCCCATGGTGCGGTGGATGCGGCCCTCGCTTCGGTCCCAGCCCTTGTCCATGAACAGCTTCATCCGGGTGGCGAGAGCCGGGTCGTCGGTGATGGTCAGGCCACCGTCGCCGGCCGTGATGTGCTTGTACTGCTGGAGGCTGAAGCAGGCGATGTCGCCCACCGTGCCGAGCAGCCGGCCGTCGCCGTCCTCGCCGAGCCAGGCCTGGGCGCAGTCCTCGATGAGGGGCAGACCGTGCCGGTCGCAGATCTCCCGCAGCCGTACGGTGTCGGCGGCGCCGCCGAAGAGGTGAACGGCGATGACGGCCTTGGTGCGCGGGGTGAGCGCCGCCTCGACGGCGTCGGGGTCGAGGTTCCCGTCGTCCTCGCGCACGTCGGCGAAGACGACCCGCCCGCCCTGGGCGAGCACCGGGGCGACCGTGCCGAAGTCGGAGATCGGTGTGGTGACGACCTCGTCGCCGGGGCCGACTCCGGCGGCGGCGACGGCGAGGTGCAGCGCGGCGGTGCCGGAGCTGCACGAGACGGCTTCGGCGCGCCCGTAGAGCCGGGCCATCTCGGTCTCCAGCGCCCGTGCCTCCTGGCCGAAAGCCCCGCACAGGATGCCCGAGTCGAGGACCCGGAGCACCGCCGCGCGTTCCTCCTCGCCGAACGTCCTTCCCCGGGGATCCAGAACAGTGGGCAGCGGCATTTCCCGTTGCGGCATCGGGGGATTATCCTCTCGGCAGCACGCGATTATGGCCTGGGCCGAAAGTAGAACTCCCGTCGACGGCCGTCAATCAGGCGTCACCGGGCAAGTCGCACAGGCCAGTCCACCCGTACGTCCCACCCGCACCTCCCACCCCTACGTCCCCCGGCAGAACGGAGACCGACCATGCCGCTCACGGTCGGCGTGATAGGTCCCGAGGACCTGGTCCACAAAGTGGTCGCGGTCGGTGGCCGGGCCGGATCGGCCCGGCTGCTGCCGCTGCCGTACCGTCACGAGGACGAGACCACCGAGGTGGTGGCCCACGCGCGGTCGCGGGCGGACGCGCTGCTGTTCACCGGGGTCGTGCCGCACGCGCTGGCCGAGGCGGCGGGCGCGCTGGACCGGCCGGCGATGTACGTGCCGTACAACGGCGCCACGCTGCTGCGGGCGCTGGTGGAGCTGCTGCGGCTCGGGCACGACGTGTCGCGGGTGTCCATCGACACGCTGCGCCGTGACGAGGTGCTGGAGACGATGACCGAGGCCAAGCTGCCCACGGACCGGGTGCGGGTGCTGCCGTACCGGCCGGGGCTGACCTCCGAGGACATCGTCGACTTCCACCTGGAGGCGCGGGACGCGAAGAAGACCCGGGTGGCCATCACCTGTCTCGGCTCGGCGTTCCACGTGCTGGAGCAGCACACGCACGCGGTACGCCTGGCCCCCTCCCGGCACTCGATACTGGCGACCCTTCAGGCGCTGGTCCTGGCCACGGCCGGGCAGCACAGCGGGGACGCACAGGTGGCACTCGGCATCGTCGACCTGCCGGCCACGGGCACGGGCGCGGACGCGGACGCGCGGCTTTCGGAGGACATACGGGTGCTCGGCGGCAGCCTGGCCGAGCTGCCGGACGGGCGGCGGCTGGTGGTGACGACGCGCGGGGTGCTGGAGACGGTGACGGAGCAGTTCACCCGCATCCCGTTCCTGGAGGGCCTTGCGGCCCGCCACGGCACGGCGCACCTGGGCTTCGGTCTGGGGCGTACGGCGGCGGAGGCGGAGGCGCTCGCCCGACGGGCCGTCAACCGGGCCCGCTCGGTGGGTGCGGCGGCCGGCGTGGTGTCGATGGCGGACGACGTCGACATCGTCATCACCCCGGACCCGTCGGTGGAAACCGACCTCGCCGGGCCGCCGGAGAGCCCGGCGCTGCTGGCCCGCCGGGTCGGCCTGCACCCGCAGACCCTGGACCGGCTGCGGGAGCTGGCCGCGAAGGAGGGCGACGCGGGCATCACCGCCCATCGTGTCGCCGAGCACCTGTCCGTGCAGCAGCGCACGGCCCGCCGCATCCTCAAGCGTCTGGAGCGCGCGGGCATCGCCGTACCGACCGGCAGCCGTCAGGAAGGGCAGACCGGCCGCCCGCCCATCGTCTACCGCGTCCACCTGTAGCCCGGCCCTTACTGATTACGGCCCGGGCCGAAACCCCCCACTTGGCAGCCGCCGCGGCGGGAGCGCCGTCCGGCGGAGACGAAGGAGCTCGCGCGTGAAAATCGCCTCGTTCCACACCCGTGTCGTCCGTGCCCGTTACCGCCGCCCGTTCGCCATCAGCAGCGGCACCAGTCCCGATCTCGTCAGTCTCCTCGTGGAGGTGCGGACGACCGACGGGGCGTCGGGTTTCGGCGAGGCTTCGCCGATGACCGCGTACACCGGCGAGACGTTGGCCGGGCTGACCGCCGCTGTCGAGGAGCACGTCGGGCCGGCGCTCGTCGGGCGTGACCCGCGCGACCTGGCGGGTGCCCATACCGCGATGGACGCGGCCATCCGGGGCCAGCACCTGGCCAAGGCGGCGCTGGACCTGGCGCTGCACGACCTGGCGGCGCGGGCCGCCGGGTGGCCGGCGCACCTGCTGCTGGGCGGCGGGCGGGTGGCCGGGCCGGTGCCCACGACGTGGGTGGTGGGGCTGGGCACGCTCGACGAGATGGCGGAGGAGGCGGCCCGGTACGCGGCGGCCGGGTTCCGGCACATCAAGCTCAAGGGCGGGGAGGACCCGGCGCTCGACGTGGAGCTGGTGGCCGCCGTGCGCAAGGCGGTACCGGAGCCGGTGGAGCTGTCGCTGGACGCCAACGAGGGGTACGCGCCGGGTGAGGCCGCCCGTACGGTGGCCAAGCTGGCGGACGCCGGGCTGGACCTGGTGGAGCAGCCGCTGCCGCGCTGGGACCTGGAGGGACTGGCGGCGCTGCGGGCGCGGGGCGGCGTGCGGGTCATGGCGGACGAGTCGGTGCAGTCGGCGCACGACGCGCTGGAGGTGGTGCGCCGGGGCGCCGCCGACGTCCTCAACATCAAGATCCTGAAGGTGGGCGGGCTGTACCGGGCGCGGCAGGTGGCGGCGCTGGCGGAGACGGCGGGCCTCGCGGTGAAGGTGGGCACGATGCCCGAGCTGGGGGTGGCGACGCTGGCGGCCGCGCACCTGTCGGCGGCCCTGCCACACGCCACGGTTCCGCCGGATCTGGTGGGCCCGCTGCTGGTGGAGGAGGAGCCGCTGGCACCTGCGGCGTTCGCGGGGACGCCGGGGACGGGGCTGGTGGACCTGCCGGTCACGCCGGGGCTCGGGCACGGGCTGGGTGGGTGACGGGGCGCACGGGCAGTACCCCCGGCTGACGGCGCGCCTCCCCATGCGTATACAAATAAACCGACAATAGGACGAAGAGCACGGGGGCGGATCAGCACGGTGACGCACACATCCACGGCGAGCACGGCAAGCGGGGCGTCGACGGCCACTGCGGAAAGGGCGCCCCGGGCACGGCTGGTCAGCGTGGACGTGGCCCGCGCCATCGCGGTCTTCGCCATGTTCGCCGCGCACATCGGCCCGCCCGCGAAACCGGAGGGAGCGGGCCACCTGCTGGTGGCGTTCGACGGTCGAGCGCCCGCCATCTTCACGCTCATCGCGGGGCTCTCCCTGACCCTCTCGCGCGGCGGCACCCGGCCCCGGCCGCAGCCGGCCGGCGCACTGCGCTCGACTCTCGTCCGGTGCGTGGTGCTCGCGGCGCTCGGACTGGCGCTGACGGAGCTGCGGTCGGGGATCGCCGTCATCCTCACGTTCTTCGCGCTGTACTTCCTGGCCGCCGAGCCGCTCGCCAGGCTGGGCACCCGCGCCCTGACCGCGGTCGCGGCGGCGTCGGTGGTCCTCGGCCCGGTGCTGTCGTACGTGCTGGGGCCGTACTTCGGCTACCGGGTCACCGGCCGCGGGCGCTACCCCGGCTTCGAGGCCGTCACGAGCTGGTCCGGGTTCACCGACGCCCTGGACACGCTGCTGCTGTCCGGCGCGTACCCGTGGCTGACGTACTTCCCGTACGTCGTCGTCGGCATGGCCCTGGGGCGCCTGGTGGACCTGCGCCGAACCGGCGCCGCCCGCCGCCTCATCGGCTGGGGAGCGCTCACCACCCTCGCCGGGCACGGCCTGTCCGCGCTGGCCCTGGGACCGGGCGGCGGGCGCGAGGCGCTGCTGCGGGCGATCGCCGGGAGCCACGCGTACGCGGTCAACGCCCCCGACCCCGTCCAGGCCGTGCTCGCCCGGCAGGCGGGCGCCATCCCGAGCACCTCGTGGGCCTGGCTGCTGGTCGACGGGCCCTACAGCCAGACCCCGTTCGAGACCGTCGCCAACATCGGCGCGAGCCTGCTGCTGCTGGGCCTCGCCGTCGCCGCCTGCCGCAGCGGGGCGGTCGAAACGCTGCTGCGCCCGCTGGCCGTCGTCGGCACGATGGGCCTTTCGGTGTACGCCGTCCACGTCATCGCCCGCGCCGAACTGCACCCGCACCACGGCTGGCCGGCGCTGGGCGCCTTCTGCGGGGTCTCGCTCGTGGCCTGTGCCGTCTGGGCGTTCGTCTTCCGCGGCACGCCGCTGCGGCGCGGGCCGCTGGAGTGGGCCCTGCACGCGATGATGCCGAAGGCCAAGGCGTCTTAAGCCCGCTGGGCACAGCCGCCGATCGCCTCGTCCACCACGGTGGACGGGGCGATTTTCGTTTTTCCCGTCCCGCGAACCCTGTATCCACCGCGCCTCGACCGGGATCTGAGCTGGCAGTGCTGGAACGAAGGACGGAGGAGCCGGTGGCGACACGCATGGCCGTGGGAGTGGATCTCGTGTCGGTGTCCCGGGTGGACCGGCTGCTGGCCGACAACCCCGCGGCGGAGCAGGACATCTTCACCCCGCGCGAGGTCGGCTACTGCGCCGGCAAGCGCAACCGCACGGCCCATCTGGCGGCCCGGTTCGCGGCCAAGGAAGCCGTGCTGAAGGCGCTGGGAACCGGTCTCGGGCCGGGGATGCGGTGGACGGACGTGGAGGTGGTGAACACGCCCCTCGGAGCGCCCCGGGTGCGGCTGAGCGGCGGGGCCGCCGAGCGGGCGGCCCACGTGGGCGCCTCCTCCGCCGAGATCTCGCTGTCGCACAGCGGGGACTACGCCATCGCCCACGCCGTGATGTTCCTCCGGACCGCCACCGGCCCGGACGACGCGTCCGCCGACGACGCCTCCACGGACCACGCCTCCACGGACGAAGGATGACGATGCGTTTCCACCTGATCGACCGAATCGACGCCTGGGAGGCGGGGCGCACGATCAGCGCCCGCAAGCTGACCTCCCTGCTGGAGGACCACTGGCGGGACGAGGGCGCCGGACCGCAGATGCCCGCGCCCCTGGTGCTGGAGGCACTGTGCCAGGCCGGCACCTGGCTGATCATCGCCACCACCGGGGTGCGGCGGCGCGCCGCGCTGCTGTCCGTGGACGGCATCTCCTTCCACGGGCCGGTGCGCCCCGGGGACGTACTGAAGCTGGAGGGAACGGTCGAGTCCCTGAGCGAGGGGACCGCCGTCCTGTCCGGAGTCGCCTCGGTGGACGGCCGGACCGTGATGGAGGCCGAGGCCGTGATGTGCGCGCTGCTGCCGGCGGAGGACCTGGAGGAGCCCGGGGACACCCGGCGCATGCTCGACCGGCTCCTGCGGGTTCCGGTGACGGGCGGCCGCCGATGAGGAGGGTCGCGATCACCGGGGTCGGCGCGGTCACGCCGCTGGGCACCAACGCGGCGGACACCTGGCGGGGCCTGGCCGAGGGCCGCAGCGGGGTGAGCCGGCTGGAGACCTTCGACGCCTCCACCTTCCCGGTCCGTATCGCCGGTCAGGTCAAGGGCTTCGACCCGGCGTCGGCGGGCACGGCCCGACAGCGGCGCCACCTGTCCCGGGCGGCGCAGTTCGCCCTCGCCGCCGCCCGCGAGGCGCTCGCGGACGCGGGCGGCGGCTGGGAGGAGCTCGACCCCTACGACCGGGGCGCGGCCGTGGCCGGTACGGTCGGCAGGCCTCGGTTGCAGGAACTGGTCGACATGTCCCACCAGTTGAGCGTCAGCGACTTCCACGACCTGTACCGGCAGGCACCCGGTGACGTGCTGCTGCGCAACCAGAACGTCGGGGTCACCGCCGTGGCCCGGGCGGGCGGCTGCCAGGGCCCGGTGATCAGCGTCAGCACCGCGTGCGCGGGCGCGGCGCACGCCATCGGCGAGGCGTACCGGCGCATCCAGGACGGCGAGTGCGCCCTGATGCTCGCGGGCGGGTTCGACGCCCTGACGACCTGGATGGACGTCCTGGGCTTCTCGCTGCTCGGCGCGGTCACCGACCGCTGGAACGACGAACCCGAGCGGGCCTCCCGCCCGTTCGACGCGGAGCGTTCCGGGTTCGTGCTGGGCGAGGGCGCGGTGATCGCCGTGCTGGAGGACTGGGACTCCGCGGTGGCCCGGGGCGCCCGTATCCACGCCGAACTGGTGGGCTACGGCTCGACGTTGAACGCGTACCGGATCACCGATTCGCCGCCGGACGGCGGGGGCGCCATCTCCGCGATGCGTGACGCGCTGGCGGAGTCGGGGCTCGGGGCGGACGGCATCGACTACATCGCCGCGCACGGGACGGGGACGCCGGGCAACGACGCGAGCGAGACGGTCGCCATCAAGGAGGTCTTCGGCCCGCACGCCCGCACGCTGTGCACCAGCTCGCCCAAGTCCATGACGGGCCACCTCACCTCGGCCGCCGCGGGCGTCAACCTCATCGCCGCGCTGGGCGCGATCCGCGAGGGGCTCGTGCCGCCGACCATCAACCTCGACCACCCCGATCCGAAGCTCGACCTCGACTACGTACCGAACACGGCGGTGCGCCGGCCGGTGCGCGCGGCCATGGTCAACGCGTTCGCGTTCGGTGGTACCAACGCCTGCTTCGTCGTCCGGTCCGCGTCCGCTTCCACTTCCACGGACGCCGCCGACGACGCCGCCGAGAGAAGGGCCGCATGACCGCACTCGACAAGATCCTGCACCTGACGCCGGGCAAGCGTGCCGTGGCCGTCCGCAATGTCACCGGCACCCTGCCGGTGTTCGACACCCACTTCCCCCGGTTCCCGGTGCTGCCCGGCGTCCTGATCCTCGACGACATCGTCAGGACGGCCCGGCTCGCCGCTCCCGGCGCGCCTTCCGGCACCGTCTGGGCGCTGGCGGACGTGCGGCGCGTGCGCTACCGGCACTTCGCCGAGCCCGGCGACCAACTGGAGATCACCGTGGACGTCACGGAGGCCACCGAGACCTCCGTCACCGCCAAGGCCAGTGTCCGTGTGGCGGGGCGGGACATCACCACCGTGCGGCAACTGCGGCTGGAGCCGTCCGGCGGCGGCCGGGGGGCGTCATGAGGCGGGTCGCCGTCACCGGCATCGGTGTCCTGACCGCCTTGGGCGAGGGCCGGGACGAGACGTGGAAGGGGCTGCTGGAGGGGCGCACCGGCATCGGCCCGATCCGTGCGTACGACGCGTCCTCGCTGCGTACGCGGATCGCCGCCGAGCTGCCGGACTTCCGCGCCACGCGCTACGCGCACCGCAGGTCGCTGCGGATGACGACCCGTAACGACCAGCTCGCCATCGCGGGCGCCGCGCTGGCCGTCGAGGACGCCGGGCTGGACCTGGACGGCGCGGGCCAGGACCCGGAGCGCGCGGCGGTGTTCGTGGGCGGCAACAAGGAGATCTCCAACCCCGAACACCTGCTGACCGGCAGCCTGGCGGCCCGCCGCGAGGACGGCACCGCGGACGTCCGGCAGCTCGGCGAGCGGGCGTCCTCGGCGTTCTACCCGCTGTACTTCGTGGAGGGCCTCCAGTCCGGGTCGCTGTTCCACCTCAGCCACGCCCATGGGTTCAAGGGGGCCAACTCCTACTTCCACGGCACCGCCGACGCCGGTGCGACGGCGATCGCGCGCGGCTTCCGGTCGATCCGCTCCGGCGAGTCGGACGTGGTGATCGCCGGGGGCTTCGACGACGCCTCGTCGTGGTGGGTGATGTCGAAGATGGACGGCCTGGGGGTGCTCACCACCGACAACGACCGGGGTGCCGGGGCCTTCCGCCCGTACGACCGGGAGCGCGGCGGGTCCGTGCTCGGCGAGGGCGCCGCCTTCCTCGTCCTGGAGGAGTGGGAGTCGGCGCGGCGCCGGGGGGCGCGGGTGTACGCGGAGATCCGCGGCGCCGGCACGACCCAGGACCCCGACCTGGTCTCCCCCAGCGAGGACGGCGGGCCGCTGGCGGCCGCCGTGCGGCGGGCGCTGCGCGAGGCGTCCGTGGCGGCGGACGAGGTCGACTACGTGGCCACGCACGGCTGTGCCACGCGGCTCGGGGACCTGACCGAGGCGCGGGCGCTGACCTCGGTGTTCGGCCGGGAGTCGGGCGTGGTGGCGAGCAGCGTCAAGCCGGCGACCGGGCATCTGGTCGCGGGGGCGGGCGCGTTGAACGCGGCCGTGTGCGCGATGGCGATCGACGGTTCCGCCGTGCCGCCGACGCTGCACCTGGAGCGGACCGATCCCGGCTGCGCGGGCATCGACTGGGTCCCGCGTCAGGCACGGGAGTTGCGGGTGCGCACCAGTGTGGCGCTGGCCCGCGGGCTGGAGGGCCAGCAGGTGGCGCTGGTGCTGAGCGCGCCGGCGGTTGCGGCGCAGAGGGGGGCATGATCATGGACAGGGAACGAGGAACGGCCGAGGGCGTGACCGTGGTGGGCGTCGGCGCGATCACCGCGCTGGGCCCGACGGCCGGGCACCTCTGGGAGGGCGCGCGCGAGGGCCGGGTCGCCATCGAACCGGTGCAGGCGCTGTCGATGGAGGGGCTCTCCACCAAGCTGGGCGGCGAGGTCACGGACCCGGTGGAGCCGAGGCGTGCGTACCGCAGGCCGGAGGGCTTCCGGGAGCGGGCGATCGACCTGGCCCTGGTGGCGGCCGAGGAGGCGATGGCGGCCCTGCCCGGGGGGCTGGTGGCGGCGGAACGGTTCGGCGTGGTGCTGGGCACGTGCAACGCCGGTCTGCTCTCGGGCCGGGAGTGGCTGCGGGCCGGGGAGGCCGGTCAGGCCCCGGCGCCCGAACTGGCGTCGCTGGTCACACCGCAGGCGCTGGCCGAGTCGGTGGGCGCGGCGTTCCGGTTGCGCGGCCCGGTGCTCGCGGTCAACACGGCGTGCGCGTCGGGTGCCAACGCGATCGGGCTCGCCGCCGACCTGCTGCGCCGGGGGCGGGTGGACGCGGTGCTGGCCGGTGGCAGCGACGCCTTCTCCGACGTCGTCTTCGCCGGCTTCCACGCCTTGCAGTCACTGTCGCCGGAGCCGGCGGCGCCCTACTGCGCGACGCGGCAGGGCCTGTCGCTGGGCGAGGGCAGCGGCATGGTGGTGCTGGTACGCGCCGGGTTCGCGCGGGAGCACGGGCTGACGGGGCTCGCCGACATCGCGGGCTACGGGCTGTCCGCCGACGGGTTCCACGCCACGGCACCGCACCCGGAGGGCAAGGGCGCCGCCCGGGCCATCGAGGCGGCGCTGCGGCACTCGGGCGTGGCCGCCGAACGGATCGGGTACGTCAACGGGCACGGTACGGGAACGCCGAAGAACGACCCGGCCGAGTCCCGGGCGATCACCCTGGCGCTGGGCGCGGAGCAGGCCGCCCGTACGTCGGTCTCCAGCACCAAGTCGATGGTCGGCCACCTGCTGGGCGCCGCCGGGGCCGCGGAGGCCATCGTGACGGCGTACGCGCTGGCCGAGCGGACGGCGCCGCCCACCGCGTCCTTCACCACGCCCGACCCGGACTGCCCGCTGGACTACGTCCCGGGCGTGGCACGGCCGCTGTCCACGGGCGCGGCCCTGTCCAACAACTTCGCCTTCGGCGGGGCCAACGCCGCGCTCGTGCTGACCCGGAGCGAGGACGGTCACCGTCCGCCGCTGCCGGACACCGACCGCGTGGTGGTCACCGGTATCGGGCTGCTCAGCCCGGCGGGCGGGTCGGCGGCCGAGGCGTGGTCGGCGTACGAGCGTGGCGAGAGCCCCGTCGAGTGGACGGGCGGGATGCCGCTGGGCCGGATCGACTTCGACCCCGAGCCGTACCTGACGAAGCGACAGCGACGGCGGATGGACCGGCTCGGGCAGCTCGGCGTGGCCGCCACCGTGAAGGCGCTGACGGACGCGGGCATCGCGCCGGGCAGCGCGGAGGCGGAAGCGGTCGGCATCGTCTTCGGCACCGGGACCGGGCCCATGGAGGCCATGGAGCGGTTCACCGTCCCGCTGCTCGCCGAGGGGCCGGCCGCCGCCGACCCGGCGGTGTTCCCCAACACGGTCTACAACCAGGCGGCCGGCCAGATCGCCATCCACCTGGGCCTGCGCGGCCCCACGTCCACCCTTTCGGTGGGCCACGCCACCGGCGCGGCCGCGCTCGCCTACACCGCCGACCTGCTGGCGGCCGGGCACGCCGACACCCTGGTGTGCACCGTCACGGACGCCCTCACCGAGCAGGTGGCCCGGGCGTACGCCACCGTGGGCGCCGCCTCGACCCGGGCGCCGGGCGAGCCGGCCGACAGCAGGTTCACCCTCGCCGAGGGCAGCGTGGCCGTCGTACTGGAACGGCGGTCCCACGCGGTGGCGCGCGGTGCCCGCATCCTGGGCGAGGTCCTGGGGCACGGCATGGCGTCGGACGCGAGCCGCGCCCGGCTGTGGGACCCGCGCGGCCGGGGCCTGGAGCGCGCGATGCGGGCGGCCCTGGACGACGCGGGCCTGGCCCCGGAGGGTCTCGGCGCGGTCTGGCTCGCCTCGGCCGGGCTGCGGGCGGCCGACGCCGCCGAGGCGGAGGCGGTACGGCGGCTGTTCGGCGCCTGCCCGGTGCCGCCCGCCCTGCACGCGCCGAAGACCGTGCTCGGTGAGCCCATGGGCACGGGCGGGGCGCTGAGCCTGGCGCTGGCCCTGCACCACGGCGGTGCCGGGGACCACGGCGGCTCCGGTGACCTCGGCGGTGCCGGGGACCGGCCGGTCCTGCTCAACAGCTCCTCCCTGGGCGGCAGTCACGTGTCGCTGGCGGTGCGCCGCGCCGCCGAGGAGGGCTCTCGTACATCCCACGTCACCCCGACAGGAGAGACCCGATGACGCTCGAAGGACAGGTAGCCCTGGTGACCGGCGGTTCCCGGGGCATCGGTGCCGCCGTGTGCCGCCGCCTGGCCGCCGACGGTGCCGCCGTCGCCATCAACTACCGCAGCTCGGAAGGGGCGGCCAAGGAGCTGGCCCACGAGATCGAGGCGGCCGGCGGCCGGGCCCTGGCCGTGCCCGGCGACGTCGCCGACGCGGCACAGGCGGAGCAGATGGTGCGCCTGGTCACCGAGGGCCTCGGAGGGCTGGACATCCTGGTCAACAACGCCGGGGTCGCCCAGGACGCGCTGATCTACAACATGGGCATGGACGACTGGCTGGACGTCATGCGGGTCAACTTCGGCGGGGTGTTCCACTGCACCAAGGCCGTCATGCCCCACTTCATGGCCAAGGGCAGCGGTGTCATCGTCAACGTCTCGTCGGTGATGGGCGAACGCGGCTGGATCGGCGAGTCCAACTACGCCGCCTCCAAGGGCGCCGTCAACGCCTTCACCCGCTGCTGCGCCATGGAGTCGGCGCGGTTCGGCATCCGGGTCAACGCCGTCCTGCCGGGCTTCGCGCCCACCGACCTGGTGGCGGGCCTGACGGAGGGCGAGACGGGCCGCTCGATCAAGAAGCAGATCCCCATGCGGCGGTTCGGGGAGGTCGGCCAGATCGCCGAGGTGGTGCGCTTCCTGAGCGGGCCCGAGTCCTCGTACATGACCGGCTCCCTGGTCAATGTGGACGGCGGCGCGATGACCGCGCTGGGGCTCGGCCGCCCGTGAGCGACCGCCCCGGCGCGGGGTGTATCCACGGCCCCGCCCGGCGGATCTCAACCATGACAGCGGGCCGGCGCCGCCCGCACTCCCCCACAGCACTTCCCTTTCAACCGGCTTCGTTTCAACCGGCTCTGTGCCCGGCTCAATCTGGAGGACATTTCATGGACCGCACCACCATCGTCGACGCCGTGAACGACGCCGTCATCGACGCCCTCGGCGTGGAGCAGGAGGAGGTCACGCCGGACGCCACCCTGCTGGACGACCTGGGGGCCGAGTCGATCGACCTGCTCGACATCCTCTTCCGCCTGGAGCGCTCGCTCGGCATCAAGATCCAGGCGGCGGAGCTGGCCGCGTACGTCCAGGGCGGCATCCCGGACGAGGAGTTCGGCGACGAGAACGAGATCGTGTCGGCCGTGGGCCTCGCCCAGCTCAAGAAGGTCATGCCGCAGATCGACGTCGACGCCCTGACCGGCACGCTGCGGGCGACGAAGGTCATGGGCCTGTTCACGGTGGACAACCTGGTCGCCCTCGTCGCGCACCGCGCGGGTCTCGGTGCCGCCGAGACCGCCGGCGCGGCCGCGTGAGGACGACGCCCGTGACCGCGATACACATCATCGGCACCGGTGGCTACCAGCCCGGTGAGCCCATCTCCACCGAGGAGATCGCGCGCCTCGTCGGCCCGCTGCCCGACGAGGTGCGCGAGGGCCTCTCCATCGAGCGCCGCTTCTGGATGATCGACCCCGCGACGGGCGAACACCGCGAGAACAACTCGGACATGGCCTACAAGGCGGCCGTGCGCGCCCTGGACTCGGCGGGGCTGGAGCCGGGCGACGTGGACCTGCTCGTCCTGGCCACCGGCACCCCGGACTTCCCGCTGCCGCCGCTGGTGAACCTGGTCCAGGAGCGGCTCGGCCTGGTGCGGTGCGCCACGCTGGAGCTGCGCTCCGGTGGGGCGGGCGTCGTCCAGGGCATGGACATCGCCCGGATGTACCTGGCGTCGGGCGTCTACCGGACTGCCCTGGTGATCGGCAGCGAGGCCATCTCGCCCGTGCTGGCACCGGTGTTCCTCGGCAAGGACCCGGACAAGATCCGGATGCGGGACCGTATGCCGGTGTACATGTTCGGCGACGGCGCCGGGGCGATCGTGCTGCGGGCCGAGGAGGGCGCCACGTCGGGCGGGCTGCTGGGCGCCTCGATGGAGGCGATCGGCGGGGACCGCAAGCCGGGCATCCACTCGGTGGGCGGCGGTACGCACGCGCCGATCCACGAGCAGCTCAAGGCCAAGCGGCTGGTCGACCTCAAGGTCGACGTGGTCGGGGCGGGCGACTTCACCCCGGTGATGGTCACCGAGGCGATCAGCAGCACGCTGCGGCGCAGCGGCGTGGCCGTCGACACCGTCGACCTGTGCCTGGTCCCGGAGGGGAACGTGGGCTGGATGCTGGACTCCCTCCAGGAGCTGGGCCTGGACACCGCCGACTGGAAGGCCCTGGACGGCAAGATCATCGACAGCCTCTCCACCATGGGCGCCGTCGGCTGCGCCGCGGTTCCGCTGTTCCTCGACGACGCCTGGCGCAGCGGCCGCGTCCGGCCGGGCGACCGGCTGATGCTGGTGGGCGTCGAGTCCACCAAGTGGATCTACGCCGGTGCGGTCGTGGACTGGACCGCGCCCACTCCGGCCAAGGGGTAAGGAGCCGGTCATGACGTCCCATCAGCCGGCTCCGGTCGCGGAAGTCGGTACCGGGCGGTTCCGGCAGGCCATGGGGCGCTTCCTCACCGGCGTCGCGGTGGTCACCTCGGCGGGCCCGCACGGACCGCACGGCACCACGGTCAGCTCGCTGGCCTCCGTCTCGCTCGACCCGCCCATGCTGCTGGTGTGCCTGAGCCGGCACTCGTACGGGGCCGAAGTGATCCGCGCCGCCGGGACGTTCACGGTGAACGTCCTGGGGCGGGACCAGTCGGAGCTGGCGGGCTGGTTCGCCACGCCGGGCAGGCCGCGCGGCGCCGCGGGCTTCGCGGGGGTCGCGCACCGGACGGGCAGCACGGGAGCGCCGGTGCTCGCCGGGGCGGTGTCGCACCTGGACTGCCGGGTGGCCCAGCGGGTACCGGCGGGCGATCACACCATCTTCATCGGCGAGGTGGCGGAGGTCGGCCTCGCCGACAGCGCGGACCCCCTCGCCTACCACCAAGGGCAGTTCCTGCACCTGCCGTGAGCTCCTCCGGGGCGCGCGAGGGGCCGGCGCGGAGTTCGCGCCGGCCCCTCGCGCCACCTCGGCGGCCCTCGACGACACCTCGACGACACCTCGACGATGACGATCCTTCAGGGGAGTGACCATGAACGACATCGCCTTTCTCTTTCCCGGCCAGGGCTCCCAGCGGCCCGGCATGGGCCGGGATCTGGTGGCGCGCCACCCGGAACTGCTCGACAGGTACTACCGGCCCGCCGACGACCTGCTGGGCTTCGAGCTGTCGAAACTCTGCTTCGAGGGCTCGGCCGAGGAGCTGCTGCCCACCGAGATCACCCAGCCCGCGGTGTTCCTCACCAGCATCGCCGTGCTGGACGTACTGCGCGGCCACGGCGTCACCCCGTCGGTCGCCGCGGGCCACAGCCTGGGCGAGTACACCGCGCTGGTCTGCGCCGGGGTGCTGGAATGGACGGACGCCCTGCGGCTGGTACGCAGGCGGGGCGAGCTGATGGCGCGGGTCAACGAGCGTACGCCCGGCGCCATGGCCGCCGTGATCGGCCTGTCGGCCGCCCAGGTGGAGGACCTCTGCGCACGGACGCGGGAGCGCACCGGCGCCGTGGTGGAGATCGCCAACTACAACGATCCGTCGCAGCAGGTGGTCTCCGGGGAGCGGGACGCGGTACGCGAGGTGGCCTCGGCCGCCAAGCTGCTCGGTGCCGAGCGGACCGTCACTCTGAACGTGGGGGCGCCCTTCCACTGCCGCCTGATGGCCGAGCTGGAGGAGGCGTTCACCGCCGAGCTGGACACGGTCGGCTTCCGGGACCCGAGGCTTCCGGTGATGGCCAACGTGACGGCGTCCGCCGTGCGTACCGGCGCGGAGGCCCGGGACTGCCTGCGCCGCCAGCTCGCCGGGGCGGTCCGCTGGGAGGAGACGCTGCGCGCCATCGCGGACCTCGGTGTGACGACCTTCGTCGAGGCCGGCCCCGGGCGCGTACTGGGCGGGTTCTGCCGCAACACGCTTCCCGACGCCGCGTGTCACCCCGCCGGTGAGGCGCGGCGCATCGACCGGTTCCTCAATTCCCGGCGGGGGCCGGGCAGTACACCGGCCGAATGACAATCTCCGCAGCCGCAGAAGAAAGCCGCGTCCCGCGAACGGGCCTACTCATCGGTATTGCCGTTCGCGGGACTTTCACTTACGCTGCGTCTAGTTAAGCGGCGAACTATGTGATGGGGGTGCGGAAAAAGTGGAAGAGAGCGACATGGAAGCCCTGACCAAGCTTGCCGATGCCGTCGGACAGCCTTCCCCCGCAGCGGTCGAGAAGGCCAAGGCACTCTTTCCGTTTATCGCCCAGGAATCCGAGCTGCGGGAAGCCGGGACGGACGACCGGGAACCGGTCGCCGTTTCGGAGTGCGGAAAGCCGGAATCACACGGCTGACCGAATCACATGCCGACCGGTCAACCGATCACACCGGCTGACCGGCTCGCACGGCTGCCCGGATCATTCGGCCGACGGGATCACACGGCCGAGGAGCGCAGCCCGGCGCTGCTCTCCAGGGCGTACGCCCGCAGTCCCATCTTCTTGATGGCTTCGAACAGCACCCTGGCCTGTTCCGAGCGGTCCGCCTCACGCTCCAGGGCCCGCTCCAGGTGCTTGAGGCAGCGGGCGCGGATCGGCCCGATGGAGCCGCGCGCCATGCCCAGCGTGGCGCTCACCTCGTCGTACGACATCGGCGGGTCGGCCACCAGCAGGCCCAGCAGCGCCTGGCATTTGGGCGAGAGCGAGCAGAAGGCGTGCAGTACCTCGTCACGCCGCTCCTTCGCGAGCGCCGACTCCTCCGGCTGGTTCGCCGACGGCTCGGGCCGGTCGAACACCTCGGGGTCCTCGATCGGTGTGCTGCGGCCGCCCTTCTGGATGTGCTTGAGGCTCTCGCGGCGGGCCGCCACCGAGATCCAGTGGGCGAGCTTCTCCGGGTCCCGCAGTTGCCCCAGGTGCTGGATGACCCTGAGCCAGGTGACCTGGCTGACGTCCTCGCAGTCCGCCGGGCCGAGCCGGTGGCCGCGCGCTATCGCCCATATCAGCGGGGTATAGCGGTCGACGATCCTGTTCCAGCTCTCCTGATTGCCGGCCAGGCACTCGTCGACAAGCCTATGCAAAGGTACAGCTTCCACGTACATCCCCCGATAGTTATGTGGAACGTGTGCTTCCTTGTTCTTCTCGCCTGCGGTGACTCCCCGTTCTGTCACCTTTGATCGCAAGGCCCCCTGAGAAGCGCTTGACGGTGGCTCAATAACCACTGTCCTGACTGCTACAGGTGTTAACTATACGGTGCTGCTCCGGCGTTGTGTCAACGGCCGAAATGGCTCCTTACAACTGCCTATGCCGGAGGTCCGGTTGCGCCGTCGCGCAACCGGACCTCCGGCGGTTTCGCATTTCTAGAAGGCGGCCGCGCCTCCGGATTCCGCCGTGGCTCGGCTGTAGGGACACCCGGCGGCCGGTTCCGGTTCCACCGCGGGCACCGGGGGCGCCGGCGGTGGCGGAACCTCGCCACGGGCCGTCACCGGCCGCAGCGTCATCCTCATGCCGTACTTGGCCCGCAGGGAGATGTCCGGCTGCATGACCACCGGATGGCCGGGGACCATGTCCAGGTGGAAGCGCTGGAGGATCGACGCCACCACGATCGTCAGCTCCATGGTGGCGAAGGCCAGCCCCACGCAGTTGCGCGGCCCGGCGACGTAGGGGACGTAGGCGTACCGGGGCCGTCCGGCCGAGCGCTCGCGCGTGAACCGCTCCGGGTCGAAGCCCTCGGGGTTGTCCCAGAAGGCCGGGTTGCGGTGCGTGATGTACGTGCTCAGCAGCAGGAAGGAGCCGGCCGGGATGTCGTAACCGCCGAGCACGTCGTCCTCCAGCGGCATGCGCGCCACCTGCCAGAGCGGCGGGTAGAGCCGCAGCGCCTCCTGGATGAACATCTTGAGGTACTTGAGCTGCGGCAGGTCCTCCTTGGCCGGTGGCCGGTCCCCCAGCACGGCGAGGACCTCCGCGCGGGCGCGTTCCGTCTCGGCGGGGTGGGTGGACAGCAGGTGGCAGATCCACGACAGGGTGGCCGCCACCGTCTCGTGCCCGGCGATGAACAGCGTCATCACCTGGTCGCGGAGCTGCTCGTCCGTCATCAGGTGACCCGTCTCCGGGTCCGGGGTGCGCATCAGCGTGGACAGCAGGTCCTCGTCGTCCACCGCCTCCGCGCCCTCCGCCGGGCGCCGGCGGCGTTCGGCGATCAGCCGGTACACCGTGTCGTCCAGCAGCTCGCGCGCCTGCCGGAAGCGGCGGTTGCGCGGGGTCGGCACCCGTTCCGGGATGTCGGCGACGGCGATGAGCTTGCTGTTGAGGTGCTCGAGCTGGGCCCCCACCGCCCGGCCCAGTTCGAGCGCGTCCCGGGACCAGTCGGCCCGGAACAGGCAGCGGGCCAGGATCTCCAGGGTGAGGCTCTGCATCTCGGTCCGGGCGTCGATCACCTCCCCGTACCGCGCGACCCGCTCCCACCGGTCCAGCATCCGCGCCGCGCTGTCCACCATGACGCCGGCGAACCGCTCCAGCGGCTCCTTGCGGAAGGTTGGCGCGACGGTGCGCCGCTGCGCCTGCCACACCTCGCCCTCCGTGGTGACCAGCCCCTGGCCGACCGAGACGCTCACCTTGCGGTTGAAGTCGTCGGGGTGGGGGTAGTTGGCGAAGTTGTCCACCAGGATGTGCTTGAGGTCGTCGGGGTGGGTGACCAGCACCACCGGCACCGGGCCACGGAAGCGCACCAGGTCGCCGTGGTCCCGCCACGCCTTGACGAACGTCCGCAGCGGGTCGCGGCGGAAGTCGAGCGCCGAGCCCAGCAGGGGCAGCCCGCGCGGCCCCGGCGGCTGCCGCCTCCCGGCGGCGCGACGGCCCCGCATCACCGGGCTCCTTCCGCCACGCCCTTGACGTGCTCCAGACGCATCGGCATGCCCCCGCGCGGGTAGAGGAAGACGTTCGACGTCGGCTCGCACACGTGACCGCCCGCCAGCGTCAGCCGGTACGCCTGGAGGATCCTGGCGATCACCAGGGGGGCCTCCAGGACGGCCACCGAGGAGCCGGGGCACAGCCGGGGACCGCGCGAGAAGGGGACGTACGCGTAGAGCGGCGCGCCACCGGTGGCGCTCTTCTCGAACCGTTCGGGCCTGAAGCCCTCCGGGTTCTCCCAGAACTTCGGGTGGCGGTGCATCAGGTAAGGGCTGATGAAGACCTGGGAGCCGGCCGGGATGTGGTAGCCGCCGATCTCGTCGTCCTCCAGCGGGCTGCGCGACATCGTCCACACGGACGGGTAGAGGCGCAGCACCTCCGAGTAGAAGGCCTTGAGGTAGCGCAGCTTGGGCAGGTCCGCCGCGACCGGCTCCCGGTCCCCGCACACCTCGGCGATCTCCGCCCGGGCCCGGCGCTCGGACTCCGGGTGCCGGGACATCAGGGAGAACGCCCACACCAGGGACAGCGCCGTGGTCTCGTAGCCGCCGAGGAACATGGTGACGACCTCGTCCCGCAACTGCTTGTCGGACATCCGCTCGCCGGTCTGCTCGTCCTGGGCGTGCAGGAAGCGGGTCAGCAGGTCGTCCGGGGCGTCCTTGTCCCGGCGCCGCTCCTCGATGAGCCCGTACACGAAGGAGTCCAGGGTGTCCCGGGCCCTCAGGAAGCGGGTGCGGGCCCGGCTGGGCAGCGACTGGGGCAGTTCGACGAACCGCTGGAGGCGCACATTGGTGTACGCGTTGCAGATCCGCACGGCGCGGGCCAGCTCCCCCGCCCGGTCGCTCACGTCGGTGCTGAACAGCGTCCGCATGACGATGGTGAGCGCGAGCCGGAACATCTCGGGGGTGATGTCGAAGGTCTCCTCGCGGGTGGCCTTCGGGCGCCAGTCCCGTACGAGGTCGTTGGTGGCGTCGACCATCGCGGGCGCGAAGCCGGAGATCCGCGACCCCTTGAAGGCGGGCTGGGCGAGCCTGCGCTGACGGAAGTGGAAGTCGCCGTTGCTGGTGAACAGGCCCTGGCCGACCCAGGGTTCGAACTTGCCGACCGACAGCGGGTCCTTCGGGTAGTTGGACTGCCGGACGTCGAGGACGTGCTTGATGTGGTCGGGGTGGACGATCAGGAACAGGGTGCGCTTGCCGGGCAGGCGGAAGCGGACGATGTCGCCGTACTCGCGCCAGGCCCGGGTGAAGGTGCCGACCAGGTCGCGGACGAGGTCGGGGCCGCAGCCGACCACCGGATAGCCCTGTGGGCCCGGGGCCTGGCGGACGCGGCCGCTCATGGTGAGACTCATGGTGGTGCCTCGCTCTGCTGGTGGCCGGCCGTCAGCGGTTGCGGATTTTGTGCCTGGCGACGTGGAGGATGTTGCCGAAGGTGAGCTTGAGGATGGTGCCGGGCCCGCTGCCGGGCTCGGGCGCCATGCCGACCTGCTCGACCATGGAGGCGGTGCTCTCCTCGTGCCACAGCTCGGCGAACTTGCCGTCGCGTACGAGGTGGAAGTCCAGGCCCGTCATCGTCATCCGGCGACCGGTGCCGGGGAAGCCGTACAGCTCCCCGCGGAAGGTGCCCGTGGCGGTCCAGCGGTCGATCACCTTGTCGCCCATGACGACCACGTCGTCCAGGAAGAACCGCAGGTCGGGGAAGGCGTCGTGCATGAGCTGCACGGCGGCGCGGTGACCGGCCGGGCCCTGCGGGCAGCCGGGCAGCGGCATGTGGTCCACCCAGTCGGTGGCCAGCAGCTCGCGCTCGGTGGCGGCGTCGTTCTTGTCCCAGACGTCCTCGATGTAGCGGCGGGCCATCTCGTGGTACGTCTTGTCGAGCGAGCCGTCGACGTTGGCGTGTGCCCGGGTGTCGATGTGTGCGGGGCGCGACATCATCGGTCCTTTCGGTTGCGGTGTGGGTATCGGCGTGCGTGGTCGGTCACAGCTCCGGGCCCACGTCGGTGACCCCGGCGGCGCGGAGGATCTCCTGGGCGGTATGGCTGCCGGAGACGATCACCCTCAGGGCGCTGGCCGCCTGTGCCCAGTGGCCGGACAGGTAGAGCCCCTCGATGGGGGTGCGGTAGGTCAGGCGCTTGCTGCCGGCCTGCGCGGGGGTGTTCTCCCAGCCGTACGCCGCGCCCCGGTGGTTGCCCGTGTAGCGCTCCAGCGTCAGGGGGGTCGCGCTGGACACGAAGGTGAGTCCGTCCCTGAACCCGGGGTAGAGCCGCTCGATCAGGTCGAGGTACTTCTCCTCCAGCTTGGGCTTCAGCTCCGGCCACGGCTCGGGACCCTCGTACGGGGCCAGTGCCGTGGAGGTGACCAGGTGCTCCCCGGGCGGGCCGAGGCTCGGGTCGAGGAGCGTCGGCACGACCACCACCGTGGCCGGGGCCTCGCCGCCGGAGAAGCCGGCGAAGGTGCGGTCGTGGTCGTGGCTGTCGTAGATGAAGGTCTCGTGCGCCCCGCCCGCCGCGGCGATGTCGAGGGTCGTCGCGGCGTACACCACGAACATCGACATGGAGCCCTTGAGCGAGCGGAGCCTGCGGTTGTACGCCTTCGGCAGGTGCTCCAGGCCCACCAGGTCCTGGAAGGTGTGCGTGGCGTCCGCGTTGGAGATGACGACCGGCGCCCGCAGCTCCTGGCCGCCGGCCAGGACCACGCCCTCGGTGCGGCCGTCGCGGACCAGGATGCGCTCCACCGGGGAGTTGGTGACGACCTTGCCGCCGTGGCGTTCGATCGCCGTGGTGAAGGCCGCGACCAGGTGCTGGAAGCCGCCCTTGCAGTGGTACAGGCCGTGCATCTGGGTGAACAGGAAGCGGGCGAACAGCTCGAAGGACAACTGCGAGGGCGGCAGCCCCATGTACGGCCACCCGGCGGTGCAGAACGCCTTGCAGCGCGGGTCCTTGATGTACCGGTCGAGCACCTCGCCGAGCGTGGACATCCGGTGCCCGAACAGGGTGGGGAACCGTTCCACCGCCTCGCCGAGCTCCTTCGGCGAGAGCTGCACCGGCACTTGGTGGGCCTCGGCGAGGAACCGCTCGCACAGCCCGAAGAAGCCCCGGATGCCCTCCGTCTCGTGCGGGAAGAGCCGGACGTGCGACTCGATGAACGCCTCGGCACCGAACGGCGCGTCCAGGACGTCGTCGTCGATGACCACCCGGTACAGGGCGTCGGACTCGACGAAGTCGCACATCTCCCGGACGCCGAGGTAGC
This sequence comes from Streptomyces sp. NPDC049837, assembly GCF_040674455.1. Taxonomy (NCBI): domain Bacteria; kingdom Bacillati; phylum Actinomycetota; class Actinomycetes; order Kitasatosporales; family Streptomycetaceae; genus Streptomyces; species Streptomyces sp. NPDC049837. Next base: position 227,628 of record NZ_JBFAMP010000007.1, on the reverse strand, counting down.
GCAGCAGGACGTCGATGGTGCCGCCCTCGGCCGCGCCCGGCACGACGTGGATGGCCGGGTCGTAGTAGCGGTCACCGGCCCGGAAGGCGTGGGCGTACCCGCCGATCCCGGCGGCGCGCTCCGCGACGAGGACCCGCCGGCCGAACTTCGCCAGGTAGGCGGCCGCCGCCAGACCGCCGAGGCCGCTGCCGACGACGATGACGTCGAGGTCGGTGTCGGTGGGCGTGTCGGTGGCGGGAGGTTCTGTCATCGGCATGGGCTCTCCAGAGGATCGAGGTGCGGTGGCTTCACTCTCAGAGATCCGCGGCCGGGGGTCCGGGATACAACTGCCCGCCTTTTCAGCGGAGTTGTTGCGCCTTCCGGTGGTTGCGGTCCAGCCAGGAGAGCCGGATCGCCGTCCTGATGGAGTGGGCGAGCTGGCCGAGCGGTCCGGTGCCGGGCGGGGGCACGATGCCCATCTGCATGAGCATCCCGGCGTAGTCGCCCTCCTGCCGGTACTCCACCATCCGGCCCTGGTCGTCGTACGTCTCGACCATGATCTCCTCGATCCTCAGGTACCGCCCGGTGGGCGGGATGCCGAAGAGCGGGCCCACTTGGTGCCCGTGGAAGGTCAGGCGGAGGACGGCACGGTTGCCCTCGATCAGGACGTCGTGCCATTCGACGTCGAGGTCGGGCTTGGCCGCCCGGACAAGGTTGATCGTGTCCATGAACGCCTGCCCGCCCTCGATGACCGGACGGCTGGGGAGGTGGGCCGTGAATCCGGGTGCGTACCACTGGAGGGCCCGGGAGTTGTCCTTGGACCAGGTCACGTCGGCGACCATGCGTACGTGCTCTTCGGTCAGCTTGAACGTGGTTTCGTGGGTCGTCATCGGGCGTCCGCCTTCCTGCGCTGCTGGATCTTGGCCTTGGCCGCCAGTACGCCGAGCCGGCCGACGGTCTTGAAGGTGTGGGCGACCGAGCCGAGCGGTCCCGCGTCCTCGGGCGGGGCGATGCCCAACTGGCTGAACACGCCCAGGTAGTCCGCCTGCTGCCACAGCTCGGCGACCTTGTTCCCCTCGAACCGCAGGATGATCATTTCGGTGAGCCGGGTGGGGCGGCCGGTGGGCGGTATGCCCATGAGGTCGCCGAGGTGGGTGCCGGTGAGCTCGGCCCGCATGAACACCCGGTCGCCGTCGCGGACTTGGAGCAGGATGCGTTCCGCGAGGTCGGGCAGCGCCGTGCGCAGGCCGGCCGCCATCTCCTTGAAGTCGGCCGGGCCGTGTACGTCGGGCAGGCCGGGGAAGTGACCGACGAAGTGCGGTACGAAGTACTCGTCGATCGCGCCGAGGTCGGCCTGGTTCCAGACCCGGTCGGCGATGTGCGCGGCCAGGTCCTTCAGGTCGGTCGGGTCGTCGTGTGGCATGGGGTGGTTCCTCCACTGGATGGTTTGGGTGGGGAGGGGGTCAGTGCCAGCGGGCCGTCTCCACCGGGCGCTTGTCGTCGGCGGGGCCGGCCACCGCCGTACCGCCGGGGCCGGGCTGGGCCTTCGGGGTCCGCCGGGGCAGCACCACGACCGCGGCGAGCGCGCCCAGCGCGGTGGCACCGGCCGCGATGAGCATCGAGTCCGCGAGCCCCGCCATGAACGCGTCGTTGGCCGCGTCCAGCAGCCGCCGGCCGGGTTCGCCGCCGAGCCCGGCGGCCACGCCTCCGGCCGCGCCGACGGAGTCGCCCACGGCCGTCGCGGCCTCGGGGGGCAGGTGGCCCAGCGCGGGCAGGGCGTCGCGGTAGGAGTTGGCGAGGGTGCTGCCGATGACGGCGATGCCCAGCGCGCCGCCGACCTGCATGGCGGCGTCGGTCACCGAGGCGCCGGCACCGGCCTGTCCGGAGGGTGCGGCGGCGAGCATGGCGTCCGCGCCGGCCGGCATGGTCAGGCCCATGCCGATGCCGAACAGGGCGAGGCTCCACACGACCTGGGTGTCGGAGCTCGCGTCGGCACCGGCCGTGAGGGCGAGGGCGGCGGTGAGCAGTACGAGCCCGGACGTCACGACGGCCTTCAGGCCCAGCCGTTGCACCAGTTGCGGGCTGAGCGGCGCGGCGATCATCATCGTGGCCGCGGCCAGCAGCCGTATGCCCGCGCTCAACGGCTCGTAGTCCAGTACGAACTGGAGGTACTGGGTGAGGACGAACAGCGAGCCGAACATGCCGAAGGAGACGGCGGCGACGGCCATCGCGGAGCCGCTGAACCCGGCGTCGCCGAAGAGGGCCGGCGACAGCATCGGGTGCGGGGTACGGCGCTCCCAGAGGACGAACCCGGCCATCAGCAGCCCGCCGACGCCGAGCGAGACGAGGGTGATCCGGTCGGTCCAGCCGTTGCGGGAGGCCTCGACCAGGCCGTAGACCAGCACGCCGAGGCCGGCGGCCGAGAGCAGGGCGCCCAGCAGGTCCAGGCCGGGGTGTTTGCGGTTGCGCGACTCGGGGATCAGGAGGGCGGCGGCGACGAGGGCGACGACGACCACGGGCGCGTTGACCAGGAAGACCGATCCCCACCAGAAGTTGTCCAGCAGGAAGCCGCCGACGACCGGGCCGAGCGGCACGCCCAGCGCGGCGCTTCCGGCCCAGATGCCGATCGCCTTGGCCTGCTCCTCGGCCGGGAAGACGTCCTTGATGATGGCGAGCGTGGCGGGCATGATCATCGCCGCTCCGGCCCCCATCGCGGTGCGCATGGCGATGAGCATCGTGGAGTCGGTGGAGAACGCGGCCGCCACCGAGAACACCAGGAACACCAGCATGCCCAGCACCAGCAGGAGCCGCCGTCCGAACCGGTCGGCCAGGCTGCCGCAGAGCAGGAGCAGACCGCCGAAGGTCAGGGTGTAGGAATCGACGATCCACTGCATCTGGGTGCCGGTCGACGCGAAGTCCTTCTGGATCATGGGCAGTGCCATGTTGAGGATCAGGTGGTCGAGACCGATCAAGAGCAGGCTCAGGCAGAGCGCGGCCAGGATCTGCCAGCGACGCGGATGGACGGTGTGTCGGTCCACGGTCTTCTCCTTGGAGTGGGTGGGGCACCGCTCCCGGAGGAGCGACAGGCCTGTCGTTCGTGCGGATCCGTCTGTCAGATCCGCGGGGAGGGGAGCTGGATACATCGGCGCCGGGATACGGCGGCGCGTGCGGCACGGTTCAGCGGCGCCGGTGCGGCACGGTTCAGCGGCGCGGGGCCGGGACGGTTCAGCGGTGCTTCCCGGGCCGGCCGCCTGACGGGGCCGCGCGTTCGGCGCGGCGGGCGACGGCGGCCAGCAGGTCGCGGCGCATCAGGCCGCTGAAGGGTTCGATGACGCGCCAGTACGGCTTGAAGCGGCGCGCGGCGTACGGGTCGGTGGCGTACACCCGGGTCTCCGTGTGGAGCCGGCTTCCGGTGCCCTCGGGTTCGGCCCACACGGCGGAGACGCCCTTGACGTACCCGGGCCGGTCGAAGGCGAGGTACTCCTCGGGGCTCAGGCCCGGGATGACCGCCTTGACGAGGCTGGGCTTCCACGGCTGTCCGACGAAGCCCAGGACGAGTTCGCCGCCCGGCACGTTGTCCAGCACGATGAAGCCCAGCTTCGTCATGCCCCGGATCGTGTCGCTGTCCTTCTCGACGACCTCGCGGCCGGTGTGGCCCAGCAGCAGGGACGGGAGGGTGCGCACCGCCATGAGCGGCCGCATCACCCAGGTGTCCCGGAACGTCACCTGCCGGGCGGCCGTGGCCACTTCGGGGACCGGTGCGGCCACCGCCCGGTCGTGGTGGGTGCTCCAGTGGGCGTCCGGCAGCCAGTGGTCCAGCCGTGCCGTCATGAGCCGCCGCCCCTCGCCGGGCGCGCGGCGCGCGCCACCTGGTCCCTGTCCAGCATGGGTTTCCTCCTCGAACAGCGGGCTCATCGCTTACAGATCACTCGGCGGCCGGCCCGGATACAGCCGGCCCGCGGGAGGTCATCCAGTCTTACGAGACTGGAGTTCCGGAACTACAGGCTCGTATACTGCCACCCATGCCGGACTCTGGACAACCACTGGGCCGCCCCAGGGACAGCCACATCGACCACGCGGTGCTCACCGCCGCTCGCGAGCTCCTCGCCGAGGTCGGGTACGCCCGCGTGACCATGGACGCGACCGCCGCCCGCGCGGGAGTGGGCAAGGCGGCCATCTACCGCCGGTTCGGCTCCAAGGCGGAGCTGCTGTTCGCCGCCGCGGTGCACGACATGGGCATCGAGCCGCCCCCGGACACCGGCTCCCTGCGCGGGGACCTGCACGCGCTGGCGCGGCTCATCCACGAGCGCCTGGGCAACCCGCTGGCGCGCCAGGTGACCCCGGCGCTGATGGCCGAAATGGTGCGCTCGCCCGAGCTGACCGCCCGGCTCCAGCAGACCTTCGTCGCCCAGCAGCGCGCCGACTTCGCGGCGCTCCTGGACCGCGCGGAGAAGCGGGGCGAGCTGCCCCGGCCACTGGACCCGTCGCTGGCGCACCTGCTGCTGAGCGGCCCGGTGTTCATGGCGCTGTTCGCCTTCCACCACCCGGTGGACGACGTACTGCTGGACGACATCGCCTCGGTGATCGCGGCCGGGCTCATCGCCCGGGCCGCCGCCCCGACAGGCGGTTCCGGTCCCCTCCCCCGCCCGATGTGACACCTGTTAAGTTCATCGGAGATACATAACGGAGCTGTGCGCACACCGTCCGGAACGGGACACAGAGCTACGAAGGACGCACCTAGGCATGGTCGAGAGGAAGGGAACCGCACCGGGGCTCTCACGGCGGGAGCAGCAGCGTCGCGCGACCATCGACGAGATCAAGCACGTGGCGCGCGGACTGCTGGTCGACGAAGGCATCGGCAGCGTCACCATCCGCGCGATCTCGCGGCGGATGGGGATGACCGCTCCGGCGGTCTACCGCTACTTCACCAGCCACGAGGAACTGCTGCGCACACTCCGGGCCGACATCTTCATCGAGGTGGCCCGGTACCTGGAGGCGTCCTGCGACACCCTGCCCGAGGACGACGCGCCGGGCCGCCTGATCGCCGCCGCGCGGGCGCTGCGCCGCTGGGGTCTGGAGCACAAACGGGAGTTCGGGCTCCTCCTCGGCCCCAGCGCCCCGGGCGCCATCAGCGGCGGTGAGTCGGACCTGGAGCAGGACGCCGGCTGGGTGTTCGGCGTGCTCTTCGCCGACCTGATGGCGAAGCTCTGGCGCTCCCGCCCCTTCCCCGTCTCGCCGCCGGGCTCCCTGCATCCCCGCCTGGCCGACCAGCTCGACCGCCTCCGCGCCCACCGGGACATGGACCTCCCGATCGAGGCCATCGCCGTGATGCTGCGGTGCTGGGTACGGCTGTACGGGCTGGTCTGCATGGAGGTGCTGGGCCACCTCGACTTCGCGCTGGACGACGGCGGCCCCTTCTTCGAACGCGAACTCGCCGACACCTGCGAGACGCTGGGCGTCGGCCACTACTACGCGGCGGTGGCACAGGGCCCCGCCCGGTGCGGGAAGTAGCCGGCAGGGCCCGCCTTCACACGGTCTCGCCGGGGACGGACAGGTACGTCTCGCGCAGCACGCCCAGCGCCGGGTGCTCGGCCGGCAGGTCCGTGTCGTCGATGGCGGCCAGGGCGCGGACGCCGATGCCGGTGTTCGTGGCGAAGGCGGCCGCCATGCCCTTCGCCCGGGCCAGGGTGACGGTCGCGGTCCGGTGCGCGGCGCCGGCGTGCTGCCGGCTCTGCTGTTGGAGCAGCGCCATCGTCACGCCGGGCAGCACGGGAGCCCGCGGCCACACCACGGTCCCGTCGCCGTCGATGAAGCCCACGTTCCAGGTGGTGCCCTCGCTCACGAGACCGTCACGGCCGACGAACAGCGCGTCGTCGAATCCGGCGAGCTGGGCGGTACGGCGGGCGTGCACGGCACCGAAGAGGCCGACGTGCTTGACGTGGGGCAGGTCGCGTTCGTACGGCACGCTCCGGGCGCGCAGCGGCGGCGGAGGCAGCGCGCCGGCCCCGCGTACGGTGACCAGGACGCCGGGATGCTCGCCACCGGGAGGCCGGCCGAGCTCGAACGCGGGGTCGTAGACCGTCACGCGGACCACGCATGGCCCGTCGCGCCCGTCCAGGGCCGCGCGGACCTGCTCGCGGACGCGACCGGTGTCCAGATGCGCGCCCCACACGATCGCGCAGTCGCGTACGAGGCGCTCCATGTGCAGCGTGAGGCCGCGAATCGTGCCGTCGGCCTCGACGCGCATGGACGTGAAGTGCCCGAGGTTGGTCAACGCCAAGGGGAGCAGGTCGTCGACGGTCACGGGCCTCTTCTCGAACGTGGCCATGCCCCCAGCATGTCAGGCGGGGCCGGGTTTCCTCACGTTCCCACGACGAGCGGGGCGAGGCGGCGGACGGCGTCGTCGACGTCCGCCGCCGAGGGCGCCGCCACATAGCTGAGCCGGATGTGCGGCGTACTGCTGTCGCTGACGTAATAGTTGGCGCCGGGCGTGAGAGCGACCCCGTTCGCCAGTGCGGCGGCGGCGAGTTCCGCCTCCCCCAAGTGGTGGGGCAGCGACACCCAGAGGTGGTAGCCGCCGCGCGGCCGGACGGCCAGGGCGTGCGGGCCGAACGTCGCGGACACCGCGTCGATCGCGACCTTCCGGCGGTGCTCCAGAGCGGAGCCGAGGGCGGAGAGGGCACGTTTCCACCCCGGCGCGGTCACCACCTCCAGCGCCGTGTGCTGCAACGGCGCGGGGACGAACATGGTGTCGATGAGGTGCGCCGAGCGCAGTCTCGCCATGACCGGACCGTGCGCCGCCAGTGCGCCGACACGGAGGTTCGACGATGTCACCTTCGTGAGCGACCGGATGTGGATCACGGTGCCGTCCGGGTCGTCCGCGATCATCGGTGGCGGCGTCGGTCCGGCATCCGCATGCCCCATGTGCCGGGCGAAGTCGTCCTCGACCACGAAGGCGCCGTGCTGCCGGGCGATGGTGAGGATCTCGCGCTGCCGGGCCGCCGAAAGACTCGCTCCGGTGGGATTCTGGAACAGCGGCTGCACGATGACGACGCGCGCGCCCGTGCGCGTGAGCGCCTCGTCCAGGTGGTCGGTGCGGAGGCCCTCGGCGTCGAGCGGCACCGGAATGGGCCGCAGCCCCGCGGCGTGAGCGGCCGCGATCGTCCCCGGGTACGTCGGCGACTCGACGACCACGGGGGCACCCGGCTGGCCGAGGGCGCGCAGCACGGTCGCCAGGGCGCTCTGCCCCGCACCGCAGACGAGGATGTCGTCCCTGCTGAGGCCGCCCCCGATGTCGGCCGCGAACCAGTCGCGCAGCTCCGGCACTCCGCCGACCGGCGGACGGTCCCACGTCGCCGGGCGCCGGGCGGCGCGGGACAGGGCGGTCCCGAGCATGGTGAGGGGCTGCAGAGTGGGGTGGAGGTAGCCGCCGTTGAGGTCGACGACGTCCGGTCCCAGCGTCGAGAGCGTTCCGAGGAGCCCGGACGTCTTGAAGCCGCGCTGAGCGCCGGGCGGCGAGCCGATGCCGTTCGCCGGCTGGAGGGCGGCCTCCTGCCATGACGTGTCGCCGGAGCGGGGCACGGTCCGCGTCTCGGCGCGGTAGGTGCCGGAGCCGGGCCGGGAGGTGACCACTCCCCACTGGGTGAGGAGGGCCAGCGCCTGGGAGACAGTAGTGGCGCTCACGCCGAAGCGGCGCACGAGCTCGCGGTGCGTCGCCAGCCGTGTCCCGGCGGGCACATGCTCGAGTTCACGTGCCAGTGTGCTGGCCACCTTGTGCGAACTGCTACTGTGATTCATGAGTATAGATCGTAGCGCTATCGTCCCCGAGCGAGTATCGCCACTCCGGAGGCGAGTATCGCCACTTCAGAACGGCACGGTGCTCGCCGCCCTCGGTGTCGTGTGTTTCTCCTTCAGCTTCCCGGGCACCGTATGGGCACTTGACGGCTTCGGTCCCTGGAGCGCCACGGGCGTCCGGGGCGTCCTGGCCGCCGTCATCGCGCTCTCCGCGCTCGTCTCGACGCGCGCACCGCTCCCGGCTCGTGCCGACTGGCCGGCCCTCGCCGTCGTCGCGGGCGGCTGCGGGCTGGGGTTCCCGCTGCTCAGCACCCTCGCGCTCCAGACGTCGTCCACGGCTCATTCGGCGGTCGTCATCGGATTGTTGCCGGTGGCCACGGCGACGGTCTCCGCGCTCCTCACCCGCCGTCGCCCCTCGAAGGTGTTCTGGGCCGCGGCCGGGGCGGGCGCGGCCACCATCGTCGTGTTCACCCTCATGCAGAGCCACGGACGGCCGACGGCCGGGGATCTCTACCTGTTCGCCGCGCTGCTGGTGTGCGCGGCCGGCTATGCCGTGGGCGGGCGGCTCTCGGCCCACATGCCGGGCTGGCGCGTCATCGCCTGGGGTGTCGTGCTCGCCGCTCCCGTGAACCTCATGGTTTCCGCGATTGCGCTACCGCAGGAGCCGGTGCACCTGACGGTGAAGGCCATCGTCGGCATGGCGTACATCGCCGGCGTCTCGCAGTTCGGCGGGTTCGTCGTCTGGTACCAGGGAATGAGCCTCATCGGGGTGCCGAAGGCGAGCCAACTCCAGCTCGCCCAGCCACTCCTGACGCTGATGTGGGCGGTGCTCCTGCTGGGCGAGCACCTCACCCCGGCCGCTCCCGTCGCCGCTGTCATCGTGCTCGCGTGCATCGTCGTCACACAGCGGGCCAGGGCCTCGTAACCCGGTGTTCCGCCACTCGGTGTGACGCGAGGCCGAGGAGGCGCTCGATCAGGTCGGGGTACGTCCAGCCGGCTCCGGTGGCGGCGAGCGGCAACAGGCTCGTCGTCGTCAGGCCCGGGAGCGCGTTCACCTCCAGGCACATCGGCTCGCCCCGGGCGTCGCAGCGGAAATCGGTGCGCGAGTAGGAGTCGTCGCCGAACCCCAGCGCCCGGTGCGCCCGCCGGGCGAGCTCCTGAAGCCGGGACGCGAAGTCGGGCGCGATCCGCGCGGGGCACACCTCGTTCACGGCCCCGGGCTGATACTTGGCCGCGTAGTCGAACACCGGCGTCGTCAGCTCGATCTCCACCACCGGAAGCGCCTCGTCACCGACCACGGCCACGGTGAACTCACGCCCCGGCAGGAACGGCTCCACCATCAGCTCGGCCCCGGAGGCCCGCACATCGGCGGCCACCCGGGCGAGCTGGGAGGGCGAGTCGACCCGGTACACCGACACGCTGGACCCGTCCGCGACCGGCTTGGCCACCACCGGCCCCGCCGCCACCAGACGCGCCACACCCTCGGGCACCTCGCCGTCCCCGGGCATCCGGCCGCCCCCGGGCGCCTGGCCGTCCCGTGGCACCTGGCCGTCCCCGGGCCGCCACAGCTCCCGTTCGACCACCGGCACCCCCGCCGCACCGAGCAGGGCCTGCGCCCGCCCCTTGTGCCAGGCCGCCGAACACGCCGCGCTGTCCGCACCCGTGAACGGGACGCCCGCCATCTCCAGCAGCGCCTGTACGTGCCCGTCCTCACCCCAGCCGCCGTGCAGCGCCAGGAACACGACGTCCGCGCCGCGCAGCAGTTCCAGGACCGGACCGCCCGTCAGGGACGCATGCATGCGCCGCCGCCACTGCTGCCGCTCGGCCAGGGACGGCGGCTCCTTCGCGACGACGAACCCGTCGACCGCGTCACCCGGCCGCAACGGTCCCGCCGGCACCGGTTCCGCCGCGGCCGGGTCCACCAGCACCACTTCGTGCCCCCGCTCGAGCAGGGCCCGGGCGACGGGCGGGCCGGAGGCCAGCGAAACGTCTCGCTCGGGGCTTTCTCCACCACACAGGATGACCACACGCATGAGGGGAGTCTGCCGCACGACCGAGCGCCCTCAGGGCCTCCCGCCGGGCGAGCCTTCCGTTTTCCGGCGACCGGCCGACCGCGGGGCGTTGAACTGCGCGGCGAGCAAGGCGGCCAAGGCGAGGACGAACCCGAGGGTCTGCAGCAGGCTCAGCGACTCGCCCAGCGCGATGCCGACGACGGTGGCGACCAGCGGAGACAGCAGCACCAGCGGTGCGGACGCGCCGACCGGCAGTTGGCCGATCCCCCGGAACCACAGCGTGTACGCGATGAGTCCGCCCATGCTGCCGAGCCACAGGTAGCCGCCGACGGCTCCGGCGTCGATCCGCTGCGGCACCCCCTCGACCGCGAGGGTGAGCGGGAGCAGCAGCAGGCCGCCGACCGCCAGTTGCCAGCCGGCCAGGGTCAGTGGACCGACACCAGCGGGGCGCCCCCAGCGCTTGGCGAGGACGACCCCGGCGGCCATGGCGGCCGTACCGCCGAGCCCGGCGAGCACGCCGACGACGTCCAGCCGGGCCTCCGGCCCGAGCACCACGAGTCCGACGCCCACCACGCCGACCACGCTCCACACCCATCGCCAGGTCGTCGGCCGGTCGTGGACCACCGCGATGGCCAACCCCGCGACGAGCAGCGGCTGCGCGGCGCCGAGAGTGGCGGCGACCCCGCCGGGGAGCCGTTCGGCCGCCACGAACAACAGGGGAAAGAACGCGCCGATGTTGAGCACGCCAAGGATCGCGGCCTTCCACCACCAGTCCCCGCGCGGGAGTACGCGGGTGATCGCCAGCGCGAGCAGCCCGGCGGGTAAGGCGCGCATCAGTCCGGCGAACAGCGGATGCCCGGGCGGCAGGAGTTCCGTGGTCACGGCGTACGTGGTGCCCCAGGACACGGGAGCGAGGGCGGTCAGTGCGACGGTGGCCATCTGCCGCGCGTGCGGGGACCGCAGCGGGGCCGGTGACCGTTCGGTCAGGGTTTGCATGGGACGAAGTCTCGGCCGGACCCCACCATGCCTCCAAAGCATGCTTGTCATCCCAGCCATGAACCAGAACGATGGTGCTGTGGATCTCCAGCAGATGCGGTACGTCGTCGCCCTCGCCGAAACCCGCAACTTCACGCGCGCGGCGGAGCGTTGCTCCGTGGTGCAGTCCTCGCTCAGCCACCGGATCGCCGGCCTGGAACGGGAGCTCGGGGTCAAGCTGTTCGCCCGTTCCAGCCGCCGGGTCGAACTGACCAGCGCCGGCGCGGCGTTCCTGGCCGGCGCGCGCGACTGCCTGGCCGCCGCCGACCGCGCGGCCGCCGACGCCGCCGCCGCGGCCGGCGTGGTGCGTGGCCGGCTCGCCGTGGGCGTGATCGTGACCACGGCCGCCGTCGACGTACCCGAACTGCTCCAGCGGTACCGCGCCCTGCACCCGGACGTCCGCGTCCTCCTCCGTGCCGGAGGCAGCGACGAACTGGCGGCCGCGATCCGCGACGGCGAACTGGACGTCGCCTTCCTCGGCCTCCCGGAGGGCTCACGCCCATCCGGCGTGGAAACCCTCGTCCTCGATCACGACGAGCACGTACTGGTCGTCCCCGCCGGCCACCGGCTCGCGGGCGCCTCCCGCGTCACGCTCAAACAGGTCGCCGACGAGACGTTCGTCGACTTCGTGACCGGCACCCCCGCCCGCGCCCAGTCCGACCAGGCGTTCACCGCAGCCGGCCTGGCCCGCGACGTCGCCTACGAGGCCGGCGTCGCCGAGCTGATCACCCGCCTGATCGCCCGCGGACTGGGCATCGCCCTGCTGCCCTCCGCCTTCATCGGCCCGCTGGCCGCCGACGACCCCGCCCTGTCCCTGGTCCCCGTGGCCGACGGCCCACGCCGCATCGAGTACCTGGCCTGGAGCCGCTTCAACCCCAGCCCGGCCGCCCGGGCACTGCTCACGGTCCTGGGGGTCAAGGCGCCGTCCACCCGCGGGAACCTCAGTGGCCCACCAAAGTGACCCCGCGCGCCCGGCCGATGCCGAAGCCTGCCACGACAACCGCCGCTTCGGCAGGCTGCTGCGCCAGACGTAGTCGGCGTCCTCCGCGAACAGCCGGCCGAACTCCGCCGCGTCCCCTTCGGTCCAGGTCTTGCAGTACTCCGCGAAGAGCTCACGGATCTCCGCCTCGTGGATGACGGGGAGGTCACCCACGCCCGCACGGAGGGGTGACGGCTCCGACGGCTCCTGGTCGGTGGGTCCCCGGGCGCCGGAAGACGCCTGCCCGCGAGGCTTCGCCGAGGGCCTCGCGGGCGATCACCAGCCGGTCAGCGGCTTCGGCGGGTACGGGAGCGGGAGCGGGCCAGCCGGCCGAGGATGAGGGCGATCAGGCCCAGGGCCATGGCGAAGTAGGCGCCGCCGAGCCCGTTGCCGGTGCCGAGACCGCCGTCCGCGGTGGCCGCGACCGCCCCGCCGACGACCACGGCGACCAGACCCGCCGCGAGAGCCGTGACGGCTCCGTTCCGCCGGGCCCAGGTGCCGACGCGCCCCTGACGGGTGGGGCGGGCCAGGGCAAGGCCGCCGGTGACCGCGCCGAGGAGACCGACCAGTGCCGACAGGGAGGCCCCAACCCGGCCGACGCTCACGGTGTAGACGCTTGCGGCGACCGGCTGGACCGAGGGGTCGGCGGCGGCCGGTGCGGCGAGTACGAAGCCGCCGACGAGGACGGCTGCGGATACGGCGAGCACGGAGCGAACGGACATGAGGTGTCCTGCCTTTCGGATATGGGCCTGAACTGGTCATGCGTGAGACCGGCGGGTCGCGGGCGGCTACGAGCCGGCAGCGGAGCGCGGCACCAGGCGCGGCGACAGTGCCCGGACCAGGGCCAGGGTGCTGAGGGTGAACATCACCACGCCCAGGGGGACGTGGAGCGAGGCCACATGGGCGACGCCCAGCGCGACCTGCGCCGAGGCGAGGAGCAGAAAGCCGGTGGCGTACAGGACGGGTCGGGGCGATCCGCCGCCCGGGCGCCAGGCCAGGACCGCGGCGACCAGGTACAGCATGGCGGCGGCGTACATCACCTTCGAGCCGACGTCGTGCAGCAGATACCCCTGAGACGACGTCAGGAGGGCTCCGGCCGTGGCGGCCTGGAAGAAGAGGCTCAGGGTCTGCAGCGCTATCGCGACCTTGAGGAACGCGAGGGTGCGCTTGGTGTTCGTCGTCCGTCTGCTCATGGTGTGCTCTCCTCCGTCGTCTCAGCGGGTCCAGCCTCAAGACACCGGACCACTGATGGCTGTGACAGTTCGTGACGCGGATCACATCACGCTCAACCGGTGAACGACTCGGGACCGAATCGACCCCACCGCCGGCGCAACGTCACGTCCCGACCCTTGAGATAGGCCAGCAGCCACTCGCTGAACGTCATCTCGTGGAGAGTCCAGGCCGGACCGTCGAAGCCTTTCCCCGGGCGAGGTCCCCCCTGATCATTTCTCCAAGACTGCGCAGAAGATGGCCGGCGAGGTGCTTCAGATACAACTGCCCGTTGATCTCGATCGAACCGTAGGCGTCCACGATCTCACGGAAGTCCGCGGGGAATTCGATACCGAGCTCCCGCTCCAGTTCAATCCATGGCGCCGCATCCGACCGGTTGAACCGGGGTTCGCCCTACAGGGCCTGGATCTCTGAAAGCGTTGCCACCGCTACGCCCCTTCTAGCACTTCGAGCCGATTCCCCTGGGGGCCGTATTCCATCATTCCCCCCCTTAATCGCCGTAGGAACGGCCGAACGAGGGTCTCCGTGTGTGGGAATGACCGACATGACCAGGCACCTCGGGGGCCACCCGCTCCGGTACGCGACCTGCGCTCGGCCTTGGTGAGGGCGGGACCCGTACGCGGTCGGCTGGACGATTCGCTGGAACTGACCTCCTCCGCCGAGGGCCTCAGCATGTCGCCGAAGGAGTCGCGGCGCAGAGGAAGAGCCCCGGGCCGCCACCTGCCAGCCAGCAGGCGGCCTCAGCACGGAGCTGAGCCGCCGTCAACTACTCTCCGATCCGGGCATTTCACGGATCACGTTGAGGGTGATTGGGTTCGGCTTGCCCGACTTTTCTGGTCCCTGGCATTCGTTGGATCTGATGGTGTATAACCCAGCACCGAATTCACCTCACAGAAAGCTGGCCATGCCGACGACCGAAAGACCGGAAGAACCGGATGAGCCCGGAACCCCGGACGGCGCAAGCGGCTCCAAGGCCCCGGACGGCCGCCGCACCGACCGCGGCGGCATCGCCGTCGCCGCGGCTCTGCTGCTCGTGTGCGGGGCGTTCGTCACCTACGGAGTCCTCGGCTCCGATGACGAGCTGGCGGGCAAACGGGCGACCACGCCCACCGTCGAGGTGACCTACGAGGTGCTCGGCGAGGGCGCCGCCGACATCTCCTACCGCGGGGCCGACCGCGACAAGGCGGAGACCGTCACGAAAGCCGGCCTGCCGTGGAGGAAGACCGTGAGCCTGCCTCTCGGCGCCTCCCCGATCGTCAACGTCACCCTCGGCGAGAAGGGCGGCACGGCGACCTGCGTCCTCGCCATACGTGGCAAGCACCTCCAACGCGCCACCGCGACCGGCGCCTTCGGCCGGACGACGTGCAACACCGAACCACCCACCCCCGAAGCATCCGCAGCCCCTGAAGGAGCCCAGTGACCTCCCACCTCGTCGCTCGTACGGCCAGGGTCGTGGCGACCGCCGCCGTCACCCTCGCCACCCTCGGTCTCACCGCCCCGGTGACGCCGGCGGCACAGACCCCGGCCGGGGTGCGGAGCATCGCGCTGCAGGGCTCCGATCCCGCCCAGCGGTCGCTGTCCGCTCGCCGCACAGAGCCGTTCAGCATGCTCGGCGTCACCTGGGCCGACCCGCGCGCGCAGCTCGGCGGCACGGCAGAGGTCCGTACGCGTGACAGTGCCACCGGCGTCTGGTCCGGTTGGCGTGAACTGGAACTCGACGTACGTACACCCGAGGTCGGGCCCGACGCCGAGAACGGCGGGGTGCGCGCCGGAACCCAGCCGCTGTGGACCGGACCGTCCGACGGAGTGCAGGTCCGGGTGACCGGGCAGCACGGCCGACTGTCACGGCTGCCGGACGGACTGCGCGTGGAGCTGGTGAACCCGGACGAAACCAAGGCGACCGCGGCCTCCTCCGGGGTGACCGGGGTGAGCACGGCCCCGCAGCCCACCGTCATCCCGCGTTCCGGCTGGGGCGCCGACGAGTCACTGGTGAAGAACCCGCCGACGTACACCACGGACACGAAGGCGGTGTTCACCCACCACACGGCGGGCACCAACGACTACACCTGCGCGCAGTCCCCGGACATCATCCGCGCGATCTTCCTCTACCACGTGCAGAGCCAGGGCTGGAACGACATCGGCTACCACTTCCTCGTCGACAAGTGCGGCACCGTCTTCGAGGGCCGCGCGGGCGGCATCGACAAGCCGGTGCTCGGCGCGCAGACCTACGGCTTCAACACCGACACCTCGGGCGTCGCCGTCCTCGGCAACTACAACGACGCCATCTCCACACCCTCCGTGCGCGAGGCAGTCGCCGCCGTCGCCGCCTGGAAGCTCGGACTGTACGGGTACGACGCCGCCGGAACCGTCGTACTCACCGCCGCCGCCGACAACGGCAAGTACACCAAGGGCCAGAAGGTCACCCTGAACCGGATCTCCGGCCACCGCGACGGCTACCCCACCGAGTGCCCCGGCAACACCCTGTACGCCGACCTGCCGGCCATCCGCACCCTCGCCTCGGCGGCGCAGACGCGCTGACGATCCACGTCCGGACGGCGATCACAACATGACCACGAGCCGGCTCCGGGGCGAACCCCCTGCCACTCCGCAGCGGTGGCTGGCCATCGGGTCCCACTCCACGCGGAAACCATCGCGGAAAACCCACGCTGATACCCACACTCGCCTCACTGCCGCGCCGAGAGCGGCATGGGACGAAAGGGAAGGGACAGCGAAATGAAAAATGGCACATTGAGGGCCGGTGCGATGGTTGTGGCTCTTACCGTCAGCCCGCTTCTTTATGCGGGATCATTCGCCACGGCGGCGAACGCCGCACCGTCGGCGGTGACGCAGGAGGGGACGGTGGATTGCCCTTCGGCCGGATGCCGCCAGGTCGTGACCGGCGTATCCGCCTGGGGCGTGGCTCTGGACGACACCGCCCGCAAGCTCTACGTCGGCGACGAAGCGGCCGACACGCTGTGGGAGGTCGACCTCGACACGGGGCGGAAGCACGAGGTGGCCAGGGGCATGGACGCCCGCGGCGTGGCTGTGGACGGGGCCGGCTCGGCGTACGTCGCCGACCCGCACCACGACGTGCTGTGGCGGGTGGATCTGAACCGCGGGTCCAAGGAGAGGGTCGCCGAGAGCCTGGGAGACGCGACCGGGGTGGCCCTCGACGGCTCCGGGAAGGCGTACGTCACCGACTCCTGGGGCGACAAGCTGTGGGAGATCGACCTCACCAGCGGCAGGAAGCACGAGGTGGCGACCGGCCTGGGAGACGCCCAGGGTGTGGCGCTCGACGGTGAGGGGCGGGCCTACGTCACCGACTCGCATGGCGACAAGCTGTGGGAGATCAACCTCACCAACGGCAGGAAGGCCACCGTCGCCACGGGCCTGGCCGACGCCATCGGCGTGGCCATCGGCGGTGACCGCCAGGCGTACGTGACGGACTCCTGGGGCAACCGGCTGTGGCGGATCGACCTCGACCGGGGCACCAAGGAGAACCTCGTCACCGGCATGAGCGACCCGCGGCACCTGGTCATCGACCAGAACGGTCACTTCTACGTGGGCGACACCCACCTCAACGTGGTGTGGCACGTCACCGGTCACACCGTGACGCCTCCCGGCCGGACACAGGTGTCGCTGAGCCCGGTACCGTTCCGTAAGGCCGTGCCGGGTGGCATCGCCTCCCCGGCGGTGACGGCGACCAACAGCGGCTCCGCGCGTGTCGGGTCGGTGGACGTCGTCCTCACCCTCGGCCCCAAGGGCGTTTCGTGGCTGAACCCCCAGGAGATCTCCGTCATCCGGGACGGCACCGAGCGCAGGACCCGTTGCACCGTCGACCCCGGCGACAGCACGCAGGCCATCTGCAAGGGCGTCAATCTGTCGCTGGACCCTGGGCAGTCGGCTGAACTGAACACCGAGGTCCGTACCAGCTTCATGCTCCGGCCCGGCGAAATGCCGCGGGTCACCTTCCGCATCGGGGAGCAGTCGGCCGACGCCGACTTCCTGATGGTCGAGCGGGGCGCCGCCGGCCACGGTCAGGGCTGAGTCCTCCGACAGCCTGCCTGCCGCCCGCGAGGGCACACCGAGGCACTGACAGAAGCCCCTTCACTCCGGTGAGGGGGCTTCTCCGCCATGGCATGCCCTCGCGGGCGGCAGGCGGGATTTCCCTGCCTTTGCGAAGCGGGACAGGGCATGGGCCACAGCGGCCAAAGAAGGCCCGAAAACCCTTTGTCAGCCGCGTTTTCGGCGCATGGTTCATAAAGCGGAGCAATAAGCGCGGCGGAAAGGCAGCCTGTCCGCCCCACGCACAGGAGGAGTGAACGAACATGCTCTCAGCCATCCAGCACCATTCCCGCAAGAGCGTTGGGCGCCGAGGACGGGCCAGGGTCCTGACGGCGTCCGCCGCCGTGGCCCTGGCCGCCGTGACGGCGGCCGGCGGCCTCACCAACGCGTCCGCCGACGAATCGGAGCCGGCGGCCGAGCCCTCGGTGGCGGCCACCGTGGAACTCGACGTGCAGGACGTTCCCTTCGTCAGCGCGATCCCCGGCGAGCCGGCGACACCGAAGGTCACAGTCACCAACACCGGCAAGAGCCGCGTCGCCACGCAGGACGTCACCCTCACCCTGGGCCCGCGCGGTCTGTCCTGGCTGGGCTGGCAGGAGGTGTACATCGTCCGTGGCGGCAAGACCGAGAAGAACCGGTGCCGGCTCAGCGAGACGGACGCGCGGCAGGCGTTCTGCAAGGGGGTGAAGCTCTACCTGGACCCGGGCCAGTCGATCAACGTGCACACGGAGGTCGCCACCAGCCCCGACCTGGAGCCGTGCGAGATGCCGCGCGTCCACTTCCAGGTCGGCTCCGCCGGCGCGGACGCCAACTTCGTGATGACCAACCCCGACGGTACGCCCGCGGAGTGCCGTCACTGAGAGCTGGCTCTCGACCGCAGGAGCCGATGGCGTGCAGCCCTCCTGCCCCGCGTCCCCGGCCGCCCCCTCGCGGCCGGGGACGCGGCATGACGGACGCTCGACATCCGGCCGAGGCATGGTCGTCCGGCCGAGGCCGTACCGCTCCGGCCGCCTGAGAGGCACCCCAGCAGGGCCTGGCCTCGATCGGCGGCTCCTCCCCCACGCATCGAAAGGCGCAGCACCACCGTGGAGCACCCGCCGAACGCACAAGACCGTCCCCGCGTACACCACGTGCCAGGGGTACCGGGCCCGCCCACGGCTTCCTCGATCCGGGAACCGCCGGCCCGAGGAGGCACCGGCACGGAAGGCGGGTCGTACCGGCCACGCACCGCAGGTCACGACCATGGGTTCCGCGCCTGGGCCACCCTGGTACGCGATCTGCCTGCCGCCGCCCGCACCCGGCTGCCGTTCCCGTGCCGAGGCCGTGCCACGGACCGCACGCGTCCACGGCGCGGCACTCCCTCGGCCCCACCGCCTCGCACACCGGCCCTGCCCGTGAACCGCACCGCCCCGGCTCGACGGTGGAGGGGCCTGGCCGGCCTCTTCACGCTCGCCCTGGCCCTCCGGCTCTTCGCCGCCGACCGGGCCTACGACGTGCACGTGGACGAGTGCTACTACGTCTCGATCAGCCGCGGTGTCGCCGCGGGCGACGGACCGGTCTTCCAGGGCGACTACTTCGCGCTGCACCCGCCGGCGCTGTTCGCGGTCATGGCCGTCGTACTGCGCCTGTCCGGCGACACCGGGGACCCCGCCGCGCTGCTTCCGGCCGTGCTGTCCGTGCGGCCGGTCAGCGCCTGCACCGGGGCGATGACCGTCGTCGCGGCGGCCGCCCTGCTGCACCGTGCCGTTCGCCCTCCGATCGCCTGGACGGCAGGGCTGCTGCTGGCCATGGACCCCTTCCTCAACCGTTTCGACAGCCGCGCGTTCCTGGAGTCACAAGCCACGGCGGCCACCATGCTCGGCCTGCTGGTCCTCGCACGCCTCCCCGCGACAGCCCGTCGCCGCGCCCTCACCGGTGCCGCGGCGGGCGGCCTGTTCGCGGTCGCCGTGACGACCAAGGACTGGTACGCGCTCCTGACCTTCGTCCCTGTCACCCTCCTCGCCGTGGCCGGTGGGCGGCCGGCCAGGGGCATGCGGCTGACCGCCGCCGCCGTCACCGCGGCCGGCTACGGACTCTATGTGGGTGTGACGGCAGCGACTGGAGGGTGGGACGCCTGGCGGGAACAGAAGCTCGACGGCCTCGCGCGGGCTTTCGGAGTGAAGCAGCTCACCGGTTTCAACAGCCCCCACAACACCACGGATCTGCACGAGCGGCTGCTCGCCCGCGCCGATCACTTCGCCGTCTCCTACACGCTGATCCTCCTCGGCGCGTGCGCCTCCTTCTGGCTGCTGTGGTTCCGTCACCGGCAGCCGGCGCGGTACGCCGGCTCCCCCGCCCGGAGTTTGATCACCGCCTGCGGCGGCTGTACCTTCACGGCCCTCCCCTACGCGGTCTTCTTCGGCACGCTGGAGGAGCAGATGTTCTACCCGCCGCTGGCTGCGGGCGTCCTCGCTCTCGCCCTCGCCGCGGACGCGGTCGGCTCCAAGAGCGTCCGGAAGCGCCACGGCAGCGGGTCCCCACGGTGGCGGGTAGCGGCTCTTCCCCTGGTGTTCACCGCCCTCGCCCTGGACGCCACGGTGTGGGCGGAGGTGCACACCCGCCGGGACGACGCCCACCGGCGGCTCGTCGGCTGGGTCACCGCTCACGTCTCCCCCCACCACGTCGTGGCGGCCACCGATGACACCGTCCCCCTCGTTCTTCCGCGTGCCCGTGCGCAGAGGTGGAGCGCCGCCGTGGCTGAGGACGGTCGCCGCACGCGTTACGTGGTGGTGTCACAGCGACTCGTCGAGCAGGGCTACACCCTCATCGATCCGGCCTCCTACGCGGCTCTCAGCCGCCGAGCCGTCCTGGTGCATCGCGAACCGGGCCCCACGGCCGGCGCGTTGGAGGTGTACGACGTGCGACCCCTCACGGGCACACACAGCGACCACCGAGCTCCCGGGACGTCACGGCCGTCGCCACCCGCCTCTTGGTAGACACGCCTCCCGATAGACACGGAGTTGCGCGTCAGCCGCCGCGTCCCAGTTCAGGTGGCGGACGCCTTCAGGACCCGCCGCGCCGAGGACGCGGCAGCGGTGGGGGTCACGGGCGAGCGTCACCAAGGCCGCGCTGTAGGCGGCGACGTTCCCGGGAGGGACGCGGACGCCGACCCGGTCGGTGACCAGGTCCCGGAGGCAGGGGACGTCGAAGGCGAGGACGGGGGTCGCGGCCGCCAGCGCCTCGGCGGCGACCATCCCGAACGTCTCGTACCGGCTGGGGACGCACACCAGACGTGCGGATGCCAGCAGTTCGAACCGGGCAGAGCCGTTGACTCGGCCGAGCCATCGGACGCGGTGCCCGACGCCGAGGCGCGCGGCGAGGGCCCGGGCGTCGTGGGCGTGGGGTCCGTCCCCCGCGACCAGCAGATCGCCGCTGATGAGCTCGGCCGCCCGTGCGTACGCGTGCAGCAGCAGGTCCAGGCCCTTGGACGTCATTTCCAAACGGCCCAGGTACACCAGGTGTTGCCGGGGCCCGGCGGGACGGGTCCGGAACGCGGCGGGGTCCAGCCCGTTCGGCACGGTGACCGTCCGTGCGGTGGGGTGCCGGCGACGCAGCTCGGCAGCGAGACCCTCGCTGACGGCGACGAGCGTGGTGTGGGACCTCAGGCCGTACCGTTCCATCACGTGGAACGGCAGGTGGTACTCGCGGGCCTTGTCCCGGGCGGACAGCCACTGCACCAGGCCGACGACGGGGCGACGAGTCAGACGGGGAACACAGACGGAAGAGAAGGGGGCGGCGAAGTCCTCGACGACGACGTCCGGGTCGATACGGCGGACCAGGAGAGGAAGGCCGGCCGTGATGCCGCCGAAGTAGGCGAGCAGGCAGAGGAAGCGGTGGCCTGTCAGCCATCCGGGGCAGCGCGGCAGCGGAACGTACCGGACGCCGTCGACTACGGCCGGGGTGGCGCCCGCCCAGGGCGCGCAGACGGCGGTGACCTCCACGCCACGGGCGGCCAGCCGCCGGTTGACCTCATGCGTGCGGACCGACCCGCCGCCCGCTCCAGGACAGCGGGGGTCTTCGAAGGCGAGGTGCAGCACCCGGTACGGGCCCGGTCGGCGCGGACGAGACCGACGCGGACGGGGCCGGGCGGCGCACGCCGCGACGGCGAGGAGGACGAGAGCGGCGAGGCACCAGAACGGTGGGCGGGAGCGCAATGCCCACAGCAGGCAGAAGGCGAATGCCGCCGCGGCGAGCGCCGCAGCGCCTCCGGCTGTGAGGCTGGGAACGCCCACGCGCCGCTGGGCCAGAGCGACGGCCGTACCGGCGGCTGCAGTCGTGAGAGCGGCGGCGGACCAGGCAAGGGCGGACAGATGCGCGGCTGTGGCCACGTACAAGGGGACGGCGAAGACGGCCGCCGCGGCGAGCAGGACGAGCAGCGGTCTCAGCGGCCCCCACGCCACGAACATGGTGGCGACCACGGTCAAGGTGGCGCCCGCGGCCCCGGTCACGCACAACGGGATCAGGAGTCCGGCGGATGGGGCATGAACATCGGGAAGCACCACGGAGAGCAGTGCGGGAGGACAGGTGGCCACCAGCGGCCCGATGGCGGCCACCGCCGTCCAGTGCTGCCGCATGGTGGCGCGCAGGGGCGCTCCGTCCGGCCGCCTGCTCACGGGTACAGCGGCCAGACGCGGCAGCAGGACCGCTGCCAACGAGACCGCCACGAACATCGGTACGCGGGCCACCACCAGGAGGGCCTGGTAGGGCGCGAGGGCGGCATCGCCCGCGCGGACCGCGGCGGCTACGACGACGTCCAGGGCGGGCAGCAGGCACACCAGGCTCTGCACCAGTCCGACTGTGACGGCTCGCCACCACAGGGGCGCCCTGTCCGTCCTGCCCACGGTCGGCCGGTCCGGCCCGGCAGGGCCGGCGACCCCCGCCCGGCGGCCCGTCACCAAAGCGGCGACGGCGGTCACCCCCGCGGCGACCGCGAAGGCGGCAACCGCACCGGCCGCTCCCCATCCGGCGCGTACGGCCACGAAGGTGGCGACGCCGCGCACGGCCACCTCGGCAGGCCAGAACGCGGCCAGATGACAGAACCGCAGGCGTCCTTGGAGGGCTCCGGCGCCGGTCGCGTTGAACCACATGGCGAGGGACGCGGCCGTGAGGGCGGCGAAGAGTGCCGGTGTCCCGTACGAGGTGCAGGCCGCGCAGGCCGCACCCGCGCAGGGCAGGGCATACGCCAGGGCGATCCGCAGGCAGGCCCGGATTGTGCTGCCGCCTTCGTCGCGACGGGCCAGCTCGCACGTCATCAGCGGCGGCATGGTGGCCCCGGCCAGGGTCCCGACGGCGAGCAGCAGGGTGGACGCGGTGGCGTAACGCACGTATTCGGTGGCCGGGAGGAGGTGTACGACGAGCAGTGACAGGCCGTAGTTCGCGGCGCCCGTGAGCAGCGCGGCTCCCGTGAGCAGCGTGGCCGCGCGTGGTGCGGGGGGCTCCCCAGCGGCCGGGTTCCGTGTCCGGCGCATGGTGATCACCGGGCGCGGGAGCGACGGTGAGAACGGTGGCGTCCCGGGAAGCGGCGCCATGGCCAGGCCCTGAGTACGTGCCGATGAGCGGGTGGAGGGGTGCGAGGGGGGTACCCAGGCGGTGAGGGGGACATCCGGATGCCGCTTTTCGTGACGAGGAGGGCGGGAGTGGGGGCCGCCGTGGGCACGGCGGGAGCGAGCGCGGTCGATGGCCGGCGCGTGGTGCTCATGACCGGGCGGGGTGACGGGTACGGGGGCAGCGCAGGCCGGGCGCGGTGACGGGTACGGGGGCAGCACAGGCCGGGCGCGGTGACGGGTACGGGGGCAGCGCAGGCCGGGCGCGGTGACGGGTACGGGGGCAGCACAGGCCGGGCGCCGCCACGGGGAAGCGCTCAGCCGGTACGGGACAGGCGCGGTTTGCGGCGACGGGGGGACAACACACCGCGGTGCAGCGGTCCTTCCGGGCCGGGGCCGCCGGTGCCGGGATGCCGTTGCCATCCCAGCAAGTCGCCGGGGCGGGCCAGGCGGACGCGGAGGCGCGGATCGCTCGCGTCGAGTCCCATCCTGGTGAGGATCGCGTACGCGTCCTGTTCGTCCGCGCCCGTCAACAGCAGCGCGGCGTCCGGACCGCACACCGTGATCAGGTCGGTGACGCGGAGCGCGCCGCTGTCCGCGCGGAGCAGCAGGCTGTTCGGGAGGGTGACCACGGCACAGGAGTCACTGGGCGGCCCGCCACGGTCCCGGTCACGGAGCCTGGTCTGCTCGGCGGTCAGGGCAGCCAGGAGGTGGCCGGCGGTGGCGCTCCAGGTGAAGCGGCCGGCCCACGCACGGCAGGCCGTGGAGATGGCGGCTGCCTGCCCCGGGTCCGCGACGGTACGCAGGGCCAGGACGAGCGCGGTGGTCAGATCCTGCTCGCCCTCGCGCACCAGCCATCCCGTGACGCCGTGGCGGATGACGTCGCGGAGCCCGGGAACGTCGTAGGCGACCGCCGGCACACCGGCTCCTGCCGCCTCCATCACCGACAGGCCCCAGCCCTCGTGCGGTGAGGCGGAGGCCGTGATCCAGGCGGAGGCCACCAGGGCGTCGCGAGCCGGCACCGGCAGCCGCCCGTGGAACACGACGCGGTCACCGACCCCCAGCCGCTCGGCGAGTCGTGCCAGTTCCTCGCGTGCCTCCCCGTCGCCGATCAAGTGCAACTCCACTCCGGGCATGTTCTCCCGGAGGGCGGGCAGGGCGCGGATGAGATGGTCGAGGCGCTTGTGGCGTACCAGCCGGCCCGTACACACGATGCGTGGCCGCGTGGCCATGGCCTGGGGGATGATGGCGGTCAGTCCTGGAGGGGCGAGGTGCACCGGTCCGCGCAGCCCCAGCAGCGTACGGGTCTGCGCGCGCGACGACGGGGAGACCGCGCAGATCGCGCGCCGCCCGTAGACCAGTCGGCTGCCCGTCGCTTCCAGCCATCGCCCCACGACGGCCACGGCGCGCGGGAAGAGCACCGCGAACTGCTGCTGGTGGACATGGTGGACGAGCAGGACCACCGGTGTGCGGCGGGGCAGTACGAGCGGGGTGAAGAAGGGGATGCCGTTCTGGGAGTCGATGACGGCGTCGACACGGCGGCGCTGCCACGCCAGCCACAGCAGGGCGAAGAGATAGACGGAGAACCGTCCACCTCCGCGCACCACGGTGCCGTACGGGGCCTGCTCCCTCCGGGCAGTTCCGCGAGGGCGCGCCGTCACATAGGTGACTCGTACCCCGGCGTCGTGAAGCTGCTGCGCGACCTGCTCGCAGTAGAGTTCGGCGCCTCCGGCCTCGGGATGCCGTCCATCGCGCCAGTTGCACACCACCACGTGCCGGCCGCGCCAGTGCGTGACATCGGGAAACGTCCGGCGCAGGCTCATCACGCACACCTCGCGCCGGCGGTACGGGCCCGGTGCAGCCGCCACAGATCGGTGGCCACCTGCAGCCCGTCGGAGGCGGCACGAAAGCGGGAGCCCCGCTGGTCGCTCCACACCACGGGGACCTCCACGATGCTCAGGCCGAGTGCGCGGGCCCGGACGATGACCTCCAGGTCGAAGGCGAAGCCGGTGCAGGAGATGTCGGCGAACAAGGCACGCGTGGCGCCCGTGTCGAAGAACTTGAATCCGCACTGGGTGTCCTTGACGGGCCCGGAGAGGTGCCGGGTGAGCAGTCGGAATCCGGTGCCGCCCAGCCTTCGGTGCAGCGGCTGACGCACGGTCAGGCGGGCACCGGGGCAGCGACGGGAGCCGATGACCACGTGCCGGCCTTGCCTCAGCAAGGCCAGCGCGTCGTCGATCGCGCCGGCCGGGGTCGAGAGATCCGCGTCGCAGAAGCCGGTCCACCGGGCCCGGGAGGTCAGCATGCCGCGCGTGACCGCTGCTCCCTTGCCGCGCCGGGAACATCCGGTCACCGTGACCGGAATGCCGGAGGCGGCGAGGGCGTCCACACACGCGGCGGTGCTGTCGGAGCTGCCGTTGTCGATGACTCGGAGCGCCGTACGCAGCGGCAGGCGCCGGAGATGGCCGGCGAGCGTCCGTACGGTCGCCGGCAGGCGAAGCTCCTCGTTGTAGGCCGGGATCAGGATTTCGAGGTCCGGATCGGCTGATCGCTGACTGTCCGATTGTCGAAGGAGCGGCTGTTGCATGAGGTCTCCCTGTCGGGCGGCAGCGCCTCGGCGGGATCGCGGGCCGTGTACGTCTCGATGCGACGGGCCCGCCCCATCGCAGACCCTGCGCTGGCGTTTGCAATAGTCCGGACATGGCATTCCGGCACAACCCATGGCAGCGGACCGCCACGAAAAGGAAAAGCATCTCCGAGGGGATGTGGACGCGTTGTCGAATCTGTTCCACGCACCGCATAACCCGCACGCCGGGGGGAATCCTTTCTGCATCACTTCCGAGCGGTAGTCACCACGCCTCACACGCCTTCACCTCAAGCGATCCCCGAATCCCGGCACGCCGATCCGGGCCCATGGGCCTGTCTTCCGAGGACCCGCGCGGCATGCGGGCGTCAAGGCATTCCCCCCAGGCTGCCCCGCATCGGCGCTCACCATGCGGCCCAATGCGGAACTCGCGCTTCCACAGGGAAACCCTTGGACAAGGTGTCCGATTCACGGATCCCCGCGATTTTTCTTTACTGCAAATTGTCCATTGCCGGTCACAGAGGTGGAAATACACGCTGGTCTCCGGCCTCTACGGCCGGGTAGCGCGAAGGCTTCACTTCGAACGAGGACCATTCATGGGAAACGCTGACCGCCCGGAACAACTGCTTGACTCAGGCTCGTGCTCGCTGCGCCGTGAAACCGAAAGGGCGGTGCGTGACAGGATCACCGTGCTGGCCGGGGAAGTGCTGAGGGATCCGACGCTGGTGCGCGGGGCGTTTCCCCCGCGGCACAGCGATGTGGTCAGCGAAGACCTGGGCGTCTGGCTGACCGCGCTCACCAACACCGTCCCGGCACCGGACCTGGAGGAGTTCTTCCGTGCTCGGGCCGCCGCCCACGCGGCGGCCGGGCTCAGGTGCGAGGAGTCGATCCTCCAGCAGCAAGCCTGCGCCACTGTCCTCGTGAGGGCGCTCACGAACGAGGCCCCCGCACACTCACCAGAGCGGACATGCCTGGCGTACGTCCTCAAGGAGCGAGCTCTCCACACGCTCAAGATCTCCACGGCGACGATCATCGAGCGGTACCGGCCACCGTCGGAGCCGTCGGCGCCCTCGCAGTCGTTGGCTGCTCCGCCGCAACCGCCCACACCGTCCTGCACCGCCACCCGGCGTACCGCCCCCCGGCACCAGACGGTTCCTCGGTGGTGCCTGGCCGCCACCCAGCTCGGGCACGGCACCAAAGCCGCCCTGCAGAAGTTCCGGGCGCTCAATCCGCACGCTCTGGTGGCCATCACCGGCACGAACGTGACCGCCTTCACCCAGGAGCGACCGAACGTGCCGGAACTGTTCGGCCCTTACGGGCTGGTGCCGATCGAGGAGGGAGACACCATGCGCGCCGCCCGCCGAGCCGCACTCGCGGCTGTCATCGCCCGGCACTACGGGGTGCGCGTCGACACCGGCCAGGCGCTTCCCCTCATCGCGGCGCTGGACATGGCGCCCGAGGAAAGGGAGAACTTCGTGATCTCATGCCTTGGGCCGCTGTACACCAACCTCCGGCACCGCTATCTGCTGGAAACCCTCAGCACCTACCTGGCGCACAACCTGTGCGTCACTGCGGCCGCGCGCAGCCTGTACGTGCACCGGCACACGCTCACCTACCGGTTGCGCTCCATCGAAAGCCTCACCGGTATCGACCTCAGCAACCCCTTCGACAGGATGCGAGCGGAACTCGCCCTGATTCTGAGCCGGACGTCGGGGTGGTCGGTGCCTCGGGAACGGACGGGCTGACGGCGCAGCACGAACGCGCGGCACCCGACCACCGAATGCCCACGACGGGCGCTTCCAACGAGGTCCCCGCCCGCCCCCTGCGAACGCGTCATCAGCCGCCGCAAGCACACTCGAATGGCCCTTACTCCGAGCAACGGATGTCACATAGCGTCTGATTCAGAAGCTTTTCGGGCACCGCTACCTCTCCCCGGATGAGGAGCGGAACGCGCCGGCCACGGTTACCGCTTGACGCCGCCCACAGTGAGAAGTGAGAGGTGACGCCATGCTCCCCCCAGGCCCATCCCCCCTCCCCCCCACAACGTCGGGGAACGGGTCCCAGAAACACCACCGATACCCCACCCACGGCCGCTCATCTCACCGAAGCCGTCCAGCACTTGCGCGTCCACGCGTCTCACCTCGTGGATCACGTCCACGCCGAGCTGGGCCACCGCGGCGGCGCACAGGGCAGCACCGCGGAGGACACCCGCGTACATGACCCTCGCTCATACGACGAGAACACCGTGCCGGAGAAAGAGGGCCTCATCGAGCGCACCGTGATCGAGACGGTGCTGCGGACACTCACCTGCCAACTCGCCCAGCACCACCTCCGTCCGTGCGAGCATCCCGTTGACGCCGATGAGCAGAGGCCGGTCACCGCACGGCAGACAGCCTCCGCCCTCCTCCCCCGTCAGGGGAACGACCACGTCTCACGCCGCACGTCCGGTGCGTACGCCTCCACCGCGTTGCGCACCTTGCTCGATCCCTGCCCCGTACCCGAGGGGCCGTCGGCACTCCCCCCGCAAGTCCTCACACCCCTGAGCCACTGCGCCGTCACCGCGGTTCTGGACGAATCCCGTAGCCGGAGCACGCTCCACCGTCTCAGACGGGACAACCCACATGCCCTCATCGGCGACGTCGGTAGCCGCGTCATCCTGTTCAGCGCCACCCCACCGGTGTGCGACGGCCTCGACGTGCCGTACGCGCTGGCACCCGTGGACAACGGCGACACAGCCTCGGCCGCGCGCCTCGCGCGCCATACCGTCCCCATCGCCGAGTGCTATCGCGTCGGGGGCTTGGACGCGCGAGAGGTCCTCCCCTTGACGGCCCTCTTCTCGCAGAGCAACCGCGAGCATGAGACCTTCCTCTCCCACTGCCTGGGACCCCTGCACAAGGACAGGCGGCACGCTCACCTGCTCGCCACTCTCAGCGCCTATCTGCGCTACGGCATGTGCGCCGCCACTGCGGCCCGCGCGCTGTTCGTCCACCGCCACACGCTGGAATACCGGCTACGCCGCGTGCACGAGCTCACCGGACTGGACCTGACGCAACCGCTCCACCGGCTTCGCGCAGAACTCGCCCTTCTCCTCACCGGCTCGTGCGGACAGACCGAGGACCCACCCCCGGGTGGGCACAAGAAGCGCCGACGAAAAGTCGTGCGGGACACCTGAACAACCCGCCAGCCGGCGAACCGGCGCGTGGCACGGGTCAGGAGCCCTTCGCGGCCGGCTCCAGAATCGCCACGCACTCCACATGGTGCGTCATCGGGAACAAGTCGAACGCCCGCAGCGTCCGCACCCGGTAGCCGACCTCCTTGAAGTAGGCCAGGTCCCGGGCGAGGGCGGCCGGGTCGCAGGCGACGTAGGCGATGCGGCGGGCGGACAGGCCGGCGAGGTGGTGGACCGTCTGCTTGCCGGCGCCCGCGCGGGGCGGGTCGAGGACGATGAGGTCGACCTCGGTGATGCCGGTGCGCGGGAGGGCCTGTTCGACCTTGCCCTGCTCGATGCGGACCCGGTCGAAGTGCTGGAGGTTGTGGCGGGCGTCCTCCACCGCGCGCTTGCCCGACTCGATGCCGAGGACGGCGCCCTTGTCGCCCACGCGGTCGGCGAGGGCGCCGGCGAAGAGGCCGGCGCCGCAGTAGAGGTCCAGGGCCGTGTCGCCCTTGCGGGGCAGGAGGCCCTGCATGACGGCGCGGACCAGGGTGTCGGCGGCCTTCGGGTGGACCTGCCAGAAGCCGCCGTTGCCCACGCGGTACGTGCGGTCGTCGGCGCGCTCGCGCACGAAGGGGCGCCCGTGGACGCGGTGCACTCCCCCGTCCTCGGCGACGCGGAGGACCGAGACCGGCTTGTCGAGTTCGACGATCGGGAGCCGGGCGCCCGGGCGCGGGGTGAGGACGACCTGTCGGTCCTGCGAGCCGGTCGCGGCGATGGCGTCGATCGAGGCCATCCCGGACCAGTTCCGCTTCTCGATGCCCAGTTCGGTGACGCCGGGCGCCGCGATCAGGCAGCGGTCGATCGGCTGGACCTCGTGCGAGCGGTGCTTGCGCAGCCCCGCGTGGCCCTCGGCGTCCACGGCGTACTGGACGCGCGTGCGCCAGGCCGGTACCTCCCCGGCCGGGACCTTGTCGCCCTCGGCCGGCATGACCGTGCCGTCCCAGCCGGCCTCCTCGGGCGTCAGGCCGGCGAGCCGCTTGAGCTGCTCGGCGATGACCTCGCCCTTCAGACGGCGCTGGGCGCCGGGCTTGGCGTGCTGCCAGTCGCAGCCGCCGCACTTGCCGGGTCCGGCGTACGGGCAGGGCGCCTCGACCCGGTCCTTGGAGGCGTCCAGGACGCGGACGGCGTCGGCGCGCAGGAAACGGGAGTCCGCGGACCCCTCCGTGACGCGGACGACGACCTTCTCGCCGGGCAGCGCGTGCCGGACGAAGAGCACGCGGCCCTCGTCGGTACGGGCGATGCAGTGGCCGCCATGCGCGACGGGGCCGACCTCGACCTCGTACTCCTCCCCGATGAGGGAGGACTCGGGTGCGTTTGGCATGACGGGGTGACTCCAGGGAGTGAGACGGGGGCTGCCAGGCGGCAGCCCACCAGTCTACGTGCCCGCCAGGGTCCTGAAGGTCAGCTCTTGGCCGTCGGCTCCTTGGGGCGCTCGACGGCGGGGCCGCGGCGCACCGAACCGGGCGCGTTCCACTCCTGGCGCTTCTTCTCGCGCTTCTTCGCCACCTCGGAGGACTGGAGCTGGTACGGGACCGAGGTCACCATCACGCCCGGGGTGAACAGCAGCCGGCCCTTGAGGCGCAGCGCGCTCTGGTTGTGCAGCAGGTGCTCGTACCAGTGGCCCACCACGTACTCGGGGATGATCACGCTGACCGCGTCGCGCGGGCTCTCGCGGCGGATCCCCTTGACGTACTCGACGACCGGCCGCGTGACCTCGCGGTACGGCGAGTCGAGGATCTTCAGCGGCACGTTGATGCCGCGCCGCTCCCACTCCGCCTTGAGCGCCTTGGTCTCGGCCGGGTCGACGTTGATGCTGAGCGCCTCCAGCTTGTGGGAGCGCATGAGCTGGGCGTACGCGACGGCCCGCAGCGTCGGCCGGTGGACCTTGGAGACCAGGACGATGGAGTGGACGCGCGACGGCCGGACGGTGTCGTCGCTCGGCTCGTCGGGGGCGGCGATCTCCTCGGCGACCCGGTCGTAGTGCTTCCGGATCGCGGTCATCGTGCCGTAGAAGATGACCATGCCGAGCAGGGCGACCCAGGCGCCGTGCGTGAACTTGGTGGCCAGCACGACGACCAGGACCAGGCCGGTGAAGAAGGCGCCGAAGGTGTTGATCGCGCGGGAGCGGATCATGCGGCGGCGGACGGCGGGGTCGCGCTCGGTCTTCAGGTGGCGGTTCCAGTGCCGCACCATGCCGGTCTGGCTGAGCGTGAAGGAGACGAAGACGCCGACGATGTAGAGCTGGATCAGCTTGGTGGAGTCCGCCCCGTACATCCAGACCAGCAGCATGGCGGCGCCGGCCAGGAGCACGATGCCGTTGGAGAACGCCAGCCGGTCGCCGCGCGTGTGCAACTGGCGCGGCAGGTAGCGGTCCTGGGCGAGGATCGAGCCGAGGAGCGGGAAGCCGTTGTACGCGGTGTTCGCGGCGAGGAACAGCACGAGCGCGGTGGCGGCGGCGAGCAGGATGAAGAAGAAGGTGCCCTCGCCGAAGACGGCGGCCGCGACCTGGGAGATCACGGGGTTCTGGACGTAGCCCTCGCCGACCGGGACGCCGTTGCGCAGCAGGTCGTGGGCCGGCGTCTCGGCCATCTTCACGCCGGTGGCCATGGCCAGGCCGATGATGCCGCAGAACATGGTGACGGCGAAGGCACCCATGAGGGCGAGGGTGGTCGCGGCGTTCCGGCTCTTGGGCTTGCGGAAGGCGGGCACACCGTTGCTGATCGCCTCGACGCCGGTGAGCGCGGCGCAGCCGGAGGAGAAGGCGCGCAGGAGCAGGAAGACGAGGGCCAGGCCGGCGAGGCCTTCATGCTCGGGCCGGATCTCGAAGTCGGCGGTCGGGGCCCTCATGGTCTCGTCGAGGACGAGCCCCTTGAACGCGCCCCACGCGATCATGCTGAAGACGCCGACGACGAACACATACGTGGGAATCGCGAAGAGCTTCCCCGATTCCCTCACACCCCGGAGGTTCATGAGGGTGAGGAGCAGGATTATCGCTATAGCGGAGAAGACCTTGTGCTCGACGACGAAGGGAATGGCGGAACCGAGATTCTCCACTCCGGAGGAGATGGAGACGGCCACGGTGAGCACGTAGTCGACGAGGAGCGCGCTGGCGACGGTGAGGCCGGCCTTGGGGCCGAGGTTGGTATTGGCGACCTCGTAGTCCCCGCCGCCGCTGGGGTAGGCGTGGACGTTCTGCCGGTAGGAGGCGACCACCGTGAACATCAGGACCACGACGGCGGCCGCGATCCAGGGGCTGAACTGGTAGGCCGACACACCCGCGATGGAGAGGACCAGCAGGACTTCTCCCGGCGCGTACGCCACCGAGGAAAGCGGGTCGGATGCGAAGACGGGGAGCGCGATGCGTTTGGGGAGAAGGGTCTCTCCCAGCCTGTCGCTGCGCAGCGCCCGGCCGATCAGAATCCGTTTGGGCACGTCGGTCAGTTTGGACACGCACAGGATCGTATGCGTTCGAAATTGGCCCCGCCCACCCACCACCCGCCGTTGCGCCGGAAACTTGCGCTCCCTTAACGCGGACGGCACGGAAAACCGTGAAAACTGTGACGTAAGCCACCGACTCGTCGGTTTGTACGCTGGTTCGCTGCCGCGTGGGGCAGTCCGCCACGTGGCAGAGCCGGCCGCCGGAGCGGGGAGCCGCGGCCGACGGCCCGACGGACGGACCGACGGACGGACCGACGGACGCGTCGGCCGCCTCGGATGAGGGCAACAGCGTGGTGGCGGCATAAGCTCGTCTCGGGCAACACCGCACGCAGGCTGAGAGAGAAGAGTGAGCAGGGTGTTTTCGCAGGTCAGCAAGATGACCAGGAGTGCGGGGTAAGCGGACGTGCACATCGTCATCATGGGCTGCGGGCGAGTGGGAGCCGCACTCGCGCAGACCCTGGAACAGCAGGGGCACACGGTCGCCGTCGTCGACCAGGACCCGACGGCATTCCGGCGCCTGGGCTCCGGCTTCGGCGGACGGCGCGTCACGGGTGTCGGGTTCGACCAGGACACCCTGCGTGAGGCCGGGATCGAGGAAGCCGGGGCGTTCGCCGCGGTGAGCAGCGGCGACAACTCCAACATCATCGCGGCGCGGGTGGCCCGCGAGATGTTCGGCATCGAGAACGTCGCCGCCCGGATCTACGACCCCCGGCGCGCCGAGGTGTACCAGCGCCTGGGCATCCCGACGGTCGCCACCGTGCGCTGGACCGCCGACCAGATGCTGCGGCGGCTGCTGCCGTCCGGCGCCGAGCCGCTGTGGCGGGACCCGAGCGGCGGTGTCCAGCTCGCCGAGGTGCACACGTCCCCGTCGTGGATCGGGCACAAGGTCAGCCGGCTCCAGGAGGAGACGGGCGTACGCGTGGCCTTCCTCACCCGGCTGGGCGAGGCGGTCCTGCCGACGTCGCAGACGGTGCTGCAGGAGGGCGACCTGGTGCACGTGATGATGCGTACGGACGAGATCGAGAAGGTCGAGGCGGCGTTCGCCGAAGGCCCTGAGGAGGGCGGTCACTGATGCGGGTCGCTATTGCGGGCGCCGGCGCGGTGGGCCGTTCCATCGCGGGTGAGCTGCTGGAGAACGGGCACGAGGTGCTCCTCATCGACAAGGCGCCGACCGCGATCTCGGTGGAGCGGGTGCCGCAGGCGGAGTGGCTGCTGGCGGACGCGTGCGAGATCACCTCGCTGGACGAGGCCGCGCTTCAGCGCTGCAACGTGGTCATCGCGGCGACCGGCGACGACAAGGTGAACCTGGTCGTCTCGCTGCTCGCGAAGACCGAGTACGGGGTTCCCCGGGTGGTCGCCCGGGTGAACAACCCGAAGAACGAGTGGCTGTTCAACGAGGCCTGGGGCGTCGACGTCGCGGTTTCCACGCCGCGCCTGATGTCGGCGCTGGTGGAGGAGGCGGTGAGCGTCGGCGACCTGGTCCGGCTGCTGCGCTTCAGCCACGGCGACGCGAACCTGGTGGAGCTCACGCTCCCGCCCGAGTCGGCCATGGCTGGTACGTCGGTGGGCGACGTGGCCTGGCCGCAGGACACCTCGCTGGTCACGATCATCCGCGGCTCGCGCGTCCTGACGCCGAGCGCGGAGGAGACCCTGGAGGCCGGCGACGAGCTGCTCTTCGTCGCGGCCCAGGCCCGCGAGGAGCAGTTGGAGGACCTCCTCTCGGTACGCCGCGAGGACGCCACCAGCTAATCCGGTGCGTTAACGGTTGACGATCGAGGGGCTCGGGACCACTGTCTGGTCCCGAGCCCTCGTCGTACGCCTGGAGGGTTCGCCGGCTTCGTTGCCCCTGAGTGGGGGCCTTGAGCGGTACGGGAGCGGGGGCGTCAGGCCTCGCCGCGGTGGGGCTGTGGCTGGGCCGCTTGCGCGGCGGCGGCGGCCTTGCGTTCCTTTTCGGCGCGCTCCTCCGCCTCCATCTCCGCGAAGACGTCGATCGGCGGCGGCGCCTTCGCCAGGAAGACCCACGTCAGGTAGACCGCGAGCAGGAAAGGCGGGACCTTCAGGGTCACCAGCACCCAGCCGAGCTGGGTGGTGTCCGCCCACCAGTACAGCGGGAAGAGGATCGCGCACTTGCCGAGCAGGATCAGGCCCCACGCCCAGCTCGCCTTGGCGTACGCCTTCTTGCGGCCGGGGTTGCGGGTGCGCCAGGAGAGGTTCTCCTTGAAGACCGGGCCGAGGATCAGGCCGATCAGCGGGACGCCCGCCAGCGTGGTGGCGATGTACGCGATGCCCAGGCCCAGCGTGTAGAGCATGCCCGGCAGGTAGAAGTCCTTGGCGTTGCCGGTCATCATCGCGAAGACCACGCCGAAGGCGACGCCGAAGACGCCGCTGAAGGCGTGCTTCACGGTGTCGCGGCGGATCAGGCGGACCGCGACCAGCAGCAGGGACACGCCCAGCGCCGCGATGGCCGAGAGGTGCAGGTCCTTGTTGATCGTGTAGATCGTGACGAAGAGCAGGCCGGGGAGCACTGTCTCCACCAGGCCGCGTACTCCGCCGAAGGCTTCGAACAGGGCCGCTTCCGTCACGGCCTTCGAGTCGTGGGCGCCCTGGGGGCCGTCAGTGGCGTCCTGGTCGGTGGTCGGCTTGTCGAGTGACGTCACCGGCTACTCCTGTCCGAGCGGTCGGAGTTCGTATTTGGGATTGAAGAGCACCCTGCGGCCGTGACTCATGCAGATGCGGCCGGAGGCGATGAGCTTGCGGCCCGGTTCTATGCCCATGATGGAGCGCCGGCCCAGCCACACCACGTCCAGCGGCGCGGTGCCGTCGAACAGCTCCGCCTCCAGCGCGGGCACGCCGGCCCGCGGGCGCAGGGTGACCGTCCGCAAGGTACCAGTCACCTTGACGATCTGCCGGTCCCCGCAGTCCGAGATACGGATGCACCCCGAAGCCTGCGTGTCCTCCCGCAGCTCCTCCGATTCCAGCTCCCCCTGGGAACTGGACAGCCGGTCGAGCATCCGGCGGAAGCGGCCGGCCTGCTTCTCGGTACGCGGTGCAGCACTCATACAGAAAGCGTACCGGCCGCCACCGACAGGAGAATCAGCGCTCGAAGCGGTATCCCATGCCGGGCTCGGTGATGAAGTGCTGGGGGTGTGAGGGGTCCGCCTCCAGCTTCCGGCGCAGTTGGGCCATGTAGACCCGGAGGTAGTTGGTCTCCGTGCCGTACGACGGCCCCCACACCTCCTGGAGCAACTGCTTCTGGCTGACGAGCCGGCCGCCGTTGCGTACGAGCACCTCCAGCAGGTGCCACTCCGTGGGCGTAAGCCGGACGTCCCGCCCGTCGCGCTGCACCTTCTTCGCCGCGAGGTCCACCGTGAACCCCCGCGTCTCGACGACGATCGTGCCGTCGTCGCCGCCCACGGGCTCGGCCCGGCGCACGGCGGCGCGCAGCCGCGCGAGCAGCTCGTCCATGCCGAAGGGCTTGGTGACGTAGTCGTCGGCGCCGGCGTCCAGGGCCTCGACCTTCTCGTCGGAGGTCTGGCGCGCGGAGAGCACCAGGATGGGTACGCGGGTCCAGCCGCGCAGCCCCTTGATCACCTCGACGCCGTCCATGTCGGGCAGGCCGAGGTCGAGGATGACGACGTCGGGGTGACGGCCGGCGGCCAGTTCGAGCGCCGTCGCGCCGTCGGCCGCCGCGTCGACCTCGTACTTCCGTGCCTTCAGGTTGATCACGAGGGCGCGTACGATCTGCGGCTCGTCGTCGACCACGAGCACCCGCGTCATGAGGGGCCTGCTTTCTCCAGGGAGGGGGCTTCCGGATTTTCGGAGGCGGCGGCCGGGGCGGCCGCCTTGAGGGTGAGGACCATCGTCAGGCCGCCGCCGGGTGTGTCCTCGGCCGTGATGGTGCCGCCCATCGCCTCCACGAACCCGCGCGCGACGGCGAGGCCGAGGCCCACCCCGGCCCCGCGCGGGGCGTCGCCGTAGCGCTGGAAGGGGGCGAATATGCGGTCCTTGGCCTCGTCGGGCACACCTGTGCCCCGGTCCACCACGCGCAGCTCGACGCGGTCGGCCATGGCGCTGGCGGACACCAGGACCGGTGCGGAGCCGGGGCTGTACTTGACGGCGTTCTCGACGACGTTGGCGACGGCCCGCTCCAGCAGGCCCTTGTCGACCTCGACCATCGGCAGGCTCTCGGGGATGTCCAGCTCGGCGCTGCCGTCCGGTACGCCGCCGAGCGCCATGGGGACGACCTCGTCGAGGTCGATGGCCCGGATCAGCGGGGTGACGGTGCCGGTCTGGAGGCGGGACATGTCGAGCAGGTTCCCGACCAGGTGATCGAGGCGGTCGGCGCCCGCTTCGATGCCTTCCAGCAGCTCGGCGCGGTCCTCCTCGGACCATTCCACGTCGTCCGAGCGCAGCGAGCTGACGGCGGCCTTGATCCCGGCGAGCGGGGTACGGAGGTCATGGCTGACGGCCGCCAGCAGCGACGTACGGATCTTGTTGCCCTCGGCGAGCTTGCGGGCCTCCTCGGCCTCGCCGACGAGCCGCTGCCGGTCCAGGACCACGGCGGCCTGGGCGGCGAAGGCGCCCAGCACCCGGCGGTCCTCGGCGGGCAGGACGCGGCCGGAGAGCGCGAGCGCCATGTGGTCGCCGACCGGCATGTCGACGTCCGCGTCCTCGGGGCGCGCCACGGGCCGGCGCCCGACGCTGCCCGCCCGGGTCCACGGCTCGATGTCGCTCTCGCGCTCCAGCAGCGCGACGGACTCCATGGAGAACGTCTCGCGGACCCGCTCCAGCAGGGCGTCCAGCGCGGTCTCCCCGCGCAGCACGCTGCCGGCCAGGAACGACAGCACCTCGGACTCGGCGCGCAGCCGCGCGGCCTGGTGGGTGCGGCGCGCGGCCAGGTCGACGACGGAGGCGACCGCGACGGCGACTCCGAAGAAGACGGCGATCGCGACGATGTTCCTGGGGTCGTGGATGGTGAACCGGTACAGGGGCGGGGCGAAGAACCAGTTCAGCAGGAGGGAGCCGAAGGCGGCGGAGGCCAGGGACGGGACCAGGCCGCCGAGCAGCGCGGACGCCACGGTCAGTGACAGGAACAGCAGCATGTTGTTGGCGATGCCGAGGTCCGCGTCGACGTGGGTGAGCAGGAGGGTGAGCAGGGCGGGGCCGGCGACGCCGGTCAGCCAGCCCCAGATGATCCGGGAGCGGCCGAGGCGGGCACCGCGCGCGACGGGCAGGCCCCGGCCCCGGGCGACCTCCTCGTGGGTGACGATGTGGACGTCCAGGTCGGGTCCGGACTCCCGGGCGACGGTGGCGCCGACGCCCGGCCCGAACACGTACTGCCACGCCTTGCGGCGGCTGGAGCCGAGCACGATCTGGGTGGCGTTGACGCCGCGCGCGAACTCCAGCAGCGCGGACGGTATGTCGTCGCCTATGACGTGGTGGAAGGAGCCGCCGAGGTCCTCGACCAGGGTGCGCTGGACGGCCAGCTCCTTGGGGGACGCGGAGGTCAGGCCGTCGCTGCGGGCGATGTAGACGGCGAGGATCTCGCTGCCGGAGCCCTTGGCGGCCATCCGGGCGGCGCGGCGGATGAGGGTGCGTCCCTCGGGGCCGCCGGTCAGACCGACGACGATGCGCTCGCGGGCCTGCCAGGTGGTGCGGATGTTGTGCTCGCCCCGGTACTGCTGGAGGTATTCGTCGACCCGGTCGGCGGTCCACAGCAGCGCCAGCTCGCGCAGTGCGGTGAGGTTGCCGGGGCGGAAGTAGTTGGAGAGGGCCGCGTCGACCTTGTCCGGCTTGTAGATGTTGCCGTGCGCCATACGGCGGCGCAGCGCCTGCGGCGACATGTCGACCAGCTCGATCTGGTCGGCCCGGCGGACCACCTCGTCGGGAACCGTCTCCTGCTGCCGTACGCCCGTTATGGACTCGACGACGTCGCCCAGCGACTCCAGGTGCTGGATGTTGACGGTGGAGATGACGTCGATGCCGGCGGCGAGCAGCTCCTCCACGTCCTGCCAGCGCTTGGCGTTGCGCGAGCCGGGGACGTTGGTGTGGGCCAGCTCGTCCACGAGCGCCACGGCGGGCCTGCGCTCCAGGACGGCGTCGATGTCCATCTCGGTGAAGGTGGCGCCGCGGTAGGCCAGCTCCTTGAGCGGTATCTGTTCGAGGCCGTGCAGCATCACCTCCGTGCGGGGGCGGTCGTAGTGCTCGACGAAGGCGATGGCGCAGTCGGTGCCGCGCTCGACGCGGCGGTGTGCCTCGGAGAGCATCGCGTACGTCTTGCCGACGCCCGGTGCCGCACCGAGGTAGATCCGAAGCTTGCCGCGTCCCATGGCCTCATTGTCGTGATTGTTCGTTCGATTGCCTGTGCGTAGACCTTACGGCCAGGGGCAGGGGCAAACCGGACGCGGAGGTCGGTTCCCGGGCGTCTTGACGGGATTCTGATGCGCCCATGGCCCATCTGGGGCCTGTGGTTCAGTGCTCGGTCAGCTCGCCGTCGCTCAGCTCCAGGACCCGGTCCGCGAGGCCGAGGAGCTGGGTGTCGTGCGTGGCCACGAGGGCGGTGACGCCCTCGCCGCGTACGACCGCGCGCAGCAGCTCCATCACCGCGAGGCCGGTCTCGGCGTCGAGCTGGCCGGTCGGCTCGTCGGCTATCAGCAGCGCCGGCTTGTTGGCCAGCGCGCGGGCTATCGCGACGCGCTGCTGCTGGCCGCCGGACAGCTCGCCGGGGCGCTGTGCCGCGTGGTCGGCGAGGCCGACGAGGGCGAGCAGCAGTTCGACGCGCTCCTCGCGCTCGCGGGGATCGGCCTTGCGCAGCCGCAGCGGGATGCCGACGTTCTCGGCGGCCGTCAGGATCGGGATCAGTCCGAACGCCTGGAAGATGAACCCGATCCGGTCGCGGCGCAGCTCCAGCAGCCCGTTCTCACCGAGGCCGGCGAGGTCGGTGCCGTCGACGGTGATCCGCCCCCGGTCGGGTGCGTCCAGGCCGCCGACCAGGTTGAGCAGGGTGGTCTTGCCGGAGCCGGAGCGGCCCTTGAGGGCGACGAGCTCGCCGTGCGGTATCTCGAAGGAGACGCCCCGCAGCGCGTGGACGGCGGCGGCCCCCGTCCCGTACGACCGGTGCACGTCCTCCACGCGCACCATGGGCGCCCGGCCCTCGGCGACGGCCGTGGCGGTGCCTTCCCCGCTGTGCTGC
Source organism: Streptomyces sp. NPDC049837 (assembly GCF_040674455.1). Taxonomy (NCBI): domain Bacteria; kingdom Bacillati; phylum Actinomycetota; class Actinomycetes; order Kitasatosporales; family Streptomycetaceae; genus Streptomyces; species Streptomyces sp. NPDC049837. The sequence continues at coordinate 188,524 of NZ_JBFAMP010000007.1, read as the reverse complement.
TCGGACATCGGTTCTCCCCCCGTCACTGTGCGCGTTCAGTATGTGTGGGGCCGGAACAGGGCCGCAACGCCTGTGGAAAACGTGGTGGGCCGCACCCCGTCGTACGGGGTACGGCCCACCATCCGTATGCGTCAGGACGACTCAGCGGACCTCGGTGATCTCCGGGCCCCGCTGGAGCTGGCCCATGCCGCCCGAGAAGCGCGACGTCTCCTGGTCCTCCTGCTGCACGCCCTCGGGCACCATCTGCGCGTCGTTCGGCAGCTTCAGGACGATCGGGTCGCGCGGCGCCATCGGTCCCTCGCCCCGTACGACGACGGTGTCCCGGAAGATCTGCTCCAGCAGGCCCGCGGCCTCCGGCTGCACCGCGCCCTGCCCGGAGATGACCCCGCGCAGGAACCAGCGGGGGCCGTCCACGCCGACGAACCGCACGAGCTGCACACCGCCGGTGCCGTCCGGCAGCTTGACCGGGACCTGGGCGCGCAGCTCCCAGCCGAGGGGGCCCTCGACCTCGTCGATGACACCGCCCTGCTGGGTGATGCCCGAGGCGATCTCCTCGCGGACCTCGCCCCAGATGCCCTCCTTCTTGGGGGCGGCGAACGCCTGCAACTGGATGGCGCTGTCGCGCAGCACCACGGTCGCCGCGACGATCGCGTCGCCCGCGACCTCCACGCGCAGCTCCATGCCCTCGACTCCGGGCACGAACATGCCGCCCAGGTCGACCCGGCCCTCTTCCGGCCTGGAGACCTCGGAGATGTCCCAGGGACCGTCGGGCCGGGGCGCCGGCGGAAGGTTCACCCGGCGCGGCTCGCTGTCCGCCGCGTCGTCAGTGCCGACCTCGTCGACGACCTGCTCGGCCTCGCCCGCTGCGTCCGCAGCGGCACTGCTCTTCTTGCGACGTCCGAACACGTCACTGTCCTTCCCGGTCGGATACGACCGAAGCGTATCGATTCCCACCCGTCCAGCCCTCCGTGGCGGCATGGCCGCCGGTGGACCCGAAGCCCCCCTCGGCCCGCGCCGAGCCGGGAAGCTCCGCCACCTCGTGGAAGCGGACCTTCTCGACTTGCTGAACGACCAGTTGGGCGATCCGGTCGAACCGTTCGAACCGCACGCTCTCGCGCGGGTCGAGGTTGACCACGATCACCTTGATCTCCCCACGGTACCCGGCATCCACCGTCCCTGGGGCATTCACGAGGGCTACTCCGCACCGGGCCGCCAGCCCCGAGCGGGGGTGCACGAAGGCCGCGTACCCGTCCGGCAGGGCGATCGACACCCCGGTGGGCAGGATCGCGCGCTCGCCGGGGGCCAGCACGGCGGCCTCGGTGGTGACGAGATCGGCGCCCGCGTCGCCCGGGTGCCCGTACGACGGGATCGGCACCTCCGGGTCCACGCGGCGGATCAGGACGTCGACAGGGTTACGCATCAGGGGTTCACCTCGAAGGCGCGGGCGCGCCGGACCTGGTCGGGGTCGGCCATCGCCGCCTGGATCTCCTCCGGGCGGCCGTTGTCGATGAAGTGATCGACCTTGACTTCGATGAAGAGGGCGTCGGCGCGGACCGCCACGGGCCCCTCGGGCCCGCCGATCCTGCCCGTCGCCGTGCAGTAGATCTTCCGGCCGTGTACGGCGGTGACCTCGGCCTGAAGGTGCAGCACCGTGCCGACCGGCACCGGGCGTACGAAGTCGGTCTCCAGCCGGCCGGTCACCGCGATGACCCGCAGCAGCCAGTTCAGCGAGCCGAGCGTCTCGTCGAGCGCGGTGGCGAGGATGCCACCGTGGGCGAGGCCGGGGGCGCCCTGGTGGTCGGTCGTGACGGTGAACTCGGCCGTGACGCTCACGCCTTCGCCGGCCCTGGCCTCCACGTGCAGCCCGTGGGGCTGGCCGCCGCCGCAGCCGAAGCAGTGCTCGTAGTGGGCTCCCAGGAGCTCGCCCGGGGCGGGCGCGTCGGGGTGCCGTACCGGCGGTATGGCCTCGGCGGGGGGCGTCAGTGCAGTGCTCACAGCGGGAGACCTTACCCGCGCGGCGGACCACCGGTCGCGCCGTGCCAAGCTTGGGTGTATGCAGCCTTCCGCATCTGCTTCCGTCCCGGCCTCCGCGCCCCGGTACGACGAACGTCTCACCGCTCCCCGCTCCTGGTGGCTGCTGGCCGCCCTGGTGGCCGTCTCGGGCGGGCTGATCATGCTGCCGCTGGGCACGCTGCCCATGCTGGGCGGTCTGATCGTCGCGGGTGCGCTGGCGTCGATGGCGGTCAGTTCGTACGGCTCGGCCCGCGTCCGGGTGGTGGCGGGCTCGCTGGTCGCCGGGGACGCCCGCATTCCGGTGTCGGCGCTGGGTGAGCCGGAGGTGCTGGACGCCGAGGAGGCGCGCGCCTGGCGGACGCACAAGGCGGACACGCGTGCGTACATGCTGATGCGGGGCTACATCCCGGGGGCGGTGCGGGTCGAGGTCACGGACCCGGCGGATCCGACGCCGTACGTGTACCTCTCCAGCCGCGACCCGGAGGCCCTGGCGGCGGCGCTGACCGACGTACGGGCGGCGCAGCCCGAGGGCTCCGGAAAGGCCTAGAAGCCGATCTCCTTGGGGTTCTCCGGCTGGTCCAGAGGGGGCAACTGGGGAAGGGCGTCCCAGGGCACCTGGCGGCTGCGGAGGTCCTTGCGGATGCGTTCGGCGAGCTTCTTGGTGTCGCGCCGGTTCATGACGGCGCCCACGGCCGCTCCGACCATGAACGGCATCAGGTTCGGCAGGTTGCGCACCATGCGTTTCATGATCTGCTGGCGCAGTTCGCGCTTCATCCGGCCGCCGAGGGCGGCGTTGATGGTGGTGGGCTTGGTGACGTCGATGCCGCGCTCCTCCGTCCAGGAGGTCAGGTACGCGGTCGCGCGCTCTTTGAGGTTGCCCGGGGGCCGCTGGCCGTAGACCTCGTGGAGCTCGGCGATGAGCTTGAGCTCGATCGCCGCGACGCCCGTGATCTCGGCGGCCAGTTCGGCCGGCATCGCGGGCGGTACGGGGAGCATGGCGGCCGCGCCGACACCGGCGCCCACGGTGGAGGTGGCGTTGGCCGCGCCCGCGATCAGCTTGTCCGCGAGCTGCTCCGGGGTGAGTCCCGGGAACTGTCCGCGCAGGGTGGCCAGGTCCCGGACGGGAACGCGCGGGGCGTTCTCGATGAGCCGGTCGGCGAGGTGGGCGATGCCGGCCTTGGCGCCCTCCCGGCTCTTGCGTACGCCACGCCTGACGGCGTCCAGGCGCCGTCCCTTGGGTGCGGGCGTATCGGCCGGTGTACCGGCCGTCCCGGCCTGCTCGGCCGGCGTCCCCGCCCTTCCGGCTGCCGCGAGCGAGGCCGAGGGGCCCCGCTCGTCGTCACGCGTGCCGGGGGAGGGCAGGAGGGCGGAGTGCTCGGCGGGCGCGTCGTGGGCGCCTGGTGCCGGGCCTGTGCCGCCCTGGTACGCCTCCGGCTTCCTGTGGAGCCGGAAGCGTCGCTTCCGAGACGGGGTGTCGCCTGCCACGGCCGACGGACCTCAGTCGCAGTCTCGGCAGATCGGCTGACCGTTCTTCTCACGGGCGAGCTGACTGCGGTGGTGGACCAGGAAGCAGCTCATGCAGGTGAACTCGTCCGCCTGCTTGGGCAGCACCCGGACGGCCAGCTCCTCGTTCGAGAGGTCCGCTCCGGGCAGCTCCAGGCCCTCGGCGGCCTCGAACTCGTCGACGTCGACGGTCGAGGTCGACTTGTCGTTGCGCCGGGCCTTCAGCTCTTCAAGGCTGTCCGAGTCGACGTCGTCGTCGGTCTTGCGTGGGGTGTCGTAATCCGTTGCCATGTCGCTCTCCCCCTCTGGGTGGTTGCGGTGTCTCCAGCGCACGTAACGCGTGAGAGGCCGGACTTGTGCCCGACCTGAGGCGGAGATTTTGCCTCACATCAAGGTCTGTTACTCAATCGACACCCAACCGGACCCCTCGAGAGTGATCGGGTTTGGATGGCGAACGGGACCGTACACGGTCCGGAAGCCGCGCCTCGAAGGCGCCACCCCGTGTACTTCCCGTGATCCGACCCCCTGGAAACCCGGACTTTTCCTGGTTTTCCGGGGGAATTCTTGATCACGGAGAGTAGATGGCCGGAAACGTTCCCTTGTGATCGATCACACACGGAACTCCCGGGAACAGGTCACGAAAATTCCGCGCAAAGCGAACACGATGACGGTCTCGACCGGCGTGTCACAGCGGGAGTGTGACGCGCATGACGAGGCCGCCGCCCTCGCGGGGCTCCGCGATGATACGGCCCCCGTGGGCCCTCGCGACGGACCGGGCGATCGAAAGACCAAGTCCGACGCCCTTGTCACTGCCCGTGCGCTCCTGTCGCAGGCGCCTGAACGGCTCGAAGAGGTTGTCGATCTCGTAAGCGGGAACCACGGGTCCTGTGTTCGAAACCACCAGTACCGCCTGGCCGGCCTGCGTCTCGGTGGTGACCTGCACCCAGCCGTCGTCCACGTTGTAGCGGACGGCGTTCTGCACCAGGTTCAGGGCGATCCGCTCCAGCAGGACGCCATTGCCCTGGACGACGGCGGGGGCCCGCTCGCCACGGATCTCCAGGCCCTTCGCCTCCGCCTCGGCCCGGGTCTGGTCGATGGCCCGCGAGGCGACCTCCGCCAGGTCCACGGGCTTGCGCTCGACGATCTCGTTGTCGCTGCGGGCCAGCAGCAGCAGGCCCTCCACGAGCTGCTCGCTGCGCTCGTTGGTGGCCAGCAGCGTCTTGCCGAGCTGCTGGAGCTCGACGGGCGCCCCGGGGTCGGAGAGGTGCACCTCCAGCAGGGTGCGGTTGATCGCCAGCGGCGTGCGCAGCTCGTGCGAGGCGTTGGCGACGAACCGCTGCTGTGCGGTGAACGCCCGCTCCAGCCGGTCGAGCATGTCGTCGAAGGTGTCCGCCAGCTCCTTGAGCTCGTCGTCCGGGCCGTCCAGCTCGATCCGGCGGGACAGGTCCGTGCCGGCCACGTTACGGGCGGTACGGGTGATCCGGCCCAGTGGGGACAGGACGCGTCCCGCCATCGCGTACCCGAAGGCGAAGGCGATGACGCTCAGGCCCAGGAGCGCGAAGAGCGACCGGCGCAGGAGGTCGTCCAGGGCGTGCTGGCGCTGCTCGTTGACGCAGGCGTTCATCGCCCGGTTGAACTCGTCCGGTCCGGCCTCGACGGGGAAGTTGCAGACGTTGCTGGTCACCTGCCCGTTGACGATCTTGAACGGCAGCTCACTGCCGATGTGGAGGGCCTGGGCGGCCAGCAGGTAGATGATCGACAGAAGCAGGATGCCGGCGATCAGGAACATGCCGCCGTACAGCAGCGTGAGCCGTATCCGGATCGTCGGACGCAGCCAGGGGCGGACGGGCTCCCTGGGGTCCCAGGTGGGCTTCGGGGGCGCCTGCGGTGGCGCGGGGGTCGCGGCCACGGGGTCAGATCCGGTAGCCGGAACCCGGCACCGTGACGATCACCGGAGGCTCGCCGAGCTTGCGGCGGAGGGTCATCACGGTGACGCGCACGACGTTGGTGAACGGGTCGGTGTTCTCGTCCCAGGCCTTCTCCAGCAACTGCTCGGCCGAGACGACCGCGCCCTCGCTGCGCATCAGGACCTCCAGCACCGCGAACTCCTTCGGCGCCAACTGGATCTCCTTGCCGTCCCGGAACACTTCGCGCCGGTTGGGGTCGAGCTTGATCCCGGCCCGCTCCAGGACGGGCGGCAGCGGGACCGTCGTACGCCGGCCCAGTGCCCGTACGCGGGCGGTGAGCTCACTGAACGCGAACGGCTTGGGGAGGTAGTCGTCGGCGCCGATCTCCAGGCCCTCCACGCGGTCGCTGACGTCACCGGATGCGGTGAGCATCAGGACACGGGTGGGCATGCCCAGGTCGACGATCTTGCGGCAGACGTCGTCCCCGTGGACCAGCGGCAGGTCGCGGTCGAGGACGACCACGTCGTAGTCGTTGACGCCGATGCGCTCCAGGGCGGCCGCCCCGTCGTACACGACGTCGACGGCCATGGCCTCCCGGCGCAGACCGGTGGCCACCGCATCGGCGAGCAGTTGCTCGTCCTCGACGACGAGTACGCGCACGGCGTTGTTCCTTCCTCCGAGCCCGGTTCCGGGCGGGTCTGTCGCACTGACTGTGCGTATCCATCCTGCCCCTTACGCGCGTAAACCGGCTGTAAGGCGGCCTGCGGCCGACCGGGGCCCGCTGCGGTGCTCCGGGAATCAACGGAATTCACGGACGAGTTGAGGTTTCCGTGAGGAAGCCCCTGGGGAGGACGACTGCACACCCGAGATCACGCCCCGTATGTGGCGCGCCACAAACCGCTCTGTCCCCAGAGGCGCAGCGCGTGATCGACCGACAACCCTCGGCACACCCCCGTGCCACCGACCCATGACGAGGGGGCGCACGATGGACGCTTTCACCGCAGGACTGCTGCAGCGCATAAGGGCCACGGAGACCGACCTCACTCGGGCTCGCGAGACGGGAGACGACTTCCTGGCCGACGTCGAGCAGGCTGAGCTCGACGACCTGCACCGCCTGGCGGCGGAACACGGCGTGGAGATCACCACCGCGAACGCCTGACCTGAACGGGGCACGGGCCCCGGTGTCCCGCGGAACATCCGCGGAGCACCGGGGTCTTTCGTTTGCCCGTACGGGTGAGGGGCGGGCCCCAAGCCCAGGGCGGCCCTGCCTAGTCGTGCCAGGCGCCGAAGTCCTCCAGGAGGACCTGGAGCGGCTCGAAGACCCCCGGAGGCGCCGCCACCGTCAGCTCGCCCGACGGCGGCGTGCCGGGGCGGCCGCCGGTCAGGGCGCCGGCCTCGCGGGCGATCAGCGCCCCGGCCGCCAGGTCCCAGGGGCTGAGCCCGCGCTCGTAGTACCCGTCCAGGCGGCCGGCGGCGACGTCGCAGAGGTCGATCGCGGCGGAACCGCTGCGGCGGATGTCCCGCAGCAGGGGGATCAGGCGGTGGGCCACGTCGGCCTGGTGGGCGCGGACCGCGGCCACGTAGTTGAAGCCCGTCGAGACCAGGGCCTGGTCCAGCGGCGGCGCGGGCCGGCAGCGGACGGGACGGTCGTTCAGGAACGCGCCGCCGCCCAGCACCGCGCGGAACGTCTCGCCGCGCATCGGGGCCTCGACGACCCCGACGAGGGTCTCGCCGTCCCGCTCGGCGGCGATGGACACGGCCCACGTCGGCAGGCCGTACAGGTAGTTCACCGTGCCGTCCAGCGGGTCGACGACCCAGCGGACGCCGCTGCTGCCCTCCGTGGCGGCGCCCTCCTCACCGAGGAGCCCGTCGTCGGGGCGGTGCTCGGCGAGGAAGGCGGTGATCAGCTTCTCGGCGGCGATGTCCATCTCGGTGACGACGTCGATGGGGCTCGACTTGGTCGCCGCGACACCCAGGTCGGCCGGGCGGCCGTCGCGCAGCAGCGCACCGGCCCGGCGCCCGGCCTCCAGGGCCAGTTCCAGCAGCTCGGTCAGGAGCGGGTCACGCGGGTCGGTCACTGCGTCTCCTCACGCGTACGGGCTGTCGGCGCCGGCCGCCGCGGGCCGCTCGGTGCGGGCCGGACAGCAGCCGATCGGGCACAGGTCGTGCGACGCGCCCAGGGCACCCAGCGCGCACCGCTCCACCACCTTGCCCCGCTCGGCCGCCGCGCGCTCCAGGACCAGGTCCCGGACGGCGGCCGCGAACCGGGGGTCGTCGCCCACCGTCGCCGACCGGCGCACCGGGAGGCCCAGCTCGGCGGCCTTGGCGGTGGCCTCGGTGTCCAGGTCGTACAGGACCTCCATGTGGTCCGAGACGAACCCGATCGGGACCATGACGACCGCCGGTGCCCCGGCGCCCTGCAGCGCTTCCAGGTGGTCGCAGATGTCGGGCTCCAGCCACGGGATGTGCGGCGCCCCGCTGCGCGACTGGTAGACCAGCTCCCAGGGGTGCTCGACGCCCGTCTCGTCCCGTACGGCGTCGGCGATGAGCCGGGCGACGTCCAGGTGCTGCCTGACGTACGCGCCGCCCTCGCCGTGCTCCTCGACCGGCCCGGAGGTGTCGGCGGCGGAGGTGGGGATCGAGTGCGTGGTGAACGCGAGGTGGGCGCCCGCGCGCACGGACTCGTCGAGCTCGGCGAGCGACCTCAGGACGCCGTCGACCATGGGCCGGACGAAGCCGGGGTGGTTGAAGTAGTGCCGCAGCTTGTCGACCCGGGGCAGCGGCATGCCCTCCGCTTCCAGCGTGGCCAGGGCGTCCGCCAGGTTCTCCCGGTACTGGCGGCAGCCGGAGTACGAGGCGTACGCGCTGGTGGCGAGGACGGCGATGTGGCGGCGGCCGTCGGTCACCATCTCGCGCAGCGTGTCGGTGAGGTACGGCGCCCAGTTCCGGTTTCCCCAGTACACGGGCAGGTCGAGGCCCGCGTCCGCGAAGTCCTTGCGCAGTGCGGCGAGCAGCGCGCGGTTCTGGTCGTTGATCGGGCTGACGCCGCCGAAGAGGAAGTAGTGCTGCCCCACTTCCTTGAGACGTTCCTTGGGGATGCCCCGGCCCCGCGTCACGTTCTCCAGGAACGGGACCACGTCGTCGGGACCCTCGGGCCCGCCGAAGGAGAGCAGGAGCAGGGCGTCGTACGGGGCTGGATCGCGCTGATCGGCCATGGCATCGGACATGGGATCGATCCTGCCACCAGGGTCTGACAGCCGGAAAACCGCCGTGCACAGTCACCCGTTCGGACGTAACCTGTGAAGGCTGCCCGTACGCCTTACGCCACGCGCCCTCACGTCATGCGCGCCTACGCCTCACCGGCCGGAGTACCCCCTTGCCCAGTCCCTACCGCGCGATCTTCTCCGCCCCCGGCACCGTGGGCTTCTCCGCGGCCGGCTTCCTCGGCCGGATGCCGCTCGCCATGATGGGCATCGGCATCGTCACGATGATCTCCCAGCTCACCGGCCGCTACGGGCTGGCCGGCGCGCTGTCCGCGACGCTCGCCGTCTCCGCCGCCGTGCTCGGCCCGCAGGTCTCCCGCCTGGTCGACCGCTACGGCCAGCGCCGGGTGCTGCGCCCGGCCACCCTGATCACGGTCACGGCCGTGGCGGGGCTGCTCATATGCGCGCAGCAGGGGCTGCCGGAGTGGACGCTGTTCTTCTTCTCGGCGGCCGCCGGCTGCGTACCGAGCATCGGCGCGATGACCCGGGCCCGCTGGGCGACGATCTACCGGGGCTCGGCGCGTGAGCTGCACACCGCGTACTCCTTCGAGTCGATCATCGACGAGGTGTGCTTCATCTTCGGCCCGATCGTCTCCATCGGACTGTCGACCATCTGGTTCCCGGAGGCGGGGCCACTGCTGGCGGCGGTCTTCCTGGCGGTCGGTGTGTGGTGGCTGACCGCCCAGCGGGGCACCGAGCCGGTGCCGCACCCGGTCGAGCAGCACACCGGCGGCTCGGCACTGCGCTCCCCCGGTCTCCAGGTGCTGGTGGCCGCGTTCGTCGCCACCGGCACGATCTTCGGCGCGGTGGACGTGGTGACGGTGGCGTTCGCCGAGGAGGAGGGCCACAAGGCCGCGGCCAGCCTGGTACTGGCGGTGTACGCGCTCGGGTCGTGCGTGGCGGGCGCGGTCTTCGGGCTGCTGCACCTCAAGGGCGAGCCGTCCCGCAGGTGGGTTGTGGGTGTCTGCGCGATGGCCGTGAGTATGATCCCCCTCCAACTGGCCGGGAACCTGCCTTTCCTGGCTGTGGCGCTCTTTGTCGCGGGCCTTGCCATCGCGCCGACGATGGTGACGACCATGGCCCTCGTCGAGGCCCACGTACCGCGCACCAAACTGACCGAGGGCATGTCCTGGACGAGTACCGGGCTCGCGGTCGGCGTGGCGCTCGGCTCCTCGGCCGCCGGCTGGGTGGTCGACGCGCACGGGGCGGCCGCGGGGTACGCGGTGCCCGGCATCGCGGGAGTGCTCGCGGCCGTGGTGGCGTTCCTGGGGTACCGCCGGCTGCGCAGGCCGGTGCCGACGCGGGAGGGGCAGGGGCAGCGTGAGCAGCGCGAGCAGGACCCGGAACAGCCGGAGCAGCAGCACGTGGCGTAACTGGGCGGGGAACGTGGCCGCCAGGCCCGTACGGGAGGCCCGTCCGGCTTCGGTCCAGGAGCTGGCGGACACGGTGCGGAGCGCCGCCGGGGAGGGCCTGCGGGTCAAGACGGTCGGTACGGGGCACTCGTTCACGTCCATCGCCGCCACCGACGGCGTGCTGATCCGCCCGGATCTGCTGACCGGGATCCGGCGGATCGACCGGCGCGAGCTGACCGTGACGGTGGAGTCCGGCACCCCGCTGAAGCGGTTGAACGCGGCTCTCGCGCGGGAGGGCCTGTCGCTCACCAATATGGGCGACATCATGGAGCAGACGGTGGCGGGCGCCACCAGCACGGGTACGCACGGCACGGGCCGTGACTCCGCGTCGATCGCCGCGCAGATCAGGGAGCTGGAGCTGGTCACGGCGGACGGCCGGGTGCTGACCTGCTCCGAGAAGGAGAACCCGGAGGTCTTCGCGGCCGCCCGGATCGGGCTCGGCGCGCTGGGCGTCGTCTCCGCCATCACCTTCGCCGTGGAGCCGATCTTCCTGCTCACCGCGCGCGAGGAGCCGATGACCTTCGACCGGGTCACCTCGGAGTTCGAGGCGCTGCACGCGGAGAACGAGCACTTCGAGTTCTACTGGTTCCCGCACACCGGCAACTGCAACACCAAGCGCAACAACCGCAGCGCGGGTCCTGCGGCCCCGCCCGGGCGGATCAGCGGCTGGATCGAGGACGAGTTCCTCTCCAACGGCCTGTTCCAGGTGGTCAACTCGATCGGCCGGGCGGTGCCACCGGTCGTCCCCGCGATCGCCAAGGTCTCCAGCCGCGCGCTGTCCGCGCGTACGTACACGGACATCCCCTACAAGGTCTTCACAAGTCCGCGCCGAGTGCGGTTCGTGGAAATGGAGTACGCGATTCCGAGGGAGGCGGCGGTCGGCGCGCTGCGCGAGCTGAAGGCGATGGTGGACCGGTCGCCGTTGCGCGTCAGCTTCCCCGTGGAGGTCCGGACGGCGCCCGCGGACGACATCACGCTCTCGACGGCGTCGGGCCGGGACAGCGCGTACATCGCGGTCCACATGTACAAGGGCACGCCGTACCGGTCGTACTTCACGGCGGCGGAACGGATCATGACGGCGCACGGGGGGCGCCCGCACTGGGGCAAGCTCCACACCCGGGACGCCGCGTACTTCGCGGACGTGTACCCGCGGTTCGGCGAGTTCACCGCGCTGCGTGACCGCCTGGACCCGGAGCGGGTGTTCGGCAACGACTACCTGCGGCGGGTCCTGGGCGACTGACCGCCCCGCCCGGTCCGTCGGCGCCCGTCGGCTCACTCGGCCGAGCCGTCCGGGGACGGCGTCGGGGTGGGCGTGGGTGTCGGGGTAGGGGTCGGGGTCGGCGTGGGCGTGGGGGTAGGGGTCGGTGTGGGCGTCGGTTTCGGGGTCGGTGTGGGGGTCGGCGAACCGGTGCCGTCCCGCCCGGTGTCCTGGCCGGGCGTCCGCTCCGGCCGCCGCTGATCGTGCCGGTCCTGCTCCGGGGCGGACGGGGTGGACGGCGTGGTGGACGGACGGGTCGGCGGGGAGTCGCCGCCGCCGCGCACGACGCCACTGATGGTCGTCCCCTTGCCGCCGCTGAAGTCCTGACCGGATATCAGCTCGTACGCGGTGATGCCCGCCATGGCCACCCCGAAGACCAGCGCCGCCGCGATCGCCGAGCGTTTCCAGCCACGCACGCGCGTGCCGTACGTGGTGGCCTCGCCGAACTCCCCGTCCGCACCGGCCGCCCGGTGAACGGGGGCGCTCCGGCAGCCCTTTGGCCGGGCCGCCTGGAGCGTGACTCCGCGGACCCGCTCTCCGGTGCTCCTGAAGAGGTGCTGGAAGACCGAACCGCCGCAGGTGGCGATGACGCTGATCACGCCCGCGCCGAGCACCGTGCCGTACACGCCCATCTTGGAAGCCAGTTTGGCGGCCACCACGGCCGCGACCGCGCTGCCCGCGACCTGGGCGGCGTTCAGGTCGAGCCGCTTCCTCTTCTCCCTTACCCCTTCTGTCCCGTTATTCCGCGTGTACACCTTCTCGTCCACCTTCAGTATCACTTCACCCATCTGTCCCAGCATGCAGGGAGAGGAGACCTTTGGGCGAAGCGAATAGTTCCATTTCTGCGGATTCTGTGAAGGACACCACGTGTGACAACCGGTCAGGGGGACCCAACTGCCGTACGCGGGGAGAACTTCGGCGGCGCGCCGGTCCACCCAGGTGGCCCGAATGGAGTACTGTGGCGAGCCCTGGGCCCCGATCCCTTTCGGGTGCCCGGGACCACGGGAGGGGGCCGAAAGCGGCACTCGTTCCGGCGGCGCCGCAGCACCGCACGGCCGCCTGCTGCACAGAGTGACCACACCGGTCACCCTGAGTGGCGAACAGGTAACCGTGCCATAACGGCGTTCCAGGGCCCATGCCCGACACGCCGGGCAACTCGGCAAGGTTGTGGCAGGCTGCACCCGGGCAGGCCACACTCGACTAGCGGAAGCAGCGACGCAGGTGACGTCGGCAGGCACCACCCGGGAGGTCCCCATGCCCGAACTGCGTGTCGTGGCCGTCTCCAACGACGGCACACGACTGGTGCTGAAGGCTGCTGACAACACGGAGTACACGCTTCCGATCGACGAGCGGCTGCGCGCCGCCGTGCGCAACGACCGTGCCCGCCTCGGCCAGATCGAGATCGAGGTCGAGAGCCATCTCCGGCCGCGCGACATCCAGGCGCGTATACGCGCCGGTGCCTCCGCCGAAGAGGTCGCCCAGCTCGCCGGCATCCCCGTCGAGCGCGTGCGCCGCTTCGAGGGCCCCGTCCTCGCGGAACGCGCCTTCATGGCCGAGCGGGCCCGCAAGACCCCCGTACGCCGGCCCGGCGAGAACACCGGCCCGCAGCTCGGCGAGGCGGTGCAGGAGCGGCTGCTGCTGCGCGGCGCCGACAAGGACACGGTGGTCTGGGACTCCTGGCGCCGCGACGACGGCACGTGGGAAGTGCTGCTGGTCTACCGCGTCGCGGGCGAGGTGCACTCGGCGAGCTGGACGTACGACCCGCCCCGCCGGCTGGTCCAGGCCGTGGACGACGAGGCCCGCGCGCTGATCGGTGAGACCGACGACGCGGTGGCCGTCCAGGAGCCGAGCTTCCCGTTCGTCCCGCGCATCGCGCGCCTCCCGCGCGACCGGCCGCTCGACCGTGCCCTGGACCGGCAGATCGAGCGCCCTGCCGCGCCTGCTCCGGCGCCCGAGCCGGAGGAGGAGCCCGAGCGCGACTCGTTGACCAGCCTGCTGGAGGCGGTGCCGAGCTTCCGGGGCGACATGGTCGTACCCGAGCGCCCGGCGGCCGAACCCCCGGCGGCCGAGCCCGTCCAGGAACCGGACGCGGAAGAGCCCCCGGCCGCTGCCCCCGCCGCCTCGGCGGGCGCCGGCTCGGCCTACGCGGACGTGCTGATGCCCCGCGCGGTGAGCGGTCACCGCGACCGCCTGACCGGCACGACCGATCGCCAGGCCGAGGCCGACGGCGTTCGCCCCGGCCGCCGGGCCGCGGTCCCGAGCTGGGACGAGATCGTCTTCGGCACGCGCCGCAAGAAGCAGGAGTAGCCGGCGGCACGGACCGGCGGGGTCCACGTCCGGTCCGGGCCGGCCCGGGTTACGTCCGGACCGGCCCGGGTTATGTCCGGGCCGGCCCGGTCCGTGTCCGGTCGGTGCGTCACGTCCGTGCGTCCGGTCCGGGGCCGAGCTGCTCAGGCCCCGGCCGGTCCGTGAAGGGGTCCCTCGGGGGCCGGTCCGAGGGTCAGCCGCGGGCGGCGCCCTTGGCGACCGGGCGCGACGGGTCGGAGGACCAGTCGGACCACGAGCCCGCGTACAACGCCGCCTGGATGCCCGCGATTTCCAGCGCCAGGACCTCGTGGGCGCCCGAGACGCCCGAGCCGCAGTAGACGCCGACCTCCGGGGCCTCGGTCGCGCCCAGGGCCTTGAAGCGGGCCGCCAGGGCCTCGGCGGGCAGGAAGCGGCCGCTCTCGTCGACGTTCTCCGTCGTCGGGGCCGAGGCCGCACCCGGGATGTGCCCGCCCACGGGGTCGATCGGCTCCACCTCGCCCCGGTACCGCTCCCCCGCCCGCGCGTCCAGCAACAGGCCCGTCCGGGCCAGCGCCGCCGCCCCGTCCGCGTCCAGCAGCGGCAGGACGCCCGGCTCGGGCGTGAAGTCCCCGGCCACGGGGGTGGGCGTCTCGGTCGACAACTCGCCCCGCCAGGCCGCCAGGCCGCCGTCCAGGACCCGTACGTCCGTGTGCCCCGCCCAGCGCAGCAGCCACCACGCCCGGGCGGCCGCCCAGCCCTGGCCGCCGTCGTAGGTCACGACCCGCGAGTCGGCGCGGACGCCCGCCCGGCGCATGGCCGCGCCGAATTCCGCCACGTCCGGCAGGGGGTGCCGGCCCCCGGCGCCGGGCGGCCCGGCGAGCTCGGTGTCGAGGTCGACGTACACGGCGCCCGGGATGTGCCCCGCGTCGTAGGCCGGTCGCCCGGGCGGGCCGCCGAGCTGCCAGCGGACGTCCAGGAGGACCGGAGGGCGGGTGCCGGACAGCTCGTCGGCGAGTTCGGTCGCCGAGATGATGGGGTTCATGACGCCATCCTCGCGCAGACGGCGCAGTGCGGGCGTGCCGGGACGGGTGGCGGGAGGGCCGGGCCGAGGATGGGCAACGAAATTTCGGGCATCCTCCTGCGGGATCGCGCCAATTCACGGCGCGGCCGGGGCGCACCGCGCGGCCGGTGGTGCAAGCATCTGACGGGGCGTACAGCCGGGCCTACGGTCGGTGGCCGACACCGGGACACGGCACGGCACTCGCCCGGTCCCCCGCACGGCCACGACGATGGTCCGAGGAGAGAGTGACGATGACCGAGGCGACTCGGCGCAAACCCGGTGCCCCCTGTTGGGTGAGTTTGATGGTGCACCGCCTTGACGCGACGCAGGAGTTCTACGGGGCGCTGTTCGGCTGGCGGTTCGAGCCGGGCCCGCAACAGCTCGGCCCGTACGTGCGAGGGCTGATCGACGGCAAGGAAGTGGCGGGTATCGGCCAGTTGCCGGCCGACCGCGACCTGCCCATCGCCTGGACGACGTACCTGGCGTCCGACGACGCCGACGAGACCGCCGAATCGATCCGGTGCAGCGGCGGCACGGTTGCCGTCGGCCCGCTCGACGCCGCGGACGCGGGGCGGCTGGTGATCTGCTCCGACCCGACGGGCGCCGTCTTCGGGGTCTGGCAGGCCGCCTCACACCTCGGCACGGCGGTGGTCGGCGCGCCCGGCACCCCGGCCTGGAACGAACTGCTGACGCAGGAGACGGAGTCGGTCAGCAAGTTCTACAAGACGGTGTTCGGGTACGAGATCGATCCCGTCGCCCCGGCCGGTCCGGACCTGGTGACGCTGAAGGTCGACGACCGCCCCGTCGCCTCGCTGCGCGGGGTCGGGGGCGCGCTGCCGCGCGACCGGGGCGCCCACTGGATGACCTGGTTCGAGGTCGCGGACACCGATGCCGCCGCCGAGCGGGTGGCCGAGCTGGGCGGCCGGGTGCTTCAGGCGCCGCGCGACGAACCGGCCGGGCGGCTGGCGACCGTCGCCGACCCCGAGGGCGCGGTCTTCACGATCGTACGGTCGGCCGGTCGGGCCTGAGCTCCTCGGCCGGGACCGGCAGGACGTCCGGGGAGAGGGCGGCGGCGCGGGCGGTGGCGGCCGTCATACGGCGCCGGTGGTGGCGGCGGCACAGCACCTCGTAACCGACCTCGCCGGCGTCGTCACCGGCGTTGACGTCGCCGACGACGACCTGGGCGCCCTCGACGACCATCCGGCCGCCGACGGTGCGCGCGTTGTGGGTGGCGCGTGCGCCGCACCAGCACAGGGCCTCGACCTGGAGCACCTCGACCCGGTCGGCGAGTTCGACGAGGCGCTGGGAGCCGGGGAAGAGCTTGGAGCGGAAGTCGGTGGTGATGCCGAAGGCGAAGACGTCCAGTTCGAGGTCGTCGACGACGCGGGCGAGCTGGTCGATCTGCTCGGGCGCGAGGAACTGGGCCTCGTCCGCGATCACGTAGTCGCAGCGGCCTCCCTTGGAGAGGTGGGCGACGAGGTAGGCGTAGAAGTCGAAGCCCTCGGCGGCCTCGACGGCGTCGGTGACCAGGCCGAGCCGGGAGGAGAGCTTGCCCTCGCCGGCCCGGTCGTCACGGGTGAAGATCATGCCCTGGAGGCCGCGTGCGGAGCGGTTGTGCTCGATCTGGAGAGCGAGGGTGCTCTTTCCGCAGTCCATGGTTCCGGAGAAGAACACGAGCTCGGGCATGGGGAAGTGACGACCTTTCGGGTCAGGGTCGGGCGTTGGAGGGGCCGGGTCCTACGAGCGTACTTCGAGCAGCGGAACGAGCTGCTCCACGGGCGTCATCGACCCGTGGACGCCGACCATCGCTGATTCGTTCGGCTCGTTGACGGACGCCGTGATGACGACGTCGTCGTGGGCGGCGGCGACGACGTCGCCGATCCTGCCGTGGACGCGCTCGTCGATCGTCGGGCCGAACCAGCCAGCCGCGATGGCCTCGTCGCGGCTCGCCACCCAGAACTGCTCGCCGAGCACCTCGCGCCAGCACGCCAGTACGTCGGCCTGGGCGCCGGGCACCGCGTAGACGTGGCGGGCCCGGCCCTCACCGCCGAGCAGGGCGACTCCGGCGCGCAGCTCCCAGTCCTCGTCGAAGTCGATGCGGGACTGCTCGTCGAACGGGATGTCGATCATGCCGTGGTCGGCCGTGACGTAGAGCGCGGTGCGGGGCGGGAGCTGTTCGGCGAGGCGCTGCACGAGCCGGTCGACGCACATGAGCTGGCCGCGCCAGGCGTCGGAGTCGACGCCGAAGCGGTGGCCGCTGCCGTCGACCTCGCTGTAGTACGTGTAGACGAGGGAGCGGTCCCCGGCGGCCAGTTGCTCGGCGGCGAGGTCCATGCGCTCCTCGCCGGTGAGCCGCCCGTGAAACGTTCCGCCACTGAGGGCGACCTTGGTGAGCGGGGTGTCCTTGAAGGTCGGTGAGGAGACCTGCGCGGTGTGGACGCCGGCCACGTCGGCGAGCTGGAAGACGGTCGGGTACGGCTGCCAGACGTGCGGCGGCGTCCAGGGCTTCCAGCGGAGCTGGTTCATCAGCTCGCCGATCGCGGGGTCGCGCACGGTGTAGCCGGGCAGGCCGTGCTCGCCGGGCGGCCGTCCCGTACCGACCGAGGCGAGCGAGGTCGCGGTGGTGGCGGGGAACCCGGCGGTGATGGGCCGGCCCGTGCCGCCCCGGGAGCTGCCGAGGAGGGACGTCAGGTAGGGCGCCTCGTCCGGGTGGGCCTTGATCTGCTCCCAGCCGAGGCCGTCGATCAGGAACACGCAGTTCCGGTCGGTGGGGGTCAGCTCGGCGATACGGTGCTCGAACCCGGGTACGCCCAGGCCGGCGGCGAGCGTCGGCAGCAGGTCGGCGAGGGAGCCGGAGCCGTACTCGGGCACGGGCGCGGTGTCGAGGACGAGCGGCATCGGCTCGTCGGGCCAGGCGGACGCCATGTGTGCGGGCTGGGCCATCAGCGGGTGGCCGCGGTGGCTTCGGACAGCGCCTGGGCGAAGGCGAGGGCCTGGCGGACCGTCTCGGGTCCGTCGCCGGCCTCGCTGACGCGCAGGCTCAGGTCGTCGGCCGTCGAGCTGCCGGTGTAGCCGTGGTCGGCGTCGCAGTTCGGATCGCCGCAGGCGGCGGGCTCCAGGTCGATCCGCGAGACGGCGCCCCAGCCGATGGTGAGGACCACTTCACGCGGCAGGGTGCCGGGCGTGTACGACTCGGGGTTGGCGACGACACGGCTGAGGACGACGGACGAGATCCGGCCGAGCTTGACCGACTCGGTGGAGGTGGTGGCGTACGGCGTCGGCGAGCTGGTGTCGGCGTTCTGCTCGTCGGTGTGGCTGACGATGAAGCGGTTGGCCGTCAGGACGAGGACCGTGACGTGGCGGCGCACCTCGTTGGCGTCGAAGGTGGTCTCCTGGTGGACCAGGTACGACGCGATCGGCTCCCCGCCGACGGCGGCCTCCACCGCCTCGGCCACAAGGGCCGGGTAGTAGCCGCTGCGCTCGATCGCCGCGCGCAGCCCCTGGGTGGTCGTACCGGTCTTCGCCATGGACTCCATCCTACGGGGGCGCGGTGACTGCACGGGACGCACGGGAACCGGGTCGTCGGCGGGTCGGTGGCGGGTCGCCGGCGGGTCCGTGGTGGTGGGGCCGGGGCTGTGGCTCGGTGGGCGGGGGCGGCCGTGGTGGCCGGTGGGGGCTGTGGCTCGGTGGGCGGGGGCCGTCAGTAGCTGGGGAGCCGGCGGGGGCCGATGTCGGTGCGGGCGGGGGGCGGGGCGAGCCGGACGGTCGCGCCGAGGACGGAGAGGCCGTGCGTGGCGACGACCACCGGTTCCAGGCCGACGGCGACGATCTCCGGGTGGTCGTCGACCAGCCGTGACACCCGGAGCAGCAGCTCTTCGAGAGCGGCGGTGTCGACGGGCGCGGAGCCGCGCCAGCCGAACAGGAGCGGGGCGGTGCGGATGGAGCGGATCTGCTCGGCGACGTCCCGGTCGGTGGCGGGGACGAGGCGGTGCGCGGTGTCGCCCAGCAGCTCGGAGGGGGCGCCCGCGAGCCCGAAGGACAGGACGGCGCCGACGGCGGGGTCGATGGCGGCGCGTACGACGGTGTCGACGCCGCGCGGGACCATGGCCTGGACGACCGGCTGGAGCTCCTCGGGCTTGCCGAGGGTCTCGGTCAACTCGGCGTAGGCGGTCCGCAACTGCTCCTCGGTGGCCAGGTCGAGGCGGACACCGCCGAGGTCGGGGCGGTGGCGGAGGTGCGGGGCGGTGGTCTTGAGCGCGACGGGGTAGCCGAGGCCGGCGGCGGCACGGACGGCGGCGTCGGCGGTGGGGGCGGGCAGCGCGGGGCGTACGGCGATGCCGTAGCGCCCGAGCAGCTCGCGGGCGGCGTCGGGGGCGAGGGTGACACCCCGCTCGTCCACGTCGTCCGCGAGTGTCCGCTCGATCTGCGCGGCGGCTCCCGCTTCGTCGATGCCCTCGTACTCGGGGACGCGCCCCGGGTCTGTGATCTGGCGCCGCCACTGCCCGTACCTGACGGCCTCGGCCAGCGCCCGGACGGCCCGCTCGGCGGCGGGGTACGCGGGGATGCGGTACTCACCGGCGGGGGTCGGGGCCACGGGGGGCGCCGGGGCGGGCGTATCGGGGCCGGGAGCCGTGCGCGGGGTCCCGGTCGGCGGGGGCGGGGCGGTCGGTGCCGTGCTGGCGGCGGCCGCCAGGGCGTCGGCGAGGGCGCCCATTTCCACGTGGACGACCAGCACCGGCTTGGCCGGTGCCTCGGCGGAGGCGGCCCGCAGCGCCTCGGCCAGGACCTCGCCGTCGCCGGACTCGGTCGCCCCGTTCTCCCCGACCCAGGGGATCGCGGTCACCACGACCGCGTCGCACGCGCCGTCCCGGAGGGCCTCGGACAGGGCGGTACGGAAGTCCTGCGGCGTCGCCGCCGTCGTCAGGTCGCGCGGCCGCTGGGGCCTGAGCCCTTCGGTCAGGCAGGCGTCGTACGTCAGCAGCCCCAGCGACTCGGAGTTGCCGAGGATCGCCACGCGCGGGCCCGCCGGGAGCGGCTGCCCGGCGAGGAGCAGGCCGGCGTCGACCAGTTCGGTGACCGTGTCGACGCGGATCACGCCCGCCTGCCGGAGCAGGGCCGAGACCGTGGTGTGCGGGATGCGGGTGACCGGCACCGCGTGGCCGGGCGGCGCGCTGCCGCTGTGCCGGCCGCCCTTGACGACGACGACCGGTTTCACCGCCGCCGTACGCCGGGCGAGCCGGGTGAACTTGCGCGGGTTGCCGATCGATTCGAGGTAGAGCAGCACGACGTCGGTGTCGGGGTCGTCGTACCAGTACTGAAGGATGTCGTTGCCCGACACGTCCGCGCGGTTGCCCGCCGAGACGAAGGACGACAGGCCGGCGCCGCGCCGGTGCAGTCCGGACAGCAGCGCGATGCCGATGGCGCCGGACTGGGTGAACAGGCCGATCCGTCCCGGCACCGGCGGGTGCGGGGCGAGCGAGGCGTTGAGCCGCACACCGGGCGCGGTGTTGATGATCCCGAACGCGTTGGGCCCGATGATACGCATCCCGTACGAGCGTGCCTGCCGCACCAGTTCCCGCTGGCGCTCACGGCCCTCGGCGCCCTGTTCGGCGTAACCGGCGGTCAGGACCACCAGACCCTGCACGCCGTGTTCCCCGCAGTCGGCGACGGCCTCGGGGACCCGCTCGGCCGGTACGGCGACGACGGCGAGGTCGACCGGCTCCCCGATGTCGGCGACGGAGCGGAAGGCGGGCACCCCGTCCAGGGACGTCGTCGTCTCGGGGAGGGCGCGATTGACCGCGTACGTACGGCCCGTGTACCCGGCGCCGAGGAGGTTGCGCAGGACGGTGCGGCCGACGCCGCCGGGGGCGCGGCCGGTGCCGATGACGGCGACGGAGCCGGGCGCCAGCAGCCGCTGCACGGACCGCGCCTCGGCGCGCTGTTCGCGGGCGCGCTGTACGGCGAGGGCGCGGTCGGTGGGCTCCAGGTCGAGGTGGAGGCGGACGGCTCCGTCCTCGAAGCTGCGCTTCTGGGTGTAGCCGGCGTCCGTGAAGACCTTGATCATCTTGGTGTTGGCGGGCAGGACCTCGGCCGCGAACCGCCGGATTCCACGCTCGCGAGCGACCGCCGCGATGTGTTCGAGCAGCGCGGAGGCGACGCCCCGCCCCTGGTGGGCGTCCTGGACGAGGAACGCGACCTCGGCCTCGTCGGCGGGGGCGCTCGCGGGCAGGCCCTGCGCGTTGATCCGGTCGTACCGGACGGTCGCGATGAACTCGCCGCCGACCGTGGCCGCGAGCCCCACGCGGTCCACGTAGTCGTGGTGGGTGAAGCGGTGCACGTCCTTGGCGGAGAGCCGGGGGTAAGGTGCGAAGAACCGGTAGTACTTCGACTCGTCCGAGACCTGCTCGTAGAAGCTGACCAGGCGCTCGGCGTCATCCGTGGTGATCGGCCTGATCCGCGCGGTGCCGCCGTCCCGCAGCACGACGTCGGCCTCCCAGTGGTCGGGGTACACGTGTTCCGGCTGATCCGACGGGGTCCGCATGGGCCCAGAGTACGGGGCGGACCGCCGGTCGCGGAGGTGCTGTGGACAACGCAGGGTGAGGCGGCCCGACCGGCCGCCGGGGCCCCGTGGAGGCCGGTTCGAGCACCCTGTGGGACATGAGAGACTGGGTTCGACCACTGGTCTAGACAACCGCCGAGACTCGAAGGGCAACACCATGGCTGAGCGCCGCGTCAACGTCGGCTGGGCCGAGGGCCTGCACGCCCGCCCCGCCTCCATCTTCGTCCGTGCCGCCACGGCCGCCGGCGTCCCCGTGACGATCGCCAAGGCAGATGGCAACCCGGTCAACGCCGCGTCGATGCTCGCGGTGCTGGGCCTGGGCGCGCAGGGCGGCGAGGAGATCGTGCTCGCTTCGGACGCCGAGGGCGCGGACGCCGCCCTGGACCGCCTGGCGAAGCTGGTCTCCGAGGGCCTCGAGGAACTCCCCGAGACCGTCTGACCCACCCCCAGTCGCTTCACGGAGCCGTACCCCCGGAAACGGGTGGTACGGCTCCGCTTTTATGGCCGCGAGGTCCGCCGGTACGGGTTTCGCCCCCTGGTGTTCCGCCCCGTGGTGTTTCGCCCCACGGGGTTTCGCCGCACGCTTTCAGGCGCCTCCCGCATTTCGGCGCGGGCAGCCCTTTACCGCACGCGGCCTTTTCGGGCATGCGAATTCACGGGGCACAATTCCCCCGCCTTTGTATACGGTGCCGGTGTTAATTGCGGGCGCTCGCGGTGTTTACGGGGTGTTGCGAAGTCCTCACACGGCCGGCCGGCCGCTCGGGCCGCTCCGGGCGGCGCAGCCGGTGGGAGGACAGCGAGCGTTCGACGTGCAGGGTGGTGAGCGCGCGGGCGCGGTCGGCGTCGCCGCGCGCGACGGCGTCGACGATCGCGCCGTGCTCGGCCCACGCCTCCGCCGGCCGGGCCGGCTGATCGACCGCGTACATCCAGGCGATCTTGTGCCGGAGCTGGGTGAGCAGCGCCGTCAGCGCCGGGCTGCCGGACGCCTGGGCGAGCGTCTCGTGGAACCAGCCGTCCAACGAGCGCAGGTCCTCCCGCTGGCCGCGGCGCGCCCGCTCCTGGCCCAGCCTGACCAGCCCCCGCAGCACCTTCAGGTGCGCCTCCGTGCGGCGCTGGGCGGCCCGCGCGGCGCCCAGCGGCTCCAGCAGCGTACGCATCTCCAGCAGGTCGGCCGCCTCCTGCTCGGTGGGCTCGGCGACGCACGCGCCGACGTGACGGCGGGTGGTCACGAAGCCCTCCGACTCCAGGGTCCGCAGCGCCTCGCGGACCGGGACGCGCGAGACTCCGTAGCGTCGGGCGAGCTGCTCCTCGGTGAGCCGGCTGCCCCGCTCGAACACACCGGTGACGATGTCGTCGCGGATCGCCGTGCATACCGAGTGCGCTGGAATGCGCATACCAGAACCCCCAACTTAATCCGCGCGAAACTCACCCGCTCGACGTCTGTCCAGTGACTCTATTGCAGGGGACCGGAATTTCCGATAGCCACCCTGAATCCATGGAGTTCTTTTTGGCCAGGAGGACCCGGCCAGGAGGACCCGGCACGGCGAAGGCCCCGGTTCGCGTGCCGAACCGGGGCCTTGCCTGACGAACAGGAGGGTCAGACGTTGACGCCGTGCGAGCGGAGGTAGGCGACCGGGTCGATGTCCGAGCCGTACTCGGCGCTCGTCCGGGCCTCGAAGTGGAGGTGCGGGCCGGAGGAGTTGCCGGTCGAGCCCGACAGGCCTATCTGCTGGCCCGGCATGACGGTCTGGCCGGCCGAGACGCTGATGGAGGACAGGTGGCCGTACTGCGTGTACGTACCGTCGTTCATCCGGATCACTACGTTGTTGCCGTACGCGCCGCCCCAGCCCGCCTCGACGACGGTGCCCGCGCCCACGGAGACCACGCGGGAGCCGGAGGCGGCGTGGAAGTCGATGCCGGTGTGGCTGCCGGAGGACCACATGGCGCCGCCGGTCTGGTAGCCGGTGCTGACGTACGTGCCGGCGACCGGAAGCTGGAAGGCGTTGAGCCGCTTGCGCTCGGCCTCGCGGTCGGCGCGCTCCTTGGCCTCGCGGGCCGCCTGCACCCGGATCTCGGCCTTGCGCTTGGCCTCCGCCTCGGCCTTCGCCTGGGCGGCCGCCTTGGCGGCGGCCTCCTGGGCCTCCAGCTCCTGGGCCTCGGCCTGGGCGTCGACCTGCGCGGCGAGCGTGTCGGTGATGACGGCCTGGTTGAGGCCGGTGTCCTCGAGCGAGAGGGGTGCGGCGTCCGGGTTGGCGGCGAGCGCCGGGGAAGCGAGGGTTCCGATGACGCCGGTGGTGGCGAGGGCCGCGACTCCGGCGACGTGTGCGCTCTTACGGCTCAGGCGGCTCGGGGCACGGTGCTTCCCGGTGGCACGGGTGAACGCCATGAAGTGGCTGGTCCTTTCCTTCCTTCTCGCCTACCGGGTTAGCTGACGGGTTCGGAGCAGGAAGGTCTCCTACGGGCCCCTCCGCAACGGGTGCGAAGGCGTCCGATTCACCCCAGGGACTGCGTGGGTCCCCGGCTCCCCAGGCTCGCGCCTGTTGGGGACTCGGCGATGGCTGTCCGGTGCCGCGGGTGCGGCGGGTACCGGTCGGACAGCGCATCAGACGCTAAGCGGCCGATCTTTCAATCACCAAACAGACACGGTTTTTTGTAGCGCACGCCACAGGGCAGACACCGAATCTCCGCAACAAAGCGGACATACGGGCGGACCCCGGCATCGAGCGATGCCGGGGTCCGGTGAGCGGCCGCTCGTGAGAGAGGAACCGCGTCGACTCGTATGAGCGGAAACCGCGTCAATCAGCCGGTGACGACTGTCACTTCACCGATTCCGAGCGCCTCGACGGGCTCCTTGATCTGTGCCGCGTCACCGACGAGGACCGTGACCAGACGGTCCGTCGGGAACGCGCTGACGACCGCCGCGGTGGCCTCCACGGTGCCCGTCTCGGCCAGCCGGGCGTACATCTGGGCCTGGTAGTCGTCCGGGAGGTGCTGCTCGACCTGGTCGGCGAGGGTGCCCGCGACGGCGGCGGCCGTCTCGTACTTGAGCGGGGCGACGCCCACCAGGTTCTGCACGGCCGTCTCGCGCTCGGCGTCGGTCAGGCCCTCGGCGGCGAGGGTGCGCAGCACCTTCCACAGGTCGTCGAGCGCCGGACCCGTGTGGGGTGTGTCGACGGAGCCGCTGATGGCGAGCATGGCCGCGCCGTTGCCCTCGGGGCCGGAGCGCAGCACCTGGCCGAAGGCACGTACGCCGTAGGTGTAGCCCTTCTCCTCGCGCAGGACCCGGTCCAGGCGGGAGGTGAGGGTGCCGCCCAGGCAGTAGGTGCCGAGCACCTGGGCCGGCCAGACCCGGTCGTGCCGGTCCGGGCCGATACGGCCGATGAGGAGCTGCGTCTGCACGGCGCCGGGGCGGTCGACGATGACGACGCGGCCGGTGTCGTCGGCCGTCACGGGCGGTACGGGGCGGGGCTCGGCCATGTCGCCGGTCCAGGCGCCCAGGGTGTCGGCGAGCACCGCGTCGAGGTCGACGCCGGTGAGGTCGCCGACCACGACCGCGGTGGCGGTGGCGGGGCGGACGTGCGCCTCGTAGAAGGCGCGTACGGCCGAGGCGTCGATCCGGGCGACGGTGTCCTCGGTGCCCTGGCGGGGGCGCGACATGCGGGACGTGGCCGGGAACAGCTCCTTGGAGAGCTGCATGGCGGCGCGGCGCGAGGGGTTGGCGATCTCGTGGGGGATCTCGTCGAGCCGGTTGCGGACGAGGCGCTCGACCTCGCTGTCGGCGAAGGCGGGCGCGCGCAGGGCCTCGGCGACCAGGCCGAGGGCCTTGGCGAGCCGGGAGACCGGGACTTCGAGGGAGATCCGTACGCCGGGGTGGTCGGCGTGCGCGTCGAGGGTGGCGCCGCAGCGCTCCAGCTCGGCGGCGAACTCCTCCGCCGAGTGCTTGTCGGTGCCCTCGGACAGGGCTCGCGCCATGATCGTGGCGACGCCGTCGAGGCCCTCCGGCTCCGCCTCCAGCGGGGCGGCGAGGAAGATCTCGACGGCCACGACCTGCTGGCCGGGGCGGTGGCAGCGCAGCACGGTCAGGCCGTTGTCCAGCGCGCCCCGGTCGGGGGCGGGGAAGGCCCACGGCTTGGCGGTCCCGGGGCGGGGCTGCGGGTGGAACTCCATGGACGTCAAGGACGTGGCGGCGTCGCTCACTGGTCGGCCCCCTCTTCTTCCTGCTCGCTGTGGTCGGTGCTGACGGGTTCGTAGACCAGCACCGCCCTGTTGTCGGGGCGGAGGCGGGCCTTGGCGACCGCCTGGACCTCCTCGGCGGTGACGTCCAGGACGCGCTGGACGGCGGTCAGGGCGAGCTGCGGGTCGCCGAACAGCACGGCGTACCGGCACAGTTCGTCCGCGCGGCCCGCGACCGTACCGAGCCGGTCCAGCCACTCGCGTTCGAGCTGGGCCTGGGCGCGCTCCATCTCCTCGGGCGTCGGGCCCTCGGCGGCGAAGCGGGCCAGCTCGTCGTCGACGGCCGCCTCGATGTCGGGCACCTCGACCCCGCCGGACGTCTTGACGTCCAGCCAGCCGAGCGAGGGTGCCCCGGCCAGGCGCAGCAGGCCGAAGCCGGCCGCCACGGCCGTGCGGTCGCGGCGTACCAGGCGGTTGTGCAGCCGCGACGACTCGCCGCCGCCGAGGATGGTGAGGGCGATGTCGACGGCGTCGCACTCGCGCGTGCCGTCGTGCGGGAGCCGGTAGGCGGCCATCAGGGCGCGGGCCGGGACCTCCTCCTCGACGACCTCGCGCAACTGCTCGCCGATGATCTCGGGCAGCGTCCCGTCCCTCGGCGGCTGCTTGCCGTCGTGGGCGGGGATGGAGCCGAAGTACTTCTCGATCCAGGCGAGCGTCTGCGCCGGGTCGATGTCGCCGACGACCGACAGGACGGCGTTGTTCGGCGCGTAGTACGTACGGAAGAAGTTCCGCGCGTCCTCGAGGGTGGCGGCGTCCAGGTCGGCCATGGAGCCGATCGGGGTGTGGTGGTAGGGGTGGCCCTCCGGGTAGGCGAGCGCGGTGAGCTTCTCGAAGGCCGTGCCGTAGGGAACGTTGTCGTATCGCTGGCGGCGCTCGTTCTTGACGACGTCCCGCTGGTTCTCCATGGACTCCTCGTCGAGCGCGGCGAGCAGGGAGCCCATCCGGTCGGCTTCCAGCCACAGGGCCAGCTCGAGCTGGTGGGCGGGCATGGTCTCGAAGTAGTTGGTGCGCTCGAAGCTGGTGGTGCCGTTGAGGGAGCCGCCGGCGCCCTGCACCAGCTCGAAGTGGCCATTGCCCTGGACCTGCTTCGAGCCCTGGAACATCAGGTGCTCGAAGAGGTGGGCGAGGCCGGTACGGCCCTTGACCTCGTGGCGCGAGCCGACGTCGTACCAGAGGCAGACCGCGGCGACCGGGGTCAGGTGGTCCTCGGAGAGCACCACGCGCAGGCCGTTGGCCAGGCGGTGCTCGGTTGCTGTCAGGCCGCCGGAGCCGGCCTGGGCTGTGGCCGTGTGACCCATGGGCATGTACGTCCCTTCGATCGCTGTGTGAAAGGTCCAGCCGCGGACCGCCGCGGTGGTCCTGCCACTGTATGCACCTGCTGCGACCTGCCGCGGACCGCTGTGAAAGTCCTGCCACTGTATGCAAGCGGACTGACACCCGGCGAAGTTCCCCGAATCCGCTTGCGTCCCTCTTCCGGGTCGCGGTCGGCGTTGTCAGTGGGACGGTCCACAATGGTCGGCGTCAGATCAACCTTGTTGGTGAAGGAGCCGCAGCCGCGATGGCCCGCCGCAGCACGAAGACCACGCAGCCCGACGACTTCGAGGAGAAGATCCTCGACATCGACGTCGTCGACGAAATGCAGGGCTCCTTCCTCGAGTACGCGTACTCGGTGATCTACTCCCGGGCCCTGCCGGACGCCCGCGACGGCATGAAGCCGGTGCACCGCCGCATCGTCTACCAGATGAACGAGATGGGCCTGCGGCCCGAGCGCGGCTTCGTGAAGTGCGCCCGGGTCGTCGGCGAGGTGATGGGCAAGCTCCACCCGCACGGTGACGCGTCGATCTACGACGCCCTGGTGCGCATGGCGCAGCCGTTCTCGATGCGCCTGCCGCTGGTGGACGGACACGGGAACTTCGGCTCGCTGGGCAACGACGACCCGCCGGCCGCCATGCGGTACACCGAGTGCCGGATGGCCGACGCGACGTCCCTGATGACGGAGTCGATCGACGAGGACACCGTCGATTTCACGCCGAACTACGACGGGCAGGAGCAGGAGCCGGTGGCGCTGCCCGCCGCCTTCCCGAACCTGCTGGTCAACGGCGCGTCCGGGATCGCGGTCGGTATGGCGACCAACATGCCCCCGCACAATCTGGGCGAGGTCATCGCCGCCGCCCGGCACTTGATCAAGCACCCGGGCGCCGACCTGGAGACCCTGATGCGGTACGTGCCGGGTCCGGACCTGCCGACCGGTGGCCGGATCGTGGGCCTGTCGGGGATCAAGGACGCGTACGAATCGGGCCGCGGCACCTTCAAGATCCGCGCGACGGCGACCGTGGAGAACGTGACGGCGCGCCGCAAGGGCCTGGTCGTCACCGAACTGCCCTTCGCGGTCGGCCCCGAGAAGGTGATCGCCAAGATCAAGGACCTGGTGGCGTCGAAGAAGCTCCAGGGCATCGCGGACGTCAAGGACCTCACCGACCGCGAGCACGGGCTGCGGCTGGTCATCGAGGTCAAGAACGGCTTCATCCCCGAGGCCGTCCTGGAGCAGCTCTACAAGCTGACGCCGATGGAGGAGTCCTTCGGCATCAACAATGTGGCGCTGGTCGACGGTCAGCCGCTGACGCTGGGCCTGAAGGAGCTGCTGGAGGTCTACCTGGACCACCGCTTCGAGGTGGTCCGGCGCCGCAGCGAGTTCCGGCGCGGCAAGAAGCGCGACCGGCTGCACCTGGTCGAGGGCCTGCTCGTGGCGCTGCTCGACATCGACGAGGTCATCCGTGTCATCCGGTCGAGCGACAACTCGGCGCAGGCCAAGGAGCGGCTGATCGAGCGCTTCTCGCTGAGCGAGATCCAGACGCAGTACATCCTCGACACGCCGCTGCGCCGGCTGACCAAGTTCGACCGGATCGAGCTGGAGGGCGAGCGCGACCGGCTGAACCGGGAGATCGAGGAGCTGACCCGGATCCTGGAGTCGGACGCCGAGCTGCGCAAGCTGGTCTCGTCGGAACTGGCGGCGGTGGCCAAGAAGTTCGGTACGGAGCGGCGCACCGTGCTGCTGGAGTCGGCGGGCGCGCCGGTCGCGGCCGCGTCCCTGGAGGTCGCGGACGACCCGTGCCGGGTGCTGCTTTCGTCGACGGGGCTGCTGGCGCGTACGGCGAGCGGTGAGCCGCTGCCGGACAGCGGCGGCAAGCGCACCAAGCACGACGTGATCGTCTCGGCGGTGCCCGCGACGCAGCGCGGCGAGGTCGGCGTGGTGACGTCCACCGGGCGGCTGCTGCGGCTGTCGGTGATCGACCTGCCGCAGTTGCCGGACACGGCGTCCGCGCCGAACCTGTCGGGCGGGGCGCAGGTGTCGGAGTTCCTGACGCTGGAGAAGGATGAGTCGGTCATGTGCCTGACGACGCTCGACGAGTCGTCGCCCGGCCTGGCGATCGGCACGGTGCAGGGCGTGGTCAAGCGGGTGGTGCCGGACTATCCGGCGAACAAGGAGGAGCTGGAGGTCATCTCCCTCAAGGAGGGTGACCGGATCGTCGGCGCGGCCGAACTGCGCACGGGCGAGGAGGACCTGGTCTTCATCACGTCGGACGCCCAGTTGCTGCGGTTCCAGGCGTCCCAGGTGCGGCCGCAGGGCCGCCCGGCGGGCGGTATGGCCGGTATCAAGCTGGCGGCGGGCGCCGAGGTGATCTCGTTCACGGCGGTCGACCCGGCGGACGACGCGGTGGTGTTCACGGCCGCGGGTTCGTCCGGTGCGCTGGACCCGACGGCGGCCACGTCGGCGAAGCTGACGCCGTTCGACCAGTACCCGCGCAAGGGCCGCGCGACGGGCGGTGTGCGCTGCCAGCGGTTCCTGAAGGGCGAGGACGTCCTGGTGCTCGCCTGGGCGGGCGCGGCTCCGGCCCGCGCGGCGCAGAAGACCGGCACCCCGGTGGACCTCCCGGACATCGACCCCCGCCGGGACGGCTCGGGCACCCCGCTGGCCAAGCCGGTGGCGGTGCTGGCGGGGCCGGCGTCGTAACGGCCATGCGTGGGCGCGCCCGTCGAAGGGCGGGCGCGCCGGCGGTCGTCAGCGCCAGGGGATGTTCCGCCAGGGGCTGCCCTCGTCGTCGGTGAGCAGCCGGTGGGCGGCGAGGGCGCCTTCGTCGCCCCGCAGCCCCGCCTCGTAGAGCTGCCGCTCGACGGGCGTGGGCGGCACCCACGTCATGCCCACGGCACGCTCCGGTCCCGGCTCGCGTCAGCTTCGGTCGGCGGTATCCGGTGTGTTGTCCCCGTTATCACGGGAACGATCTTATGGACGGTCCTCGCCGGCAGGTTCCGCAGGCTCCGGTACGTAGCGCAGGACGCCCCACATGGTGTGCTCTTCCGGTACGTCGTGCGGGCCGGTGACGCGGCAGTCGTCCAGGGCCTTGTGGAGGGCCTCGCCATTGGTGCCGGAGCCGATGAGGACGAGCTGGGTGAGGCGCTGTTCGCCGCGGGGCCAGGGCTCGGGGTAGAAGCGGAGGAAGCGGCCGACCGCGTGCAGGGAGTAGCGGTTGGCGGGGTCGGCGGCGCCGAAGTCGATGAAGCCCTTGATCCGGTAGAGGCCCTCGGGCCGGGAGTCGAGGAAGTCCAGCAGCTTGCGGGGGTGCATCGGCTCGCCGGCCGTGAAGGAGACCGTCTCGTACCCGGCGTGCGGGTGGGTGTCCTCGACGACGTACAGGTCGTCGAGGTCCTCGAAGGTGAGCTGGCGTGGGCCGCCGTCGTCGGTGCGGGCGGCGCGGTCGAAGAGCAGCTCGGGGTCCACCCTGCCGTAGGCGGCGTCGATCACCGCGGCGCGGCCGGCGAGTTCGGTGACCGCCGCGTGGACACGCCGTAGCTCGTCCGGGCTGACGCGGTCGACCTTGTTGACGACGACGAGGTCGGCGATGGCGAGGTGCCGGTCGGTCTCGGGATGCCGTTCGCGGGTGGCGTCGAACTCGGCCGCGTCGACGACCTCGACCAGGCCGCCGTACACCACGCGCTCGTTGTCGCTGGCGAGGATCATCCGCACCAGCTCCTGCGGCTCGGCGAGGCCGCTCGCCTCGATGACGATGACGTCGAGGCGGGAGGAGGGCCGGGTGAGGGTCTCCAGGTAGGTGTCCAGCTCGCTCGCGTCGACGGCACAGCACAGGCAGCCGTTGCCGAGGGAGACGGTGGAGCCGACCTGTCCGGCGACGGTCATGGCGTCGATCTCGATGGAGCCGAAGTCGTTGACCATGACGCCGATGCGGGTGCCTCTGGCGCTGCGGAGCAGATGGTTCAGCAGGGTCGTCTTGCCCGACCCCAGGAAACCCGCGAGGACGACGACGGGGATCTGCTGCGGCACGCTGCTCAAGGGGCACCCTTCTCGGTCGGCTCCGCGTTCGGCGGCTTTTTCGGCCCTCAGGATAGGCGGGGACGCGGTCCCGTATGGGCGAGGGCGTGACGCCGGACATTTCGTAAAGGGGGAGGCTGCCCTTACGGTTCCTGGCATGAGCCCCGCAACGACCTCGCCGCCCGCCTCCGCCGCGCCGCCCGCGCGCCGGCCGGCGGTGCGACGCCGACGGTTCGGCTGGCCGCAGCGGGTGTTCTCACAGGTCCTGCTGATGCAGTTGGCCATCGTGGTCGGTGTGACGGTACTGGCCACCGGCCTGTTCCTGGCCCCGCTCAGCGCCCAGCTCGACGACCAGGCGATGCGGCGCGCCCTGGCGATCGCCGAGGCGACCGCGTCCAGCGACGTCGCCGATGAGCTGGTACGTACGCCGCCGAGCGCCATCGGCCCCGTACAGGCGGAGGCCGAGCGGATCAGGCAGGCCACCGGCGCCGAATACGTGGTGATCATGGACCGGCGCGGGGTGCGGTGGTCCCACACCGACCCGGCCAAGATCGGCGAGGTCGTCTCCACCGACCCCAGCGACGCGCTGGCGGGCAAGGACGTGATGGAGATCGACAGCGGCACGCTGGGGCGCTCGGCGCGCGGAAAGGTGCCGCTGCGGAACGGGTCGGGCGAGATCGTCGGCGCGGTGTCCGTCGGTATCGAGTACGACAGCGTGCGGGCCAGGCTGCTCGCGGCGATCCCGGGGCTGTTCGCGTACGCGGGCGGCGCCCTGGCGGTCGGGGCGCTGGCCGCCTATCTGATCTCGCGCCGCCTTCAGCGCCGTACGCACGACCTGGCCTTCTCCGACATCTCGGCGCTGCTCGCCGAACGCGAGGCCATGCTGCACGGCATCCGGGAGGGCGTCGTCGCGCTGGACGGGGCCGGGCGGATCCGGCTGGTGAACGACGAGGCGCAGCGGCTGCTGGGCGTGGGCCCCGAGGCCACCGGCCGGCCGCTGGAGGAGGTGCTCGGCGAGGGCCGTACGACGGACGTGCTGGCCGGACGGGTCACCGGCGAGGACCTGGTCACCGTACGCGGGCACCGGGTTCTGATCGCCAACCGGATGCCGACGGACGACGGGGGCGCCGTCGCCACGCTGCGCGACCGGACGGAGCTGGAGCGGCTCGGGCGTGAGCTGGACTCCACGCGCGGCCTGATCGACGCGCTGCGGGCCCAGGACCATGAGCACGCCAACCGCATGCACACGCTGCTGGGGCTGCTGGAGCTGGAGATGCACGAGGAGGCGGTGGAGTTCGTCACCGAGGTGGTGGGTGTCCACCGGGCGACGGCCGAGCAGGTCACCGAGAAGGTGCACGATCCGCTGCTCGCCGCGCTGCTCGTGGGCAAGGCCACGGTGGCGGCCGAGCGCGGCGTCTCGCTGCGCCTGGCGCCCGGGACGCTGCTGCCCGACCGGCTGGTCGAGCCGCGCGAGCTCGTGACCGTCGTGGGCAATCTCGTCGACAACGCGGTCGACGCGGCGGCCGGGTCGGCGGAACCGCTCGTGGAGGTCGAGCTCCGCGCGGAGGGCCGTACGGCGGTCCTGCGGGTCACCGACAGCGGGCCCGGCGTCCCGCCCGAGCGGCGGGAGCTGGTCTTCACGGAGGGCTGGTCCACCAAGGACCGCCCCGCGCACGGCGGACGCCGCGGGCTCGGCCTGGCCATGGTGCGCCGCCTGGCAGAACGCCAGGGCGGCAACGCCCGCGTGTCCGAGGCGCCGGGGGGCGGGGCCGAGTTCACCGTTGTCCTCCCGGAAGCCCTGACGGAACCGGGGCCGGGGGCGGGACTGGGGCCGGGACTGGGACTGGGGCCAGGACTGGGACTGGGGCCGGGGCCGGAACCGGAACCGCGACTGGGGCTCGAACCGGGGCCGGGGGCCGAACCGGCAGAAGGCCCGAAGCCGCCGCAGACGCGCACCTCCGGGACGGAGACGGCCGCACCGGGAGCGTCGCGATGATCGGCGTCCTGGTCGTGGACGACGACGTCCGGGTGGCGGAGATCAACGCCGCGTACGTGGCCAAGGTGCCCGGCTTCGAGGTCATCGCGCTGGCTCACACGGCGGCGGAGGCCCTCGCCCGGGTCGAGGAGGTGCCGGTCGACCTCATCCTGCTCGACCACTACCTGCCGGACGAGAACGGCCTCGCGGTCGTACGGGAGCTGCGCCGGCGCGGGCACCAGACCGACGTGATCATGGTGACGGCCGCCCGTGACGTGGCCACCGTGCAGGCGGCTCAGCGCCATGGCGCGCTCCAGTACCTGGTGAAGCCGTTCAACTTCGCGGGCCTGCGGCCCAAGCTGGAGGCGTACGCGGCGCTACGGCGCACGCTCGACGGGGGCGGTGAGGCCGAGCAGGCGGAGGTGGACCGGATCTTCGGCGCCCTGTCGGTGAGTTCGGGCGCGCCCGACCTGCCCAAGGGCCACTCCCCCACCACGGCCGAGCTCGTGCGGCAGGTGCTGCTGGCCGCCGAGGGACCGCTGTCCGCGCAGGAGATCGCGGAACTGGCGGGGGTGAGCCGGCAGACGGCCCAGCGGTACCTGAAGCTGCTGGAGCGGGCGGGCCGGGTGCGCCTGTCGCTGAAGTACGGCGAGACGGGCCGCCCGGAGCACCGCTACACCTGGGCCACGTCCTGAGCCGGGTCCCCGGCCTACACCGCGCCCGCGCCCGTCAGGGCACGCACCTCCGTCTCGGCGTGCCTGGCCTCGTCCGGGGCCTCAGGGGAGGTGACGGTGCCGAGCCAGCCGGCGAGGAAGCCCAGCGGGATGGAGACCAGGCCGGGGTTCTGGAGCGGGAAGACCTGGAAGTCCAGGCCGGGGAAGAGCGCGTCGGGGCTCCCGGAGACGACCGGCGAGAACACCACCAGCAGCACGGCCGGGACGAGCCCTCCGTACACCGACCAGACCGCGCCGCGCGTGGTGAAGTTCCGCCAGAACAGCGAGTACAGCAGCACGGGCAGGTTCGCGGACGCGGCGACCGCGAAGGCCAGGCCGACCAGGAAGGCGACGTTCAGGTCCCGGGCCAGCAGGCCGAGGCCGATCGCCACCGCGCCGATGCCGACGGCCGCGACGCGCGCCACCGCCACCTCGCCGTACCGCCGCTCGCCACGCGGCCGCTCCCCGTGCGGCCCCTTCCCGTGACGGCGCCTCACGGAGGCGTACAGGTCGTGCGCGACCGACGCCGACGAGGCCAGAGTGATGCCCGCGACGACGGCCAGGATCGTCGCGAAGGCCACCGCCGCGACCACCGCGAACAGCACCGCACCTCCCGTCGAACCCGCTCCCCCGCCCAGGTCGAGGGCGAGCAGCGGCACCGCCGTGTTGCCCGCGGCGTTCGACGCCCGCACCTCATCCGTGCCGACGATCGCGGCGGCGCCGAAGCCCAGGACGATCGTCATCAGGTAGAAGCCGCCGATGAGGCCGATGGCCCAGACGACCGAGCGGCGGGCGGCCCGCGCGGTCGGCACGGTGTAGAAGCGGGACAGGATGTGCGGCAGTCCGGCGGTGCCGAGGACCAGCGCGAGCCCGAGGCTGATGAAGTCCAGGCGCGAAGTCCAGTCCCCGCCGTACTTGAGGCCGGGCGAGAGGAACTCCCGGCCGTGACCGCTGCGTTCCGCCGCGGAGGTGAGGAGTTGGTTGACGTCGCCGTGGAAGCGCAGCAGCACGAGCACGGTGAGCGCGATCGCGCCCGCCATCAGCAGCACGGCCTTGACGATCTGGATCCAGGTGGTGGCTCGCATCCCTCCCAACGACACATAGATCACCATCAGTGCGCCCACGCCGATCACGGTCCACGAGCGCGCGGCCTCGCTCGTACCGCCCAGCAGCAGCGCGACGAGGCTGCCGGCCCCCACCATCTGCGCCACCAGATAGAGAACGGACACCGTGACCGAGGAAGTTCCCGACGCGATACGGACGGGCCGCTCCCGCATACGCGCCGCGATCACGTCGGCGAGCGTGAACCGGCCGCAGTTGCGGACGAGTTCGGCGACCAGGAGCAGCACGACGAGCCAGGCCACCAGGAAGCCGACCGAGTACAGCATCCCGTCGTAGCCGAAGAGCGCGATCAGGCCGGAGATGCCCAGGAAGGACGCGGCGGACATGTAGTCACCGGCGATGGCGAAACCGTTCTCCATGGGGGAGAACAGCCGCCCCCCGGCGTAGAACTCCTCCGCCGAACCACGCCGGTTGCGGCTCACCCAGGTCGTGATCGCCAGTGTGCCCGCGACGAACGCGCTGAACAGCAGGAGGGCCAGTACCTGGTGGTCTCCGGTCAACGCTCGACCGCCCCTCGCGTCAGCTCCTGCTCCCGCTCCTGGTCGAAGACGGCCCACCGCAGGTCGAGCGCGGCGCGATCGCGGTGCAGCCGGGCATGGCGGACGTACGCCCAGGTCAGCAGGAAGGTGGTGAGGAACTGCCCGAGCCCCGCGACCATCGCCACGTTCACCGCCCCGGCCACCGGGCGCGACATCAGCCCCGGGGCCGTGGTCGCCGCCACGACGTAGGCCAGGTACCAGGTGAGGAAGGCCAGGACGGCCGGC
This sequence comes from Streptomyces sp. NPDC049837, assembly GCF_040674455.1. NCBI lineage: Bacteria > Bacillati > Actinomycetota > Actinomycetes > Kitasatosporales > Streptomycetaceae > Streptomyces > Streptomyces sp. NPDC049837. The sequence continues at coordinate 153,130 of NZ_JBFAMP010000007.1, read as the reverse complement.
CCGACGAAGCGCCGGTAGCGGCCGCGCACCTCCTGGAAGGCGGCGCTGCGCTGCACCTCCAGGTAGATGTCGGCCGCACTGCGCCGCTGCTCCTGCGGCGGCCGGCCCGGGCCGGGCACGGCTGCCGCCGGCGCCCCCGTACCATCCGCCTCGCCCCAACCGGAGGCCAGCGCGTCGTACCACGGGTCATCGATCCGCACCGTGGCGGGATCGAGCCCTTCCCTGTTCTCCACCGGTCAACTCTCCTTGTCGGCGAACCGTTTCAGCCGCGTGCACAAGGATGGGCAGACCGGGAAGATCCCGGACTCTTCTCTCCGCGCTCTTCACCCCATCAGGTGACCTTGACGACCGATGCCCCGGCGTCGCCCACTCATGGGGGGGCCGGGGCATCGGGAAAACCGATCAGGCGGACCGGGCGGATCAGGCGTCGATGCGGGACCGGTCGAGGGTCGCGGCGGAGCTGGTGATGAACTCCTTGCGCGGCGCCACGTCGTTGCCCATCAGCAGGTCGAAGACCTGCTCCGCCGACTCCAGGTCACCGATGTTGATCCGGCGCAGCGTGCGGTGGCGCGGGTCCATCGTGGTCTCGGCGAGCTGGTCGGCGTCCATCTCACCAAGGCCCTTGTACCGCTGGATGGAGTCCTTGTACCGGATGCCCTTGCGCTGGAACTCCAGCAGCGTCTGCCGCAGCTCGTTGTCCGAGTACGTGTACACGTACTTGTCCTGGCCCTTCTTGGGCTGGATCAGCTCGATGCGGTGGAGCGGCGGTACGGCGGCGAAGACGCGGCCCGCCTCGACCATCGGCCGCATGTAGCGCTGGAACAGCGTCAGCAGCAGGCAGCGGATGTGGGCGCCGTCGACGTCGGCGTCCACGAGCAGGACGATCTTGCCGTACCGGGCGGCGTCGATGTCGAAGGTCCGGCCGGAACCCGCCCCTATGACCTGGATGATCGCACCGCACTCGGCGTTCTTGAGCATGTCCGAGACGGACGACTTCTGGACGTTGAGGATCTTTCCACGGATCGGCAGCAGGGCCTGGAACTCACTGTTCCGGGCGAGCTTGGCCGTGCCGAGCGCGGAGTCACCCTCGACGATGAAGAGCTCGCTGCGCTCCACGTCGTCGCTGCGGCAGTCGGCCAGCTTGGCCGGCAGCGAGGAGGACTCCAGCGCGGTCTTGCGGCGCTGCGCCTCCTTGTGCTGACGGGCCGCGATCCGCGTACGGGCGGCGGCGACGGCCTTCTCCAGCACCGCGCGGGCCTGGGCCTTGGCGTCGCGCTTGGTGGAGGTCAGGAAGGCCTTCAGCTCCTTGGCGACCACATTGGCGACGATGCGGTTGGCCGCCGACGTACCGAGGACCTCCTTGGTCTGGCCCTCGAACTGCGGCTCGGCGAGCCGGACGGTCACCACGGCGGTGAGGCCCTCCAAGGCGTCGTCCTTGACGATGTCGTCCTCGGCGACGCGCAGCAGCTTCGTTGAGCGCAGTACCTCGTTCACCGTCTTGGTGATCGCGCGCTCGAAGCCGGTGACGTGCGTGCCGCCCTTGGGCGTGGCGATGATGTTCACGAACGACTTGATCGAGGAGTCGTACCCGGTCCCCCAGCGCAGCGCCACGTCCACGCCGAGCTCACGGGTGACCTCGGTGGGCGTCATGTGCCCGCGCTCGTCGAGGACGGGCACGGTCTCCTTGAACGTGCCCTGGCCGGTCAGCCGCAGCACGTCGCAGACGGCCTTGTCCTGCGCCAGGTACTCGCAGAACTCGCTGATGCCCCCGTCGAACCGGAACGTCTCCTCGCTCTTGCCCTCGCCGTCCAGGTCGCGCTCGTCCCGGACGACGATGGTCAGGCCGGGCACCAGGAAGGCGGTCTGGCGGGCGCGCTGGTGCAGGTTCTCCAGGGAGAGCTTGGCGTCTTTGAGGAAGATCTGGCGGTCCGCCCAGTACCGCACGCGGGTGCCGGTGCGGGTCTTCGGCACCCGCTTGATCTTGCGCAGCCCGTTGGCGGGGTCGAACGGGGCGTCGGGGCCCGACTCGGTGAAGATCCCGGGCACACCGCGGCGGAAGCTGATCGCGTGCGTGGAGCTGTTGCGGTCGACCTCGACGTCGAGCCGGGCCGACAGCGCGTTCACCACGGAGGCGCCCACACCGTGCAGACCGCCGGACGCGGCGTACGAGCCGCCGCCGAACTTACCGCCGGCGTGCAGCTTGGTCATGACGACCTCGATGCCGGAGAGGCCGGTCTTCGGCTCGACGTCGACGGGGATGCCGCGGCCGTTGTCGCGGACCTCCACCGAGCCGTCGTCGTGGAGGATGACCTCGATGTGGTCGCAGTAGCCACCGAGGGCCTCGTCGACCGAGTTGTCGATGATCTCCCACAGGCAGTGCATCAGGCCCCGGCTGTCGGTGGAGCCGATGTACATGCCAGGTCGCTTACGAACCGCCTCGAGCCCCTCAAGGACGAGCAGGTGCCGAGCGGTGTAGTTGGAACCGTCACGGTCTGCGGTCAGCAGCGCACTGGACGGCACGGACGTCTCGGCGGTCACGCGGTTCGCTCCTCGCTGAATTTGGGAAGTGGCCTGTGGGGGTAAGGCCCGGCGTCTGTCACCGGGTCAGAGGGTACAGAGGCCTGGTAGAGCCGTTGTAACGCCACCCTCGTGAAAACTCATGCTAGTCCAGAGTCGCAAGGGTGTTCGATCCCTCGATGGAGTGACGTGGACATCACGTTCCCTTCCAGGCATGAACCATTTAGGCTCCGGGCACGTCCTCATGAACAACCGGCAACCAGCCGGGAGGGCTGAACGAGACTGAACGAGACAAGCAACGCGAAACCCGTAGAGCACAGCAATACGGCTCATTCGCCGCCAACCGGCAGCAGACAGCCTCCTTGGAAAAACTTTCAGGGAAAAGCCACGAGCGGGAACGTTTTCGGCCTGGTTGGATGTTGACCCTGGTACGACAGCTCGTCGAGCTAGAGAAGAGGCGACGTGACTACTGTTCTGACCCCCGCGAGCCCGCTGACGGCCGCCGACCGCTGCGACCGCTGTGGCGCCCAGGCATATCTGCGCGTCGTGCTGACCAGCGGTGGTGAACTGCTCTTCTGTGCCCACCACGGGCGCAAGTTCGAGCCGGAACTCAAGAAGATCGCCGCGGAAATACAGGATGAGACGGACCGGCTCACCACCGTGCCGAACGCAGTCGAAGAGGACCGCTGACACTCGCATCCACGACGAGCCAGGGACCGGTCCAGGACCGGCCGACGGGCGACCGCCCCCCACCGAGGGGGCGGTCGCCCGTTCTCATGCCTTGTCCCGGGCCGCGGCCCCAGCCCCGGCCGCGGTGCCGGCTCGCCCTACAGCGCCCCGCTGAGGCCGCCCGGCGCGGTTGCCCTCACAGCGGCGGCAGGACGGCCGAGACGCGCGTGTAGACCCCCGGGCTGCCCGGCTCGCCGCAGCCGCTGCCCCAGGACACCAGCCCGATGAGGCGCCCGCGCGCCACCAGCGGTCCCCCGCTGTCGCCCTGGCACGCGTCCCGCCCCCCCTCGGGGTCCCCCGCGCACAGCATCGTGGCAGGCAGGTACCCCCCGCCGCCCTGGGCCGGGTACGCCCGCGCGCACACGTCGTCCGGCAGCACGCGTACGTTCGCCGATCGCAGCGTGTACGCGTAGGAGCCGCCGCCGGTCGTATCGCCCCAGCCGTACACCGTGGCGGTCGTGCCCGGCCGGTAGGCCGGGTCGCCGCGCCGGGCGGCCTTGATGACGTACGTACGCGGCAGCGCGCTCGCCAGCGTGAGCACGGCGAGGTCGCCGGACTGCGTATCGGCGTCGTACGCGGGGCTGGTCCACACCTTGGTCACCGGAATCTCCCGCCCTCCGGCCTCCCGCAGCTCCGTGCGGCCCGCGATGACCTTGAGGTCGCTCAGTTCCCTCGCCTCCGTACCGAGCACCGTCGGCCCCAGGCAGTGCGCGGCGGTCACCACCTTGGTGGGCGCGACGACCACACCGCCGCAGAACTGCCCCGCGCGCGTACCCCCGAACCGGTCACGGCTGGAGAGGGCCACGGCCCAGGGACTGTCGGAGGCGCGTACCGGCTGTCCTCCGACGACGACGCTGTCGGCGGTCGCGGGCGCGGGCGTACTGAGTGGCAGGACCGCCGTGGCCACGATGGCGGCCACGGCCGCGGTCCGCTTCCGGCTGATGGGACGACGCATGCGGTCTCCTGACTCTCCGGTGAACCAGCTTCACCCAGAGTCGGCCAGCGTGGCGCGGCCCGCACCCCAGCGGCGCGGACACGCCAGAGGGCCCGGCTCCCCTCGGGGAACCGGGCCCTCCACGTCGTACGACCGCCTGACCTCAGTCGAGGTAGTCCCGCAGCACCTGCGAGCGCGACGGGTGACGCAGCTTCGACATGGTCTTGGACTCGATCTGACGGATCCGCTCACGGGTCACGCCGTAGACCTTGCCGATCTCGTCGAGCGTCTTCGGCTGGCCGTCGGTCAGGCCGAAGCGCATGGAGACCACGCCGGCCTCACGCTCGGAGAGCGTGTCGAGCACCGAGTGGAGCTGCTCCTGGAGGAGCGTGAAGCTGACCGCGTCGGCCGGGACGACGGCCTCGGAGTCCTCGATGAGGTCACCGAACTCGCTGTCGCCGTCCTCGCCCAGCGGGGTGTGCAGCGAGATGGGCTCACGGCCGTACTTCTGGACCTCGATGACCTTCTCGGGGGTCATGTCGAGCTCCTTGGCCAGCTCCTCCGGGGTGGGCTCGCGGCCCAGGTCCTGGAGCATCTGGCGCTGCACGCGCGCGAGCTTGTTGATGACCTCGACCATGTGCACCGGGATACGGATGGTGCGGGCCTGGTCGGCCATGGCGCGGGTGATCGCCTGACGGATCCACCAGGTGGCGTACGTGGAGAACTTGTAGCCCTTGGTGTAGTCGAACTTCTCGACCGCGCGGATCAGACCCAGGTTGCCCTCCTGGATCAGGTCCAGGAAGAGCATGCCGCGGCCGGTGTAGCGCTTGGCCAGGGAGACCACGAGGCGGAGGTTGGCCTCCAGCAGGTGGTTCTTGGCGCGGCGGCCGTCCTCGGCGATGATCTCCAGCTCGCGCTTGAGCTTCGGGGCCAGCTTGTCGGAGTTCGCCAGCTTGTCCTCGGCGAACAGACCGGCCTCGATGCGCTTGGCGAGCTCGACCTCCTGCTCGGCGTTGAGGAGGGGGACCTTGCCGATCTGCTTCAGGTAGTCCTTGACCGGGTCGGCCGTGGCACCGGCGACGGCGACCTGCTGCGCGGGCGCGTCGTCCTCGTCCTCGTCCGAGAGCACGAAGCCCTTGTTCTCGCCCTCGGCCTCCTCGTCCTCGCCCTTGCCGGGCGCGACGTCCTCGAGCAGCTCCTCGCCCTCGAGGACCTCGTCGGCGTCCTTCTTTGCCGTGGTCTTCTTGGCGGCGGTCTTCTTGGCGGCGGTCTTCTTCACCGCCGTCTTCTTGGCGGCGGTCTTCTTGGCTGCCGCCTTCTTGGCAGGGGTACCGGCCTCGTCGGCCGGCGCGTCCGCGCTCTGGGCCGCCGGAGCCGCGGCGGCCGCGACGGACTTCGTCACGGTCGTCTTGGCGGTGACGGTCTTGGTGGCGGTGCGCTTTGCCGGGCTCTTCGCTGCGACGCTCTTGCGGGTGCGCTTCGGCGACTCCGCTGCACTGACCATCAGCGTCACACCCTCTTCCTCGAGGATCTGATTGAGGCTGCGCAGAACATTCTTCCACTGGGTTGGCGGAATCTGGTCAGCCTCGAAGGCCCGACGCACGTCATCGCCGGCGATCTGCCCATCAGCCTTTCCCCGCTCGATGAGCGCCATCACAGACTCGGACTCGGCGATCTCCGGCGGGAGCGTACGGGATGTGCTGGCCGACACGAACAACCTCTCGGAACGATGGAAACGGCTTCCGGCCCCGCCCATGATCGGGCCGGAGCCGACGACCGTCGGCTGGGGATGTGCCGACGACGCGGGCTGAACCTCGGAGGTGCACAGCGCCATGAACGGCGGCTGTATTCCCTCCTCGGCTGTCACCTCTTAGGTCATCGCAGGGCATCGAGGAGCGTTACGCCCAATCCGCGTGGCCCGAGTCACACCCCGTATGCATCCAAATACCCCCAGACCCGGAGGTCACCCCCTATCGTGCCGCCGAATCCCTCTCTTCCCTCAGGTGTACGGGCCAGGTGTACGGGCTCGGCCGAGCCTCGGTTCGGGCGCGCCGGGCCCCTCGGGTGGTCCCTGGGGCCCGGCGACACACGCCGCGTACGCGAAGGCGGACACACCGTGTGACACACGGCGCCGGACGGCCTGCCGCCGTGGGCCTGCTCAGTGCTGGAGCCTCAGCGTTCGAGCGGCTCAGCGCTGGAGCGGCTCACCGCTCGGGCGGCTCAGTGCTCGCGGGGGGCGGGGACGACCCGCTCCACCTCCGGGTGCACCGTCAGCAGTTGGCGCATGGCGGCCTCGGCGGCCGGGCCGTCACCGGTGGCCAGGGCCTCGACGATGCGCGCGTGGTGGGCGAGGCAGGGCTCGCTGGGGCGGTCACAACTGATGGCGGGGGCGCCGGAGACCTGGAGGGCGGCGGAGACGATGCCGGAGAGGTGCTCCAGCATCCGGTTGCCGGCGAGCTGGATCAGCAGGCTGTGGAACTCCGCGTCGGCGCGGGAGAAGGTGATCGCGTCACCCTGGGCGAAGGCGTGGCCCATGATCTCGACCATGTCGCCGAGCCGCTGCTGGACGTCCTCGCGGCCGTGACCGGCGGCGAGGCGGGCCGCGAGGGGCTCGATCGTCCACCGCAGCTCGCTGAGTTCCCGGCGCTGATCCTCGCGCTGGGGGCCGAAGGCGCGCCACTCGATGATGTCCGGATCGAGGAGGTTCCAGTCGCTCACCGGGCGGACGCGGGTGCCGACGTTGGGGCGGGCGCTGACCAGCCCCTTGGCCTCGAGGACGCGCAGCGACTCGCGCACGACGGTGCGGGAGACCTCGAAGCGCTGGCCGATCTCCTCGGGTACGAGCGGCCGGTCGGCGCCCAGGTCGCCGGAGACGATCATCTGGCCGAGCTGCTGGACGAGTTGGCCGTGCAGGCCACGGCCGCGGCTGCCGGCCGTCCGCCGGCCCACCCGGCCCAGCTCCGTGTCGGCGCCCTCCCAGGCGGGAGGCCCGACGCGGTCGGCGACGGGGGCCTCCGTGTAGGGGTAGCGGTCCAGTCCGCCCGGGGCCGTGAGGCCGGTCTCCACGGGGCGGGCGGCGGTCATCATGGTGTGCGCAAGGGTACTCACGCATCCTTTGTCGGCGCGGCCTCCACGACCCTTGAGGTCTTTGGTGAAAAGCACACGAAAGGGTGATCGGCGCTCGCTCTTCAATTGACGCCTTATCGGAAGGAACCGGGCAATTTCCAAGGGAGTTGTGACCGTTTGGAGCGCTTTGGTCACCGCTCGGTCACCAACGAGCTCTCCGGCGCAGCCCGGTGAACAGATAAGCGCACGCGAGAGCCGTGAGCGACAACACCAGTGCCGCGCCCACCGGTTGGGCCACCAGCCGCGCCGCCGCCAGGAGCCAGCGGTCGATCTCGTACGGCCACTGCGTCCAGGCCAGTTCGCGCAGCCTGGCCGGGAGACCCACGATCGAACGCACGGACGGGCCCACCAACGCCTTCTGTACGAGCTGTACGAGCGGGGCGATGACGACCGGCACGGCGAGCACGGCGGCGATCCCCGCGGCGGTCGCCCGGAAGAGCCCGGCCGCGAGCAGCCCGGCCCAGGCGCAGCCCACCGAGAGGCCGGCCCAACTGGCACAGAGCGCCGGCCAGTTTTCCGGTACGGGGATCACGTCGCCGCCGTACACCAGGCGCAGCGCCCCGAGGTCGGCGAGGGCGACGAGGAGGGCGAGCAGCAGGGCGGTGGCCGCGGTGACGGTGAGCTTGGCGAGGAGCAGCCCGAGGCGGCGCGGGACGGTGCCACGCCCGGAGGAGAGGACGGGGTGGCGGTACTCGTCACCGAAGGACAGCGCGCCCAGCAGACCGGCGCCCAGGGCGGCGGGCGGCAGCGGGAGGAGCCCCGGCCAGGCGGCCAGGGCGGTGGGCAGAGGGGTGCCGCCGGAGCGGGCGAGGAACACCGCGAGGACGGCGGACGCGACGAGGACGGCGACGGCGGTCATGGGCGTGACGGGAACCCCGAGGAGGCGGCGCAGCTCGTACCGGAACGGCCGGAGCGGGCTGCGTACGGGCTTGGGCGCGAGCGGGGGCGGCAGGGCGCCGGCGTTCGGCCCGGGGCGGGGTGCCGGTTCGCCGGCCGCGTCGGCGGGGGTGGGGGTGGAGGTTGCGGTGGGTTCGGGGGTTACGGGGGCGGGGGCGGCGGTGGCGGCCTCGGTCGCCGGGGACGGGGACGGGGCGGGGGTGGGGGCCGGGGCGGGGCCCGTGTCGCCGGTTTCGTCGGCGAGTTGGTGGAGGAGGACACCGTGGCGGAAGGCGGTCTCGCCGATCTCGGCGCAGTCACTGCCGTACACGCACAGCCGGTTGCCTTCCTCGGTGACCACTTCGACGGAGCGCTGAGCGGCGCGCGCCTCGCGGCTGACGACGGCGGCGAGGCGGGCGGCGTGTGGTGTGCGGACGGCGACGCGGGGGCGCAGCCGGGTGCGGGCGAAGGCGGCCGCGTCCTGGTCGGCGACCAGCCGCCCTTGGTCGATGGTGACGACGTGGTCCGCCGTGCGGGCGGCTTCCTTGGGGTCGGCGGTGGTGTAGAGCACGGTGCCGCCGTGGGCGGCGTGGGCACGCAGCAGGCCGAACAGCCAACTGTTCTCGCGGGGTGACAGCCCGGTGGCCGGTTCGTCGAGCAGGAGGGTGTGCGGGTCGCCCAACAGTGCGGCGGCGAGGGCGAGTCGGCGTTCCATGCCGAGGGAGAGGGCGCCGAGCCGCTGGTCGCGCAGACCGGCGAGGCCGACGATGTCGAGCATGTCGTCGGCACGTGAGGCGGGCGCCCCGGCGGCCGCGCAGAGCATCCGCAGTTGGCCGCGGCAGGTCCGCGCGGGGTGGCCGGGTACGTCGCCGAGGAGTACGCCGACCTCGCGGGCGGGGTGGGCGATGCGGTGCAGTGGGCGGCCACGGAAGTAGGTCACCCCTCGGCCCGCTTCGAGCTCGAGCATCATGCGCAGGGCGGTGGTCTTGCCCGAGCCGGTGGCGCCGAGCAGTGCGGTGACACTGCCGGGCCGGGCCTCGAAGGTCAGATCGTCCACGGCGGGCGGACGGTCTCGGCGGGGGGTGCTGGTCAGTCCGATTGCCTGGAGCATCGCTTCTCCCGCGGTAGAGGACACCGCTCGGCGGCAGGGCGGGTACCGCAGCAAGATAACGCGATATTTCGGACTTTTTGCGCAGGGTTGAGGGTGGTGCCCGTGGTGTCAGACCTCGGGGCGCAGCATCGGGGGGTTGAGCAGGGTCGCGCCTCCGGCCCTGAAGAGCTGGGCGGGACGGCCTCCCTGACGGGTCGTCGTGCCGCCGGACGGCACCAGGAATCCCGGCGTACCGGTCACTTTGCGGTGGAAGTTGCGCGGGTCGAGGGCGACTCCCCACACCGCCTCGTAGACCCGGCGCAGCTCGCCGACCGTGAACTCGGGCGGGCAGAAGGCCGTCGCCAGCGACGAGTACTCGATCTTGGAGCGGGCGCGCTCCACTCCGTCGGCCAGGATCCGCGCGTGGTCGAAGGCGAGCGGCGCCGGCTGCTCGCCCTCCCGGCCGAAACCGCCCTCCTGGTCGAGCAGCTCGTCCACGGGCGCCCAGCGGGCGCTGTTGGCGTCGCCGCCCGCCCGGGGTGCGGGCAGGTCGGGCGCGAGCACCAGGTAGGCGACGCTGACGACGCGCATACGGGGGTCCCGCTTGGGATCTCCGTACGTGGCGAGCTGTTCGAGGTGGGCGCCATTGCCGGCTTCGGGGAGCGGGGTGCCCGGGTCGTGCGCGCACAGGCCCGTCTCCTCGCCCAGCTCGCGTGCCGCGGCGGCGCCCAGGTCCTCGTCGGGCCGCACGAACCCGCCCGGCAGGGCCCAGCGTCCCTGGAACGGCGGCTCTCCGCGCCGTACGACCAGTGCGCACAGCGCATGGCGGCGAACCGTGAGCACCACCAGGTCGACAGTCACGGCGAAGGGCGGAAAGGCCGACGGGTCGTAGGGCGACATGTGGCGATCATAGTCGTCTTCCTGACGATAAACACGTCCCCCGGCGTTCCCGGCAGTCACTTCTTCCTCCCCCATGACGGCCTGTTCCTCCCCGATGACGGCCTGCGCGCCTTCGTGATCCGATCGGACGCGCACCGGGTCACACCCCGAGCTGAAGTCCGGGGGCGGCCTCCTCGACCATGCCCAGCCCCAGCCTGCTGACCCGTACCGCGAACGGCTCACCCGCGACGCACAGCCCGGACAGCCGGAGCGCGCCCAGAGGGGCACCGCGCATGGGGTGCAGGGAGACCGTGCCCGCCGGTACGTCGGGGCGGATCCCGGCCACGGTGGTGAGCAGGTGGACGCCGGCGGCCGAGGCGATGGCGGCCGGGCGGCACGCGGCGGGGTGCGGCACGGGGTGGCTGTCGGTCGCGCGCTGGTCGCCCGCGTACATCTCGGGCAGCCGGTACGCGAAGGCCTCGGCCGCGTCGAGCAGGCCGCGCAGCAGGGAGGTCGCCTCCTTGTCGTACCCCGCCGCGGCCAGGCCGGTGACGGCGACGGCCGTCTCATGGACCCGGACCGCGCCGGAGCGGTGGCCGAAGGGGTTGTGCCCGGGCTCCTTGGCCCCGAGGCCGCGCAGGCCCCAGCCGGTGTCCATGGCCGGGCTCCCGAGCAGCCGGGCCAACTGCTCGGTCTGTACCTTGTCGAGCAGGCCCTCGGCGAACCCGCCGCCAGCGAGGAGTCCGGTGTCCAGGAGGTGCGCGGCGCCGCCGCCCAGGTGCGGCAGCGGCCGGCCCCCGGGTGTGCGCGCGGCGGCGGGGCGCCCGCCCGTGCGGTCGTCGAGCCAGAACTCCTCCCGGAACCGGTGGCGCAGGGCGTGGGCCCAGTCGCGCCACTCGTCCGCGCCGGGACGGCCGCAGGCCTCCAGGAGGTCGGCCCCGAGGAGGGCGGCCCGGTGGGCGTGGGCCTGCGTCTCGGCACGCTGGAGCCCGACGGGCCCCGGCTCGCACAGCAGGCCGCTCTCGCCGGCGGCGGCGCGCAGCCAGTGCAGGCACCGCTCGGCGGCCGGGAGCAGTTGTGCCAGGTCCTGCTCGGGCAGGCCCCAGCGCCGGGCCTCGGCCAGGACGACCGGGAAGGCGAGGGTCGCCTCGGTGCCGGTGCAGCTCGGCGGCAGGTGCGGGCCGCTGTCGCGGAGCGGCCCGGGGATGCGTCCGGCACCGGGGCCGGGGCCGGTGAGCTGGGCGCGGGCGAGGGTGCGCAGCGTGGTGGCGGCGAGCTGGGTGCCGAGCGGCAGGGCCATGCGGGCGGCCCACAGCGCCTCCGCCGGGGCGGGGCCGCAGCGCCAGGGCACGCCCGCGGCGGGGTGGAGGTCGGCCGGGTGGGCCGGATCGCGGACCAGGAGGGCCCGCAGATCGCCAAGGCCCGCCCGGAGGAGCTTCTCCACGCGCGGATCGTCGCCCTCGGCGCGGGCGTCGGGAAGACCGTGGCGTCCCGTCCGGCCGCCCGCCGGCCGCGCGGTGCGCGCGGAGCCCGAGCGCACGTCGATGGTGATGGTGCGGGCAGCGCCGGGCCGGAGCTCCAGCTCCCAGCGCAGCAGGCCGGCGGAGGCGAGGGTGTCCTTGGGAGGCGGGTTGACGGTGACGGTCGCACAGCCGCCGTCGGGCGCCGACCAGCGCAGCCCCGAGCCGTGGACGGTCGGGCGCGGTTCGGGACAGGGCCGGCCGGACGCGACGGCACCGAGGTCCGCGAGGTCGGTGCCCAGGGCGATCTCGACGGGGAGCCGGAGAGCCCGGCCCACCGAGCTGCGGAAGGTGATCCGCTCGGTGCCGTCCGCGTCCCTGGACCGTTCCACCACGATGCCGGGATCGGGTCCGGGGTCCGCGGCGGTGCGCACCACCGCGACGAACCGGGCCCGGTCGGCGGAGAGCATCCGGCCCTGCACCGTGACCGGCTCCCGGCCGGCCACGCGGAGGTGGCAGCGGGAGAGGACCCGGCGGCCCGAGTGGTAGACGCCTTCGAGGCCCTGGCCGGTGAGCTGCCCGTGCTGCGCCGAGACGGCGAAGGAGGGCAGGGCGACGCAGATGAGGGCATCGTGCACGGGCGGCAGCTCACCGGGCGGCCGCCCCGGACCCGGGAGTGCGAGTCCGGCGGCGGACGATTGGCGGAACGGCGGGCTGGGGTGCCGGGACGGAACAGTGAGGTCCATGGGTGGTGTGCCGAGCCTTCTGTGCGCTCCGGACAGTCGCTGGAGGTACGACGGAACGGGTCGGGCGACTCCGCCACAGAGGGGAACGGCGCCACCCCGGTCGCGGTCACGGCCGTCATCGCCCGCTCCTGCTCCCGCGCCCTCCGCTGCGACGGGCCACCCGGCCACGGGCACGGGCCACGGCCCCGTGCGGGCCGTCCGCCCCGGGACGCGGGCCGGAGCCGCCCTTCCCGGCGGCCGGCAGCCGCACCGGCCGGGGCCTCGTACGACGGCCGGCCGTGCGCGCGCCTGATGCCGCCCGTGCACGGGACCGGGAACCCGCACCGGACCCGGCCCGTGCACCGGACCCGGACCGCCCACCGGGTGCTGCCGGGGCACCGGAACCGGCCCGTGCCTCGGCCGCGGCACGCGCGTCGCGCTCCTGGCGGAGGCACCGGCGCAGCGACTCGGGGTCGAGGCCCTCGTTGCAGGCCTGGTGCAGGAGTCTGGCGAAGACGTACTCGGGGTCGACCTCCAGAGCGAGCCCCAGCGCCACCCGGGCGGCGGGCTCGTCACCGGTCGACCAGGCGACCCAGCCGGCGAGGGTCAGCGGCGCGGCGGAGTGCTCCACGTAGGCCCCCACACAGCGGCGGGACAGTGCCCGCCAGAGCCGCAGGGCCGGGGCCGCCTCCTCCCCCTCCATCCACTCCGCCACCCTGTCCCTGGTCTCCCGGTCCTGAAGCCCGAGAATGACCGCGGCCGCCTCTTCATGACCGATCAGCGCGTCGTCCTGGGCGTCGGCCGCCGCCGGCTCCATGATCCGCGGGCCGTCCGCGAGGCGCTTCGCGAGCTGTTCCGCCAGCCGGACGGTCTCCTCGCGCACCGCGTCACGACCGTCCTGGTCCAGGATTCTGGGCACCAGCGCGGCGCCGGTGGCGTCGAGCGCCTGAAGCTGCTCGGCGGCCGCCGCCTTCTCGTACCGCCACGGCCGCAGCCGCCCCTCCATGTCCCGCAGCGAACCGCGTACCTGGATGCCGGCGTACGCGGCGGCGGCCGCCATCACCGACGTACCCGGCAGGGCGAGGGGGTTGCCCTCGGGCGGGCAGCAGCGGGTGTCGGGGCAGCAGTAGGACCAGAAGCGGCCGTCGGAGATGCAGAGCGCTTCGTACACCGGAACGTCGAGGGTGCCGCAGGCGGTGCGCAGGCGCTGGGCGAGCGGACGGAGGCGCTCCATGACGCGGCGGCCGGTCTCGCCCTCGGCCGGGTCCTGGCACAGGAACACCACGATGCCGTCGGGCCGGGAGCCGCGCCGCTCGCATCCCTCGATGAGACATTCGGCGAGCTGCTCGGCGACAGGAGGCCACTCCCGCGGCGAGCGCGGGATGCCGAGCCTGAGGCGGCCGCCGAACCGGCCCCGGTCGCCGTGGAGCGCGACCATCACGATCGAGTCGGTGGGGTGATAGCCCATCATGTACGGCAGCGCGTCGGCCAGTTCGGCCGGGCCGCGCAGGGTGATCTGCTGCTGGTCGTCGGTGGGTCCGGTGGTGTCGTGATGCTTGTTCATGGCCACGACGGTCCCGCGAACGACGTCGGCCGTCGACCCCTGTGGATAACCGTGGGTCACCGAGGAACGTCGCTGTCCACAGGCCCGGCGGTCCGCTCGCGCGACCGGGTGCCGGGCTGGTATACGCGCGCGGCGCGACGCGTCGTGCCGCCGCTCGGCCGCTGGTTCGCCAGTTGTCAGACCCGTGCTGTTGCATGGGGGCATGGAGCACACGAGCAACGCAGGACCCAGCACTCTTCGCGCAGCCGCCGATGCCGTGCTCGCCCGGCTCGTCGGGGACGGCAGCGGTGCCGCACGGCTGCGGGAGGACCAGTGGCGTGCGATCGAGGCGCTGGTCGCCGACAAGCGGCGGGCGCTCGTCGTGCAGCGCACCGGCTGGGGCAAGTCGGCCGTGTACTTCGTCGCGACCTCACTGCTGCGGGAGCGGGGAAGCGGCCCGACCGTGATCGTCTCGCCGTTGCTGGCACTCATGCGCAATCAGGTGGAGGCGGCGGCCCGGGCCGGTATCCACGCCCGGACGATCAATTCCTCCAACACCGAGGAATGGGAGACGATCCAGCAGGAGGTGTCCGCGGGCACGGTGGACGTGCTGCTCGTCAGTCCCGAACGGCTCAACAACCCCGACTTCCGGGATCAGGTCCTGCCACGGCTCGCCGCCGCCACCGGGCTGCTGGTGGTCGACGAGGCGCACTGCATCTCCGACTGGGGACACGACTTCCGGCCCGACTACCGGCGGCTGCGCACCATGCTCGCCGAGCTGCCGCCCGGCGTTCCCGTCCTGGCCACGACCGCGACGGCCAACGCGCGGGTGACGGCGGACGTCGCCGAGCAGCTCGGCACCGGGGCGGGCACCGACGCGCTCGTCCTGCGCGGCCCGCTGGACCGGGAGAGCCTGAGCCTGGGGGTGCTCCAGTTGCCGGACGCGGCACACCGCCTGGCCTGGCTGGCCGACCACCTCGGGGAGCTGCCCGGCTCGGGGATCATCTACACGCTCACGGTCGCGGCCGCCGAGGAGGTGACCGCCCACCTCCGCCAGTGCGGCCACACCGTGGCCTCGTACACGGGCCGCACGGAGAACGCGGACCGGCAGCAGGCGGAGGAGGACCTGCTGGCCAACCGGGTCAAGGCGCTGGTGGCCACGTCGGCCCTCGGCATGGGGTTCGACAAGCCGGACCTGGGTTTCGTCGTGCACCTCGGTTCGCCGTCCTCCCCCATCGCGTACTACCAGCAGGTGGGCCGGGCCGGGCGCGGTGTGGATCACGCGGAGGTGCTGCTGCTGCCCGGCAAGGAGGACGAGGCGATCTGGCAGTACTTCGCCTCGGTCGCCTTCCCGCCGGAGGAGCAGGTGCGCCGGACCCTCGACGTGCTGGCGCACGCTGACCGGCCGCTGTCGCTGCCGGCCCTGGAGCCGCTGGTCGAGCTGCGCCGCACCCGCCTGGAGACGATGCTCAAGGTGCTGGACGTCGACGGCGCGGTACGCCGGGTGAAGGGCGGCTGGACCGCCACGGGTCAGCCCTGGTCGTACGACTCCGAGCGGTACGCGTGGGTGGCGCGGCAGCGGGAGGCCGAGCAGCGGGCGATGCGTGACTACGCGTCGGCGACCGGCTGCCGGATGGAGTTCCTGCGGCGGCAGCTCGACGACGAGGAGGCCGCTCCGTGCGGGCGCTGCGACAACTGCGCGGGGCCCCGGTTCGACACCAAGGTGTCGGCGGCGGCGCTGGACGCGGCGCGCGGCGAACTGGGCCGCCCCGGTGTGGAGGTCGAGCCGCGCAAGATGTGGCCGACCGGGCTGCCGGCGGCCGGGGTCGACCTCAAGGGCCGTATCCCCGCCGGCGAGCAGTCCTTCCCCGGGCGGGCGCTCGGACGGCTCTCCGACATCGGCTGGGGCAACCGGCTCCGCCCGATGCTGGCGCCCTCGGCGGCCGACGGGCCCGTACCGGACGATGTGGTGAGCGCCGTGGTCCACGTGCTGGCCGACTGGGCGAAGGGGCCGGGCGGTTGGGCGTCAGGGGCGGCGGACGCCCCGCCCCGGCCGGTCGGGGTCGTCACGGTCGCCTCGCGCACCAGGCCGCTGCTGGTGGGCTCGCTGGGCCGGCGTATCGCCGAGGTGGGCAGGATGCCGCTGCTCGGCTCCGTCGAGTACGTACCGGAGGCGGCGGACGCCCGGATCTCCCGGACCAACAGCGCCCAGCGGGTGCTGGGGCTGCACCGGGCGCTGACCGTTCCGCCCGCGCTGGCCGAGGAGTTGGCCGCGGCCGGTGGGCCGGTGCTGCTGGTTGACGACCTGTCGGACAGCGGCTGGACACTCGCGGTGGCGGCACGGCTGCTGCGCCGGGCCGGAGCAGAGGGGGTGTTTCCGCTGGTCCTCGCCGTTCAGGGCTGACGCCACGCGTCATCCCGGAATCGACTGGGAAGGATATGAGTGCCATTCCAGCCCATTCCAGGCAGCAGCCCCAATTGCTCGTTGCCGCTTGCCCGTTCCGCCAGCAAGAATTGGAATCCGCTCCCCGCACGGCCCGTTCGCGGTCCAGAAGGGCTGTGCCGGTGCGTCCCTCACTCGACCCTGCCCGCTCTGTGGGCGCGTATGCGAAGGGAGGACCGTGACCTTCGGATTCGCTTCGTCCGCAGCCACCTCGATCAGCACGCCCGCCGACTCCGCCAGCCGCCTGGCCCGGATGCTCGAACCCGCCGAGTGGGCTGCGGCCGGCATCCCGCTGCTGCGCAATCCGCGCGAGGTCGTCAGCGGCCTGCACGCCCGCCACCGGCCGACGCCCGCCACCGCTGTCGTCGCCGTCCTCGACCACGAGGAGCGGCTGACCGCCAGCGCCTCGTTCGCGCGCCGCGCCGTGCCCACCGACGGCTGGGAGTTCCGCAACGCCCTGCTCGCGCACCTCCGCAGGGTCATACCGCACGACCTGCGGCGCCGGACTCCGGTACGCACCGCCGTCCTGCTCTACTGCCGTGACGGCGACGAGCGGTGGACGGAGGAGGACGGCGCCTGGATGTGGGGCCTGCGGGACGCCTGCACGCTGCACGGACTGCGCTGCGGCGCCTACATCACGCTGACCCGCAGCGGCTGGCAGGTACTGGGCGAGGGCCGCGGCGGCCGTCGCCCGCACTCGGGCTCGACGCCCGGCGATCTGGCGGACGCCTCGGCCGACGAGCCCCTGCCGGCCCCGCGCACCGCGAGCGGCGCGGCGGAGCCACTGCGCCGTACGGCGGCCCGCTGACGCGGGCGCCGGCCGTCGCTGCACCGGCGACACCGACGACGTCCCTGTTGACGGCCGCTGTCGAGACCGACGGCCGAGACATGATCCGGTGCCAGGGCGGGCCACGGCGGCTGCCGGGCACCGCGGCCGCGGGGTCACGCCGCGGTCGTGGCCCGGCACCGGCGCGGTACGTCCCGGCGCACGGCACACCGCCATGCCCAGCCGTCACGCGCACGCCCAGCCCGCCGTCCAGGCCCGGCACGGCGCCCCGGCGCCCAGGCGGCGCCGGGGGCGGGGCGGATCAGACGCCCGCGCCGAGCACGGAGTTGATCCGCTGCGGGTCGCCGCACACGATCAGCAGGGCGCTCGCCCGGGACATCGCCGCCGGGAGGGCGCGGGCGGCCGCGTCGTCGCCACCGCCGTTGACCGCGACGACCACCACGGGGCGGGCCGAGGCGCGCTCCACGGCGGCCGCGTCCGCGAAGAACACGTCGTCGCGGGCGTCGTGCTGGGCCCAGTAGGCGGCGTCGCCGAAGGACAGCTCGTGGGTCGCCCACGGGTGCTGGTCACCGGTGGTCAGGACGAGGATGTCGCCCGGCGCGCGGCCGGTTTCGAGCAGCAGGTCGACCGCGTCTTCGGCGGCGTCGAGGGCGCCGTCCGTGGGAGCGGGGATCAACTGGATCTGCGGTTGGGTCCGCGACGGGGACCGCTGCACGGAACGATTCTCCGGCCGGGACGTCGGCGACTGCGCCGCACCGCTGTGCTGGCGGGGCGTCGCCGGAGGGGTCGGCCGGGCCGGGCCGGGGCCCGGGCGGCCGGGACGCGGCGAGGCCGCGGAACGCGGACCGGGTACGGGTCGGGGGGTCGGCGCGGGGCGGCCGGCGGCCGGAGTGGCGCGGGGACCCTGGGCACTCTCGTGAATCTGAGGCTCCTCGGGGATGAGAGGCATAACTGGATGTCTATCAAACGCCGGTGCGAGTGGCACCGGCGGGTGGCGCATACATGCGACGTGTACCGGTGACGCGTACACGCGTTGCTTTCATGCGGCCTGCTGTTGGGCGGGGCGCTGCCAGGCGTTCAGAAATCGAAGCCGAGTTGGCCCCCGCTTTCCAGTTCGGCCGCCTCCGCGGAGACGCGGACCTTCTTGAGGTGCCGCCACTGGGGCAGCGCGTCGAGGTACGCCCAGCTCAGCCGGTGGTACGGCGTGGGGCCCCACTCCCGGAGCGCCGCCTTGTGCACCGGCGACGGGTAACCGGCGTTGTCCCCGAACCCGAAGAGGGCGTACTGGGCGGACTCCGCCGCCAGCTCGGCCATCATCGCGTCCCGCCGCACCTTGGCGATCACCGAGGCGGCCGCGACCGCGATACAGGACTGGTCGCCCTTGATCACCGTACGGACCTGCCAGGGTTGCCCCAGGTAGTCGTGCTTGCCGTCCAGGATGATCGCGTCCGGGCGCACCGGGAGGGCGTCCAGGGCGCGGATGGCGGCCAGCCGCAGTGCCGCGGTCATCCCGAGCTCGTCGATCTCCTCCGGAGAGGCATGCCCGAGGGCGTGCGAGGTGACCCACTTCTCCAGTTCCTCGGCCAGTTCGGCACGGCGTTTGGGACTGATGAGCTTGGAATCGGTCAGTCCGGCGGGTGGCCGGCGCAGTCCGGTGACGGCGGCACAGACCGTGACGGGACCGGCCCACGCCCCGCGTCCGACCTCATCGACTCCGGCGATGATCTTGGCGCCGGTGGTCGCTCTGATCGAGCGCTCGACGGTGTGGGTGGGTGGTTCGTACGGCATGGCGCCAGACAGGTTACGCCGCCCGACCCCGCCCGCGATACCCGGATTGCGATCAGGCCCCCGGAGGCCCGCCGCGCCTCCGGCCGCGCCAACGACCGCCCCCCGGACGGCGACGGCGGTGGCGCCGACTTGCCCCGCCGCTGCCCCGCCGCATCCGGAGCGCAGTCCCGCCACTCCTTCAGCCGGCCGGAGGCCTCAGGAGCGGAATCATGACCCGATCGATCATCTCCGCCACATCGACTCGGTCCATTCGCTGCCGCACATCTTGGACCGGTACATCATGAGGGCGGGCACCACGTCGACGACCAAGTCGCCGGATGCGTCGGCCCGGACGTCGCCGCGCTCGATTCCACAGCGCACGGCGTCCTTGATGAGGCGAGTGGAGAGCTCGATCACTCCCTTGCGGATCAGCCCATGGAACCGATCGGCCGTCACGCTGTCGCATTCGTGAATCACGGAGCGGAGCGCGAAGCCGGGCTTGGAGTACATCGCGTCGCGCAACCGGAGGCAGAGCCGGTACAGGTCCTCGCGGACGCTGCCATGGTCGGCCGCCTCGTCGAACGTGGGCAGACCGGCCTTGAGCGCGTCGGCGACCAGGTCCTCCTTCGAGGGCCGGCGACGGTAGACGGCGGCCTTGCCGGTCCGGGCGCGGGCCGCGACACCTTCCATGGTCAGCCCGACGTTCCCCGAAGGGCCCGAGCGGCACCGGGCGTTCGGGGTGTTCGCCGCCGTCTCGGCGGGAGGTGGCGCGATCGGGCTGCTGGTCGGCGGGATGCTCACCGAGTGGCTCGGCTGGCGCTGGGTCCTCTTCGTCAACGTACCCATCGATGTGCTGATCGCCCCTCCTCACGCCCCTGTACATCAACGAGTCGGAACACCATCCCGGCCGCTTCGACGTCGCGGGCGCACCCACCCCGACACTCGGCGCAAGAGCGACCTGGAGGCGCTCAACGGCTCATCGGACGCGCCCGCGCCAGCCGTCCAGTAGTCGTACTCGACCGGTCGTCTAGTAGTCGTACTCGTCGAACTCGTCGTGCTCGTCGAACTCGTCGCCGATGTCGTTGCGCTGCGGTGTGCAGGCGTGGCCCTCGACCGAGATACCGCGCTCGTCGAGGATGCCCCGGGCGCGGGTCTCGCCCCGGCTGACCGCGTACCAGGGTGTCTCGTCGCCCTCCAGGCTGCTCGCGATGTCCCTCAGCGCGCACGAACGCAGGGGCTCGGGAAGCCTGTCGAGCGCGGGCACGGCGTCCGCGGAGAGGCCGTCCAGATAGCCGACGTCGATCTTGCCGGTCCTCTCGTAGCGCTGGACGTTCCGTTCCGCGATGAGCCCGTCCGGTGACACCAGCCCGAAGACGAGGACGCCGGCCGCCGCGCTCACCGCGATGGCACGCGGCAGTCGCAGCCGGCGCGCGCCGACGATGCCGGCCGCCATGATCAGGACGATTACGAGGCCGAGCCAGAGTTCCATGGCGGCGACCGACACCCTCAGCCGGGTGAGGCCGTAGGCATCGACGTACAGGTCCATCCGGCGCAGCGCGGACGCCACCACCACCAGGGTGAGCAGGCAGAGCGTGCCGAGGACGGACCGGACCAGGGTGCGGTCGCGGGCGCCGTCGCGGGGAGCCCAGCGGAGGGCCAGGCCGATGACGACGAGCGTGAGCAGGGTGGCCCAGAGGAGCTGCCAGAAGCCCTGGCGTGCGTACTCGGCGTAGGTGAGGCCCGTCTGGCTCAGCACCTTCTCGTAACCGCCGAAGAGCACGGTGAGCTGGACGGCGTTGAAGGCGGCGAAGAGCAGGTTGAGCACGATGAGCGGAAGCGCCCATTCCAGGCGGGCCCGCGGCCGGCCGGGGCGGGCCTTGAGGCTGTCCCACCGCAGTGGCGCGGCGGCCGTGCGGGCGGCGGCGAGCGCACCCACCAGGCCCAGGGCGAACAGCACGAAGCGCCAGGGCCCGTCGGTGACCGACACGTCCGGCACGAGCGAGCCGATCAGGTCGGCGAAGGCGGCGTCGGCGCCCGCGAACAGCGCCCCGAACACGATGAGCAGGCCCGCGGCCACCGCGATCGTACGCAGCACCGGCGCCACCCGGCCCTGTGCGCCGCCCGCCCGCTCACGCAGTCCGCGCCAGGCCCAGACCAGGCCCGGGCCGATCGAGTCGAACAGGCCGAAGGGGCTGAACAGGATGCCGGGCCAGGTGCGGCTGCCGTGCAGGGCGAGCGACGCGAGGCCCACGGCGGAGACGATGGCGAGGAAGGTGGGCCAGCCCGCGTCGCGCAGTGCGGGCACCACCAGCAGGGCGAGGCCGCCCACGCCCCAGACCACGGTCCAGGGGCGGATGCGGCGTCCGGCCGCCACGGCGGCGAAGTAGGCGGTGAGGGTGGCCGGTACGGCGACGATCAGAAGGTTCAGGCCGAGGCCGTCGCCGAGCAGGAGCGCGCTGAGGACGGCGGTGGCCAGGGCCGACCAGAGGGCGGCCGCCGGTATCGGGGCGGGCGGGTGCGGGCGTATCCGCGTCAGCCAGGTCTCGACCGGCGGGGGCGGTCGCAGCCCGGGCTGTGCCATGGCCGGCGCCCAGGGCACCGCTCCCGCGCGGGCGCGGGCACCGGCGTCGATGGGCGCCTTGTCCATGGAGGGTGGGGTCGGTGAGCCCGGGGGCGGTGAGTCCTGCGGGACCGGCGGGGCCTGCGCGGCCTGTGGGCCCTGCGCAGCCTGTGGCTCCTGGGCGGTCGGCGAGCCCTCCGAGCCGTGCGGCGACGAGGGTGACGGCTGCGACGCCGACGACGACGGTGACGACTGCGGCCCCGGCGACGACAGCTCCGGTGCCGGCTCCGGAGACTGCGGCGACGGCTCCGGAGACTGCGGCGACGGCTCCGGTGATGCCGATGGTGATGGTGATGGTGATGGCGATTCGGACGGCGTGTCTGGCACGGGACCCCCTCCCGACCGGGGCCCGCACACGTCGAAGCGGCAGTTGCGTACGGTCCCGGTGTCTGGTCAGCGCGCCTGTCATGATCAAGGCAGCGGCGTGGCCGAAAGGGTATGCCCGGAACCGGGCCTGATCCCGTTCGGCCCCCGCTCTGTGTCAGGACCGTGACACGTACGTCAGCGGCCGGCCGGCCCGGCGGGCACCCAGTCGGGCAGCGCCTCGGTACGGTCCAGCCACTCGGCCGGCGGCGCACCGGCCGCCGTCGCGGCCACCACTCCCCCGGCGATGGCGCACGTCGTGTCGACGTCCCCGCCGACCTGGGCGGTGGTCCAGAAGGCCCGCTCGAAGTCGCCCAGGGCGCGGGCGGCCGACCAGAGCGCGAACGGCACCGTGTCATGCGCGCTCGTACGCCGACCGCTGCCGAGCACCGCCGCGACCGTCGCCGCGTCGCCGTAGTCGAGCATGTCCCGGGCGCGGCGCAGCCCCGCGCCCACCGCGCTGCGCGGCACGAGCGCGACGACTCCGTCGAGCAGCTCCTCCGGTTTGGGCGGCCCCGCCGGATCGGCGGCGAGGGCGGCGGCGGCCGCGACGGCCATGCACCCCACGACGGCTTCCCGGTGCTGGTGGGTGGTGTACGAGGAGATCTCGGCCTGGTGCGTCGCCTGCTCGGGGTCGTCGGCGTACCAGGCGCCCAGCGGGGCGATGCGCATGGCGGCGCCGTTGCCCCAGGAGCCCTGGCCCTTGAACAGCCCGGCGGCCAGTTCGCGCCAGTCGCCGCCTTCCCGGATCAGCCGGAGCATCCGGTTGACGGCCGGTCCGTAGCCCCGGTCGAAGTCGTGGTGCTCGGCGAACGAGCGGGCGAGCGCGTCCTGGTCGATACGGCCGTGCTCGGCGAGGACGGCCAGCACGGAGCAGGCCATCTCGGTGTCGTCGGTCCACTGCCAGGTGCCGGGCGGCAGCTCGCGCCGCTTGAGCAGTGGATAGTTGGCGGGTACGAAGAACTGGGAGCCCAGGGCGTCTCCCACGGACAGCCCGCGCAGGCTGGCCAGGGCGCGTTCGAAGCGCCGGTCGGAAGAGGAATCAGCGGTCATCGCACTGCCACTCTATCCGGTGGTGCCGTACGACTCGGGGGTCCGCCAGCGCTCGAAAGGGCGGTCCAGTGTGTACCGCCCGTTCTCGCCGAGCAGCAGCATGCGGGTTTCGCCGTTGGGCGGGTTGGACAGCGACTCGAAGTCCGCGACCGTCCAGTGGAACCAGCGCATGCAGAACAGCCGCATGGTCAGGCCGTGGGTGACCAGCAGGACGTTCGGCGGGTGGTCGGGCGCCTCGAAGCTGCGGTGGAGGCTCTCCAGGAACGCCCCGACCCGGTCGTACACGTCGGCCCCGGACTCGCCCTGCGCGAAGCGGTAGAAGAAGTGCCCGTACGCGTCCCGGTAGGCCTTCTGGAGCCGGACGTCGTCCCTGTCCTGCCAGTTCCCCCAGTCCTGCTCGCGCAGCCGTGGCTCCTCCCTTACCCGTACGAGCGCGGGGTCCAGCCGGAAGGCCTGGAAGGTCTCGTGGGTGCGGCGGTACGGGGAGATGTAGACGCTCACCCGCTCGTCCCCGAACAGTGCCCGCAGCCGCTCGCCCGTCTCCTCCGCCTGCCGCCGCCCCCGCTCGGTGAGCCTCAGCGCGTGGTCGGGCTCGCGTTCGTACACGGTGTCATCGGCGTTGCCCTCCGATTCGCCGTGCCGTACGAGAACGATGCGCCGTGGTCGTGCCATGCCACGACCCTAGATCGGCCGTTCCGGCGGGGCCCGGCCGGCCGGGGGTCCGGGCTCCATCCGGCGTACCAGCCGCCGCGAGCACGGGGCACGGAACGCCAGGACCGGGCACGCGCGCGTGGCCCCCCGCCTGACACCCTCACACCGTCCAGGCGGACTCCAGGTCCACGACGTCACCCGCCAGCGCCGCGACATCCGCCTCGATCTGCGCACGCAGCGCGAGCCGCTCCACGCGTTCCGTGCGGTACTTGCCGTGTTCGGCCGCCGACTGCCACATGGACAGGACGAGGAACTCGTTGCCCGGCGCTTCCCCGAACATCCCGCGCAGCATCCCCGGCGATCCGGCCATCGCCGGATTCCAGACCTTCTCCTGCATCAGCGCGTAGTGCTCGACCCGTTCCGCGTGGATCCTGCTGTGCGCGACGCGGACGACATCGGCGTCGGTGAAGCGCGGCTCGAACCCGGTCTTCACGTCGAAGCGGTGATCGAACAGCTTGACCTGCATGTCCTTGTACGTGCCCGACTGCGCGGCCGCCAGTCGGTCGTGCGAACGGGCCATGAAGGAGTCGTAGAAGGGCCGGCTCTCCCAGAAGGCGAAAACGTGCGCGACACCGGGTCGGCTCCGGCTCCAACCGCCGCCCTGCCCACGGAATCCCGGCTCACCCAGCAGCCCCGCCCACTTCCGCTGCCCCCGCTCGAACCCCCGACGGTCCACCACGGTGCAGCGAATCCACTTGACCAGCACCGCGCCATCGTACGGCGCCCGACGTGGCGCCGGTCCCGGTCTCGCGCACTGCGCCCCCATCGGCTGCCGGCCCTGGCACACACGTCCGGCCGCGGTCGAACACCCCGCACAATGACCGGATGACCTCGCTGCACCTCAATCCGCTCTTCGCCCGCCTCGAATCCGCCGAACGCGTCCTCGTCGCGGGCGCCGGCGGCGGGTTCGACATCTACGCGGGACTGCCGCTGGCGCTGTCACTGCGTCACCAGGGCAAGGAGGTCCATCTCGCCAACCTGGCCTTCAGCGCCGTCGAGGGCCTTCCCCTCGGCTCCTGGCTCGCGCCCGACGTCGCCGTCGTCACCCCCGAATCGGCGCCGCACCAGACGTACTTCCCCGAGCGCACCCTCGCCGAATGGCTCGCCCTGCACGGCTACCCCAGCACCGTCCACGCCTTCGCCCGCGTCGGCGTCCAGCCGCTGCGCGCGGCGTACAAGGCGCTGATCGAGCACTACGACATCGACGCGGTCGTCCTGGTCGACGGCGGGACCGACATCCTCATGCGGGGCGACGAATCCGGACTGGGCACCCCGGAGGAGGACCTGACCAGCGTCGCCGCCCTCGCCGGCCTGGACGTGCCCGAACGCCTCATCGCCTCGATCGGCTTCGGCGTCGACGCGTACCACGGTGTCAGCCATGGCCTGGTCCTGGAGAACATCGCCGCCCTGGAGCGGGACGGGGCCTATCTGGGGGCGTTCTCCGTCTCGCGTACGACACGCGAGGGTGCTCTTTTCGTGGACGCCGTCGCGCACGCGCAGAGCCGTACGCCCGACTTCCCGAGCATCGTGAACGGCTCCATCGCGGCCGCCGTCCAGGGCTCCTTCGGGGACGTCCGGTTCACCTCACGCACGCGTGGCAGTGAACTGTTCATCAACCCTCTGATGTCGATCTATTTCGCCTTCGAGCTGGCGGGGGTGGCCCGCCGCTGCCTGTACCTGGACCGCATCGAGGACACGCACCTGATCCGTCAGGTCAGCAGCCGTATCGAGACCTTCCGGGACGAGGTTCCCCGGCAGCGTCCGCCGCGCCGGATCCCGCACTGAGCGTGACACCATGGGCAAGGAGCTTCGGGCCGCGGGCAGTTGACCCCGCCCGTACGAGAGAGGGGAATCCCGTGAGCAGTGCCAACAAGGGGGTCGGCAAGGTCGAGGTGACACTCAAGTGGGATCCGAGCCCCGCGGGAGTCCCCGACCATGATCTCGACATCATCGCCGCCGTCTACCGGGCCGACGATCCCCATGGTGCCCCGGTGTATCTGGTGCACTTCGGCAGCCGTTCGCCGGACGGGACCATCACCCTTCAGCGGGAGAGCAGCACCGGGCAGGGGTTCGGCTTCGACGAGGCCATGACGCTGGAGCTGAACCGCCTGGCACCGGAGTACGCGCGCGTGGTGGTGGGCGTGGCCATACAGCAGGGTGGCGGCCGGACGACGTTCTCCGACATCACCAACGCCCTGGTCCTCATCAAGGAGGGCTACAAGGAGCTGGACAGCTACGACTTCGCCGGCCTCGGCGACGCCACGGCCGTGACCGTCGTGGAGTTCCTCCGCGACGACACGGGGGGATGGGGCTGGCGCCGCGCCATCCGCGGCTTCGACGCGGACCCGCAGTCCTTCACCGAACTGATGGGCGCCGAACGGTCCTGAGCCCGGACATACGTGGGCGGGAGAGCCCGAACCTCCGGCTCTCCCGCCCTGGTCAGTCAGTCGGCTCAGCTACAACCGCTGGTCGAGCCGCAGCCCTCGCAGATGTAGCAGGAACCGGCCCGCTGCATCTTCGTACCGCATGAGAAGCAGAGCGGCGCGTCCGCGCTGATGCCGAGCTGCATCTCGACGAGCTCCGCCGAGGTGTGCGCCTGCTTCGGGGCCGGGACCTCGGCCTTCGCCGGGGCGGCGGCCACGGCCTTCGGGGCCTCCTGCTGGCGCGGGGCGGACTGGGCCAGGCCCTCGACGTCCACCTCGTCGTCGGCCGGCTCGTACGAACCGGTCTCCAGGTGGCGCTGGCGCTCCTCGGCCGAGTGGATGCCGAGCGCCGAGCGGGTCTCGAAGGGCAGGAAGTCCAGCGCCAGGCGGCGGAAGATGTAGTCGACGATCGACTGCGCCATCCGCACGTCCGGGTCGTCCGTCATACCGGCCGGCTCGAAGCGCATGTTGGTGAACTTCGAGACGTACGTCTCCAGCGGCACGCCGTACTGGAGGCCGACGGAGACCGCGATGGAGAAGGCGTCCATCATGCCCGCGAGCGTCGAGCCCTGCTTCGACATCTTCAGGAAGACCTCGCCGAGACCGTCGTCCGGGTAGGAGTTGGCGGTCATGTAGCCCTCGGCGCCGCCCACCGTGAAGGAGGTGGTGATGCCGGGACGGCCCTTGGGGAGACGCTTGCGGACGGGACGGTACTCGACGACCTTCTCGACCGCCGCGCGGATCGTCTCCTCGGCCTTCTCGGTGACCTCGGCCTTCTCCTGCTCCTTCTTCTTGGCGGAGAGGGGCTGGCCGACCTTGCAGTTGTCGCGGTAGATGGCGAGCGCCTTGACGCCCATCTTCCACGCCTCGAAGTAGACCTCCTCGACGTCCTCGACGGTGGCCGTCTCGGGGAGGTTGACCGTCTTGGAGAGGGCACCGGAGATCCAGGGCTGGATGGCGGCCATCATCCGGACGTGGCCCATCGCGGAGATGGAACGCTCGCCCATGGCGCAGTCGAAGACCTCGTAGTGCTCCTGCTTGAGGCCGGGCGCGTCGATCACATTGCCGTGCTCGGCGATGTGGGCGACGATCGCCTCGATCTGCTCCTCCTGGTAGCCGAGACGGCGCAGCGCCTGCGGCACGGTGCCGTTGACGATCTGCATCGAGCCGCCGCCGACCAGCTTCTTGAACTTGACCAGCGCGAGGTCGGGCTCCAGGCCCGTGGTGTCGCAGGACATCGCCAGGCCGATGGTGCCGGTCGGGGCGATGACGGACGCCTGGGCGTTGCGGAAGCCGTTCTTCTCGCCGAGGCGGATCACGTCCTGCCAGGCCTCCGTGGCGGCGGCCCAGATCGGGGTGTCCAAGTCGTCCATCCGGACGGCCTTGGCGTTGGCGTCGGCGTGCTGCCTCATGACGCGCTTGTGCGGCTCGGCGTTGAGGGCGTAGCCGTCGTACGGGCCGACGACCGCGGCCAGCTCGGCGGAGCGCTTGTAGCTGGTGCCCGTCATCAGGGAGGTGATGGCACCGGCGAGCGCACGGCCGCCGTCGGAGTCGTACGCGTGACCCGTCGCCATCAGCAGGGCGCCGAGGTTGGCGTAACCGATGCCGAGCTGGCGGAAGGCGCGGGTGTTCTCGCCGATCTTCTGGGTCGGGAAGTCCGCGAAGCAGATGGAGATGTCCATCGCGGTGATGACCAGCTCGACGACCTTGGCGAAGCGCTCGGAGTCGAACGACTGGTTGCCCTTGCCGTCGTCCTTGAGGAACTTCATCAGGTTCAGCGAGGCGAGGTTGCACGAGGTGTTGTCCAGGTGCATGTACTCGCTGCACGGGTTCGAGCCGTTGATCCGGCCGGACTCCGGGCACGTGTGCCAGTGGTTGATCGTGTCGTCGTACTGGATGCCCGGGTCGGCGCAGGCCCAGGCGGCCTCGGCCATCTTGCGGAAGAGCGCCTTGGCGTCGACCTCCTCGATGACCTCACCGGTCATCCGGGCACGCAGGCCGAACTTCCCGCCCGACTCCACGGCCTTCATGAACTCGTCGTTCACGCGGACGGAGTTGTTGGCGTTCTGGTACTGGACGGACGTGATGTCGTCGCCGCCCAGGTCCATGTCGAAGCCCGCGTCGCGCAGGGCGCGGATCTTCTCCTCCTCCTTGACCTTGGTCTCGATGAAGTCCTCGATGTCGGGGTGGTCGACGTCGAGGATGACCATCTTGGCGGCACGGCGGGTGGCGCCACCGGACTTGATCGTTCCGGCGGAGGCGTCGGCGCCACGCATGAAGGAGACGGGACCGGAGGCGTTGCCGCCGGAGGAGAGCAGCTCCTTGGAGGAGCGGATGCGGGAGAGGTTCAGGCCGGCACCGGAGCCGCCCTTGAAGATCATGCCCTCTTCCTTGTACCAGTCGAGGATCGACTCCATGGAGTCGTCGACGGACAGGATGAAGCAGGCGGAGACCTGCTGGGGCTGCGGCGTGCCGACGTTGAACCACACCGGCGAGTTGAAGCTGAAGATCTGATGCAGGAGGGCGTAGGCCAGTTCGTGCTCGAAGATCTCGGCGTCGGCGGGCGAGGCGAAGTAGTTGTACTCCTCGCCGGCCTTCCGGTAGGTCTTCACGATCCGGTCGATCAACTGCTTGAGGCCGGTCTCGCGCTGCGGGGTGCCGACGGCCCCGCGGAAGTACTTGCTGGTGACGATGTTGACCGCGTTCACCGACCAGAAGTCGGGGAACTCGACGCCACGCTGCTCGAAGTTCACCGAGCCGTCGCGCCAGTTGGTCATGACGACGTCACGACGCTCCCACACGACCTCGTCGTACGGATGCACGCCGGGGGTGGTGTGGATGCGCTCGATACGCAGACCCTTGTTCACCTTGGACCCCTTGGTACGGGACCCACGTGCCGGGCCGCTCGCCGTCTCTGTCATGCCGCCTCCCATATACGGGCAAAAACACCCTGAAGTGCCCAGATCTTCCCAAGGCAC
The DNA here is from genome assembly GCF_040674455.1 of Streptomyces sp. NPDC049837. Taxonomy (NCBI): domain Bacteria; kingdom Bacillati; phylum Actinomycetota; class Actinomycetes; order Kitasatosporales; family Streptomycetaceae; genus Streptomyces; species Streptomyces sp. NPDC049837. The sequence continues at coordinate 124,106 of NZ_JBFAMP010000007.1, read as the reverse complement.
GGTTTCTGTCTGTTGTCCCGGGCACCACGCACAGCACCCGTGACACGTCATGTGCCGCTCAACGGCCGATCGCCGGTCGTACGCCGGACCGGAACGATCAGTCGGCGGCGCCCGCGGGAACCGGGACCTCTGGCGTCGCGCCGGTCCCGCTGTCCTCCGCGGGGGGCCGGCCATCGCGGAGCTCCGCGATGGCGGCCTCGAAGTCTTCGAGTGAGTCGAACGCCCGGTACACGGACGCGAAGCGCAGGTACGCGACGAGGTCGAGTTCCCGCAACGGGCCGAGTATGGCGAGTCCGACGTCGTGAGTGGTCAGCTCCGCGCTGCCGGTGGCGCGCACCGCCTCCTCGACCCGCTGGCCGAGCTGGGCGAGAGCGTCCTCGGTGACCGGCCGCCCCTGGCACGCCTTGCGCACTCCGGAGATGACCTTGGTGCGACTGAAGGGCTCGGTGACCCCGCTGCGCTTGATCACCATGAGTGACGCGGTCTCCACCGTGGTGAAACGGCGGGAGCAGTCGGGGCACTGGCGGCGGCGGCGGATGGCCGTCCCGTCGTCGGTGGTGCGACTGTCGACGACACGGCTGTCGGGGTGCCTGCAGAAGGGGCAGTGCATCTCCCAACCCTCCTTCACAGCACGACTGAATAGCCTCGTCAAGGCCCGTCAGAGCCCCCCGAAGCAGCCACAAGCATAGGCGATCGCCACGCCCCCGTAAGACCCGGGACCACAACTTGTGGGTGGCCGGTGCAATCCAACCACTAGATCTGGGGTCCGGCCGTCTTTTCAGCTCCTGGCGCGTGTCGCGCGCGGGGGCATCGCCGCGGCGCCACCGCGGCATCGGCGACCGGCCCAGAGCCTACGCGAGGGGCGCGGCGCCACGGATCGCGGGGGCCGGGATGACAGACTGGAGACACGCCGGAACGCGCCGGAGGCCGCCCGATCACACGGCTCGCCGTGGCGGTCACGCTCCGGATTCGTCCGGGCGACCGGCCGGTCCGGTCGGCAACGCCCCGGCGGCCGCCCCCGCCCTACCCGGCTTCGGCGGCGGACGTTACGGTGATGGCCTGAAATCGCCACCGCAGCACAGGCCCGGACCCGGCAAGCGATCGCACATACACCTAGTCACACGCACATGTAAGCCAATCTGCGATTTTTCACTCGAACGTGTGTTTGGCGCAACCTTTCGAAAGCAACTACCGTTGTCCAGCTAGGGAGACCATTCGAGAGGGGCCGACGACGTGACCACCACCGCAGACAGTGCCACCATCACTGCCCAGGACCGCTCCCAGAGCCGACTCGAGCCGGTGCATGCCATGAATGAAGCGAACACGAACGCGGAGGGGCCCAAGCCCACGCGCTCTCTGCCCGGGCGACCTCCAGGCATCCGGGCGGACAGCTCGGGGCTCACGGACCGGCAGCGGCGGGTCATCGAAGTCATCCGGGACTCGGTGCAGCGGCGCGGTTACCCGCCGTCGATGCGGGAGATCGGCCAGGCGGTGGGGCTGTCCAGCACCTCGTCGGTCGCCCACCAATTGATGGCACTGGAGCGCAAGGGGTTCCTGCGCAGGGACCCGCACCGGCCCAGGGCCTATGAGGTCCGCGGATCCGATCAGCCGAGCACCCAGCCCACCGACACCACGGGCAAGCCCGCCGCGTCCTACGTCCCGCTGGTCGGCCGTATCGCGGCCGGTGGCCCCATCCTCGCCGAGGAGTCGGTCGAGGACGTGTTCCCCCTCCCCCGCCAGTTGGTCGGTGACGGAGAGCTGTTCGTGCTGAAGGTCGTCGGCGATTCGATGATCGAGGCCGCCATCTGCGACGGCGACTGGGTGACCGTGCGCCGCCAGCCGGTCGCCGAGAACGGCGACATCGTCGCGGCGATGCTGGACGGCGAGGCCACCGTCAAGCGCTTCAAGCGCGAGGACGGCCATGTCTGGCTGCTCCCGCACAACGCGGCGTACCAGCCGATTCCGGGCGACGAGGCGACGATCCTCGGCAAGGTGGTCGCGGTACTGCGGCGGGTGTGACCACCACGCCGGCTCCGACCGGGCCCCGGGACCCCTGCGCCGGTCCCGGGGCCCTGCGTATGCGTGGACCGGGTGCCCGGGGTGGGCGCCGGCCCCGAGGCCCCGGTGCGGGCGCGCGCGGGGGCGGCGGTGCGGGGGCGCGCGGGAGCGGCGGTGCGGGGGCGCTGGGTGCGCGCCGCTGTGGGGCATGCCTGTGCCGGTCACCCCGGTCCGGTGCCAGGGTGTGTGCCTCGCCCACCAGGCGCCGGGTGCGCGGTGGGGGGCGCGGTGTGCGGCGGTTCGGGACCGCGCCGGGGCACGCCGAGGGCCGCGCCCCGGGTCTGCGGGCCGACAGGGCCACCGCGCGGACCCGCGCCCAGGTCATCGTGCGCGGCGCCGGCGCGGGGCGCGGCCTAGGCGGTGGCGGCCTTGGCGGCGGCGTCGATGGCGGCGAGTGAGCGGCGCACCTGGTTGCGGTCCGTGGTGTACCAGAAGTCCGGCAGCGAGGCGCGGAGATAGCTACCGTACCGGGCATTGGCCAGGCGGGGGTCCAGGACGGCCACGACCCCACGGTCGCCCGTGGCGCGGACCAGCCGGCCGGCGCCCTGGGCCATGAGCAGCGCGGCGTGCGTCGCCGCGACCGCCATGAAGCCGTTTCCGCCCGATTCCTCCACGGCCTTCTGACGGGCGCTCATCAGAGGATCGTCGGGGCGGGGGAACGGGATGCGGTCCATGACGACGAGCTGGCAGTTCGGCCCCGGGACGTCCACGCCCTGCCACAGCGAGAGCGTGCCGAACAGGCAGGTCTCGGCGTCGTTCGCGAAGTTCTTGATCAGCTCGCCCAGGGTGTCCTCGCCCTGGAGCAGGATCGGCTTGTCGAGCCGGCCGCGGAGCTCCTCGGCCGCGGCCTGGGCGGCCCGCATGGAGGAGAAGAGGCCGAGCGTGCGGCCGCCGGCGGCTTCGACCAGCTCGGCGAGCTCGTCCATCATGTCGCCGCGGCTGCCCTCCCTGCCGGGGGTGGCCAGGTGCCTGGCGACGTACAGGATTCCCTGCTTGGGGTAGTCGAAGGGCGAGCCGACGTCGATGCCCTTCCACACCGGCACGTCCTCGTCCTCCGTGCCGACGGTGCCCTCCGGGGGAAGGCCGAGCGAGGCGCCGACCCCGTTGAAGTCGCCGCCGAGCTTGAGCGTCGCGGAGGTGAGGACGACCGACCGCTCGGCGAAGAGCTTCTCGCGCAGCAGCCCGGAGACGGACAGCGGCGCCACCCTCAGGGACGCCCCGAAACGGTCGTGCCGCTCGTACCAGACGACGTCGTACTCGGAGCCCTGGGTGATGCGCTCGGCGACATCGTGGACGGTCTCCACGGACGCCATGGCCTGCTTGCGGACCGCGTCCTCGTCCTGGACGGACTTGTCCCGCGTCGAGCCGAGGGACGAGATGACCGCCCGCGCCGCGTCACGCAGCGCCATCAGCGCGTACGCCAGATCCTCGGGGATCTCCTCCAGGCGGCCGGGCAGCGCCAGCTCCATCAGCCGCTCGAAGCCCTCGGCCGCCGTCTGGAGCTGGTCGGCGACCTTCTCGTCGACCAGCTTGGCCGCACGGCGGACCGCGCGGTTGACCTGCCCGGGCGTGAGCTCGCCGGTGGCGACGCCGGTGACGCGGGAGACCAGCTCATGGGCCTCGTCGACGATCAGGACCTCGTGCTGCGGGAGCACCGGGGCGCCCTCGATCGCGTCGATCGCGAGCAGGGCGTGGTTGGTGACCACGACGTCGGCGAGCTTGGCGCGCTCCCGGGCGGCCTCGGCGAAGCACTCCGCCCCGTACGCGCACTTCGAGGCGCCCAGGCACTCGCGGGAGGTGACGGAGACCTGCGACCAGGCGCGGTCCGACACGCCGGGTGTCAGGTCGTCCCGGTCGCCGGTCTCGGTCTCGTCCGACCAGTCACGCAGGCGCAGCAGGTCCTGGCCGAGCTTGCTGGTGGGCGCGGCCGCCTCGAAGGGGTCGAAGAGCCCCTCCTCCTCGTCCTGCGGGACGCCCTCGTGGAGGCGGTGCAGGCAGAGGTAGTTGGAACGTCCCTTGAGCATCGCGAACTCCGGGCGGCGCCGGAGCTGCGGGTGGAGCGCGTCCACCGTGCGGGGCAGGTCGCGCTCGACGAGCTGCCGCTGGAGGGCCAGCGTCGCGGTCGCGACCACGACCCGGTCCCCGTGCGCCAGCGCGGGCACCAGGTAGCCCAGGGACTTTCCGGTGCCCGTGCCGGCCTGGACCAGGAGGTGGGAGCCGTCGTCGATGGCCTGCGCGACGGCCTCGGCCATGGTGACCTGGCCTGGCCGTTCCACGCCTCCGACGGCGGCGACGGCGGCGTGGAGGAGCTCGGGGAGGGATGGCTTCGTCATAGCCAGTCCACCCTATGGCGCGCCACTGACAATCGGATCACACGAGTCACGCGAGCGGATTGGGGACGGTGCCGTGAATGGCGGCGTGCGGCCGTTCGGAACGGTCGCGGTAGCCGTCCAGGTGCAGCCGGTTGCGGTTCAGACACAGCCGCTCGATACGCGGCGTGAGCAGGTCGAACAGTTCGTAACGCTCCTTGAGGTCCGGGAAGCGCGCCTGGTGCCGCAGGATCTCTGCCCGTACGAGTGACCAGAACTCCCCCTCCGGTACGCCCAGTTGCTCCTCGCACAGCGGTGCCAGGTAGCGGAAGACTCCGACGAAGAGCCCGGAGTGGATGAACTGGGTCAGGAATCCGGGCTCCTCGGTCAGGAGCACGGCCCGCACCTCCGCGGGCATCGTGTCGTGCTCGGGCAGCGGACGGGCGCTGACGTTGATGTCGTCGACGAAGTCCTTGATCGCCAGCCGTACGGGGACGTCCTGGTCGTTGAAGACGACGATGGCGTTCTCGCCGTGCGGGGAGAAGACGGTGCCGTAGCGGTACAGGAAGTGCAGCAGGGGCGGCAGCAGTGCGGCGAAGAGGTGGCGGAGCCAGATCTCGGGGCGGAGCCCCGATCTTGTCACCAGTTCGGCGGTGAAGGCGCGGCCGTGCGGGTCGGTGTGGAGGAGGGAGGCGAGGGTGCGGCCGCGTTCGCCGGGCGGGAGGCGCAGCGGTTCGCGCCAGATCGCGCCCAGCAGCTCCTTGTACTGGTACGGGGCCTCGGGGAGGTGGTCGTACAGGGGGTGCTCGACGGTGACGGAGGCGACCTCGCCGAGCAGGATCACCCCGCATTCGTCGCGCAGAAACGGATCGCCGTCACGCAGTGCGTGGACCCACGAGGTGACGGCGGGGGCGGCGAGGGTGCGTTCGGTGGGCAGTCCGCGCCAGACGAGGGTGTTGAGGACGGACAGCGGGAGCTTGACGCTGAACCGGTCGGGCCGGCTGACGTTGAGGAACGTACGGATGGACTGCTGCGGCAGCCGTAGGTCGCCGTCGGTGGGGAGCGGCACGATGGCTCCCTCGGCGATGGCGGGCGCGTAGAGCGGCAGCAGCACCTCGTCCCACTGCCAGGGGTGCACCGGGAGGTAGAGGTACGTCGCGGGGTCGAGGCCCCGGGTCCGGAGCGCGGCGGCGAAGGTGTTGCGTACGGCCGGGGTCAGCTCACGGTCGTAGAGGTGTGCGGCGGTGTCGAGCGTGGGCACGCCCCGGTAGGCGGCGAGGGCGGTGCTGACCGCGATCCAGGGCAGCGGGGCGGCCCGGCGTACTTCGGGCGCCCAGCGCGCGGCGTCGGTGGCGGAGAAGCCGATGCGCCCCTTGTTGAAGACGATCCACGGGTGGCCGGTCTGGTGCCCTTCGAGTTCGGCGTAGCCCAGGTCGGCGAGGCGGCCGGCCGGGAGGGCGGTGTGGTCCAGCCGGGCGTCGGCCGCGAGCGTGATCGTCAGCTCGCGGAGGAGGTGGCCGAGCGTGGCGCCGTCCAGGCGGAGCAGGTGGCGGGCCTGGACCAGGAAGTCCAGCGGGTCGGTGAAGGGGCGGCCGTCGCGGGTGATCGAGTCCGGGTCGACCCGCCAACTGCCGTAGGCGGTCCGGCGCGCTGCGAAGGTGAGTACGGAGCCGTCGTCGAGCGTCAGTCTGTACGGGTCGGCCGGTGGCCGGTCGTACGGGTCGGCCGGTGGCCGGCCGGTCGGGGCGCCCTGGGGGTCGGCCGGTGTGTGCGGGCGGCCGGCCGGTGTGTGCGGGGACCCGGCCGGGTCGGCGGCGTGGCCGGGCCGGGGGGCGGTGGAGGTGTCGTCCGGCGCGGTGGGCAGCGAGGCCGGCTCGATGAGTGCTTCGTAGGCGAATTCGCCCAGCATCTTCGCGAGCAGGTGCCTGGAGGCCCGGGCCCACGCCCGCGGGTTCAGTTCGGGCGGTGCGGCCGTGGTGGCCGGAGTGGCGTGAGTGGCCGTAGTGGCCGGAGCCGGTTGTGCGGTGGCGGCTTTCGGCGGGGCGGGCGGCTCCGCGGAGTCATGGGTGGCAGGGGATTTCGGCACAGGGCCTCCTCCGGGTGGAACCGATGCGGGTCGAGCGGTGTATGCGCGGCAGCGGGCTGGTCACAGTGGGGGGCTCACAGCAGGTGTCGCAGGGTGCGGTCGCGGACCATGAGGGCGGCTCGCTTGTCCGGAAGGTCGAGTTCGGCGGAGAAGCGGAAACCGGCGCTCAGGAAGGCCGAGACGGAAGGGGTGTTGCGGATGTCCGGCTCGGCGATGACGCGGGCGCAGTGGGGGCGGTTGTCGAGGACGAGGTCGGAGACGGCTCTGAGCAGGGTGGTGCCGACGCCCCGGCCGCGGTGGGCGACGCCCCCGATCAGCAGGTGGACTCCGGTGTCGTGGGGGCGGGCCGGGTAGTGGCGGGCCAGCGGGTCGAGGTCGGCGCGGTAGATCTCGAAATAGCTCATGGGCGTGCCATCGAGCACGCCCAGGCACGGCACGCTGCGCCCGTCGCCGTCGAGCTGCGCGCGCAGGTGGGCCTCCGTGACGGATTCGGGTCCGGCCAGTTCCCAGAACGCGGCGACCGCGGGGTCGTTCATCCACCGGCTGATCAGCGTGAGGTCCCGTTCGACGCGTACGGGGACGAGCCGGAACCGGCCGAGGGCGGTGACGGCGGGGCCCCAGCCGGCGACGGTGTCGAGCAGGTCGTCGGCCAGGCCGGCCAGGTCCGCCGGGTCGTCGGCGCCGTCGGCCGGCGCCTGGGGGCCGGTGGCCGGGTCGTCCGTGCCGAACAGCGTGATCAGCTCGTCCGGCAGCCGTAGCTCCAGGGTGTCCTCCGTGCCCACGCCGGCCGGCGCGTGGGAACGGGGACCGGTGTCGGAGCTCGCATCGGTGGGAGGCACGGGGCGCTGTCCTCTCGGCGGTTCGGGTGGGGGTGTTCCGTCAGCGACGAAGGGGGTTGGCGATGGTGACGTAGACGGACTGGGTGTCGACGGGGCCGACGAGCTCGTCCAGGCCGTGGAGCCGGGTCAGGAGGTTGGCCTTGCAGCGCAGGGTCGGGCTCTCCAGGAGGCGGGCCGGCAGGGGTGAGCCGAGCCCGGCGGCGGTGGTGAGGAACTGGCGGAAGGCGGCCAGGAGGAGCCGTTCGTCGGCGAGGCGCTGCGCGCCGAAGGCGCCGATCAGGCCGAGGACGTTGTTGATGCCGAGGTAGTAGGCGAAGCGTTCGTCGGTGACGTCGTCGGAGACGAAGGTGTCGCTGTGGGTGCCGATGCCGGGGAGCCGGCCTTCCAGCGCGGCGCGGTGGGACTCACGGAAGTAGTAGCCCTGGTTGTCGCGGTAGCGGCCGCCGCGCGGCCAGCCGTCCGGGTCGAGGATCACCAGGGTGTTCTGCTGGTGGGCCTCCAGGGCGACGCCGGCCGTGCCGTCCAGCCAGAGCACGGGGCGCACGACCTGGTCGAGGTAGCGCAGGAACCACTCGGCGGCGACGGCTCCGGTGGGCCGGCCGGTGCGGGCGGCGAGCCCGGAGACGGTGACGGCGAGGCGCGACCGCATCCGGGCGCTGCCGGGCCATGGCCGTGGCGCGGTGAGGCTCGCGATGCAGACGGCGTCGTCGCCGAGGCCGAAGGGGTTGTGGCGGAGCATGACGTCGAGCCCGGGGACGGGTTCGCCGGACGTGGTGTCGACGGCCAGCCACGCCGGGTCGCGCACGATGTCGAAGCCGGGGTGGACGGCCTGCCACTCCTTGGCGAGGCCGGTGCGCAGCAGCCGGTGCACCTCGACGCCCCGGTGGAGTTCCTTGCGGAGGTTCTCGCGGCGGGAGTTGGTGATCCGTACGCCGAGGGACAGCTTGAGCATGGCCGGGGCGCCGGGCCGGTGGACGGTGCGGACGGAGGAGGTGGGGTGCCAGGGGTCGCCGTGCGGGCCCAGGTCGTGGAGCAGGCCGGCGGAGAGGAGTTCGGTGACGGCGGGGCGGTGGAGCAGGTCGCGGGCCTGCCAGGGGTGCAGGGGCAGGGCCGCGGTGTTGTCGGGGAGGGTGAGGCCGCCGGCGAGGCGGGAGGTCAGGTACTCGGCGGTGCGTGGGCGGCCCTGTTCGGTCCAGGCCGAGTCGGTGGCGAGTACGGACCGGTCGACGGCCATCCAGTGGAGCGGGAAGGAGCCGTGCAACTCGGGTGAGTAGAGCCTGGCTTCGGAGTCGGAGAGTCCTTCGCGGCTCTTGGCCGTGGGGTGGAGGGGGTGGCCCAGCAGCAGGGACTGCTCGGCGGTGAGGAAGAGGTCCGCGTCGGCGGTGGGGCCGGGGTGCCTGCGCCGGTGGGCGATGAAGTCGGCGGTGCGGCGTACGGAGTCGGCGACGCGGCCGACCAGGTCGGCGCCGTCCCGGTGTCCCTGATCGGCGCCGTCCCGGTGGTGGCCCTGCTGGTCCCGGTGGCCCCCCTGCCCCCGGTGCCCTCGGGCGTCACCGGCGGGGCCGGATTCGCGGCCGATGAGGGCGGCGACGGTCACCGCGTCGGCGGGCGGGGCGGTGTGCGGGGCGCCTTCGAGGGTGGGCGGGCCGAAGCGGTGCCAGCCGGTGGGCGACCAGTAGTGGACGGGGACGAGGAGGGCGGTTCCGCTGGCGTCGAGGGGGATCCGCAGGGTGTGCCCGGCCGGCTGGGCGAGGTTCTTCTCCCGTACCCAGCAGCGGAGGAGGTTCTCGATGGTCGCGGCGTCGGCGGCGTGGTGCGGGTCCGGGTCGTCGAGGTGATCGGCCCGGTCGGGGTGATCGCGGGTGCCGGCCGCTGTGGGGCGGCCGGGCAGGTCTTCGTACCCTCCCGAGTGCTGTCGCGGCACTGTCGTCGACTCGCCCGGGCGGGGGCCGCCGGGGGCGGGGGGAGGGCCGTCGGCGCCGGGCGCTTGGGGTACGGGAGTGGGGTTCACGGAGGGGTCTTTCTGGTGAGGAGGTTCGGGTTCAGCAGGACGGTCCTGGGTCGTTCGGATGGGAGGACGTGCGCTCGGCGGCGGCCAGGGCGTCGGCGAAGCGGTCGAGGACGGCCACCGCCTGTTCGTCGGTGAGCGTCAGCGGGGGCAGGAGGCGCACGACGGAGTTGTGCCGGCCGCCGAGTTCGACGATGAGGCCGCGCCGGAGGCAGGCGCGCTGGACGGCCGCCGCGAGGCCGGGGTCCGGGGGCGGGACGTCGGCGGTGGTGTCGGGGTCGACGAGTTCGACGCCGATCATGAGGCCCCGGCCCCGTACGTCGCCGATGCGGGGGTCGGCGGCGGCCAGGCCCTGGAGCTGTCCCAGCATGCGCCCGCCGAGGGTCGCCGCCCGCTCGGCGAGGCGGTTCTCGCGTACGAAGGCGAGGGTGGCCGCGCCGGCCGCCATGGCGAGCTGGTTGCCCCGGAAGGTGCCCGCGTGGGCGCCGGGCTGCCAGACGTCGAGCCCCGACCGGTAGACGATGACGGCCAGCGGGAGGGAGCCGCCGATGGCCTTGGACATGACCATCACGTCGGGGACGACGCCGCTGTGCTCAACCGCCCAGAACGCTCCGGTGCGGCCGACGCCGGTCTGCACCTCGTCGGCGATGAGCGGGATGGAGCGGTCGGCGGTGATCCGGCGCATCCGGCGCAGCCAGGTGTCGGGTGCGGGGATCACACCGCCTTCGCCCTGGACGGGTTCGAGGATCATCCCGGCCGGGGTGGGCACGCCGGACTTGGGGTCGTCGAGCAGGCTCTCGGTCCAGCGGGCGGCGATGTCGGCGCCGCGTTCCCCTCCGACGCCGAAGGGGCAGCGGTAGTCCTGCGGGAAGGGCAGGCGGGTGACCCGTACGTCGGTGGCGCCGCCGGAGGCGGCCAGGGCGCCGGCCGTCATGCCGTGGTACGCGCCGGTGAAGGCGAGCAGGCCGCGGCGGCCGGTCGCGTTCCGCACGAGTTTGAGCGCCGCCTCGACCGCGTCCGTTCCTGCCGGGCCGCAGAACTGGATCCGTGCGTCGTCGGCGAATTGGCGGGGCAGGGTGGCGAACAGCTCTGTGGTGAAAGCGTCCTTGACCGGTGTGGCCAGATCGAGGACGTGCAGCGGGGCGCCGGAGTCGATGACCTTCTTGATGGCCTCCAGGACGACCGGGTGATTGTGTCCCAGGGCCAGTGTCCCGGCGCCGGAGAGGCAGTCGAGGTAGCGTCGCCCGTCGGCGCCTTCGATCGTCAGCCCGCGTGCCCGCACGGGGACGATGGGCAGGGAACGCGCATAGGTGCGGGCGGCCGATTCGCGCAGCGACTGGCGCCGGAGGATTCCCTCGTGCGCGGACGTCGGTGCCACCGGGGCTGATTGGGTCACGGCCACGGTTTCGGGTCCTCCCGGTAACGGTTGTGTCGCTCATCGGTATGTAACTCGTCCGCCGCGAGGCGGCGTCGAGCGCCGACCTTGTGTCCCCCGTACGTACCAACGACGACATGTGTTCCGGATCACGGTCACCGCGAAGATCCTTGTGGCGGGGGAACCGTGGCCCTGCCGCACGCCGTCCCCATCGGCACCGGCATAGTGGGGGCCGCACTCCGGTGCCTTGAAGTTCAGCCATTCACATGTGCCATGCAGATGTGCTCTGACACGTAGTCCCAGGGGGATCACGACATGCGACCCATTCGTCCGCTGCTCGCCGCAGCCTCCGTCGCCGCGGCGCTGGCGCTGACGGCCACCGCCTGTGGCCCGACGGAGGACAACGCGGGCGGTGCGCCGACCGCCTCCGCGAGCCAGACGGCCGACGGCAAGATCACGATTCCGGACGACCTGAAGGACCGGCTCAAGGAGCACGGGATCGACCTGGACAAGTGGCGGAACGGCGAGTGGAAGAACTGGGACAAGGACAAGTGGCTGCGTGAGGCCAAGGACTACGTCAACCCGATCATCGAGGACCTGTGGGACCCGGACCGCATGCGGGACGCGGAGGAGCCCGAACGGCCGGTCGAGGACGGGGACATCGGCGGTGACGAGGGCGTGACGGACCCGACGCCCGAGCCGGTCGAGGCGCAGGCCGTGAAGGCGCCGTACCACTCCAGCGTCCCGGAGGCCGGGAAGGTCCTCTTCGACGGGCCCGAGGGCTCGATGGTCTGCTCGGCGACCGTGGTGAAGGACCCCGCGAACCCCGGCAAGTCCAACCTCGTGTGGACCGCGGGCCACTGCGTGCACGCGGGCAAGGAGGGCGGCTGGTACCGCAACATCGCCTTCGTCCCCTCGTACAACGACAGCGGCAGGACGGGGGCCGCGCTGGAGAACGCCACCCGCGAGGACATGGCGCCCTACGGCGTGTGGTGGGCCGACTGGGCGCAGACCTCCGAGCAGTGGATCTCCCAGGGTGCCGCCACGGGCGGCCAGGGCGCTCCGTACGACTACGCGGTCATCCACGTGACGCCGGAGAAGGGCGGTAACGGCAAGTCGCTGGAGGAGACGGTCGGTTCGGCGCTTCCGGTCGAGTTCGGCGCCCCGGCCGCGCCGGAGATCGCGAAGATGGAGGCGACCGGTTACCCGGCGGCGCCGCCGTTCGACGGCCAGCAGATGTTCCAGTGCGCGGACAAGCCGGGCCGGCTGTCCCTCGACGCGGCCCAGCCGACGATGTACCGCATCGGCTGCACGATGACGGGCGGTTCCTCCGGCGGCGGCTGGGTCGCGCAGGGCCGGGACGGCAAGCCGGCGCTGGTGTCCAACACCTCCATCGGCCCGGTCACGGCCGGCTGGCTCGCCGGCCCGCGCCTGGATGACGGGGCGAAGGGCATCTACGAAGCGGTCAGCAAGAAGTTCGCGGGCCGGTAGGGCCGGTAGGGCCGGTAGGGCCGGCAAGTCCGGTGAGACGGGCCCGCTCGCCGGTGGACGGTGACCTCGTACGGTGGAGACTCCGTGCAGGTCACCGTGGCCGGCAACTGCCCCTGCCGCGACCGGCATAAAGTAGTGGCGCATTCTCACGCGGGCGGTCCCGGAGGACCGCCCGCTTGCATGCAACGTTCATGACAGGTTCATGGCATTTCGCACGGCACATGCACTAACAGGGGGAATCGTTCTCATGCGATCCATACGTCCGCTCCTGGCCGTCACCGGCCTGGCCGCGGCGCTCACGCTGACGGCCACCGCCTGTGGCCCCACGGAGGACAAGGCGGCCGACAAGCCCGCCGCGGCGACGCCCGCCGACGGGCAGGGCGGCGGCCAGGGCGGCGCCGAGCTTCCCGCCGATCTCGCCGACAAGCTCAAGGAGCACGGCGTCGACCCGGAGAAGTGGAAGAACGGCGAGTGGAAGAACTGGGACAAGGACAAGTGGCTGCGTGAGGCCAAGGACTTCGTCAACCCGGTGATCGAGGGGCTGTGGAAGCCCGAGCGGATGCAGTCCGCCAAGTCCCCGCAGAAGACGATGGCCGCCGGTGCCGCCACGGGTGACCAGGGCGCCACCGACCCCGAGCCGCGGCCGGTCCAGGCCGTGGCGGAGGAGAAGCCGTACCACAAGAACGCCGCCCCGGTCGGCAAGGTGTTCTTCGACGCCCCCGAGGGCTCGATGGTCTGCTCAGCGACCGTCGTCAAGGACCCGAAGAACCCGGGCAAGTCCAACCTCGTCTGGACCGCGGGCCACTGCGTGCACGCCGGCAAGGCGGGCGGCTGGTTCCGCAACATCGCCTTCGTCCCGGCGTACAACGACCTCGGCAAGTCCCCGGCCGCGCTGGAGAAGGCCCCGCCGCAGGAGGTGGCCCCCTACGGCGTCTACTGGGCGGACTGGGTGGCGACCTCCGGCGAGTGGATCTCGCAGGGCGGTCCCACCGGCGGTGAGGGCGCCCCGTACGACTACGCCGTGATGCACGTGAAGCCCGAGAACGGCACCAAGTCGCTGGAGGAAACAGTCGGCGTCGCGCTCGACATCGACTTCAACGCCCCCGAGGCCGCGGGCATCCCCGCGATGGGCGCCTGGGGCTACCCGGCCGCCGCGCCGTACGACGGTGCGCTGATGCACAAGTGCGTCGACCGGCCCGGCCGCCTCACCCTGACGCCCGGGACGCCGACCATGTGGCGCATCGGCTGCACCATGACCGGCGGTTCCTCCGGTGGCGGCTGGTTCATCGAGAAGCCGGGCGAGAAGCTGGCCCTGGTGTCCAACACCTCCATCGGCCCGGTCACGGCCGGCTGGCTGGCCGGCCCGCGCCTCGACCGGGGCGCGGAGCAGATCTACACGATGATGAGTGACAAGTTCGCCGGCCAGTAGGCGGCCGGACAAGCCGAAGGCCCGCCCCCTCACCAGGAGGGGGCGGGCCTTCGGTCGTTCAGGCCGTTTTGGCCGGCACGGCCGTCAGTGCGCCGCGGGCACGTACGGCGCCAGCGCGGCGGCCAGCTCCTCGTGCACCCGCGCCTTGAGGTGCGTGCCCTCCGGCGTGTGCTCCTCGGAGAGCACCTCGCCCTCGGCGTGCGCACGCGACACCAGCGCGCCCTGCGTGTACGGCAGGAGCACCTCGACCTCGACCCGCGGCCGCGGCAGCTCGGCGTCGATGAGCGCGAGCAGCTCGTCGATGCCCTCGCCGGTACGGGCCGACACCGCGATCGAGTGCCGCTCGATGCGCAGCAGCCGCTGGAGGACGAGCGGGTCGGCGGCGTCCGCCTTGTTGATCACCACGATCTCGGGCACGTCCACCGCGCCGACGTCGCGGATCACCTCGCGCACGGCGGCGAGCTGCTCCTCCGGCGCCGGGTGCGCGCCGTCCACCACGTGCAGGATGAGGTCGGAGTCGCCGACCTCCTCCATGGTGGAGCGGAACGCCTCGACGAGGTGGTGCGGCAGGTGCCGTACGAAGCCGACGGTGTCCGCCAGCGTGTACAGCCGGCCGCTCGGCGTCTCGGCCCGGCGCACGGTCGGGTCGAGGGTGGCGAACAGGGCGTTCTCCACGAGGACGCCCGCGCCCGTCAGCCGGTTCAGCAGGGACGACTTGCCGGCGTTGGTGTAACCGGCGATCGCGACCGACGGCACCTTGTTGCGCCGCCGCTCCTGCCGCTTGATCTCGCGGCCGGTCTTCATCTCCGCGATCTCCCGGCGCATCTTCGCCATCTTCTCGCGGATCCGCCGACGGTCCGTCTCGATCTTGGTCTCACCGGGACCACGGGTGGCCATACCGCCGCCCGAGGAACCGGAGCCACCGCCACCCATCTGACGGGACAGGGACTGACCCCAGCCTCGCAGCCTCGGCAGCATGTACTGCATCTGGGCCAGCGAGACCTGCGCCTTGCCCTCTCGGGACTTGGCGTGCTGGGCGAAGATGTCGAGGATCAGGGCGGTCCGGTCGACCACCTTGACCTTGACGACGTCCTCCAGGTGGATCAACTGGCCGGGGCTGAGCTCACCGTCGCAGACGACGGTGTCGGCCCCGGTCTCGAGCACGATGTCGCGCAGTTCGAACGCCTTGCCCGAGCCGATGTAGGTGGCCGGGTCCGGCTTGTCGCGGCGCTGGATCACTCCGTCGAGTACCAGCGCACCCGCCGTCTCGGCGAGCGCCGCCAGCTCCGCGAGGGAGTTCTCCGCGTCCTCGACGGTCCCCGAGGTCCACACGCCGACCAGCACCACACGCTCCAGGCGCAACTGCCGGTACTCGACCTCGGTGACGTCCTCGAGCTCGGTGGAGAGGCCCGCCACGCGGCGCAGCGCCGCGCGCTCGGAGCGGTCGAACTGGTCGCCGTCCCGCTCTCCGTCGATCTCGTAGCTCCAGGCGACGTCCTCTTCCATCAGGGCATCGGCCCGAAGGCTCTCGGTGCGGTTCGTGTCCGCGAAGCTCTGCGCGTCCTGGGAAGGGGAAGAAGAGGAGGTCATTTGATCCTTACGTAGTGGGATTGCCCGGCCGGCTCACGCCGGTCGAGCGGCTCATCAGTCACAACGCGTGACTCCCCCGGATCATTCCCGGGGCGGGGCGTCGGCATTCCAGGGGCCCGGCAGCGCCGCCGACCCGTTGATGGTCGCATGGTACGGCCGGGCCCGTCACCCCGGTTTTCCGGGCCCTGGGCGCCCCGGTCAGCGCTTGGCGGCGGGGGCCGCCGGTGCCTTGGTGGCGCCCTTGGCCGGTGCCTTGCTGCGCCAGTCCGGGTGGCCCGGCATCTTCGGGGTGCGCTCGCCGTACAGCCAGCCCCGCATGAACTCGGTCAGGTCCCGCCCCGCCTCCGCCGAGGCGAGGCGTACGAAGTCGGCGGTGCTCGCCGTCCCGTGCGCGTACTCCGTCACCCAGCGCCGCTCCAGCCGCTCGAAGGCGTCCTCGCCGATCTCCTGCCGCAGCGCGTACAGGACCAGGGCGCTGCCGTCGTAGACGACCGGCCGGAACAGGCTGATCTTCTGGCCCGCAGCGGGCGGCCTGGGCGCGGCCGGCGGGCCGCCCGCGGCGCGCCAGCGGTCGGAGTCGAGGTACGCCTGGCGCATGCGCCGCTCCAGGGGCTGCTTGGCGGTCTCCTCCGCGTACAGCGCCTCGTACCAGGTGGCGTGTCCTTCGTTGAGCCACAGGTCCGCCCACCGGCGCGGCGAGACGCTGTTGCCGAACCAGTGGTGGGCCAGTTCGTGCACCATGATCGATTCGACGAACCACTTCGGGAGGGTGCTCCGGGTGAACAGCGAGCGCTCGAAGAGGGAGAGCGTCTGGGTCTCCAGCTCGAAGCCCGTGTCGGCGTCGGCGACGAGCACGCCGTACGTCTCGAAGGGGTAGCGGCCGACCTTGCGCTCCATCCACTCCAGGTGGGCGGGGGTCTTCTTCAGCCAGGGTTCCATCCGCTCGACGTCGGCGGCCGGTACGACGTCGCGTACGGGCAGGCCGTTCGGGCCGGTGCGGTGGAGCACGGTGGAGCGGCCGATGGACACCTGGGCCAGCTCGGTGGCCATGGGCCGGTCCCCCCGGTACAGCCAGGTCTGGGTGTCACCGGCGAGCGCCCGGGCGACCCTGCGGCCATTGGCCACCACCGTCAGGCCCTTCGGAGCGGTGACGCGGAAGGTGAAGTACGCCTTGTCGGCGGGGTGGTCGTTGCCGGGGAAGACGCGGTGGGCGGCGTCGGCCTGGTTGGCCATCGCCAGGCCGTCGGCGGTACGGACCCAGCCGCCCGCGTTCCTGGGGCCGGCCGGGTCGCTGGTGTGGGCGACGGCGATGTGTACCCGCTCGCCGGCCCCGACCGCCTGTGACGGCTCGATGACCAGGTCTTCGCCGCTGATCGCGAACTCGGCGGGCCGGCCGTCGACCTCGACCGTGCGCACGGTGCCGTGCGTGAAGTCCAGGTTGATGCGGTCGAGCCGGTCGGTGGCCCGCGCGTCGATCTTGGTGACCGCGTCCAGCGGCTTGCCGTTGTCGCCCCGGTAGGTGAAGGCGATGTCGTACGCGAGGACGTCGTACCCGGGGTTGCCGAGCTGCGGGAAGAGCGGGTCGCCGATGCCGAGGGGCTGGGGCGAGGGCAGCGCCGCGCCGAGGAGGCCGGCCGAGGCCGCCGCGACCAGGGCCACGCGGAGGCGTCGCGCGGTGCGGGCTGTGCGGGGTGCACGCGATGTGAGGGACATGGAGCAACCGCTACCAGCGCGCAGCGCCGGGACCGCGACGGCGCGCGCCCGGCGCACCACGAACGTACTCGGACGGACCCGGAGGGGGACTCGGCCCCGCGCCCGGGCCGGGGGCGGCTCAGCCGGTGGTGGTGGCCGGCTGCTGGGCGCGGCTCACGTCGTACACCCCCGGTACGTCGCGCATGGCGCGCATCAGGCCGGGCAGCTCGGCGGCGTCGGCGAGCTGGAGCGTGTACGTGTGCCGGACGCGCTGCTCGCTGGGCGGTTCGACGGTGGCCGAGACGATCGCCGCGCCCGCCGTGGCGATGGCCTCCGTGAGGTCGGCGAGCAGCCGGGGCCGTCCGAAGGATTCGGCGACCAGGGTGACCCGGCACTCGGCCGTCTCGCCCCACCGCACCTCGACCGGCACCCGCCCGGCCGCCTCCATGCGCCGTACGGCGGGGCAGCCGACGCGGTGGACGGTGACGTTTCCGCCGCGTACCGGAAAGCCGGTGACCGCGTCGGGCGGGACGGGCGTGCAGCAGCGGGCCAGCCGCACGTGGGCGTCCGGCAGGTCGGTCACCACGGCGTTCGCCCCGCTTGCGGTGTCCCGGGCCGGGGGGTCGGCGTTCAGGGTGGTGGACGGCGGGCGGGGGGCGGCCGCCGGGACCTTCGCGCCCTCGGGGTGCGCGGCGAGCCAGCCGGTGATGGCGATCCGTGCGGCCGGGGTACGGGCGTGCTTCAGCCAGTCGGGCGAGGGCCCGGCGGCGGGGTCGTCCTGGGCGGAGCCGTCGCGCGCGGGGCCGTCCGCCGCAGGGGCGCCGTGGGCGCGGTCCTCGGAGGCGTCGCCCTCGCCGGCCGGGCCGTCGGCGGCCGGGGCGGGGCCGGGGGCGTGGTGGGCGAGGTCCCCCGGGGCCCCGGTGGGGCGGCCCGCCGGGCGGCCCTTCGCGCGCCCCGGAGGCGCGGCCCCCTCCCCCCGCGCGAGCAGGAGCTGCACGGTGTCGCCGTCGTTCAGGACGGTCCCCAGCGCCGCCAGACGGCCGTTGACGCGGGCGCCGACGCAGGTGTGCGCCGCCTCGCCGTACTGCGCGTACGCGGCGTCCACGCAGGTCGCCCCGGCCGGCAGCGCGAGGGTGCCGCCGTCCGGGCGGAAGACGGTGATCTCGCCGTCCTGGGCCAGGTCGGCGCGGAGCGAGGTCCAGAAGGTGTCGGGGTCGGGCGTGGCCTGCTGCCAGGCGAGCAGCCGGGACAGCCAGCCGGGCCGGGTGGGGTCGGTGCGCTCGCCGTCCTCCGCGTGGTCAGCGCCTTCCGCGGGAGCGGCGTACGGGTTGCCGAGGGCGACGACGCCCGCTTCGGCGACCTTGTGCATCTGGTGCGTACGGATGAGCACTTCGGCGACGGCTCCGTCGGGCGCGGCGACGGCCGTGTGCAGCGACTGGTACAGGTTGAACTTGGGGGCGGCGATGAAGTCCTTGAACTCGGAGATCACCGGCGTGAAGCAGGTGTGCAGCTCGCCGAGCACTCCGTAGCAGTCGGCGTCCTCCCCCACCAGGACCAGCAGCCGTCCGAAGTCGGTCCCGCGCAGTTCGCCGCGCTTGAGCCGGACGCGGTGCACGGAGACGAAGTGGCGTGGCCGCACGAGCACTTCGGCCGGGATGCGGGCCTCCCTCAGCACCGTCCTGACGTCGTCGGCGATGGCGGCGAGCGCGTCCCCGGCGGTGGCGTTGTCGGCGATGAGCGCGCGGGTGTTCTCGTACTCGGCGGGGTGGAGGATGGCGAACACCAGGTCCTCCAGCTCCGTCTTGAGGGCCTGTACGCCGAGCCGCTCGGCGAGCGGGATGAGGACGTCGCGGGTGACCTTGGCGATGCGGGCCTGTTTCTCGGGGCGCATCACGCCGAGGGTGCGCATGTTGTGCAGCCGGTCGGCGAGTTTGATGGACATGACGCGGACGTCGTTGCCGGTCGCGACGAGCATCTTGCGGAAGGTCTCGGGCTCGGCGGCGGCCCCGTAGTCGACCTTCTCCAGTTTGGTGACGCCGTCGACGAGGTAGCAGACCTCCTCGCCGAACTCCTCCCTGACCTGATCCAGGGTCACGTCCGTGTCCTCGACGGTGTCGTGGAGGAGGGAGGCGGTCAAGGTGGTGGTCTCGGCGCCCAGTTCGGCGAGGATCAGGGTGACGGCGAGCGGGTGGGTGATGTACGGCTCGCCGCTCTTGCGGAACTGCCCCCGGTGCGAGGACTCGGCGAGCAGGTACGCCCGGTGCAGGACGGTCAGGTCGGCGTCCGGGTGGTGGGCGCGGTGGGCCTCGGCGACGTGGCTGATGGCGTCGGGCAGCTTGTCGCGGGTGCCGGGGCCGAGCAGTGCGGCGCGGCCGAGCCTCCGGAGGTCGATCCTCGGGCGGCCGCGCCGACGGCTGGGCGCGGGGTTCGTGGCCTCGGCACTCAGGTTGGTGGCCTCTGCGCTCATGGGCACCTCCGACGGCGTCGACCGGCGGTGGGGCGGGACAAGGCATGCCCGCCGGGCCGGTGCTTGATGCTACCGAGCCCACCACGTAGCGCTGACCCGCTCTCGCTCAGCGTGAACGGGATCACCCATTCGAGCGAAGGGTGCGCAAAGGTTCAGCAGGGGCCTCAGACGAGCGCTTTTCGGCCTCTTTCAGCGCCTTTCGGCCGCTTCAGGAGAGCGCGGAGGCGAACCAGGCCGGGTCGAGACGGCCTTCGGCGACGATGACGGCGGGTCCGGTCATCTCGATCCGGCCGTCGGGGTGCTCGGTGATCACGAGCGTGCCCCCGAGGACGTCCACGGTGTACGTGACCGGGGTGCCTGTCTCGGCCGGGTCGGCGCCGTCCCGGCGGGCCGCCGCCACGGCCACCGCGCACGCGCCCGTGCCGCAGGAGCGGGTCTCGGCGGCGCCGCGCTCGTGGACGCGCATCGCCACGTGGCGGGGGCCCCGGTCGACGACGAACTCGATGTTGACGCCGTCGGGGTAGACCGCGGCCGGCTCGTACGGCGGCTCGGTGAACAGGTCACCGGCGTGGGCGAGGTCCTCGACGAAGGCCACCGCGTGCGGGTTGCCCATGTTCACGTTCCGAGCGGGCCAGCTCCGGCCGCCGACGGTGACGGTGACGCCGTCCTCGGGGAGCCGGGCGCGGCCCATGGAGACGGTGACGTCCCCGTTCTTGGCGAGGTGGACCGGCTTGACGCCGCCACGGGTGGCGATGGCGATGTCACCGGCGGTGACATACCCGGCGTGCTGGAGGTACCGGGCGAAGACCCGGACGCCGTTGCCGCACATCTCGGCGACCGAGCCGTCGGCGTTGCGGTAGTCCATGAACCACTCGGCCTCGTCGGCCATGTCCCGCGCCTCGGGGTGGGCGGCGGACCGGACGACGTGCAGCAGTCCGTCGCCGCCGAGGCCGGCCCGGCGGTCGCAGACCCGGGCCACGACGCCGGCGGGCAGGTCGATGGCATTGTCCGGGTCGGGCACGATCACGAAGTCGTTCTCGGTGCCGTGGCCCTTGAGGAAGGCGATGGGCTCGGTGGTCACGGGATCGGTGGTCACGGGGTCAATCGTACGGGTGGGGTCCGACACCCGGCCGGTCAGCCCGCCCACCGGCCCCCGGGCGCCTCAGCGCAGCCGGGCCACGCGCCAGACCGCCAGGGCCACCGGGACGGCGACGCCGACGGCGTACAGGGCGATCACGCGCCAGTCGGGGCGCTCGCCGGAGCCCCGGGCGGGCAGGCCGGGCCAGGTGTACCCGACGCGGCGGGCGGCCATCATGCCCCAGCCGGCGGCGCAGCCGCACAGCAGCAGGCCCAGCATGGCGAGGACGGCGCCGCCGTCGCCCGAGCCGAAGGCGAGGGGGAAGCCGAACATCAGCGAACCGATCACGGCGAGGCCCACGATGGGGGCGAGCTGCCAGATGCGCAGCTTGCGCTGCGGGCGCAGTTCGACCTCGACCTCGTCGGGGGTGATCTCGGGTGTCCCGTCCTCGTTGAGGTCGGGACCGTCCGGGCTCAGGCCCGGTGCGTTGCTGGCCACCTGGGGTTCGTCCGGTGCTTCCTGGTGTTCTCTGTCGCGAGGGCCGGCCTCCATCGCCACGCGCCCTCCCAACTCGGGTTCCACTGGTCGATCGATGCTCGATGATGGCACGGCCCCGACCGTTGGAATGACGGGCAGGGCGTCCCGATGCCATCACGTGATCAGGCTGTAACCGCTCGTTCGACCAACGCCAGCGCCTGACGCGGAAGTTCCGCGCGGTCGGCGGCGGCGCCGCTCAGCCAGTGGACACGCGGGTCGCGGCGGAACCAGGAGTCCTGGCGGCGCGCGAAGCGCTTGGTGGCGCGTACCGTCTCGGCGCGCGCCTCCTCCTCGGTGCACTCCCCCGCGAGCGCGGCCAGTACCTGCTGGTAGCCGAGGGCGCGGGAGGCGGTGCGGCCCTCGCGCAGCCCGCGGGCCTCCAGGGCGCGGACCTCGTCGACGAGCCCCGCCTCCCACATCCGGTCCACGCGCGCGGTGATCCGGTCGTCGAGCTCCGGGCGGGCGACGTCGACGCCGATCTGGACGGTGTCGTACACCGAGTCGTGCCCCGGCAGGTTCGCGGTGAAGGGCCTGCCGGTGATCTCGATCACTTCCAGGGCCCGCACGATCCGGCGGCCGTTGCTGGACAGGATGGCGCGCGCGGCCTCCGGGTCGGCGGCGGCGAGGCGGGCGTGCAGGACGCCGGAGCCCCGCTCCTCCAGCTCGGCTTCGAGGCGGGCGCGGACGGCGGGATCGGTGCCGGGGAACTCCAGGGCGTCGATGGCGCCGCGTACGTACAGCCCGGAGCCGCCGACGAGGACCGGGGTGCGGCCGGCGGCGAGCAGCCGGTCGATCTCCGCACGGGCCAGCCGCTGGTACTCGGCGACGCTGGCCGCCTCGGTGACGTCCCAGATGTCCAGGAGGTGGTGGGGGACGCCCCCGCGCTCCTCGTGCGTCAGTTTGGCGGTGCCGATGTCCATCCCCCGGTAGAGCTGCATGGAGTCGGCGTTGACGACTTCCCCGCCCAGCTCCTGGGCGAGGTGGACGCCCAGATCGGACTTTCCGGCTGCCGTGGGGCCGACGACGGCGATGACCCGCGGGGCGGGAGCTGCGCTTCTCACCGTCCCAGTCTCGCAAACCTTCCGACCCGTCCCCGAACGAGTTACGTGACGGCATGACATCGGCGTCGTTGCCTGTTGCGAGGTTCCGACCGCCGGTTTACGGACCGGCTGCACCGGGCGACGCAATGGGACGCTCCGGACGAGGCGGAATTTCGCCCACACGAGTACGCTTTGGAGTAGATATGGGCGTGTTTTCACGGTTTCGTAGGAGGAAGTCCGAGGCCTCTTCCGAGGAGGCGGCAGCGGCGGCCGTCGTTGCGGAGGCCGAGTCGGAGGGCACGGAGCCGGAGGCGTCGGACACCGCCGAGGCCGCGGGGAAGCCGGACGAGGCCGCGGCCGCCGAAGGTGCCTCCGAGAGCGTGGAGATTCCCAAGCAGCAGTCGGCCGAGGAGGCGGCGGACAACGAGGCCGGCGAGAGCGCCCGCAAGTAGGATCCTTACGACGGTTACTCCGAGGGAAGGTGCCCCATGGGCTTCCTGGATTCGTTGAAGGCCAAGCTCGCCCCTGCCAAGGAGAAGGTCTCCGACCTCGCGCAGCAGCACGAGAGCAAGATCGACCAGGGGCTGGAAAAGGCCGCCAGGATGGTCGACCAGAAGACCAAGGGCAAGTACAGCGACAAGATCGAATCGGGGACGGGGAAGGCCAAGGACGCCTTGGGCCGGATCGCCCACAAGGACGAAGGCGGTACGCCGCCCACGCCGCCGGCCCCACCGGCCTCCTGACCTCGTTCAGCCGGCCACGGCACCACGACGGACGGCCGCGGAGCACATGCCGTGCTTCGCGGCCGTCCGTCTGTCCGTCGGTCTGTCCGCCCGGGGCGGACAGGGCCTAGGACCAGGCGGCCACGAAGTAGCCGACTCCGTACGGGGCGTCCTCGTGGAGCAGCCGGCCCTCCAGGCCCGCGCCTTCGGCGGCGCCCGCGAGGACCTGCCAGGGCGCCCGGCCGGCCACCTTCAGTTCGTGGGCCAGGCGCTCGTCCAGCGCCGCGAGGGCACCGGTGTCGGCGGAGCCCAGCGCCCGGGCGGCCCGTTCGTCGAAGGCGGCGGCGCGGTCGTCGAGGTAGCCCGGCGCCTTGAGGCTGCGGCACGCGCTGCCGTCCCCCAGCACCAGGAGGGCGACCCGCCCGGCCTGCGCGGCGAGCTCCCGGCCGGCCTCGGCGCACCGCACGGGCGCGAGCCGCTCGCTCACGGCGAGGCCCTCGACCGGGGCGTCGGCCCAGCGCACGCGCTCCAGGAGCCAGGCGCCCACGGCGAGCGGGGCCGGCAGCGGCCGGTCGCCGGCGGCGGTGCCGGTGCCGAGCCGTACCTGGACGTCGACCCCGAAGCCCCTGAAGTCCCCCACCGTCCCGGCCGGGTACCGCTCCAGCCCCTCTTCCGCGCCCGGCCCGACCACGACCAGCCGGTCCGGGCGCGACGCGGCGAGCACGGCGAGCGCGTCCGCACACGCCGTGCGCGCAGCATCGAGCTCGGGCGCGGCCCCGGAGGCGAGGTCGGGCACGAGGAGCGGCGGGCAGGGGCAGACGGCGGCGGCGACAAGCATGATCCGCAGCGTAGCCGCTGCACCACCACGCGGGCCGTCAGTGGCCGTCAGTGCCGGTGCGGCCGGCGGCGGGTCAGGTGAGGGCGCAGCCGCCCGTGACCGGCGGGAGCGGAGCCGGGGCGCCGATGGTGGGCAGGCCCAGCAGGACGCCCGCGGGCTTGGCGGCCTCCGCGGCGTTGCGCTTCTGCCAGGCGTCGCCCGCGCGGGTGCGGCGTACGTGGGCGGTGGGGCCCTCGGCGAGGAGGTGGTGCGGGGCCGCGTAGGTGATCTCGACGGTCACCACGTCGCCCGGGCGCACGTCCTGCTCCGGCTTGGTGAAGTGGACCAGGCGGTTGTCGGGCGCGCGGCCGGAGAGGCGGTGGGTGGCGCCGTCCTTGCGGCCCTCGCCCTCCGCGACCATGACCTCCAGGGTGCGGCCGACCTGCTTCTTGTTCTCCTCCCAGGAGATCTCCTCCTGGAGGGCGACCAGGCGCATGTAGCGGTCCTGCACGACCTCCTTGGGGATCTGCCCGTCCATGGTCGCCGCCGGGGTGCCGGGGCGCTTGGAGTACTGGAAGGTGAAGGCCTGCGCGAAGCGTGCCTCACGCACGACGTGCATGGTCTGCTCGAAGTCCTCCTCCGTCTCACCGGGGAAGCCCACGATGATGTCGGTGGAGATCGCGGCGTGCGGGATGGCGGCGCGCACCTTCTCGATGATGCCGAGGTAGCGCTCCTGGCGGTACGAGCGGCGCATCGCCTTCAGGACAGTGTCCGAGCCGGACTGGAGCGGCATGTGGAGCTGCGGCATGACGTTGGGCGTCTCGGCCATCGCGGCGATCACGTCGTCCGTGAAGTCGCGCGGGTGCGGCGAGGTGAAGCGGACGCGCTCCAGGCCCTCGATCTTCCCGCAGGCGCGCAGCAGTTGGCTGAAGGCCTCGCGGTCGCCGATGTCGGAGCCGTACGCGTTGACGTTCTGGCCGAGCAGGGTGATCTCGGAGACGCCCTCGGCGACCAGCGCCTCGATCTCGGCGAGGATGTCGCCGGGGCGGCGGTCCTTCTCCTTGCCGCGCAGCGCCGGGACGATGCAGAAGGTGCAGGTGTTGTTGCAGCCGACGGAGATGGACACCCACGCGGCGTAGGCGGACTCGCGCCGGGTCGGCAGCGTGGAGGGGAAGGCCTCCAGCGACTCGGCGATCTCGACCTGTGCCTCCTCCTGGATGCGGGCGCGCTCCAGGAGCACCGGCAGTTTGCCGATGTTGTGCGTGCCGAAGACGACGTCGACCCACGGCGCCTTCTTCACGATCGTGTCGCGGTCCTTCTGGGCGAGGCACCCGCCGACGGCGATCTGCATGCCCGGCCGCTGCGACTTCTTGGGGGCGAGCCGGCCGAGGTTGCCGTACAGCTTGTTGTCGGCGTTCTCGCGGACCGCGCAGGTGTTGAAGACGACGACGTCGGCGTCACCGTCGGAGCCCTCGGGAGCGCGGACGTACCCGGCATCTTCCAGCAGGCCGGAGAGCCGCTCGGAGTCGTGAACGTTCATCTGGCACCCGTAGGTGCGGATTTCGTAGCTCTTTGGTCCCTGAACGTCCACTGCGAGGCTCCGGTCGCTGCTGCTGGTCATTGTCCAAGGGTAAGCGGTCGCGGGAGGCCCGCTGCCGGCCCGGGCACCCCGCCCCGGGCGGCGTGCCTGACGTCCGCCGCACGCCCGCCGGCCCCGTCCGGCGGGCCGGAGCGGGTCACGCCACGGTGGCGGCGAGGCCGTCGAGGAGGAGGGCGAGGCCCGTCTCGAAGCCCCGCTCGTCGAGGCCGGCCAGGCCCGAGGCGTCGGCGCCGGCACCGTCGAGGGCGTCGGCGAGGGACGGGTACGCCGGGCGGTAGCCGTCCGGGGGGCGGGTGAAGCCCGCGGTGAAGGTCTCCAGGGCCGAGCCGAGGACCAGGTAGTCGAGGGCGGCGGCGACCTCGGCCGCCCTGGCGGGCGTGCAGCCGATCCGGACCAGGGCGGCGATGAGCGTGTCGTAACCGCGCAGGGCCTTGTCCGCCTCCACGCGCCGCCGGGCCACCAGGGCGATCATGTGCGGGTAGCGGAGGTACACGCGGCGGTAGCCGCGGGCGTACGCGGCGATGCCCTCGCGCCAGCGCGGGTCGTCGAGCGGGGTGAGGTCGATCTCCTCGTTGATCCGCTCCAGTGCGGCGTCCAGCAGGTCGTCCTTGGACGCCACGTGGTGGTAGAGCGACGCCCCGCTCACGCCCATGCGCCGGGCGAGGGCCCGCATCGTCAGGGCCTGGGGGCCCAGCTCTTCGAGCAGTTCGAGAGCGGTGCGCGCGATGCTCTCGCGGCTCAGCAGTGGCTGGCTCGGTCGGCCCATCGCGGTGCTCCCCCTCTTTTCCGCCGCCAGGTTACCGGGCCGAAGGGGTTCACATTCAGCCAGTGGCGCGTTAAGTTCCCCGCACCCCGATACCTAACAACGTTAGATTTAGTCAGCACGAGGTGACCATGACGCCCACGCCCTCCCCGCCCCAGCCGCATGACAGCGACGCCGACGCCGCACGCCTGGGCGACCTCGGCTACCGGCAGGAGCTGCGCCGCAGCCTCGGCATCCTGGGGAACATCTCCATGGGCTTCGCCGTGGTCTCCCCCGTGGTGGCCCTCTACGCGGTGGCCATGGTCGGCACGACCGTCGCGGGCCCCGCCTGGATCTGGGCGCTGCCGGTGGTGCTGCTCGGCCAGTGCCTGGTGGTGAACGTCTACTCCGAGCTCGCGTCCCAGTGGCCGCTCGCGGGCGGCCCGTACCAGTGGAGCCGCCGCCTGCTCGGGCCGGCCTTCGGGTGGATGGGCGGCTGGGTGTGGCAGTTCGCCGTGATGTTCGGCAACACCACCGTGGCCTACCTCGCCGCGCCCTGGGTCTTCGCCCTGTTCGGGATCACGCCCACGCCCGGGGCGATGGTGGCGGTCGCCGTGGGCATCCTGCTCGGCTGCATGCTGATCAACGCGTACGGCATCAGGGTCCTGAGCTTCATCGTGTCGCTGGGCATCGGCGCCGAGGCGGTGGCCTCCGTCCTGGTCGGCTTCTCCCTGCTGCTGTTCTTCCGGGAGCACGACTTCGTCCTGTTCACCGACACCATGGGCGCCGAGGCCCTGTCCGGCGGCTCCACCCCGCTGGCCTTCCTCGCCGCCGTCGCCGTGGCCGGCTGGGCCTTCATCGGCTTCGACGCCTGTGTCTCCACCTCCGAGGAGACCAAGGACGCGGGCCGCCAGGTGCCGCGCGCCATGTGGTGGGCGCTGCTCAGCGTCGGCGCGGTCGTGATCCTCAACGCCATGGCCGTCGCCCTCTCCCACCCCGCGCCCGAGAAGGTCGTCCTGGGCGAGGACATCGACCCGGTGACCACGGCGGTGGTGCACTCCTTCGGCTCCTGGTCCGACAAGCCCTTCGTGGCCGTCGTCCTGGTCGGCTTCCTCGCCTGCGCCATGGCGTCGCAGGGCGGCGCGGCGCGCGGCCTGTACTCGCTGGCCCGGGACGGCGTCTTCCCCTTCTCCCGGCAGGTGCGGAAGGTCAACAAGCGCCAGGCGCCGATCGGCGGGCTCGTCGCGTCCACCCTGGTCAGCGGTACGGCGCTGCTGCTCGGCCTCGACGCGACGGCCATCGGCAGCCTGATCGCCTTCGGTACGGCGGCGACGTTCCTGCCGTTCTTCCTCACCTCGCTGGCCGCCCTGGTCGCCCGACTGCGCGGCACCTGGGTGCCGTCCGGGCACATCCGGCAGGGGCGCAAGGGCACGGTCCTGAACGTGCTGGCCGTGCTGTGGACCGGCTTCGAGGTGGTCAACGTCTGCTGGCCGCGCGCCATCCTCGCCCCGCCGGGCGCGCCCTGGTACCAGGTGTGGGCCGGGCTGCTGGGCACGGCGGTGATCATCCTCGCCGGGCTGGTCTACCTGGTGGTCCGCCGCCCGCAGGACAAGATCCGCGACGACCGGCCGTCAACTGCCGCTCCCGCCGCGCCGGACGCGGACGAGCCCGCCGCGCTCGCGGCCGACGCCTCCTGACGCCACCCCCTCGCACGTGCACATCCACCGTTTCCCTGCAAGGAGATACGAGATGAGTCTGCCCCGCGTACCGCACCTGAGCAGAAGGGTCTTCGGCGGCGCCGCCCTGACGGCCGCCGCGGCCGCCCTGATCGGCTCCGGCCGCGCCATGGGCGCGATGACCAAGGAGGTCACCACCGTGTTCCACGCCCCCGCCGAGTGGGAGGCGCACTCCGGCTGTGTGATGGCCTGGCCCTGGGACCCGGCCGTCGGCTGGGGCGGGCTGCTGCGCGACGTCCAGGACGAGATAGCGGGCATCGCCCGGCAGATCGCCCGCTTCGAGTCCGTCCTCATGGTCGCCGAGCCGGGGCACGCCGCCGCGGCCCGCGCCCGGTGCGGCAGCACGGTCACCGTGATCGAGCACCCGATCAACGACTGCTGGACGCGTGACACGGGCCCCGTCTTCGCCGTCGACGCGGGGAAGACGCAGAAGATCGGGCTCGACTTCCGGTTCAACGGCTGGGGCGAGAAGTACCCGTACGACAAGGACGACTTCCTGCCCGTCGGGGTCTGCGACCACCTGGGCGTGGAGCGCCGGCCCGTCGACATGGTGCTGGAGGGCGGGGCGGTCATCACGGACGGGCAGGGCACCCTCATCACCACCGAGGAGTGCCTGCTCCACCCCAACCGCAACCCGTCCATGAGCCGCGCCCAGATCGAGGCCACGCTGCTGGAGGCGTACGGGGCGAGCAAGGTCGTCTGGCTGCCGTACGGCCTGAACAACGACGACATCACCAACGGGCACGTCGATCTCGTCGCCGCCTACCTCGGCCCGGCGAAGGTCCTCCTCCACATCCAGCCCGACCCCACCAGCCCCAACCACGCCCGCATGGCGGCCAACCAGGCGGTGCTGCGCAACGCCACGGACGCGCGCGGGCGCCGGTTCGAGATCGTGGAGCTGCACCACCAGCCCCACTACCGTCTCAACGGGCTGCTCGTGGAGACGTTCAGCCACACCAACTACTACGAGACCAGCGGCAGCGTCGTCGTGCCGCTGTCCGGAGAACCGGCGGACTCCCTGGCGCTCGCCCAGTTCCGCACCCTGTTCCCCACCCGGGAGGTCGTGGGCGCCCCGGCCCGCGTCCTCGGCTGGGGCGGCGGCGGGGTCCACTGCGTCACCCAGCACATCCCGAAGACCCTGTAGGTCACGGTCACCGCCTGGCGCGGAGGGTGGCGACCAGCGGGGTGGCCGGCTGGAGCAGCAGGCCGACCCGGGGCGTCACCTCCGTGGCCGGCAGGTCCAGGTGGAAGCGCTGCGCGAGCGTGGCGAGCAGCAGGACGGCTTCCACCTGGGCGAACCGGGCCCCGAGGCAGGTGCGCTGGCCGCCGCCGAAGGGGTACCAGGCGTGGTCGGTTACGGCGTCGGGGCCGTCGGCGTCCCAGCGTTCGGGGCGGAAGGCCGCGGGGTGGGGGAACCAGCGCGGGTCGCGGTGGGTGGTCCACTGGCTGCACCAGACGATGGTCCGGGCCGGGACGCGGGTGCCGCCGAGGGTGGCGCCGTCGCGGGCGACGCCGGCGAGGAGCCAGGCGGGCGGGTAGAGCCGCAGGCTCTCCTTGACGACCTGCTGGGTCCAGGTGAGCCGGTCGTGGTCGTCGATGGTGGGCGGGCGGCCGCCCAGGACGCGGTCGAGTTCGGCTTCGAGCCGGTCCCGGACCGAGGGGTACGCCGACAGCAGGTGCCACATCCAGGTCAGGGCGGTCGACGTCGTCTCGTGGCCGGCCGCCCACAGGGTGACCGCCTCGTCGCGCACCTCCCGGGGCGACAGGGGCCGGCCGTCCTCGTCGCGGGCGGCGAGCAGCCGGCTCAGCAGGTCGTCGCGGTCCTCCTCCGCGTCGGCGGGGCCCCGCAGCCGGGCCCGGATGAGCCGGTGCACCTCGCCGTCGATCGTGGCCACCGCCGCCCGCAACCGCCGCCGCGCCGGGGTGGTGACCCAGCCGGGCATGAACAGCGTCATGCTCCGCAGCTCCGCGCCGATCACGTGCTCGGCCACGTTCATCGCCTCGGCCAGCGCCCCGGTCCGGTCACCGAGGTCGTTGCCGAACAGGCTGCGCAGCACGACCCGTTGGGTGATGAGCGCCATCTCGCGGTGTACGTCGATCCGGTCGCCGTCCCGCCACCGGTCGGCCGCCCGGCGGGCGCAGTCGACCATGGTGGTGGCGTAGGTCTTGACCTGGCGCGGCCGGACCGTCGGCTGCACCAGCGAGCGCTTGCGGCGCCAGTCGTCGCCCTTGCTCATGATCACGCTCTGGCCGACGACCCGCTTGAACGCCCAGCCGATCTCCAGGATGTCGTACATCTGCTCACGGGCGGCCAGCAGCTCGGTGATGTGCGCGGGGTGGGACAGGAACAGGCTCTGCCGGGGCCCCAGCGACCAGCGCACGGCGTCCCCGAACTCATCCCGCAGCTTCGTCAGGAACGCCAGCGGGTCCCTGCCGAACTCCGGCAGGTTGCCCAGCAGGGGCAGGCCACGGGGCCCGGGTACGGGGTTCAGGGGAACGCTGCACGTGGTCACGGGGGCTCCAGCGGTCGGCGCACGGCTCGGTGGTCGACACGCTTAACGCGGCGGGCCCGGCCGAGGTGGCGGCGTCAGCGGCGTGTCAGTCCCGGTCAGGATCGTGGAGGCGACACACACAACGCGGGGGCCTTGGGGGCAGGAAGATGTGGACACAGTGCGTCGAGCCACGGCCGTTCGCGGACCGGCGGCTGGTCTGTTTTCCCCACGCCGGCGGCTCGCCCTACTTCTTCCGGGGCTGGGGCAAGGCGCTCACGGGGTTCGAGGTGCACGCGGTGTGCTATCCGGGCCGTGCCGAACGCATCGCGGAGCCGCCCGCCACGGAGCTCGCCGCGATGGCGGGTGACATCACCGCGGCGCTGCTGCCGTGGATGGACGGCCGGCCCACCGTGTTCTTCGGCCACAGCATGGGCGCGATCGTCGCGTACGAGGTGGTGGGGGCGCTGGAGGAGGCGGGGGTCGAGGTGGCGCACTTCGTCGCCTCGGGCGCCCGGGCGCCGCACCTGTTGCGGCCGGACCCCGACGTGGCCACCACCTGGGACGACGAGTCGATCGCGAGGACGCTCGTGGAACTGGGCGGCACCGACGCGGAGTTGCTGCGCAACCCGGCCTTCGTGGAGCTGGTCATGCCCTACATCGGCGCCGACTTCCGCATGCTCGCCTCGTACGGGCCGGACCGGAGCACGCCGCTGCGGTGTCCCGTCACCGCGCTCGTCGGGGACCGCGACCCCAGGGTCGGGGCCGACGACGTCGCGGCGTGGCGGTCGGAGACGCGGGGGCCGTTCCGGTTCCGGACGTTCCCCGGCGACCACTTCTACCTCGCCGGGGAGCCGCCCTTCACGGTCATCGACGAGGCGCCGGCCGGGAGCTGAGCGCGCCGGGGCGGTCCCGGTACATCTCGGCGAGCAGGAAGGCCAGGTCGAGCGACTGGGTGTGGTTCAGGCGGGGGTCGCAGGCCGTCTCGTAGCGGTGGTGCAGGTTCTCGGCCAGCACCGCGTTGCCGCCTCCGACGCACTCGGTGACGTCGTCGCCGGTGAGCTCGACGTGCACACCACCGGGGTGGGTGCCCAGCTCCCGGTGGACCTCCACGAAGCCGCGCACCTCGTCGAGGATCGTGTCGAAGCTGCGCGTCTTGTGGCCGCTGGGCGCCGTGATGGTGTTGCCGTGCATCGGGTCGCTGACCCAGCAGACCAGGGCGCCCTCGGCGGTGACCTTCTCGATCAGGTCGGGCAGCACGTCACGGACCCGGTCGGCGCCCGCGCGGACCACGAAGGTCAGCCGGCCGGGTTCGCGCCGGGGGTCGAGCCGGTCGATGAGACCGAGCACGGTGTCGGGGGTCGTGGTGGGGCCGAGCTTGACGGCGATGGGGTTGTGCACCCGGGAGAAGTACTCGACGTGGGCGCCGTCGAGGTCGCGGGTCCGCTCGCCGATCCACAGCAGGTGGCCGCTGGTGGCGTAGGTGCGGTCGGTGCCCGGCTCGGTGCGGGTGAGGGCCGACTCGTAGTCGAGCAGCAGGCCCTCGTGGCCGACGAAGAACTCGGCCGTGTCCAGTTCACCGGTGTCGACGCCGCACGCCTGCATGAAGGCGAGGCTGCGGTCGATCTCGTCCGCGAGCTGCTCGTAGCGCTCACCGGCCCGCGAGTCCGCGACGAAGCCCTGGTTCCAGGCGTGCACCTGCCGGAGATCGGCGAACCCGCCGGTGGTGAGGGCCCGTACGAGGTTGAGGGTCATGGCGGAGCTCTCGTACATGCGCCGCATGCGCCACGGGTCGGGGCGCCGCGCCCCGGCCGTGAACTCCAGGCCGTTGACGGCGTCGCCCCGGTAGGAGGGCAGTTCGGTGCCGTCCCTTCTCTCGACCGGTGACGAGCGGGGCTTGGCGTACTGGCCGGCCATCCGGCCGATCTTGACGACGGGCAGGGCGGTGGCGTGGGTGAGCACCACGGCCATCTGGAGCAGGGTCTGGAGCTTGCCGCGAATCGCGTCGGCGGTGACCCGGTCGAAGGTCTCGGCGCAGTCGCCGCCCTGGAGGAGGACCGCCTCGCCACGGGCCACCGCGGCCATGCGGCGGCGCAGCAGGTCGCACTCGGCGGCGAAGACCAGCGGGGGCGCGGCGGACAGCCACCGGGTCACGGCGCCCAATTCCGCCTGGTCCGGCCAGTGCGGCTGCTGGGCCGCGGGGAATTCCCGCCAGGATTCGGTGGGTGAATGCGTCATCCTCGGTTCCCTTCGCTGTTACCTGTGGCCGTCTTGCCCGTGCCAAGTGGAAACACGGATCAGCTCAGTGCACCCGGCGTACCGGGTCAAGGGATTGGCCAAGTGGTCCGCATGAACGGCAATTGATTGGTCTGGCACGGCCGCCGCACCCGCTGTTTTGCTGATCGCAGTGCTGTCGACGGGAGTTCACCATGCGAATAGCGGAACGGATCGCGGTGCGGGTCACCGCGACCGGATTGCCCCACCACGATTCCCTTGATGTGTACGAGCGGCTGCTCGCCGTGCGCGGGGAGGAGGACGTCTTCCTCTTCGAGAGCGCGGACGGCGCCGAGCCCGACCGCCGGTGGGCCGTCGTCGGGTTCGGGCGCCTGGCGGAGATCCGGGTGTTCGACGGGTACGTCGAGATCGACGGCGCCCCCGGAGTGGTGGCCGCCCTCGTGCCGGCCGCCGAGGAGGCGGGCCTGCGGCCGGAGCCGGCGGCGCCGGGAGGGCCGGCGCACCGGTTGCGGCTGCCGGGTGACGGCGGCGGGGTGTGGGAGCTGCTGGCGCGGGCACAGGGGCTGTTCGACGTCGGCACGGACGTCCCCGCCACGTCGTACGCCTTCGGGTTCCTGACCTCGTTCGCGTACGAGTCGGTCTGGCACATGGAGACGCTGCCCGCCCGCACCAAGGCCCCGAACGGGCCCGACATCACGCTCACGCTGTTCCGGGACACCGTCTGGTACGACCTGACGACGGGTGAGGTACGGCTGCTGCGCGCCGAGAGCGCCGCGTTCCCGGAGCGGACGGCCGGCGGCACGGACACGGACGCGGTCGTGGCGATGGCCCGCGAGGCCGCCCGGGAGCGGGCCGGCGGGCGCCCGGCGGCCGTTCCGGAGGCACCCGTCCCGCTGTCGGTGAGCGACAGCGTCAGCCGCGAGACGTTCCTGAAGTGGGCCGATGTCTGCCTGGAGCACATCAGGGTCGGTGACATCTACCAGATCCAGATCGGCCACCGTATCGACGTGACGACGACGCTGACGCCCGTCGACGTGTACCGGCGGCTGCGCGCCCGCAACCCCTCCCCGTACATGTACCTGATGCCCCGGGCGGGCAACACGCTGATCGGCGCGAGCCCTGAGCTGTTCTTCCGGATCGAGGGCGACGAGATCGTGATGCGCCCGATCGCGGGGACCGCGCGGCGCGGCGCGGACGAGGAGGAGAACCAGCGGCGGGTGAAGGAGATGCGCGAGAGCACCAAGGAGCAGGCCGAGCACATCATGCTGGTCGACCTGTGCCGCAACGACATCGGACGGGTCAGCCGGCCCAGCACCCAGCCGGTGGACCGGCTGATGGCGGTGGAGAGCTACTCGCACGTGTTCCACCTGGTCTCGACGGTCTCGGGCAGGCTGGAGGAGGGCGTCGACACCTGGCAGGCGGTGCGCGCGACGTTCCCGGCGGGGACGATGACGGGCGCGCCGAAGGTACGCGCCATGGAGATCATCGACGGCCTGGAGCGGGAGCGGCGCGGCAGTTACGCGGGCGCGGTCGGGCTGGCCGACGTGCGCGGCTGGAGCGAGTTCGCGCTGTGCATCCGCACGGTCGAGTACGACGGGACGACGTACTCCACGCAGAGCTCGGCGGGCATGGTGGCCCAGTCGGAGCCGGAGGCGGAGTGGCGGGAGACGCTGGCGAAGATGGGGGCCGCCCACTGGGCGCTGACCGGTGAGGAGTTGCTGCCGTGAGCGAGGCGAGGGTTCTCGGACCGAGGGTTCTGCTGATCGACGCGTACGACAGTTTCGTGCACATCATCGACCAGTACCTGCGCACGCTGGGCGCCCGGACCGAGGTGGTGAGGTCGCTGACCCGCTCCCCGGAGGAACTGGCCGCCTCCCGGCCGGACGCCGTGGTCCTCGGGCCCGGGCCCGGTCACCCCGCCGAGTCGGGCCACGTCGAGCTGGTGCACCGGTTCGCCGGGCGGGTGCCGCTGCTCGGGGTGTGCCTGGGCCACCAGGCGATCGCGCTGGCCCACGGCGGGCGGATCGAGGTGGCGGACCAGGTGATGCACGGGCGGACCAGCACGGTGCGGCACGACGGGGCGGGGGTGTTCGCGGGGCTCGGCCATACGCTGGAGGCCACCCGGTACCACTCGCTGGTGGTCGCCGAGCCGCTGCCGGACGACCTGGTGACCACGGCCGTCGCCGTCGACCACGGCTATGTGATGGGCCTGCGGCACCGCACGCTGCCCATCGAGGGCGTGCAGTTCCACCCCGAGAGCATCATGACGACCGGTGGGC
The DNA here is from genome assembly GCF_040674455.1 of Streptomyces sp. NPDC049837. Classification (NCBI taxonomy): domain Bacteria; kingdom Bacillati; phylum Actinomycetota; class Actinomycetes; order Kitasatosporales; family Streptomycetaceae; genus Streptomyces; species Streptomyces sp. NPDC049837. The sequence continues at coordinate 89,487 of NZ_JBFAMP010000007.1, read as the reverse complement.
TGACGATGATGGAGAACTTCCTGGCGATGGCCCGTGGTACGGGGGCGACGGCCCTCACCGGAGGCGGCGCGCCTCGCTGATGGCCCGGACGGCCTCCGCCACGCCGGAGCGCGGCAGGTGCGCGTGCCCCACCACCAGGGCGGGCGCGTCCCACCGGGGGCGTACGTGGAAGGCGGCGCCACCGCGCACCACGACCGAGCGGCGCAGCGCGGCGGCCACGAGCGCCGCCTCGTCGGTGTGGCGGGGCAGCGTGACGTAGGCGTGCAGGCCCGCCGCCCGGCCGATGACCGAGGCGCCCGGCAGGTAGCGGCGTACCGCCTCCTCAAGGGTGTCGCGGCGGTCGCGGCAGTGGGCGTTGAGGCGGCGCAGGTGGCGGTCGAACAGTCCGCTGCGCAGCAGTTCGGCGAAGGCGAGCTGGGTGAGGCTCTCGGTGCCGAGGTCGTGGCGGGCGCGGGCGCGCAGCAGTCGGGCCAGCAGGTCCGGGGGCGCGGCCAGCCAGCCCAGGCGGAGGCCGGGGGCGAGCGACTTGCTGGCCGTGCCCGCGTAGACGACGTGGTCGGGGGCCAGGCGCTGGAGGGCGAGGGGGCGCGGGCCGCGCTCGTACCAGAGGCCGCCGTCGTAGTCGTCCTCGATGACCAGCCCGTCGACGTCCCGCGCCCAGCGGACGAGTGCCTCGCGGCGGCGCGCCGAGAGGGCGGCGCCGGTGGGAAACTGGTGCGCGGGGGTGACCAGGACCGCGCGCACCCCGGTCGCGGCGAGCGCGTCGACGTCGATGCCCTCCTCGTCGACCGGGACGGGCACGGGGCGCAGTCCGGTCTCCTGGACGAACTGGCGCTGGCCGGGGTGGCCCGGGTCCTCGATGCCGATGGCGTCGACGCCGTCCTGGCGCAGCACGGTGCACAGCAGGCCCAGCGCCTGCGCGAACCCGGCGACGACCATGACCTGGTCGGCGGCCGCGCGCACGCCGCGTACCCGGCCCAGGTAGTGGGCGAGTTCGACGCGCAGGCCGGGCTCGCCGGCGAGCGGCGGGTAGTCGTGGTCGGCGGGGCCCGCCGACTGGAGGACGCGCTGGTAGCAGCCGAGCCACTCGCGGCGTGGGAAGGCGGGCAGGTTGCGGCCGCCGGTGCGCAGGTCCCAGCGGACGGCGGGCACGTGCCCCTCGTCCAGCAGGGTCGGTACGACGGGCGGCGCGGCGTCGATGTGGGCGACGACCCGGGTGCCGGCGCCCTGGGTGGCCTCCAGGTAGCCCTCGGCGACGAGTTGGCCGTACGCCTCCACGACGACGCTGCGGGAGACGTCCAGGTCGTGGGCGAGCCTGCGGCTGGACGGCAGGCGGGTGCCGGGGTGGAGAATTCCCTCGGAAATCTCTCTCTTGATGAAGCTCTGGATCTGGGCGGTCAGGGACGTCTCGGAATCCCTGACGACCTCGACGGCCATGTGCAGGGCCATGGGCCCTTCCCCCTTCGAATTGGTCCGTATATCTCAACGGGCAGTGGTCTGGTGGGCGCTCGTCGTCATTCGGAGACTGGACGGAGAAATTTCCTCAGGTGCCGTCCAAGGAGAATTCCGTGACCGCCGAAGTGACCGCCGAAGCGACCGCCGAACCGACCGCCGAACCGCAGGTTTCCCCGAGCTGGCCGGAATTGCTGAACGCGCTTCTGGAGCGCAGGAGTCTGTCCGCCGACGACACGGACTGGGCGATGGACCAGGTGATGTCGGGCGCCGCCGGGCCGGTGCGGCTGACCGGGCTGATGGTGGCGCTGCGCGCCAAGGGCGAGACGGTGGAGGAGATCGAGGGCCTGGTGCGGGCCATGGGGCGGCATGCCGTGCCGCTGGACGTGCCCGGGCCGGCGGTCGACATCGTGGGGACCGGCGGGGACGGTTCCCACAGCGTCAACATCTCCACGATGTCGGCCGTCGTGGCGGCCGGGGCCGGGGCGCGGGTGGTGAAGCACGGGAACCGGTCGGCGTCGTCGGCGTGCGGATCGGCCGATGTGCTGGAGGAGCTGGGTGTGGCGCTGAGCCTGCCGCCGGCCGATGTCGCGGAGGTGGCGGAGGAGACGGGCATCACGTTCTGCTTCGCGCCGGAGTTCCACCCGGCCATGCGGCACGCGGCCGGGCCGCGCCGGGAGCTGGGCGTGCGCACGGTGTTCAACGCCCTGGGGCCGCTGGTCAACCCGGCGTCCCCGGCCGCCCTCGCGCTGGGCGTGGCGGACGCGCGGCTGGCACCCCTGCTGGCGGGCGTGCTGGCGCGGCGCGGGGTGTCGGCGCTGGTGTTCCGGGGCGACGACGGGATGGACGAGCTGACGGTCACCACGACCTCCACGGTCTGGTCGGTGGGCGGTTCGGCGGTGCGTACGGAGGTGTTCGACCCGCGTGACCTGGGCATCGCGCTCGCGCGCCCGGGCGCCCTCCGGGGCGGGGACCGGGCCCACAACGCCCGGGTCGCACGGGAGGTGCTCGCCGGCGCACCCGGCCCGGTCCGGGACGCGGTCCTGCTGAACGCCGCGGCGGGCCTGGCGGCGCTGGCCCCGCCGGACGGGCGGGGCGTCGGCTCCGTCACGGAGCGGCTGGCGGCCGGTGTCGAACGGGCCGCCGAATCCATCGACTCGGGCGCGGCGGCGGCGGTCCTGGAGCGGTGGGCCGCCGTCACGACGAAACGGTCGGAGGCGGTGGGGAGGTGAGGGCTGGGGGTGAGGGCCGGGGAGTCGGATCGCGGGGCGGTGGGTGGTTGGCGCGGGGCCGTGGGTGCGGGCGGCGTGGCCCCTCCGGGCTCACCTCCTCGAGGCCGGCGGCCTTGGGTCACGGGCTCGGGAGCCCATCCTTCGCCTCCCCCAAGCTCTGCGGGGGCGACCCTGCACGGCCCCGCCTCGGGCCGTTCGGCGGCTATCGGCCGGTGGGTGAGGAGGGCCGCAGTGCCGGGCGGGTGGCCGTGAGGAAGGAGGCGAGCGTGGCGCGGGGGTCGGGTCCCGTGACGAGGGCCTCGCCGACCAGGACCGCGTCGGCGCCGGCGGTCGCGTAACCGGCGACGTCGACCGGGCCGCGTACCCCCGACTCGGCGACCTTGACCACGTCGTCCGGGAGGTACGGCGCCACCCGGGCGAACGTCCCGCGGTCGACGTCCAGGGTGCGCAGGTCGCGTGCGTTGACGCCGACCACCCGGGCCCCGGCGGCGACGGCCCGCTCCGCCTCCGCCTCGTCGTGCGCCTCCACCAGCGGCGTGAGACCGATCTCCGTGGCCAGCGCCACGAGGTCGGCCAGCCGGGGCTGGTCCAGCGCCGCGACGATCAGCAGCGCCAGGTCGGCACCGTGTGCCCGCGCCTCCCAGAGCTGGTAGGCGCCGACGATGAAGTCCTTGCGCAGCACCGGGACGGAGACCCGTGCCCGTACCGCGTCCAGGTCGTCCAGCGAACCGCCGAAGCGGCGCTGTTCCGTCAGGACGCTGATCGCGGCGGCGCCCCCGGCGGCGTACTCGGCCGCGAGGGCCGCCGGGTCGGCGATCTCGGCGAGCGCGCCCTTGGAGGGGCTGGCCCGCTTCACCTCGGCGATGACCGACGGCCCCTCCCCCGCGCGCAGCAGCGCGACGCAGTCCACCGGTGGCCCGGCGGCGGCCGCCCGCTCGCGCAGTGCCGCCTCGGGCACCTTGTTCCGGCGTACCGCCAGATCGGCACGCACTCCTTCGACGATCTCGTCGAGAACGCTCATCGTGTCTCTCCGACAGGTTGGTTGAGGATCGACACTAGGGAGGCGGACAGGTCTCAACCACCTCCTTAAGGGTCCGGCGAAAGTCCCTGGTGGCGGCGGCGACCGGGCATCAGCCCGCCGTCAGCACGCTTCGGCACGCTGGCAATCGCCGTATGTCCGCGACCAGTCAGGAGAGCGCCATGGGGATCGATCCGAGCCGGATCGCCGGCGTCAACGCACACGAGACCGCGTTCCTCTACGAGGAGATCTTCGTCCGCCGCGCCTACCTCCCCGACGGGATGACCCTGCCGCCGGACGCCGTGGTCTTCGACGTGGGGGCGAACATCGGGCTCTACTCGCTGTTCGTGCGCACGGTGTGCCCGGACGCCACGATCCACGCCTTCGAGCCGCTGCCGCCGGTCTTCGAGAAGCTGGAGCGGAACATGACCGCGTACGGCGTACCGGCGAAGCTCTTCCGGTGCGCGCTGTCCGACACCGACGGCGAGGTGGACTTCACCTTCTACCCCGGCTACACGACGATGTCGGCCCGCTCCTCGCACGCGGCGACCGAGGCGGACCGGGAGTTCATCAAGCGCCAGGTGCTGGACAAGCCGGCCGCCGCGGAACTGGGCGAGGACGTCGGCCTGCTGGACGAGATGCTGGCGTACCAGTTCCGTGAGGTGCCGTACGTGTGCCCGACCCGGCGGCTGTCGGACGTGATCGCGGAGGAGGGCGTGGACCGTGTCGACATGCTCAAGGTGGACGTCCAGCGGGCCGAGGCCGAGGTGCTGCGCGGGGTGGACGAGGCGCACTGGCCGCTGATCCACCGGATCGCGCTGGAGGTGCACGACGAGCCGGGCACGGTCACGGAGGGCCGGCTGGACGTGCTGTGCGCCGAGCTGCGCGACCGGGGGTTCACGGTCGCCCCGCTCGCGGACGACGGTCTGGTGGAGTCGGGCCGTTACTCGGTCTTCGCGTCGCGGTCGTAAGAGAGCTGCGGTCGTAAAAGACCTACGGAGGCCCGGTCACGGTGACCGGGCCTCCGTACGTATGGCGCGCGCGAGTCAGGTCATCGAGACGACGACCTTGCGCGGTCCCGTGTACGCCTCGCGCCCGTGCAGCACCGACATATTGGCGACGATCATGATGTCGCCGCGCTGCCACGGCTCGACGAGCCTGTTGCGCCGCGCGGCCGCGCGCACCTCGGCGAGGTCCTCCTCCGGGATGGGCGTGCCGTCGCCGTAGGTCACCCAGTGCGGCAGGTCGTCGACGTCGTCGATCAGCGACAGCAGCGTCTCGCCCTCGTCGCCGGGCAGGTTCGACGGGTGCCACTGGTCGGCCTGGTTGAACCAGACGTCCCGGCCGGTGAGCGGATTGGTGCGGACGCCCGGGCGGTGCTGGCTGACGCGCAGGCCGCCCTCGGCGGTCCACCGGTACTCCGCCTCCGAGGCGTCCAGGAACTCCTCGACCACGCCGCGGTCGTCGGTCTCGAAGGTGTCCTGCCAGGACTTGCCCAGCCCCAGCCCGCCGTGCAGGTGCTGCCGGTAGACGACCCCCGACTCGAAGCGCTCCCGGACCCCCGGGTCGAGGTCCTCCAGCAGGGCGTGACCGTCGCAGACCGGGGTGGCCCCGCCGGTCTCCGGCGCCACCAGGCAGCAGAAGAACAGCCGGCTGGGCCAGCGGTGGGCGTACGACAGTTCGTTGTGCAGCGAGATGTCGAAGCGCGCCGGGTACTCGGTCGACGTGAACACCCCGTCGGAGACCGTCATGCGCGGGGTGTTCCCGCCCCGGTAGCTGTCGATCAGCGGGTCGCCGAAGGCGGTGACGGCCCGGTGGAACTCGTCGGCGTCGGCCACGCCAAGGCCGCGCAGCATCACCGCGCCGCACTCGGCCAGCAGCTCCTCCACCCGGTGGCGCACCTCGCCCAGCGTGCCGGTGTCCCACGACTCGACGCGCCCCTCGATGTGCAGGATGGCCAGGGTGGTGCCGCCCGTCGTCCGCCTCTCCTCCCGCATGCCGGCGTCCCCCATGTCAGCCCGTCACCTTCCCCGCCGCGCCCGCCGCGGCCGGCGTCGCCGGTTCGGCGGTGAGGGCGACGGGCAGTCCGCTGTACCCGTGCACGAAGTTGGAGTAGAGGCGCTGCGGCGGGCCCTGGAGCCGGATGCCGGAGACCATGGTGCGCAGCGCGTCGACCATGGCGTTCACATGGACCCGGCCGAGGAAGGCCCCGAGGCAGAAGTGCGGCCCGTGTCCGAACGCCACGTGCTTGTTGGGCGTGCGGCCGATGTCGAAGCGGTACGGGTCGTCGAAGGCGTCCTCGTCGAAGTTGGCCGAGCTGTTCCACAGGGTGACGACGTCCCCGGCGCGGATCACCTGGTCGCGGACGGGTACGTCGACGAGGGCGCGGCGCCCGAAGTGCATGGCGGGGGTGGTCCAGCGCAGCACCTCCTCGGTGGCGCTGTCGACGCCGACCTCGCCGTCCTTCAGCTTGCGCCACTCCTCCGGGTTCTCGGAGAACGCGATGAGGCCGCCGATGGAGGACATGCGGCTGGACTCGTCACCGCCGAGGATGAGGCTGTAGCAGTTGAAGACGATCTCCTCCTCCGACAGCGGCTTGCCGTCGACGGTGGCGGTGGCGAGGGCGCTGATGACGTCGTCGCCGGGGTTGCGGCGGCGCTCGGCGGCCAGTTCGGAGAAGTAGAGCAGGATCTCGTTCCGGGCCATCACCTCGTCCAGCATGCTGTCCTCGGAGCTGTGCCGGGACAGGGTCTGGGTGTTCCACTCGACGAGCCGTTCCCGGTCGGCGGCGGGTACGTCCATGAGGTCGCCGATGGTGTTGATCGGGATGTGGTCGGCGACGTCGGTGACGAAGTCGAGTTCGCCGCGTTCCAGGGCCTGGGCGACGAGTTCGCGGGTGCGGCGGTGGACGCCGGCGACGACGGGTTCCAGGACGCGGGGCGAGAACGACTTGAGCATCAGGTTGCGGATCTCGCGGTGGCGCGGCCCGTCGGTGACGGCGAGCATCTTGCGGGAGGCGGAGTCACCGCCCTGGAGCAGGGTCGCGAGGACGTTGCCCTGCTCGGAGGTGAACTGCTTGTTGTCCCGGTAGATGGTGACGACGTCGGCGTACGTGGAGACGACCCAGAAGCCGGGGACCGGGGTGTCGGTCGCGTGCCAGTGGACGGGGCTCTCGGTGCGGAACCGGCGCCACAGGGCGTGCGGGTCGACGTCGAGGAACGTCTGCGGGTCGGTGAGGTCGTACGCGCCGAGCGGGGGTGGCGGCGTGGTGCCGGTCGCGCCCGCGGGCGCGGGCTGCTGCGTGGTCATGGCTGGTTTTCCTCCAGGCGGCGGGTTCAGGAGCCCGCGGTGCGGTAGCGGCGAAGGCTCACGGCGGAGCAGACGGCGAACAGCGCGCCCAGCGTCACGGCGGCCACGGCCACCGGGTGCTCGGCGGGGAAGCTGCCCCCCGACGTCGCCGGGTTGCCCCACAGGTCGCGGCAGGCCGCGATGACGGCGCTGACCGGGTTCCACTCCGCGATGGGGCGGATCGGCGCGGGCATGGACTGCGGGGCGAGGAAGGCGTTGGACAGGAACGGCAGGACCACGACGATGAACGGGGTGACGACGCTGATGGTCTCCACGCTGCGCAGGGTCATCGCCAGCAGGACGCCGAGCCACAGCATCACGTACACGAAGAGCGCGATGAGCCCGAACGCGGCGAGCGTCGGCAGGACGCCGGTGCGCGTCCGCCAGCCGAGCAGCAGCCCGGCGCCGGTGACGACGGCCAGTCCGAGGAGCCCCACCAGCAGGTCCGCGAGGGTGTGCCCGAAGAGCACCGCGGACCGGCTGATGGGCAGGGACCGGAACCGGTCGACCAGGCCGCCCTTGAAGTCCATGGCGACCGAGATCGCGGTCGGCCCGACGCAGGCCAGGGCGACCTGGACGGCGCCGCCGGCGAAGACGTACTCGCCGTACTCCCCGCCCGCCGGGAGCCTGATGGCGTCCCGGAAGAGGTAGCCGAGCATCACCATCGACACGAGCGGGCTGAGCGCCACGCCGACCACACGTCCCGGTGCACGGCCCAGGTGGTGCAGCCGGCGGCCGGTGACCGCGAGGACCTCGGTGAGCAGGGCGCCCAGGGCGCCGGGGCGGCCGGTCCCGTTGTACGTCGCCGTCGTCATGATCCGTCACGTCCGTCCCGCGCCTGGTGGAACCGGTCCAGCTCGGCGGCGACGACCGGGCCCAGTTCGGCGAGCGGGCCGGGGTTGAGGATGTCGTCGTGGGTGCAGGCGAGCCGGTGGACGCGCAGGTCACCGCTGAAGTACGGCTTCCAGAGGCGGTCCTTGTCGGGGCCCTTCTCCACCTGGCCGGTGCCGGCCTCGCCCCACGCCGACAGCTCGGCGAGGAAGAGCTGCATCGTGCCGTCGAAGTCGCGGGGCCGGTAGCGGGTGTTGAGCGACTGGTGGTGGATCATCAGGTCCACCATGCGGGTCATGCGCTGCTCCCCCATGCGTGCCATCGGGCTGTTGTCGCGCCGCAGCGCGTCGAGGACGTCCCCGGCGACGAGGTCGCGGTCGCCGAACTCGGACCGGTGGTGCCCGATGCCCTCCAGGAGCCAGGCGAGCAGGCTCTGTTCGTCCCGCTCGTCGGTGACGCCGGTGCGCGGGTAGGAGTCGAGGTTGGCGACCAGGCCGACCTCGTCCCCGGCCAGCCGGAGCTGGACGGCGATCTCGTAGGCGAGCAGTCCGCCGAGGGACCAGCCGAGCAGGTGGTACGGGCCCTCGGGCCGCACCTCCTTGATCATCCGGATGTAGTCGGCCGCGATCTCCTCGATGCTGCCGGGCAGCGGCGCGTCGGCGACGACGCAGGGCGCCTGGATGCCGTACAGCGGGTACTCCTCGCCGAGGTGGCGGGCGAGCGGCAGGTACGACAGGGCGAACCCGACGCCGCTGTGCAGGCAGAAGACGGGCGGGCGGCTGCCGGTCGGCTTGATGCACAGCACCGGGGCGAACGGATCGGCGTGGTCGAGGCGGTCGGTCTCGTCGATGGCGTCCGCCATGATGCGAGTGCTGTGCCGGGCGGCGGGCGCGGTCGCCGGGGCGGGGGCGGGCTCGGGTGCCGGGGCTGCCGTCGGCTTCGCCGTCAGGGTGGCCGCGAGGGCCCGGACGGTCTGGTGGACGAAGACGTCCGCGATGCTGACCTCCAGCCCCGCCTTGCGCGCCAGACTCACCAGCCGCAGCGACTTCATGCTGTCCATGCTCGCCCCCGGCGCCTCGAAGAAGTTCTCCTCGACACCGAACGACTCCACACCCAGCACGTCCGCCACGATCCCGCACAACACCTCCTCCGCCGGGCTCAGCCGCTCCACCGTGAGGGTGGCCGCGAGGGCGCGGACCGTCTGGTGGACGAAGACGTCCGCGATGCTGACCTCCAGCCCCGCCTTGCGCGCCAGACTCACCAGCCGCAGCGACTTCATGCTGTCCATGCTCGCCCCCGGCGCCTCGAAGAAGTTCTCCTCGACACCGAACGACTCCACACCCAGCACGTCCGCCACGATCCCGCACAACACCTCCTCCGCCGGGCTGAGTTCCCGCGCGGCCGTCTCGGAGGATGTGTCCGGAAGGGGCGCCGGCGCGGTGGCCGCGTCGGGGGCCAGCAGGTTCCCCTCCGTGTCCCACTTCACGCGCACACCGGTCCGGTGGAGCCGTGAGCCCGCCGGGCCGAACGGGTCGGCCACGAACCGCTCGGCGGTGGCGCCCGGGCGGCTCGCGTAGCCACGGGCCAGCCCCGAGCCGCCGACGTACAACTCGCCGGTCACGCCGGGTGGTACGGGGGCGAGCCACTCGTCCAGGACGTACACCCGGGTGTTCCAGGCGCCCCGGGCGGGCGTGAACGTCGGCGGCGTCGCCCAGTCCAGCGGCAGGGGCTCCCCGGCCGGTACGCCGGTACCGGCGAGCAGCGGGGCGAACAGGCCGCTCGCCGTCGCGGCACCGCCGTTCTCCAGGACCCAGGCGAGGTGGCCGGCGGCCGCCCGGTGCTCCACGACGGTGCCGCGCGGGCGGCCCGCCGCGTCCTCGGTGCGGATGAGGTAGGCGGCGTGCTCGGGCCGCAGCGGGCTCGTGCGGTCGGCGTCGGTCACCGGCTCGGCCGAGCCGGCGCGCACCTCGGGCCCGTCGAGGACCACGGTGGGCACGCCGGTGCTGCGGAGCCGGCCCGCGAGGCCAGCCGTGGTCAGGACGCACACCGGGCGGGTGTCGGCGAACAGGGCCTTGATCCGGCCGGCCGGCTCGTCCGCCGCCAGCGGGACGTACGCCGCGCCCGCCTTGAGCACCGCCAGGACGGCGACCGCCCGGTCGGCGGGCCGGGGCACCGCGACGGCGACGACCTGCTCGGGACCGGCGCCCGTCGCGATCAGGTGGCGGGCCAGCCGGTGGGAGCGGGCGTCGAGATCGGCGTACGTCAGGGCGTGGGCGCCCGTCCCGACGGCAGGCGCGTCCGGGGTGCGGGCGGCCCGCTCGGCGAACAGGTCGGGCAGCGTCACCGGCGGCAGCTCCCGCGCGGTGTCGTTCCAGGTGCGCAGCACCCGCTCCCGCTCGTCGCCGGTGAGCAGCTCCAGGCCGCTGAGCCGGACGTCGGGGTCGGCCGCCACCGTGCGCAGCACCTGCTGGAACTGCGCCACCATGCGCTCGGCGGTCGCCCGGGTGAACAGGTCGGTACTGAAGTTGAACAGGCCGCGCATGCCGCCCTCGCCGGGCCACGGCAGCAGTTCCATGACCAGGTCGAGCTTGGCCCGGTCGGAGCCGACGTACTCGGGCTTGACCGTGAGGCCGGGCAGGGTCAGCGGCTGGTCGCCGTGGCTCTGCACGCTCAGCACCACCTGGAACAGCGGGTGCCTGGACAGCGAGCGGGCCGGCTTGAGCGCGTCGACGACCTGGTCGAACGGCACGTCCTGGTGGGAGTAGGCCGCGAGGTCGGTCTCCCGGAGCCGGTCGAGCAGCTCGCGGAAGGTGGGGTCGCCGCTGGTGTCGCCGCGCAGCACCAGGGAGTTGATGAACATGCCGACGAGGTCGTTGAGCGCTTCGTCGGTGCGTCCGGCGACCGAGACGCCCAGCGGGATGTCGGTGCCGGCGCCGAGCCGGGTCAGCAGCGCGGAGAGGGCCGCCTGGAAGACGATGAACTCAGTCGTCCCGGTCTGCCGGGCGATCTCCACCAGGGCGCCGTGCAGTTCGGGCTCCAGGTCGAACATCACCACGTCACCGGACGAGCCGGGCACCTCGGGGCGCGGGAAGTCGGTGGGCAGGGCCAGCTCCTCCGGCAGCCCCGCGAGGGCGTCCCGCCAGAAGGCGAGCTGTCCGGACACGACACTGTCCGGGTCGTCCTCGGAGCCGAGCAGCTCGCGCTGCCAGACCGCGAAGTCGGCGTACTGCACGGGCAGCGGCGCCCATTGCGGGGCGCGCCCGGCGCAGCGGGCCCGGTAGGCGGTGGACACGTCGGTGAGCAGCGGCACGATCGACCAGCCGTCGAACGCGATGTGGTGGAAGACCAGCAGCAGTACGCACTCGTCGGGCCCGGTGGACAGCAGCCGTACCCGCAGCGGCGGTTCGGCGGTCAGGTCGAAGCCCTGGTCGGCCTCGGCGGCCAGCGCCCCGGCCAGCCCTTCCTCGGTGACCGTGCGGGCCTTGAGCACCGGTCCGCCGGTGCGCGCGTCGAGCACCCGCAGCGACGGCACGCCGTCGTTGTCGGGGATGACGGTCCGCAGGACCTCGTGCCGCTCGGCCACGTCGGTCAGGGCTGCCTGGAGGGCGGCGGCGTCGAGCCGGCCCGTCAGGCGGAAGGCCATCGGCGTGTTGTACGTGCCGTCGGCGCGTTCCTGGCGGCGGTTGAGGAACCACTGCCGCTGCTGGGTGAAGGACAGCGGGCGTTCGGTGTCCTTCGGCGCGGGCAGCAGCGGCGGCCGGGCGTGGCCGGCGGCCTCGACGACGGCGGCGAGGGCGCTGACGGTCCGCGCTTCGAACAGGGCGCGGATCGGCAGTTCGACACCGAGGGCGGTGCGGGCCCGGCTGATCAGCCGGGTCGCCAGCAGCGAGTGCCCGCCGATCTCGAAGAAGTCGTCGTCGATGGAGACGTGCGGTACGGAGAGGATGTCGGCGAACAGGCCGCAGAGGATCTCCTCGACGGGGGTGCGCGGGCCCCGGCCGCGTGCCGCGCCGGCGATGTCGGGCGCGGGCAGCGCCTTGCGGTCGAGCTTGCCCTGCGGGGTGAGCGGCATGGCCTCCAGGGCGACGACCGCCGAGGGCACCATGTAGTCGGGCAGGGACTGGGCGAGCCGTTCGCGGAGGGTGCCGCTGAGCGAGGAGTCGGAGAGCGCGGCGGGGTCGGCGGCCACGACGTACGCCACCAGGCGGCGGTCGCCGGCCTCGTCCTCGCGGACGATCACGGTGGCCTGGTCGATGCCGGTCTGGGCGAGCAGGGCGGAGGTGATCTCGCCGAGCTCGATGCGGAAGCCGCGGAGCTGGACCTGGTCGTCGGCGCGGCCGACGTAGTCCAGTTCGCCGTCGGGCAGCCAGCGCACCAGGTCGCCGGTGCGGTACATGCGCTCCCCGGCGGGCCCGAACGGGTCGGCCACGAACCGCTGGGCGGTCAGCTCCGGGCGGGCGAGGTAGCCGCGGGCGAGGCCGCCGCCGACGTACAGCTCGCCGACGACGCCGACGGGCGCGGGTGCCAGGTGCCGGTCCAGGACGTAGACGCGGTGGGCGGTGGTGGGCCGCCCGATGGGCGGGCGTCCGGTGCCCGTGAGGGGGCCGCTGACGGTGGAGCTGACGACGGCTTCGGTGGGGCCGTAGCCGTTGTAGAGCCGGACGTGGGCGGACCAGCGTTCGACGATCTCGGCGGGGACGGCCTCGCCGGCCACGGCCAGGCGCAGGTCGGCGGGCAGGTTGGCGCCCTCGGGCAGGCCGCCGACGACGACGGGCGGCAGTCCGGCGAGGTTGATCCGGGCCCGGTTGATCAGGTCGACGAGCGGCGCGCCGGGGGTGCGGCACTCCTCGTCGGCGATCACCAGGGTGCCGCCGGTGAGCAGCGCCAGCATGAACTCCCAGACGGAGGCGTCGAAGCTGAAGGACGCGAACTGGAGCACACGGGTATCGGCGTCGAGCCCGAAGCGCTCGACGAGGCTGTCGACCATGGCCAGCAGCCCGGTGTGGGCCACGACGACGCCCTTGGGCCGGCCGGTGGAGCCCGAGGTGTAGATGATGTACGCCGGGTGCCCGGGCCGCAGCGGGCTCACCCGGTCGGTGTCGGTCAGGTCCGTCCCGGGCAGTGCGGCGAGCCGCCCGGCCGTCTCCGGTTCGTCGAGGACCAGGGTGTCGACGCCCAGTCCGGCGGTGCGCCCGGCGGTCGCCGTGTCGGTGAGCAGGGCGACCGGGTGGGCGTCGTCGAGCATGTAGGCGATGCGGTCGACCGGGTAGGCCGCGTCGACGGGCAGGTACGCGGCGCCCGCCTTGAGCACCGCGAGGGCGGCCACGACCATCTCGGGGGTGCGCGGCAGCATCACGGCGACGACCTGCTCGGGGCCCACGCCCCGGTCGGCGAGGAGCCGGGCGAGGCGGTTGGCGCGGGTGTTGAGCTCCGCGTAACCGACCTGGCCGGCGCCGAGGACGACGGCCTCCTTGTGCGGTGCGGCGGCGGCGCGGGCCTCGAAGACGTCGGTGGCCCGCGTGGTGGCGGGTGCCGCCGTGGCGGCCGCGCCGGACCAGTCGTCGAGCAGCAGGCGGCGCTCGTCGGCGCCGAGCGCGTCGAGGGTGCCGAGCCTGGTGCCGGGTGCGTCGGCGAGGGCCTCCAGGACGCGGGTGAACCGCCGGAGGATCGCGTCGACCTCGTCGGCGCCGAAGATGTCGGGCCGGTACTGGGCCTCCAGGCGCATCGGCTCGCCGGTCCGCGAGCCGGGGAACACCCCGAGGGCGAGCGGGTATTCGGCGATGACCCGCGCCTCCCAGGCGCGCATGCTCAGGCCCGGGATGCGCTCGCCGATGCGGTCGAGCACGCCGGAGGGGTAGTTGTGGAAGCTGACGACGGTGTCGAACAGCTCGCCGATCCCGGCGCCCTGCTGGACGTCGGCGAGGCCCAGGTGCTGGTGCCGCTCCAGGCGGAGCTGGCGGTCCTGGAGGTCGGCGAGCATCGCTTCGAGCGTGAGCGACGGGTCCAGCTTCACCCGCACCGGGAGGGTGTGCATGAAGGCGCCGACCATCTGCTCGACGTCGGGGAGTTCCTCGGGGCGACCGGATGCCACGGCGCCGAACGTGACGTCCTGCCGGCCGGTGAGCCGCCCGAGGGCGACGGCCCAGCAGCCCTGGGCGACGGTGTTCATGGTCAGGCCGTGGGCGTGGGCCCAGGCGGTCACGGCGTCGGTCAGCCGCTGGGGCAGGTCGGCGGAGAGGGTCTCGGGCAGGACGGAGACGCGGCTCCGGTCGGCGGGGCCGAGCCGGGTCGGCTCGTCGATGCCGGCCAGTTCCTTCTGCCAGGCCTCCCGCGCGGCTCCCTTGTCCTGGGCGGCGGACCACTCCAGGTACGCCCGCACGGGGGCGACGGGCGGCAGCGCGGACGGGTCGGCGCCGTTGGACCAGAGGGTGACCAGCTCTTCGGCGAGGACGGCGGACAGCGACCAGCCGTCGACCAGGATGTGGTGCGCGGTCCACACCACGCGGTGCCGGTCGTCGCCGAGCCGGTAGACCGTGAAGCGGGTCAGCGGGGCGCGGGTGACGTCGAAGCGGTGCAGCCACTCCTCGTCGGTGCGCCGCTTCACCTCGGCGTCGACGTCCGCCGCCGGGACGCCGGTCAGGTCGACCTCGGTCCAGGGCAGTTCGACGGCGGCCGGGACGAGCTGGACCGGGTCGCCGGTGTCCCGCTCGCGGAACGCGGCCCTCAGGCCCGGGTTGCGGTCGAGGAGGGCGGCGACGGCGGCGCGCAGCGCGGACCGGTCGAGCGGGCCGTCGACGTCCATGACGACCTGGAGGGTGTAGGCGTCCATGCCGTGCCGGTCGAACTGGGCCTGGAAGAGCAGGCCGCGCTGGAGCGGGGAGAGCGGCAGGATGTCCTGGAGCCCGTCGGTGTCGTTCTCGTACGCCTCGATCTCCGCCTGGGAGACGGTGACGAGCGGGAACTCGGAGGGGGTGCGGCCGCCCGTGCCGGGCCGGCCGGCGTGCGTGGCGAGGGCGTCGAGGGCGCGGAACCAGTCGTCGGCGATGCGCCGGACGTCGTCCTCGGCGAGGACGCCGTCCGCCCAGGTCCATTCGGCGACGAGCACGGGGCCTTCGGGGCGGTCCTCGGTCATCGAGACGACTTCCAGGACGTGCCGCAGCGGGGTGTCGGGCGCGGCGGTGAGGCCGGAGGCGCCGGCCCGCATGGACCAGTCGCCGCCCGCGTCCGTGCTGAAGCGGCCCAGGTAGTTGAAGCCGACGCGGGGGGTGGTGCGGCGGGCGAGGGCGCCGGCGGTCTGCGGGTTGAGGTGGCGCAGCAGCCCGTGGCCGAAGCCGTGGTCGGGCAGGGCGCGCAGGGTCTCCTTGACCCGCTTGAGCGCGGCGCCGCAGGCGTCGCCGCCGTCCCACACGGACGCGCGGTCGAGTTCGCCGACGTCGAGGCCGACGGGGAAGACGCTGGTGAACCAGCCGACCGTACGGGACAGGTCGGTGTCGTCCCCGAGGTGTTCGCGGCCGTGGCCCTCCAGTTCGACCAGGGCGCGGGTCGCGGACCGGCCGGTGCGGCGGTCGTGGTCGGTGAGGGCGAGGGCGAGACCGGTGAGCAGGACCTCGTTGACCTCGGCGTGGAAGGTGGCGGGGACCCGGGTGAGGACGGCCGCCGTGCGGTCGGCGGGCAGTTCGATCCGCAGCCTGCCGGCGGTGCCGTGGACGTCGCGGGCGGGGTCCAGGGGACGCTCGCCGAGTTCGACGGCGTCGCCTTCGTACTGGGCGTTCCACAGGGGCAGTTCGGCGACGCGCGTGGCGGTGCGCGCGTGGTCGGTGAGGGTGCGTGCCCAGCGCCGGTAGGAGGTGGGGACCGGGTCGAGACGGATGTCCCGCCCCGCGGTGACGGCGTGCCAGGCGGTTTCCAGGTCGCCGAGCAGGATGCGCCAGGACACCCCGTCGACGGCCAGGTGGTGGACGACGAGCAGGAGTCTGCGGGGCTCGGCGGGGCCGGCGTCGAGGAGCACGGCCCGCACCAGCCTGGCGTCCTCGGGGCTCAGCTCGCTGCGGGCGGCCTCGACCTGCTCGGCGAGGGCCGCGTCCGGGTCGGCGCCGGCCGGCACCCGGACCGTGCCGAACACGTCGGAGGCGGCCACGGCGCCCGGCGGGAGCGCCTCCAGGTTCCACAGGCCGGGCACGGGCGCGGTGAGCCGCATGCGCAGCGCGTCGTGCCGGTCGAGGAGGGCGCCGATGACGGTCTCCAGGCGGGCGGGGTCGGCGCCCTCGGGGACGGAGACGGTCACGTACTGGGCGTACTGGCGGGTGGCGGCGGGGAGGTGGGAGACCTCCTCGCGGAACTGGTCGATGACGGGCGTCAGCGGGATCTCGCCGATCCCGTCCTCGACGGCCACCTCCGCCCGCCGGCCCGTCAGGTGGGCGACGGCCGCGATGGCGGCGGGGGTGCGGTGCTGGAAGACGTCCCGGGAGGTGACGCTCAGGCCGGCCTTGCGGGCGCGGCTGACGACCTGGATGGCGCTGATGCTGTCGCCGCCGAGGGCGAAGAAGCTGTCGTCCACGCCGATCCGGGGCAGGCCGAGGACCTCGGCGAGCACCTCGCACAGGATGCGCTCCGCGTCGGTGCGGGGCGCGCCGCCGGTGTGGGTGGTGGCGAAGTCGGGGGCGGGCAGCGCCTTGCGGTCGACCTTGCCGTGCGGGGTCAGCGGCAGCTCGGGCAGGGCGATCAGCAGTGACGGCACCATGTGCTCGGGCAGCACCTCGGCGAGCCGCTCGCGTACGGCTGCCGTGTCGGCGTCGGTCACGACGTAGCCGACCAGCCGCTGGTGCCCCGCCGGGTCGGCGACGGCGGCGGCCACGGCGTCGTTGACCGGGGGCAGCGCGCGGAGCGCGGACTCGACCTCGCCCAGCTCGATGCGCTGGCCCCGGATCTTGACCTGGTGGTCGCGGCGGCCGGTGAACAGCAGTTGCCCGTCGGCGAGGAGCACCACCTGGTCGCCGGTGCGGTACATGCGGGTGCCGTCGGCGGCGAACGGGTCGGGTACGAAGGTGGTGGCCGTGCGGCCGGGGTCGCCGAGGTAGCCGCGGCCGACGCCCGCGCCCGCGATGAACAGTTCGCCCGGCACGCCTTGCGGGACGGGCCGCAGGTCGTCGCCGAGGACGTACAGCCGGGTGTTGCGCAGCGGGCGGCCGATGGGCATGAAGGCGTCGTCGGCCCGTACGTCGGCGGCGGTGCGCGCGTAGGCGTGGGTGACGTCGTCGGAGCACTCGGTGGGGCCGTAGACGTTGGCCAGCGCGATGTGCGGGTGGCGGGCGAACCAGCGGGTGCACAGGTCGGCGGGGAGGGCCTCGCCGTTGGAGATCATCCAGCGCAGGGCGGGCAGTCCGGGCGCGGTCCCGGTGGTGTCCCAGGCGTCGAGGGTGGCGCGCAGCAGCGACGGCACGACCTCCAGGACGGTGAGGCGCTCGGCCGCGATGATGCCGAACAGGGCGTCCGGGTCGGCGGCGGCGTCGCGGGGCACGGCACGGACGCGGCCGCCGACGAGCAGGGTCGTCAGGGTCTGCCAGACGGTGACGTCGAAGGTGACAGGCGCGTTGTGGACGAGCGCGTCGGTGTGGTCCAGGCCCAGTTCCTCGACCTTGGCGAGCAGGTGGTTGACCATGCCGCCGCGCTGCACCATGGCGCCCTTGGGCTTGCCCGTGGAGCCGGAGGTGTAGATGACGTACGCCAGGTCCAGCGGCCCTCCCACGACGGGGGCGAGGTCGTCGGCGGGGTCCTCGGCGCCGTCGAGGAGGAGGACGGGGAGGTCACCGGCCGCCTGCCGGGCGAGGGCGTGGTGGGTGGTGTCGGCCAGCACGCGGGTCGCGCCGCTGTCGGCGAGCAGGCCGGTGAGGCGGGCCAGCGGGGCGCGCGGGTCGAGCGGCAGGAAGGCCCGGCCGGAGCCGAGCACGCCGAGCTCGGCGGTGATGAAGTCGCGCCCCGGTTCGGTGAGCAGGGCCACCGGTCCGGTGCCGTCGGTGAGGCGGCGGGACAGGGCGCTCGCCCGGCCGGCGAGCTGTGCGTACGTCAGGGTGCCGCCGTCGTCGGTGACGGCCGGTGCGCCGGGGCGGTCGGCGGCGTGGTCCCGTACGCGCTCGACGACGCCTCGGTAGGGCTCGGCGCGTACGGGACCGGTCAGGGCGGCGTCCAGCCGTTCGGCTTCGCCGGGGGCGAGCAGGTCGAGGGTGTCGAGCGGCGCGTCGGCGGCCACGGTGACGAAGCGGTCGAGGAAGTCGGTGAAGCGGCGCAGGTGGGCGCGTACCTCGGCCTGTTCGTACCGGGCCTCGTTGCCGCTGAGGTCGACGCCGATGCCGTCGGCGCCCTTGTCGGCGACGGTGAACTCCAGGTCGTCGACGAGGCCGGTGGAGGGGCTGTAGAGGGTGGCGTCGCAGGGGCCGATGGCGAGCTTCTCGATCTGCGGCATCATGTTGATGAACGGCCCGAACGGCCGCCGGTCGTCGCTGGCCAGGCCCATCGCGCGGCGGATGCGGCTGACCCGGTGGCGCTGGTGCTTGAGCGCCTGCGAGAAGGCCTGGTACGTCGCGGTGAGCAGGTCGCCGCGCGTCATGCCGGGCGTCACGGGCAGCCGCAGCGGCACGTAGTTGACGACCATGCCGGGTATCCCCTGCATCGTGCCGCCGACCCGGGCGGTGACGGGCAGGGAGAGGATGACGTCGTCGGTGCCGGCCATCCGCCGCGTGTACGCGCCGAGGGCGGCGACCAGGACGGTCTGCCAGGTGACCCGGGCGTCCCAGGCGACGGCGCGCAGTCGGTCGGCGGTCCGCTCCGGCAGGACGGTCTCCTCGCGCCGGAAGGCCTGGGCGGGCTCGGCGTCGCGGGTGGCGAGGCTGACGGGCTCGGGGCGGTCGGCGAACCGCTCCTCCCAGTACGCCCGGTCGCGCTCGGCGCGCGGCGAGTCCCCGTAGGCGGCCTCGGCGTCGATCAGGGTGCTCAGCGGCGGGAAGCGGCCCTCGTCGAGGGAGGTGCCGGCGAGCATCGCCTCGTAGATGGCGGACAGCCGCTGCCAGTAGATGACGTAGCTGAACCCGTCGGAGACGAGGTGGTGGTTGAGGAGGCAGAAGAACGTGCGGTCCTCGGCGAGGGTGAAGACGCTCAGCCGGAACAGCGGCACGTACGGGTCGGCCGTCGGCACGAGTGGTACGCGCAGGTCGGCGCGGATCGCCTCGCGGGCCGCCGCGGCGGGGTCGTCGGCGCCGCTGACGTCGGTGACGGTCAGCGGCAGCTCGTCGAGCTCCTCGATGAACTGCCGGGGCTCGCCGTCCACGTTGGTGAAGCGGGCGCGCAGGCACTCGGACTCGTCCACGAGCCGTTCCAGCGCGGCGCGGAAGAGCGCCTGGTCGAGGGGGCCGCGGATGTCCCAGTAGATGGCGGTGTTGTAGGTGGCACCGCCGCCGGACAGTTGCTCGTCGAACCAGATGTCCTTCTGCCCGGCGGTGAGCGGCAGGCCGGCCGTGTGGCGTTGAGTCGTCATACCAATCCCCTAGCGAAGGTCATCGAGTTCACTCCGTCGATCGTCGACGAGCGCGCTGACAGCGGGCTGACCGTGAGCTGACGCCCACGCCTGCCCGGCGGGTCAGCCGCAGCCGCCCGCGTGCCCGTCGTCGGCCGACCGGCCGAGGCCCACCGCGCCGACGAGCGGCTCGGGTACGGAGGTGGCGGGCAGGGCCTTGGCGCGGAGGTGTTCGACGAAGGCGTCGAACCTGTCCAGGCCCCAGAAGCGGGTGAAGCCGTGCACGAAGAACGGCACCCCGAAGACGCCGTCCCGGCACACGTCGAGCAGGGCGTGGACGCCCTCGGCGCGCAGCCCGGGGTCGTCGCTCGCGTCGGCGAGCCGCCGCTCGTCGAGGCCGAGTTCGGCGCCGATGGCGGCGATGGTGGCGCGGTCGCAGATGTCGCGGCCCTCGCCGAAGCGGGCCCGGTAGCAGGCGGCGATGTAGTCGTGGCCGCGCCCCTCGCGGGCGGCGACGAGGTAGCCGAGGTGGGGCACCTCCCACACCGGCTTGCGGTCGACGGGCCAGGTCACGGTGATGCCCCGGGCCTTGGTGAGGCGGCCGACGTCCTGGAGGACGTAACGGTTCTTCTCGCGGGACATCTCCGAGTACGGGAAGGTGCCGCCCTGTTCGGCGAGGAGGCGGGCGCTCTCGGGGTCGGGTTCGAAGAACGGCACCCATTGGAGCCGGTCGACCAGCTCCGGGTGACGTGTCGTCAGTTCCCGGTACGCGAGCCAGGAGTAGGGGCTGCGCAGGGAGAAGTAGAAGCGTGGCGTCTTGTTCTTGGGCATGGTGGTGTCCCGCCTTCCGGTGTGGGGTGGTGGCTTCAGACGACCAGGCCGCCGTCGACGCCGAAGACCTGGCCGGTGATGTAGGAGGCGCGGTCCGAGGCCAGGAAGGCGACCAGGTCGGCGACCTCCTCGGGCCGGCCGAACCGGCCGAGCGGGATGCGTTCGGTCATCTTGGCGACGTGGTCGTCGGCGAGACCGGAGAGCATGTCGGTCTCGATGAAGCCGGGGGCGACGGCGTTGGCGCGGATGCCGTAGCGGCCGGACTCCTTGGCCAGCGCCTTGGTGAAGCCGATGATCCCGGCCTTGGTGGCCGAGTAGTTGGTCTGCGTGGCGTTGCCGTACACGCCGGCGACGGAGGACAGCGTGATCACCGCTCCGGTGCGGCGCTTCATCATGGCGAACACGGCGGCCTTGCAGACGTTGTACGTGCCGTCGAGGTTGACCCGCAGCACCGCGTCCCAGTCGGCCTCGGCCAGCATCACCAGCGGGTTGTCGCGGACGATGCCCGCGCAGGAGACCACGGTGCTCAGCGGGCCGAGCGCCTTCTCGCTGTCGCGGACGAAGCCGCGTACGGCATCGTGCCCGGCCACGTCGACCTGCGCGGTGTACACCCGCGCCCCGGCCGCGCCGGCCTCCTCGGCCACGGCGTCGGCGGCCTCCTTGTTCGACTGGTAGCAGAACGCCACGTCGTACCCGTCCCGGGCGAGCCGGGTCACCACGTGACGGCCGATCCCCCGGGAGCCTCCGGTCACCAGGGCGACGGGGCGGTCGTTCGCTGACATGCTGATGTCTCCTCGTTGGCTGTGACGTGGTGGCTTCCGCGTGCGGGCAGGCCGCCGCCCCGGCCCACCGGGGCGGCGGCCCCGGCCGACCGGGGCCGTGGGGGGTGGCGGTCGTGGTGCCGGTCAGGCGCCCGTGAGCAGGGCGCAGCCGACGGTGCCGTCGCGTTCGATGCCGGTGACCAGGGCCGCTTCGCCGGGCGCGAGGCCGGACTCGCCGGCGGCGGCGAGGACGGCGGCCAGTTGCAGGCTGGTGGAGGCGGCGGAGGTGTCGCCGAGCAGCGGGCGGCAGCGGATCCACCGGGGGGCCGTCGCGCCGAGCGCGTCGGTGACCCCGGCCTCCTCCAGGGCGGCCAGTTCGCCGCCCGCGCCGAGCGGGGCCACCAGACGGACGTCCTCGGCGGACACGCCGGTCGTCTCCAGGGCGTCGCGTACGCAGGCCGCGAGGGCCGCGCGTGCCTCGCCCTGCTCCCCGTACGCCCGGAAGCGGGTCGTGCGGATCCTGGCCAGCGGAGTCCGTCCGGCGGCCGCCGCGTCCTCGGGCGTCTCCAGCAGGAACACCGCGCTGCCCTCGCCGAGCGGTGCGGACCGCTCCTCGGCGGTGCGGCCGTGCCATTCGAGCCAGGCCCGCTGGGTGGAGTACTCCTCGGCGGCGCCGCACAGCACCCGTTCGCAGTGCCCGCCGCGGTGCAGCCGCACCGCGTAGCTCAGGGCGAGCAGGCCGGTCAGCCAGCCGCCCGCGACCGTGGTGTTGGGGCCCTTGATGCCGTGCCAGATGGCGCTCTGCCCGGCCGCCCGGTTCATCACGGTGTTCGGGAAGCGGGCCGGGTCGACGTGGTAGGGCCGCTCACCGGCGAGGGAGTCGCGGGTGAAGTCCATGATGCTCTGGACGCTGCCGGAGCCGGTGCCCAGGACGAGGGCGGTCTGCTCGGGCCGCAGCGTGGGTTCGGCGTCGCAGGACGCCAGCAGCCGGCCGACCGCGGTGACGGCGATCGCGGTCACCCGGTCCATCGTCCGGGTGCCCTTCCTGCCGACGTACTCGGCGGCGGTGAAGTCGGGGACGAGCCCGCCCCGGTCGAAGGGGCCGGGGAACGCGGTGCGGTCCAGCGTCCCGACGGCGCTGCGCCCGGCGTTGATCCCGTCGCTGAAGGGCACGCTGCCGACCCCGTACGGGGAGACCGCCGACCAGGCGGAGAGGACCAGTGGGGACATCACTCCGCCTCCCGGTAGCGGCCGAGGATCAGCACGGCGTTGTTGCCCGCGAACGCGAGCGCGTTGTTCTGGACGACGTTCAGTTCGGCGGGCCGCGCCTCGTTCGGTACGCAGTCCAGGCCGCACTCCGGGTCGGTCTCCCGGTGGTTGATGGTGGGCGGGATGAAGCCCTCGGTGATGGCCAGCGCGCAGGCGGCCGAGGCGAGGGCGCTGGCCGCGCCCATGGAGTGCCCGATCATCGACTTGATGGAGATGGTGGGCGGGGGCGCGGCGAAGACCTGCCGGATGGCCCCGGCCTCCGTCACGTCATTGGCCCGGGTGCCGGTGCCGTGCGCCGAGATGAAGTCGATGTCCTCGGGCTTCACCCCGGCGTTGCGGTGCGCGACCTCCATGCAGCGGGCGAGGCTGCCCTGGTCGGGGGCGACGGGGTGGTGGGCGTCGCAGTTGAGCCCGTACCCGAGCACCTCGGCGTAGATCCGGGCGCCGCGCGCCCTGGCCGACTCCAGGCTCTCCATCAGCAGGATGCCGGCGCCCTCGCCGGTCAGGATGCCCTTGCGGTCCTTGTCGAACGGCTGGCACACCTCCGGCGCGATGGTGCCGAGCCGGTAGAAGCCGGCGAACGTCTTGCGGCACACCGCGTCGGCGCCGCCGCAGAGCGCGACCTCCACCTCGCCGCCGCGGATGGCGTCGAACCCGCTGCCGATGGCGTAGTTGCCGGCCGCGCAGGCGGTGGGGATGGTGAGGGCCTCGACGTCGGTGAGGCCCAGCTCCCGCACGATGCCGGTGGACAGCCGGCCCGCCTGCGCCCGGCGCACCACGCCGGGCGGCAGGTGTTCGGGGCCGTCCTTGAGCTGTACGTCCACGAGGGCGTCGAGGTCGCGGGACTCCGCGTCGGTGGTACCGACGGAGACCAGCGCCCGCCGCTCCCGGAGTTCCTCCAGGGACAGGCCCGCGTCCGCCACCGCCATGTGGGCCGCGGCGACCGAGAACTGCGTGGCGCGCCCCAGCTCGTCGGGGTCGACCCGGCGGATCCAGTCGGCCGGGTCGAAGTCGTCCACCTCGCACCCGTTGGCGTGTGCGAAACCCGTCGTGTCGAAGGCGGTGATCGGCTTGACCCCGCTGCGTCCGGACCGCAGTCCGTCCAGGAAGGCCGCGACGCCGAGCCCGATGCTGCTGACCGTGCCAAGCCCGGTGATCACCACTCGGCGTGGCGGCCGCTGATCGTTGTCGTACACCTTGCGCTCCCGTCGTCCGGTGCCGATGCCTAGTGGGAGGCCGCCTTGGCCGCCACGGCCTCGTCGACGACGGTGACGACACCTTCGAGGTTGACCATCCGGGCCAGTTCGGCCTGGTCGATGTCGATCCCGAAGGCACGCTCGAGCTGGGAGAGGATCTCGATGGCGCCCATCGAGTCCGCCTCGTGGTCCTCCTTGAAGCGGCTGGTGTCGGTCATCTCGTCCGCGTCGATCTCGAGGATGTCGCAGATGATTTCCTTGATCGTGGCACGGCCGTCGGCGTCCACGCGGTTCGCTGTCGTCATGCCGACGATGCTGGCGAACGACCCTGACAGCGGGCTGATGGCCGACTGACAGCCCTCAGGCGGTTCTGAGGTAGCGCAGCAACTCGGGGAAGTCGGCCGGGTGTTCCTTCATCCAGGCCCAGTAGCGCGGGATCGTCCGGGCGTACGCGCAGTAGTAGCCGCGGACCGTCTCCACGAGCCTGGCCAGGGTGTGGCGGGAGACGGAGCCGCTGCGCCAGACCATCACCATCTCGGTGCTCTCCGTCCCGGAGATGGGCACCAGCGACACGTCGCTGGTGGCGCCGGTGGGGGTGGTCAGGGCGGCCGCGTTGGCGTCCCGTACCCAGCTCATCGCCTCGTGGTGGCCGTCCACGTAGTGCAGCACCTCGGGTTCCGTGCGCGGGAACCTGGTGAACAGTTGCTTCTCGATGGGGTGGAACCAGTGGTCGCGTGCGTAGCAGACCCAGTTGAGGGAGGCGAGGTGGCGGGTCTCCACGGCCGGCTCCTCGGAGAGCGGATGGCCCTGGGGCACGGCGAGCCATACCGGTTCGCGCACGATGACGGCGGTGTCGAGGGCCAGTTCGGTGCCGTCGCCCGGCTCGACGAGGGACATGCAGGGCACCAGCGCGGCGCTGAGCCAGCCGCGGCGCACCGCGTCCACGGCGGCGGCGGGGCTGAGCGTCTCGGTCTGCACCTCCGTGGCGGGCAGGGACGACTGGAGGGCGCTGTGCAGGGACGGTGGCGTCCATTCCGAATTCCCGAACCGGAACACTTTGGAGGCGTGGGCCGCCGCCTCGACAATAACCATGTCGGCGCGCTGGACGAGTTCGGTGAGCATGGGGATGAGCCGTTCACCCAGTGAGGTGGGGACGACACCGGCGGAGGAACGCACGAAAAGCCTGCCGCCCACCGCATTTTCAATGCGTCTCAACTGCGCGGTCAGACTGGATTGCGGGACGCTTAACTCGGCCGCCGCCTTGGATATACTCCCGACCCGGTCTATGACCGTCACTATTCTGGCATGCCGTAACTCTATGTTCACAGAACCCCCGTGGCACCCGAATACTCAACGTGCGATACCCCGGCATATAAATGCCGAGGTGATTCACACGCTAACAGGAGCCCCACACGACGTCCACCGCACTTTTCTGCACGGGGACTTCACAAAGTTTGCCCCGAATGAATGCCGTGTGAACACGGATCGGACGGAACAAGCCGTTGGGCGGGGATCGCCACTATCTGTGCCCGGCGGACAGCAGGACCTGACGGGGCTCCCCCAGGACGTCGTCCTGGGTCAGGATCGCCTGGTACGCGCGGTGCAGCCCGCGCCCCGGTTCGAGGCCGAGGTCGTCGGCCAGCCGGCGGCGCGCGCCGTGGAACACCTCCAGGGCCTCCGCTTGCCGGCCGTCGCGGTAGAGCGCGAGCATGAGCAGCTCACTGAGCCGCTCGCGACCGGAGTGCTCGATCGCGAGCTGTCGCAATTCGGCCAGGGGGACGCGTTCCGCGTCGACCCGCAGCCTGGCCGCCGTCAGGTCCTCGTACGCGGTGATCCGGCGCTCCTCCAGGTGCGCCGCCTGCACGCGGCACCGCAGGCCGTCGCATGTGTCGAGCAGCGCCGGCCCGCGCCAGAGCGCGAGCGCCGATTCGAGCGTCACAATCGCCTCGGCCGGGTTGTGCGGGACGAGCGCGGCACCCGTATCGGCCAACTCGACAAACCTGTGTGCGTCTACCACATTGGCCGGAACATCGAGCACGTAACCGCTGCCGACGGTCCGGACGAGCGAGTCGCCGTCCCGGCCCGTCACCATCTTCAGGAATTTACGAAGCCGTCCGACGTTGGCCTGGAGTGCGTTGCGCGCGTTGGTCATCGAGCGGTCCGCCCACAACTCGTCCACGATCTGGTCGAAGAGCACCGGCGTCCCGGGCGAGAGCGCCAGCAGCGTCAATACGACGCTCGCCCGCTTCGACGCCATGGTGTACTGCTCGCGCCCTTGCGCCAGGTAAAGCGATCCCAACAGGTTGATCTCCACAGCCTGAAACCCCCATAGCTATCGGCAGCCGCTGGAAATTCTGCCCAGGATCACTCGACCGGAGGAAATACCATCTCGGTGGCGTTCGCGCACCGAAATGGTATGGGCCCGACGGGAACAGGCGCCGAACCGGCGGGGGATCCGGTCCGACGCCCGTCTGTGGGCCGGCGGCTAGCGGAGGCGAGCCGCCGGGGCGGTGGTGGTGGCCGACCGGCCACCACCGGTTCCCGACGCGGCGGCGGTCTGCGCGCGCCGCATCTTCTTCGAGGGCCACCAACTCGCGTCACCCAGCAGGATGAGGGCCGAGGGCAGGATCATGACCCGGATGATGAAGGCGTCCAGCAGGACGGCGACCGCGAGGCTGAAGCCGATCTGCTTCATCTCGGCCAGGTGCAGGAACATGAAGCTGGCGAACACGGTCACCATGACGATGGCCGCACTGGTCACGACCTTGGCCGACTTCTCGATGCCATCCAGGACCGCCTGACGGGTGGGCACGCCGTTCATCGCCGCCTCCTTGATGCGGCTGACGACGAAGACCTGGTAGTCCATCGACAGGCCGAAGAGGATCACGAAGAGGAACAGCGGCACCCGCGATCCGATGGCGTTGGTGGCGCTTTCGTCGAACCCGAAGATGGTCGAGGCCAGGCCCCACTGGAAGAAGACGACCACCAGGCCGAAGGCCGCGCCGACGGACAGCAGGTTGAGCAGGACGCCCACCAGGCCGATGACCATCGAGCCGAAGACCAGCACCGTCATCAGGAAGGTCAGCAGCAGCAGGAACCCGACGACGATGGGCAGCTTGTCGTTCTGGTGCTTGAGGTAGTCGACGTCGACCGCGACCGGCCCGTCCACGCCGTACTCGGCGCCCTGGACCTTCCCGAGCGTGGCCGGCAGGTAGTCCTGGCGCAGGTGCTCCAGGGAGCCGGTCGCCTCGGGCGAGCTGAGCCGGTGCGGCACGGCCAGGGTCATCACGCTGACCCGCCCGTCCTTCGAGGTCTCCACGGCCGGCGGGTTCTTGGAGAACATCGGGTCGTCCTTGGCCCGCTGGGCGAGTGCGTCCAGTGCCGTGGCGACCTCGGCCTTCCGGTCGCCGTCGGCGCGCACGACGACCCAGTGCTCCGAACGGCGGTCGGGGAAGGCGTCGTTGAGCTTGTCGTAGGTCTGCATCTCGGGGATCGCCCGGGAGTGGGTGTCCTTGTTCAGTACGCGCAGCTCCATGCCGAGCGCGGGGAGCGCAAGGCCCACCATGACCAGCGTGGAGACGACCAGGGTGGCCACCGGGTGCTTGCGGGCCGGGTTCAGCAGGGCGGTGAAGATCCGGCCGGTGCGCTCGGGGTGGCGCTGGCGGAGCTGCTTGCCGCGTGCCGCGGCGCGGGCCGCGCGGCGGTCGGTGCGCCGGCCGATCTTGACCAGGAGGCCGGGCAGGACGGTCACCGAGCTGACCATGGCGACGAAGACCACGAGGATGGTGGCGGTGGCCAGCGAGGAGAAGATGATGTCGGTGGCCAGGAACAGGGTGGCACTGGAGATGATCACCGCGAGGCCGGAGACGATGATGGCGCGTCCGGCGGTCGCCGCGGCGATGCCGACGAGCGCCTCGGGGCTGAGGGAGCCGGCCGCCTTGTCCCGTTCCTCGCGTTCCCGCTTGAGGTAGAAGAGCGTGTAGTCGACGCCGACCGCCATGCCGATGAGCAGGATGACGTTCATGCCGACGCCGGCGTCGGGGATCAGGTGCGAGACCACCATGGACAGTCCGACCGCGGCGGCGATCGAGGAGAGCGCCAGCAGCAGCGGGACGCCGACCATCACGAGCGAGCCGAACACGATCAGCAGGGTGACCAGGGTGACCGGGAAGGTGATCATCTCGGTCTGGGCGAGGTCGTCGCTGCGCTGCTTGTTGAGGCCCTTGCTGACCGAGGCGTCACCCGTCTCCTCGACGACGAGGTCGGGGTTGGCCTTCTGCACGGCGGCCGTCTGTTCCTGGAGCGGCTCGACGTGCTTCAGCGCCTCCCGCTTGACGCCCTTCATGGTCACTTCGACCATGAGCATCCGGCCGTTCTCCGACAGGACCGGCTCCTCGACCTCGAGGACCTCGGGCAGCCCCTTCATCCGGCCGCTGAGGTCCTGGGCCGCCTCCCGTGCCTTCGCCTCGTCGAGCGGGCCGGACTTGGCGCTGAACATGATCTGCTCGGTCGGCTTGCGCTCCAGGCCCGCCTCGGTCGCGATGGCCTCGGCGCGGCCGGACTCGCCCACCTGGTAGTCCTTGGCGACCGCGCTGTTGGTGCCCACCGCGATACCCACGGCCAGGCACAACGCGACGAACGCGAACCATGTGGCGATCGCACGCCCCGGGTGTAAGGCGCTCCAGCTCGCCACCCTCACGGTGATCGGCTGCTTCTTCACTGTCCCAGCTCCTTCAGGGTCGTCATGACCGCCCAACGGGTGTAAGTCGACGATGACAGGTGATGGTGAGATGCGTCAACCGTAAGCCCGCATGGTGGCCGGATCGGTGCCCGTTGGCGCGCTCCCGACGCCGGGCACCCGTCGGCGGGTGCCGGGCACAACGACACGGCTCCCGTCACCGGTGGGGAACGGGAGCCGTGCTGACCTGCCGGGACGTGCGTCAGCGGGACCGGATGGCGTCCCGGTCCAGCGCGTGGGCGCCGTAGATGTCACTGACCCAGTTGGTCTGGTAGACCGAGTCCAGATACCGCTCACCCAGGTCCGGCGAGATGGCCACCGCGGTGGCCCGCCCGTCCGGCCGGTGCTCGGCCAGCCAGCCCGAGGCCCCCGCGATGACCGTCCCGGTGGAGCCGCCGAACAGGAAGCCGGCCGTCGCCAGGCGGTGCGCGACCCGGATCGCCTCCACCTCCGGTACGTGCACCACGTCGTCCACGAACGACTCGTCGAGCAACTGCGGTCTGACGCCGGCCCCGAGGCCCGGGATCATCCGCAGCCCCGGCGGCCCGCCGAAGGTGACCGAGCCGACCGAGTCGACGGCCACCACCGTCACCGGGCGCCCGGACTCCTTGAAGTAGCGCGCGCAGCCCATCAGCGTGCCCGTCGTACCGGCGCCGACGAACAGCACGTCGAGGTCGGGGAAGTGCGACGCGATGGAGGGGGCCGTCGTGCGGTAGTGGGCCAGCCAGTTGTACGGATTGGCGTGCTGATTCAGCCACAGGTGGCGGTCGTCGGAGGCGCAGAGCTGGCGTACGTAGTCGAGTCTGGCACCCAGGAACCCGGTCTCCGGATGGGGCTCGGTGATGATGTGCACCTGGGCGCCCATCGCCTCCATCAGCCGCCGGGTGACCAGGTTGCAGCGGGTGTCCGTGACGCACAGGAAGCGGTAACCCTTGTCGGCCGCGATCATGCTCAGTGCGACACCGAGGTTCCCCGACGAGGACTCCACGATGACCGAGTCGCCGGTGAGCGCACCTCTGCTCTCGGCGTCGGCGATCATCGACGCCGCCGCCTTCAGCTTGATGGAGCCGGCGAAGTTGAAGCCCTCGCACTTCAGGTAGACCGACGTGTCGAGGGCCGGCCGGAGATCCACGTAGAGATCGTCCACATGGAAGTCCTCCGGCGCGGAGATCACGGGCACTGCGACCACCCCGTCTCAGGTACGGCCGCCGGCCTCGCCGGCGCGCCCGTAGCGGTCGATCTCGTGGAAGAAGCCGTCGACGACGTGCAGGTCCCCGCCGGCGCGCACCATGTCGTACACGTGCTTGCCGACCGCGAGGTCGAGGACGCCGAGCCCGAACGGGGAGAACACCACGGGCCGGTCGGCGGGCATCCGGACCTGTCCGGTGAGCACGTCGTACAGCGTCCCGTCAATGAAGTCCCGGCTGCCGGTGAGCTTTTCGGTCAGGTGCGGGGAGGTGTCGGCCTTGAGGCAGTGCTCGATGTCGTCGACCACGTTCGCCGAGGCGAGCAGCACCTCGGGCGCGAGGTCGCGCAGCGAGACGTTGAGGACGAGCGGGTTGTGCGTGAACCAGCCCGGGTCGGTGACGTGCGGGGCGGCGGCGACGGTCGCGAACACCACCAGGTCGCTGGAGCGCACCAGGTCCTCGGCGCGCTCGTGCACGGTGATCCGGCCACCGGAGCCGCTGTTCTCCAGGTACGAGCGGAAGCCGGCGGCGTGCTCGGCGGACAGGTCGTGCACGCCCACCTCGTCGAACTCCCAGCCGGTCCGGGTGAGGTAGGTGTGGATGTGGCGGGCGATGAGCCCGGTCCCGATGAAGCCCACCCGGGCCGGCCGGGCGCGGTCGCGGGAGAGCCGGTCGGCCGCCAGCGCCGCCGAGGCGGCCGTACGCGCCGCGCTGATGATGGAGCTCTCCAGGCAGGCGAACGGGTAGCCCGTGTCGTAGTCGTTGAGCACCAGCACCGCCGAGGCCCGGGGGATGCCCCGGCCCACGTTCTGCGGGAAGCTGGATATCCACTTCAGCCCCTCGACCCGGGTACCGCCGCCGATCGACGCGGGCAGCGCGATGATGCGTGCGGAGGGGCGGTCGGGGAAGCGCAGGAAGTACGAGGGCGGGTTGACCGTGTCGCCCTCGCCGTGCACCCGGTAGGCCGCTTCCACCAGGTCGACGGTGCCCTTCTCGTTGCCGGACAGCACACGGTCCACCTGTGCGCCGGGGATCACGGCGAACGGCGGGACATGGACTTGCTGTGTCATGCACAACTCCATTGCAGTAGGCGGGCGACCCGTTGCCACCCCGGGCGGAACGCCACTCGGCCGACGCCCGCCACCATTCGCGCGGCAATGTTGCCGCTTCCCGCTGACACAGTGCTGACATCGCGTCAACCGCCGTGGCGGCCTGCGATTTTCGTCCAACGCTTAATGATCTGTCCCGCTCTTCCCCGCCTGCCTAGGGTTCTTCATCGGTGGCGCCACCCCGAGGAATGCACGGTCGGGCCGGTGCCATCGGCGACCGGAAATCCGGCCTTCCGGAACCGGAACTCGTGGAGCTACCGACGGGAGTAATCAGTGCTCAACAACGTAGTGATCGTGGGCGGCGGAACGGCGGGCTGGATGACGGCCTCCTATCTCAAGGCCGCCTTCGGTGACCGAATAAACATCACGCTCGTGGAATCGGGCAACGTCGGCACCGTCGGCGTCGGCGAGGCCACGTTCAGCGACATCCGCCACTTCTTCGAGTTCCTGGGACTCAAGGAGAAGGACTGGATGCCGGCCTGCAACGCCACGTACAAGCTCGCCGTCCGGTTCGAGAACTGGCGCGAGAAGGGGCACTACTTCTACCACCCCTTCGAGCAGATGAGGTCGGTCAACGGCTTCCCGCTCACCGACTGGTGGCTCAAGCAGGGCCCGACGGACCGGTTCGACAAGGACTGCTTCGTGATGGCGTCCGTCATCGACGCCGGTCTCAGCCCGCGCCACCGCGACGGCAGGCTCATCGACCAGCCCTTCGACGAGGGCGCGGACGAGATGCAGGGCCTGACGATGTCCGAGCACCAGGGCAAGACGCAGTTCCCCTACGCCTACCAGTTCGAGGCCGCGCTGCTCGCCAAGTACCTGACGACGTACTCGGTCGAGCGCGGCGTCAGGCACATCGTGGACGACGTCCGGGAGGTCTCCCTGGACGACCGGGGCTGGATCACCGGGGTGCGCACGGCCGAGCACGGCGACCTCACCGGCGACCTGTTCATCGACTGCACCGGATTCCGCGGGGTGCTGCTGAACCAGGCCCTGGAAGAGCCGTTCATCTCCTACCAGGACACCCTTCCCAATGACAGCGCGGTCGCGCTCCAGGTGCCGATGGACATGGAGCGCCGGGGCATTCTGCCGTGCACGACGGCGACCGCCCAGGACGCCGGCTGGATCTGGACGATTCCGCTGACGGGCCGCGTCGGCACCGGATACGTGTACGCCAAGGACTACCTCTCCCCGGAAGAGGCCGAGCGCACTCTGCGGGAATTCGTCGGCCCGGCCGCCGCCGATGTCGAGGCCAATCACATCCGTATGCGCATCGGCCGCAGCCGGAATTCCTGGGTCAAGAACTGCGTGGCCATCGGCCTGTCCAGCGGATTCGTCGAGCCGCTGGAATCCACCGGTATCTTCTTCATCCACCACGCCATCGAGCAGTTGGTCAAGAACTTCCCGGGCGCGGACTGGAATTCCACGCACCGCGATCTGTACAACAGCGCCATTTCCCATGTCATGGACGGCGTACGGGAGTTCCTGGTGCTGCACTACGTGGCGGCCAAGCGGAACGACACGCAGTACTGGCGTGACACCAAGACCCGGCAGATCCCCGACTCCCTCGCCGAGCGCATCGAGAAGTGGAAGGTGCAGCTCCCCGACTCGGAGACGGTCTTCCCGTACTACCACGGGCTGCCGCCGTACTCGTACATGTGCATCCTCCTCGGGATGGGCGGCATCGAGCTGAAGCCGTCGCCCGCGCTCGCCCTGGCCGACGCCGGCGCCGCGCAGCGGGAGTTCGAGCAGATCCGGGAGAAGACGGAGCGGCTGACCCAGGTACTGCCGAAGGCCTACGACTACTTCACGCAGTTGCGCTGACCGGCGCTCACCGAGCCGATCGGGAAGGACCCCCCACGCCATGGACGTCCAGGACCTCCTGCTGCGGAGCGCACACGCGGTGGCGGCGCTCGCCGTCGTGCTGCTGCTCGCCGCGGCGGGGAGGTCGGCCGCCCGGCGGCTGCGTCAGCCGGAGGTCATCGGGGAGATCACGGTGGGCCTGCTGGCCGGGCCCGCCGTGATCGCCCTGTTCGGCAAGACCTCCCTCGACGCGCTGCTGCCCGGCCCCGTGTTCGACATCCTCAAACTCCTCGGCCAGGCCGGCCTGGTGCTGTTCCTCGTCGGCCTCGCCCACAAACTGCGGATCGGTCCCGACCGGCCGCCGCGCCACACCATGGGCTGGGTGGTCGCCGGCTCCCTGGTGCCGCCCCTGCTCACCGGACTGCTGCTGACCGGCTGGGTGGCCCTCACCGGGGGCGCGGCGGTCCGGGGCACCGCGCCGCTGCCCGCCTTCGTCCTGATGGTCGCCGTGGCCATGTCGATCACGGCGGTGCCGGTGATGTCGCGGATCCTCTCCGACCGGGGCATGGGCGAGTCGGCGGCGGGCCGGCTCGCGCTGGCGTCGGCCATCGCCATCGACGCGGTCGGGTGGCTGCTGCTCACCGTCGCGATCAGCCTCGGCGCGGGCGACCTGACGAGCTCGCTGGACTCCGCGCGGGCGCTGCTGTTCGGCGCGGTGTGCGCGCTGGCGGTCCGGTACGCGCTGCGTACGCGCGCGGCGCGCGGGCTCTGCGTACGAGTCCCGAGGACCACGGCGGTCGCGCTCGGCGCCTCGGCGCTGGGCGTGGCGCTGGCCATGGAGCACATGGGCATGACCGCCATCCTCGGTGCCGCCCTGGTCGGGCTGGCCGTCCCCGGTGACGAGCGGGCCCCCTGGGCCGGCGCGGTGTCCACGGTGTCCCGGGCGGGGCGCGCGCTGGCGCCCGTGTTCTTCGTGGTCACCGGCATCACCGTGCTGACCGGCGCGTTCTCCGCCGGCTCCTGGTCGCTGATCGTGGTGGCCGTGGTGCTCGGCTGCGCCGGCAAGCTGTTCGGCGGTTACGCCGGTGCCCGCCTCGGCGGCCTGCCGCGCTCCACCGCGTGGCGGATCGGCGTGCTGGTGAACACCCGGGGCCTGACCGAACTCATCGTGCTCCAGGCCGGGTTCAGCGCGGGCATCCTGTCGGCGCCGCTGGTGCTGGCGCTGGTGGTGATGGCCCTCGTGACGACCGCCATGACCGGCCCGCTGCTGAACGTGCTCGACCGCCGCGACGAAAGCCGTGCGCGGCGCCGCACGGAGCGCCTCACGGGGCGTCCCGCCCTCGCCCGGCACGACGTTTCCGACCGCGACAAGCTTCCCGTAGAGACAGAAAGCGGTACGCGATGACCGACCCCGCGATACGGACCCCGACCCCCACCGCCCC
The DNA here is from genome assembly GCF_040674455.1 of Streptomyces sp. NPDC049837. Taxonomy (NCBI): domain Bacteria; kingdom Bacillati; phylum Actinomycetota; class Actinomycetes; order Kitasatosporales; family Streptomycetaceae; genus Streptomyces; species Streptomyces sp. NPDC049837. Next base: position 55,764 of record NZ_JBFAMP010000007.1, on the reverse strand, counting down.
CCCGGTGTCCGCTCGGGCCACCCCCGACGGCTTCCGCGCCATGATGAGCGGCTTCCCCACCGGTGTCTGCGTGGTGACCACCACCGACCACGAGGGCGCCCCGCGCGGGATGACGTGCTCCTCGGTGTGCAGCGTGTCGCTCGATCCGCCGACGCTGCTGGTCTGCCTCCGGGACGGCAGCCCGACGCTGGAGGCGATCATGAAAAGCGGCGTGTTCGCGGTCAACCTGCTGCACGAGGGCGCCCAGGAGGCCGCCGAGCTCTTCGCCTCGGGCAACCCGCGCCGCTTCGACCTCCTCCCGTGGGAGCAGACGCCGGACATGGCGGGCCCCCACCTGTCCCGGGACGCGCACACCGTCGCCGACTGCGACGTCGTCCTGACCCAGAAGATCGGCAGCCACGTCACCGTGTTCGGCACCGCACGCCACATCGTCGAGCGGCACGACCATCCCCCGCTGCTCTACGGGCTGCGGCAGTTCCGCTCCTGGTCCGCCATGTGACGGCCCGTCGTACACCAGGCCCGGTTCCCCTTCCGGGGGCCGGGCCTTCGCGCTGCCCGGACAGGAGAAGGTCCTGCATGACGTTTGACAGCCCTCCAAGGCATGTGTAAGTCTCGACTTACATGCTTCCGGCAGTGAGAGGGCGTGGACCATGACGAGCGAGGAGCTGCTGGCCGTGCTCGCCGCCGTGGGCCACGCACAGCGCCTCCGGGTCATCGCGGAGATCGCCGGCGGGCGGATGTACGTCAGCGAGCTGGCCCGCCGGCTGGGGATGTCGAGACCGCTGCTGTACATGCACCTGGAGCGGCTGGAAAAGGCCGGCCTGGTGGTCGGCAGCCTGGAGCTGTCGAAGAGCGGCAAGGCGCTGAAGTACTTCGAGCTGGCCCCGTTCGACCTGCGTGTGAACGCCCGCACGATAGCCGCGGCCGTGGCGGCGGACACGGAAGGCACAGTCAGTGACGTGAAGGGAATCCCCACATGACCGGCGCCGTCATCACGATCGCCATCATCCTGATCATCGCCGGTGGCAGCACCCTCAGCGTGGTCGCCTACTTCCGGCTCCAGCGCCACCGCGCCGACGCCGTCGCCATGGCCTCCTACCGCAAGCTCGCCGAGGAGGCGAGCGCCGGCCACGAGGCCCTGCGCCGGCAGCTCGGCGCGCTCGACGACCGGCTCAAGTCGATCGAAACCCTGCTCCGGAGCGTGGGATGACCACCCCCGCCCACCCGTTCGGCACCCCGCCCGGCACCACGCCGGGGGTTACGCCGACGACGCCGCCCGACGCCACCCCCGGCACCCCGCCGGGTACCCCGCCCGGTACCTCGTCCGGCACCGCGCCGGGGACGGCCCGGGAGGCCGCCGCCGACCCGTCCTGGACGCGCCAGTCGGCCTCCTCCGGCACCCCGTCGGGCGCCGGGCCGGGGATTCCGCCCGGCACCCGGTCCGGCGCCGAACCCGACGCCACGTCAGCACCCGGGCTCCGCACCCCGACCCGCACCGCGCCCGGCTCGCCGTCCCGGGGGCTGGCCCCCAGGAGGGCCCGGGCCACCCGGGCGCGGCGGCGGCCTTCCGTCGTGGCGGCCGTGCGGGCGTCGATGCTGCCCGCACGGCGGTTGACGCGGCAGCGGAACCCGCTGCGGATGCTGCTGTCCGCCGCCCCGTGGCGGGCGACCGGGTACCTCGCGGGGTACGTGGTGGCCGGCACCGTGTTCTTCGCGGTGGCGACCGCCGCGGTCCTCGTGGGCATCGTCTTCAGCCAGTTGACCGTGACCGTGGCGCTCACCATCGGTTCGGTGTGGGTGGTCCGGTGCTGCGCCCAGGTCGAGCGCGGCCGGGCCGTGCTGGTCGACGCGCCGGTCCCGTACGCGTACCAGGAGGTCACCGAGCCGGGGCTCGTCGGGCACCTGAAGGCCCGCTGCACCGATCCCGCCTTCTACCGCGACTGCTGCTACCTGATCCTGCTCCACCCGTTCCTGCTGCTCCTCGACGCGCTCACGCTGGCGGTCTGGCTGCCCCTGCTCACCGGGGTGTCACTGCCGCTGTGGTTCTGGGCCGTCGAATCCCGCCAGGCGGACGGGGGTTTCGCGGACGGCGTGCGGCTCGGCCGGTCGGACGGCACGGGCGCGGGGATCTGGATCGACACCTGGCCGGCCGCGCTGGCCGCCTCGGCCGTCTTCCTCGTCCTGGCCATGTACGCCTCGTACGCCGTGGTCGCTGCCGCCCGGCTGCACCTGACCGTCGCCCACACCCTGCTCCGCCCCCCGCCGGACCCGCTCGCCGAGGCCAAGCACGTGCTCGCCGCGCCCGGCCCGCTCTCGCTCACCCCATCACGCCCGGTCCCCGGGCCCACCGCACACGGAGGACACCGCACATGAACGGGACACCGAGCCCGCACGGTTACGCAGGAAACGGCGGCGGCTACGAGGTCGTCAAGCTCGATTCCGTACGCAAGGTCTACGGCGGCTCGAAGAACCAGGTGGCCGCCCTCGACGGCGTGACCATCGGCTTACCGCGCGGCAGCTTCACGGCCGTCATGGGCCCCTCCGGTTCCGGCAAGAGCACCTTCCTGCACTGCGCGGCCGGGCTCGACCGGCCCACGTCGGGGACCGTGCTGCTCGACGGCGTGGACCTCGCCCCGCTGGGCGAGAAGGAGCTGACCAAGCTCCGCCGCGAGCGCATCGGCTTCATCTTCCAGGCGTTCAACCTGCTCCCCGCGCTCAGCGTGGTCGACAACGTCACCCTGCCGCTGCGCCTCGCCGGCCGCCGGCCCAAGCGGGCCGAGGTCGACGAGGTCATCGAGCGCGTCGGCCTGTCGGCCCGGCGGGGCAACCGCCCCGGTGAACTCTCCGGCGGCCAGCAGCAGCGCGTCGCGATCGCCCGGGCGCTGATCACCAAGCCCGCCGTCATCTTCGGTGACGAGCCGACCGGCGCCCTGGACACGTACACCGCGCGCGAGGTGCTCACGCTGCTGCGCGAGGCCGTCCAGTGGGCCGGGCAGACCATCGTGATGGTCACCCACGACCCGATGGCCGCCGCGCACGCGGACCGTGTGCTGTTCCTGGCCGACGGACGGATCGTCAGCGCCCTGGACCGGCCGACCGCCGACCAGGTCGCCGAGCGGATGACCCACCTCGGCGCCTGGGGCAACGAGCCCGCCGCCGCCCCGGGCTCCTCCCACGGCCGGGGGGCACGGCGATGATCAGGCTCGCGCTCAAGACCCTCCGGTTCCACAAGGGCGGCTTCATCGCGACGTTCATCGCGCTGTTCTTCGGCGCGGCGATCGTCGTGGGGTGCGGCGGCCTCTTCGAGACGGGCCTGCACCGGGCCGCCCCGCCCGAGCGCCTCGCCGCCGCCCAGGTCGTCGTCACCGGCGACCAGCGCTACCCCGGCACCCGGCGCGACATGTTCCCCGAGCGCATCCGCGTCGACACCGCGCTGGTGGACCGGATCAAGGCGGTGCCGGGCGTCACCGACGCCGTCGCGGACGTCTCGTTCCCGGCCGCCGTGCTGGGCGACAAGCAGGCCGGCGCACAGCAGGCCGGCGCCCAACTGACCGGCCACGGCTGGTCGTCCGCCAAGCTCGCCCCGTACCGCGTCGAGCAGGGCAAGGCGCCGTCGGCGGCGGGCGAGATCGCCCTGGACGCGCGGTTCGCGGCCGGGAACGGCGTACGTGTCGGCCAGGAACTGCGGCTGGCGCTGCGCGGCACGGCCGACAGCTACCGCGTCACCGCCCTGGTCTCCGGCCCCGGTTCCGGCGACCCGGCGACGGTCTTCCTGACCGACACCGAGGCCGCCGAGGCCACCGGCCGGCCCGGGCAGGCCGACACCATCGGCGTGTTCACGGCACCCGGCACCGCCCTCGGACCGGTCGAGCAGGCCATCGAGAAGGAGGTGGGTGAGGGACCGGCGCAGGTGCTGTCCGGCGACGAACGCGGCTGGGCGGAGAACCCCGACGTCATCGCCGAGGGCAGCAAACTCGTCACCCTCGCCTCCGTGTTCGGCGGCCTGTCCGCCGCCGTCACCGTCTTCGTCGTCTCCAGCACGGTCGGCCTGTCGCTCAACCAGCGGCAGCGGGAGTCCGCGCTGCTGCGGGCGATCGGTGCCACCCCGGCCCAGCTCCGGCGGATGGTGCTGGGCGAGACGCTGTTCATCGCCGTGTTCGCCACCGCGCTCGCCTGCTTCCCCGGCCCGATGATCGGCCGGTGGCTGCTGGACGCCTTCGCCGGTGCGGGCGTCGTCCCGGAGACCATCGCCTTCCGCGCGGGCTTCGTCCCGATGGCCGTCGGCGTCGCCACGGCGCTGCTCACCGCGCTCGGCGCGGCGTTCCTCGGCGCACGGGCCGCGACCCGCACCCGGCCGACCGAGGCGCTGGCCGAAGCCTCCCTCCAGCAGCGCTGGTTCAGCAAGTCCCGGCTGGTCTTCGCGCTGCTCTTCCTCGGCGGCGGCACCGCGCTCGCCCTGGTCACCGCGAACATGGCCGGCCCGTCGGCGGGCAGCACGGCGACCCCGGCGGCGATGCTGTGGACGGCCGGTTTCGGCCTGCTCGGTCCGGGCCTCGCCAAGATGATCACCGCGGCGCTGCGCGGGCCGCTGCGCGCCTTCACCGGCCTCGCGGGCTCGCTCGCCTCGCTCAACGCCAAGGCGCGCACGAGCCGGTTCGCGGGCGCGGTGATGCCCGTCATGCTCGCCAGCGGCCTGGCCCTGGCGCTGATCTACCTCCAGACCACCCAGTCCAGCGGCGGGGAGCGGGCGTTCCGGGAGAACCTGCGGGCCGACCTGGTCGTCACCTCCGTCAGCGGCGGTCTGCCGCTGGACCTGGTCGAGACCGTCGCCCGGCAGCCCGGCGTCGAAGCCGCGTCCGCCCAGGTCTCCACCATCGGCTACATCGACCCGCCCGCCCCCAAGAAGCCGGCGCCCGGCAGCGAGGACGAGGGCGACGAGCCCGACGAGCCCGAGCCCACCGAGGTGCCGATGCAGGGCGTCACCCCCGCCGGGCTGGACCGGACGACCGCGTTCCGGGCCGCCCGCGGCAGCCTGACGGAGCTGACCGGCGACACCGTCGCCCTGCCGACCGCGTTCGCCGAGGCGTCCGGGCACAAGCTCGGCGACAAGGTGCCGATGCGGCTGGGCGACGGCACCCGGGTCGAACTGACCCTGGTCGCCACGGTCGACGGCCGGCGCGGCTACGAGACCGCGCTGCTGCCCGCCGCCCTCCTGGTGCCGCACACCGACTCCGGTCTGCTGCCGCAGATCATGGTGAAGGCCGAGCCGGGGGCGGACCAGGCCGAGCTCGCCCGGACCCTGTCCGCGCTCGCCACCGACCACCCCGGTCTGCGGGTCGCCGACCGCGCGGCGCTGGCCGTCGTCCAGGCGGAGGCGGACGAGACGCAGACGTGGATGTCGTACCTGCTGCTCGGCATGGTGGTGGGGTACGCGACGATCGCCCTGGTGAACACCCAGGTGATCTCCACGACCGAGCGGCGGCGGGAGTTCATGCTCCAGCGGCTCATCGGCTCCACGCGCCGCCAGGTGATGCAGATGATGACGGTCGAGGCGTTCCTGGTGGCCGCCGCCGGCATCGTGCTCGGCGTGCTGGTCGCGGCGCTCACGCTCGTACCGCTGAGCATCAGCGTGCTGGGCTCACCCGTCCCGGACGGCTCCCCGTGGATCTTCGTCGGGGTGGTCGGGGCCGCGCTGGGGCTGACCCTGGCCACCACGCTGCTGTCGGCGAGGCTGGTCCTGCGCGGCAAGCCCGGCGAGATGGCGGGCGTGCGCGAGTAGGGGAACACAAGGCACGGAAGAGCCCCGGTACGCTGCCCGTACCGGGGCTCTTGCCTGTGCGGCATACGCGACGTGCGCGGCCTACGCGGGTTACGAGGCGCGCCGCTGGTGCGGGAAGCTCTCCAGGGCGGAGCGCCCCCGCTGACGGACGACGTTCTGGGGCGGTAGCTGGCGGACGACCCGGCCGTCGAGCAGGGCGACACCCAGCGGGGTCACCGTGTGCAGCACGGTGTTGCGGATGCGGCGGGTGGTGATCAGGCCGGTCTCGCGCAGCACCGCGGTGTGCTGGCTGGCGCCCGCCGCGGAGATGCCGAGCTGGTCGGCGAGCTGGCTGGTGGTGCAGGTGGCCCGCAGCACGCGCAGCGCCGCCGCCCGGGTCTGGCCGACCAGGGCGCCGAGCGACTGCTCCCGGCCGTCGGGCTCCTCCCACAGCGCGGCGGCGCGCGCGGGGTCGGGCGGCGCCGCGAACGCCAGCACCGCCTGGCCGTTCTCCGCCGTGGCCGCCATCAGCCGGCCGGGCCGGTGGTTGAGGAACACCGACGGCGTGAGGACCAGGCCCCGCCCGTCGAGGTGGATGTCCTCGTCGGGCCCGCCCGGGATCTCCAGGACGGGGGCGCGCCAGTTCATCCGGGGGTGCAGCGTGGCCAGGAGCTGCTCCACTCCCCCGGCCATCACGATCCTGCCGCGCGCCTCGCACTCGGCCTCCAGATACGCGCGCAACTGGTCCCAGTACGGGGCCACCGCCGCGCGCCAGACCTCCGGCAGCCCGGCGGGCCCGTTCGCCGTACCCGGGTCGTCGCCATACCGCTCGGCGTGCGCGACGAGCAGCTCCGGGTCGAGGGCGCCACCGCCGTGCGCGGGCGGCGACGACCATCGGGGCAGCCGTTTGGAGACCTGGCTGCGCCACCGTGCGTAGGGCGCGCCGACGCTGCGGCTGAGGAGGCCGGCCGCGAAGGCCGTCTCCACGAGCGGCCCCACGGTGGGCCGCAGCCGGGTTCTGGCGAAGTCGGCGGCGTCGAAGTGGATTCTCTGCATGGTGGCCCCCGTAGTCCCGCGGGCAGGCGCGGGAAGAGAAAAAGAGAAGAGAAGACGCGGAGAAACGCGGAGAAACGTTTAGGCGGAGCGGCCGGTGAGGGAGACGAAGACGTCGTCGAGAGTCGGCCGCCGCAGTGCGAAGTCGGCGACCTCGACGTTCTCCCGGCGCAGCGCGGCGGCCGCCGTGGCGATGCCGTCCATGCTGTCCACGCCGTCACCGACGGCGATGGAGACGACGCCCTTGTCGCGGTCCACGACCGGCTCGCCGGCGGTCACCCGGCGCAGCGCGGACACCGCCGCCGGCACTCCGTCCGGGTGCGTGACAACGATTTCCAGCCGTTCCTCGCCGACCTTGCGCTTGAGTTCGTTGGGCGTGCCGTCGGCGATCACCCGGCCGGCGTCCACGACCACGATCCGGTCGGCGAGGTAGTCGGCCTCCTCCAGGTACTGCGTGGTCAGCAGGACGGTGACGCCGTCGGTGACGAGTTCCCGCACCGCCGACCACAGGGCCATCCGGCTCACCGGGTCCAGCCCGGTGGTCGGTTCGTCGAGGAAGAGCACCGAGGGCCGCGCGACCAGGCAGGCGGCCAGGTCCAGGCGCCGCCGCATACCGCCCGAGTACGTACGGGCCGGCCGGTCGCCCGCGCCCGTCAGCTCGAAGCGGTCGAGCAGCTCCGCCGCCCGCTCCCGCGCGGCCCGCCTGCCCAGGTGCAGCAGCGTGCCGATCAGCACCAGGTTCTCGCGCCCGGTGAGGAGTTCGTCCACCGCCGCGTACTGGCCGGCCAGGCCGATCCGGCGGCGCACCTCGCGCGGCCGGCGCACCACGTCGTACCCGGCGACCTCGGCGCGGCCGCCGTCCGGGACGAGCAGCGTCGCCAGCGTGCGCACCGTGGTGGTCTTGCCGGCGCCGTTCGGCCCGAGCAGACCCAGCACCGTGCCGGCCGGCACCGCGAGGTCGACCCCGCGCAGCGCCTGGGTCCGCCCGTACCCCTTGCGCAGCCCCTCGGCCTGAATCGCCATGTCCACGGGTCGGGATCCCTCAAGAGGCCCGCGGGGCACTGGACTCGCGCAGGCTCAGGGGGCGCATGTCCGTCCAGTTCTCCTCGACGTACGCGAGCGCCGCGTCGCGCGGGCTCTCGTCGAGGGCGACCGTCCAGCCGTCCGGCCGCTGGGCGAAGGCCGGCCACAAGGAGTGCTGGCCCTCGCCGTTCACGAGTACGAGAAACGTTCCGTCCTGGTCGTCAAAGGGGTTCGACACGTCGCCCACTCACTCCCGTATCAGAGTCGTATGTCGCGCACGTCGTGTGCCCGACGCATGGTCATGCTGTCGGATTCCGCTGACACGCCACTGACCGTCCTCTGATACGCGGTGCTCCCCCGCGCGGTGCTCCCGCTAACGGGCCAGGCGCTCCAACTGCCGCCTCGTGGCGGCGACATCGCACTTGCCGTTGGAGTTGAACACGATCTCCCGGACGACGTGCACCTCATTGGGTACCAGGCCCGAGGGCAGCGCCTCGGAGAGCGCCTTGCGCAGCGTCCCGGCGAGCGCCTCGCCGTCGGTGCGCTCCGGGTCGGTGGCGCGGACGAACAGCTCCAGGCTGTCGACGGGGCCCCGGACGACGTCGAAGGCCGCGTCGGCGACGCCGGGGACGGCCAGCACGTGGTGGCGCAGCTCGCCCAGCTCGACGCGGTAGCCGTTGACCTTCCACTGGTCGTCCCGGCGCCCGAGGTGGAGCAGGAGCCGCTCGGGGAGCAGCTCGGCCATGTCGCCGGTGCGGTACGCCGGGCCGGGCGCGCCGCCCAGTTCCCGCTCGTCGATGAACCGGTCGCCCGCCCCCGCGCCGCCCAGGTACCCGGCGGCGACGGCACGCCCGGCGATCACCAGTTCGCCGGGGCGGCCGGGCGGAAGGGGCCGCAGCTCCTCGTCCACCACGTAGGCGCGGGTGTTCCAGGCGGGTGTGCCGATGGGCACGGTGGGCGTGCCGGGCAGGGCGGTGTTGTCGAAGCGGTGGGCGCAGCAGCCGATCGTGGTCTCGGTCGGCCCGTAGTGGTTGACCAGCCGCACCCCGTCGAGCCGGGGGCCCAGCGCGGTGATGAGCGCCGGGTCGAGCGCCTCGCCCCCGAACATCAGCAGCCGGGTCGTCCGGTCGTAGCGGGGAGGCTCGGCGAGGGCCTCGAAGAACCGGGCGTGGGACGGCGTGAGCTTGATGAAGGTGTACGGGTCCGCCCCGGCGCCGAACAGCGTGGCCTGGTCCCACAGCCCGGGCACGGTGACCACCCGCGCGCCCTGGGCGAGCGGCACCCACAGGGACGTCATGGCCAGGTCGTAGCCCAGGCTGGCGAACAGCGGGCTGCCGCTGCCGTCCGCCCCGACGAGGGAGCCGCACCAGGCCACGTAGTTGGCGAGCGAGGCGTGCGGGACCATCACGCCCTTGGGGGTGCCGGTCGAGCCGGAGGTGAACACGACGTACGCGATGTCCTCGCCGCGCGGCGGTTGGCGCTCCGGCGGGGCGGGGACGTCCGCGAGCTCCGCCACGTCGATGACGGGCACGTCGACGAGCGGCAGCCGGCCCCCGGCCACGGGTCCGTCGTGGACGAGGGCCGCCGGGCGGGCCCCGGCGAGCACCGTGCCGACGCGTTCGGAGGGGTGGGTGGGGTCGATGGGCACGTAGGCGGCACGCAGCGACATGGCGCCGAGCGCGGCGGCGATCACCCCGGCGGTACGGTCGGCCCACACGGCCACCCGGTCGCCGGGACCCACCCCGGCCTCCTCCAGCACGGCGGCCACGACGAGGGCGCGGTGCCACAGCTCCCGGTACGTCGTGGACGTGCCACCGGACCGGACGGCCACGGCATCCGGCCGCAGCCGCGCGTGCGCCCGTACGATCCGCACCACCGAGTCCGCTTCGATGTCGCGCACCTCACCGGACAGCATGCCGGGGTGCGCCGCTGACGAGACCATCGCTGCTCCTGTTGTGTGGGGGCCCGGGCGCGGGCGCCCGGGCCCGGATGGTGAAGGGGGTCAGCTCACCGCGGCACGGCTGACCATGTCCCCCATGGCCACGATGATCTTCCGATCGCCCTCGAAGGGGTCACGGCCGTGCGAGACGAGCATGTTGTCGATGATCGCCACATCGCCCCGCTCCCACGGGAACCGCTGCGCCAGGGAGTCGTACAGCGAGCGCAGCAGGGCGACGGTGTCGTCGTCGATCGGCGAGCCGTCACCGAAGGACGCGCTGCGCGGGTACGCGGTCTCGTCGTCGCCGAACAGCGACCTCATCACCTCCCGCACGGACGGCTCCAGGCAGGCCGTGTGGTGCAGGAAGAGCTGGTTGAAGAAGACCTGCTCCCCGGTACCGGGGTGCTGGACGACGGCCGGCGCGTTCTGCACCGTCCGCAGGACACCGTCGGGCAGCCACTCGCACTCCACGCCCTGGGCGCGGCAGCGCTCCTCCACCTCGTCGCGGTCACCGGTGCCGAACATCTGCTCCCAGCCGACGTCGAGCCCGGGGATGAAGTTGCGTACGTAGCGGATGCCGAGCGCCTCGAACCGGCCCCGCAGCTCCTCCGGGAGCGCCGCCCACACCTTGCGCCCGTCGACGATCGGCGTCGCGCCGCCCTTGGCCGACGGCTGTATGCAGCAGAAGAACTGGCGGCTGGGCCACTGCGGCATGTGCGAGCTCTCGTGGTGGAACAGGATCGACTGCTGCGCGGGGTACGGCGTCGACTTGTAGACCCGGTCGGCGTCCTTCTCGTGCGGGAGGTCGCCGTAATCGCCGTACAGGGTGTTCACCAGGGAGGAGGCCACCGCCTCGAACGCGTCGGCGTCCGCGACGCCGAAGCCGCGCAGGACGACGGCGCCGTGCGTGAGGAGCAGTTGGTCGATGGCCGGGCGGTGCCGTGCCGCCCACTCCACCGCGTCGAGGCCCGGTGTCTCGCACCGGAGCAGGGGCGGATAGATCTCGTCATTGAATGAGACGCCAGGACCGAACATTCCCGACCATCCCTTCCTCTCGTGGTCGCAGACACCGGCCGCGCCTCGTCCGAGGCCGCTTCGGTCTGCCCGACGGAGTGACACCGCCGGGAGCCCGGCGGCACCATGGGACGTGTTCGGCTTCTGGTCGTGCGTCAACAGGCTTGGCGCCGTGCTCAGTAGGAACGGGCACGAGTCTAGGAACGCGGACGGGGCCGGGCCATGCCCTTAAGTCCGGGGCGAAAATCGCAGGTCACCGGGGCTTTCCCGCCAGGCCGCGGGGCGCTGCGCCGCTCCCGCGCCCACGGTCCGGGGCCGCTGGCCGCCGCTCCGTCGTGGGCAGTCGCCCGGCCCGTTGTGGGCAGTCGTCCCGGCCAATTGTGGGCAGTCGTCCCGCTCGGGGCACCCCTTCCCGTTGTGGGCAGTCGTTCCGCAGGGCGATGGGGGTCCCCCCTGCTCGAGCGAAGCCGAGAGCTTGGGGGAGGGTGGGCACAACGGGACCGCGGCGGTGCCCTCTCTCGTTGCCCCCCCGGTGCGGTGCCTGTTCCCGGTGACCCCGGGTGCGGGTCGGCGGGCCGGGCGGCCCACCCCCGGTGCGTGGGGGCGGCCGACCGCGGACCGTGAGGAGTCGGGGTGCCCGCTAGTCGACGCTGCGGAGCAGCGCTTCGACGGCCTTCACGCGGTCGCCGAGCTCCGCGAGCTGCCCGCGCAGGGACTCCTGCTGGGCCACCGCCTCCTCGGCGAGCTTGCGGTACGAGGCCATGGCGACGGCATCGGCGCGGTGGCGCTGGAGTCTGAAGTACGAGACCACGCTCGCTGTGATGCCGCCGACGACGATCAGGACGACGGCGATGGCGATGATGGCCCCGGTCATGTGCGTTTCCCCTTCACGTCTTTCAGGCCCTTCTGGTCTTTCGGGCCCTCCGCGGCCGCCCGCTCCGGCGCGGCACCGGCGTCCCCCGCCCTGGCCTCGTCGGCCCGTACGGCCGCGAGGATCGTATCGACATTCAAGTGCAGGTCGAACGCGCCCAGTTCGAAGTACTTCAGCGCCTTGCCGTCGTCGGACAGCTCCAGGTTGCCGACGACCAGGCCGGCCTTCTCCAGCCGTTCCAGGTGCATGTACAGCAGGGGGCGGGACATCCCGAGGCGGCGGGCCAGTTCGCTCACGTACATCCGGCCCTCGGCGAGCTCGGCGATGACGCGGAGGCGCTGTGCGTGGCCCACGGCAGCGAGTACAGCCAGAAGCTCCTCGCTGGTCATGGCCCACCTCTGACATCCCGGGAAACTTTAGGACGAGACTTTCCCACGACCTGCGCCGATGTCAAACGACGCAAGGGCCACCACGGCCGCCACCACACCGTGGCCGGCGACCCACCGGCCGGTCAGCCGCCCGTCGAAGAACGCGGGCTCGTTCGCCTCCTCCCCGCCCGCCACCACCCGCGCCCGGAACCGGTCGGTACCCGGCTCGAAGTCGACGTCCACGTCGTGGAAACCCAGCCACACGCCCGTGAGCGGGAACCACGCCTTGTACACGGCCTCCTTGGCGCAGAACAGCAGCCGGTCCCAGCACACCGCCGCACCAGCGCCTTCGAGCCGGGCGCGCTCGCCGGGGCGGGCCACGCTCGCCAGCACGCCGTCCCGCAGCGGGCGGTGCGGCTCGGCGTCCACCCCGAGGGCCCGCGCGGCTGTGCGCGGCGCCACCACGGCGGCGCGGTAGCCGCCACGGCAGTGCGTCATGCTGCCGACCACCCCGTCCGGCCACCGGGGGGCGCCGCCGGGGCCGGGCAGGAGCGGTACCGGTGGCCGGCCGAGCCGGGCGAGGGCGAGGCGGGCGCAGTGCCGGACGGTCGTGAACTCGCGCCGGCGCCCCTCCGCGGCGTCTGCCACCACGGCCTGCTCCTCCGGGAAGAGGCGGGCGCCCAGCGGGTCGGAGAAGGCCTCGACGGCGGCGGCGTACGGCGGCAGGATCCGCTCGATCACGCCGGGGTCAGCCCGTCACGAACAGCTCGCCGCCATCGAAGAAGCCCAGGTCTCCGGTCGGGCTCCCGGCGCACCCCGGCGCGTCCGCCCGGATCTCGCCGACGACCCGCTCGGGGAGTGCCCGGCCCGACGCGGGGTCGACGATCCGCACAGCGGTGCCCGGCAACGGCGTTCCCCGGCCGACCAGTTCGACCCCGCCGCGATGTGCCGGGGGTACGGGCACTGCCTCGCCCCGGGTGAGGGCCTCGCGGTCGTAGCGCCCCGTCACGGTGGGGTAGAGGGGCCGGGCCAGCGTGCCGCCGAGCGTGCCGTCGCCGGGGCTGTAGCCCGGGGCGAACATCTCCTCACGGAAGAAACCGGGCCGGAACGCGTCCGCGAACCGGCGCAGCGTCCGGGCCCTGACCGGCCGCCGGCCACCGACGGCGGCCACCCGCCAGGTCGACAGGTCGATCCGCATCCGCTCCGCCACCGGGACGCGCCTGACGCACAGCTCGTACGCGCTGTCCGGCGCCGCGGCGAAGACGTCCTCCTCCGCCTCGATGGCTCGCAGCCACACGCGCGGGTCGCGGACGAACGCGGCGGGTTCCAGGGTCACGGCGGCCGCCCCCGAGGTGAGCGGAAGGATCAGCGCGGTGGCCAGTCCCGTGCCGTGCCAGAGGGGCAGCCAGCTCACGACGGTCGTGCCGGGGTCGACGTCGCACCGGTCGCGCACCGCCGCCTGCCCGGCCACCAGGGCGCCGTGGCCGACGGCGACACCGCTGGGCCGGCCCCCGGGCCGCGCGGCGTACTGGAGCAGCGCCGGCGCCAGGGGGTCCGGGGCCACGGGGGCGCCCCGCCCCAGGAGGGTCCGCCCCCGTACGGCCACCCGGGGCAGGCCCGGCAACGGCCCCGGAGCGGCGGCGTCCGGCACCAGCACCGCGCCGGCGCGGCAGTCCCGGGCGATGGCGGCGGCGGCCGGCCCGGTCGCGTCGGCCACCGGTACGGCGACCATCCCGGCGTACAGGCAGCCGAAGAAGCCGACGTGGAAGTCGAGGCCCGGCAGCGGCGGGATGATCACCCGGTCGCCGGGCCGTCCGGTCCGGTGCAGCGCGGCCGCCACCGCGCGGGCCCGCGCGTCGAGCTCGGCGGGGGTGATGCGCGCGAGCCGTTCGCCCGCCGCTCCCAGGGCGGTGAACAGGGGCCGGCCGGCGCCCGGGCCGGCGGCGCGGTCGAGCAGCATGGCCACGACCGTCCGGGCCGGTGGCGGGGCGGCCGCCCGGAGGTCCTCGGTGACGTTCTCGATCGGCGGTGCGCTGCTCATCGGCTCGTCCTCCCGGTCCAGCCACTCGTCCCACCGTCATGCTGCCGGGCCGCGCTGACGTGTCACTGACAGCGATCCGAACCGTTGCCTGCCCGGCCTGGCCAGCACCGGGAGTGAGCTGGCAGGATCGCGCCATGCTCCAGGCCCTGTCCCGCATCACCCGCCGCCGCGCCCTCCAGGGGTCGGCGGTGGGCCTCGTGGTGCTGGGTCTGCTCCTGTGGTGGCTGCTTCCGCCCGGGGAGCCGTCCCCGCGCGGGAAGGTCACCTTCAGCACCGGCGTACCGACCGGGGTGTACCAGCGGTACGGCGAGCTGCTGGAGGAGGCGCTCGGCCGCACCGTCCCGGACGTCGCCATAACCCTCCAGAACAGCGAGGGCTCCCGGCAGAACCTGGAGCGGCTCGCGTCCGGGGAGGCCGATTTCACGATCGCCACGGCCGACGCCGTGGCGACGTACATCCGCGACAGCAGGCCGGGCGCGTACGACCTGCGCGGCTGTGCCCGGCTGTACGACGACTACGTGCAGCTCATCGTGCCCAAGGGCTCGAAGGTGCGGTCCACGGGCGATCTGCGGGGCCTGAGGGTCGGTGTGGGACAGGACGGGTCGGGCGTACGGCTGATCGCCAACCGGCTGCTCCAGGCCGCCAGGATCGATCCGGACAAGGACATCAAGCCGGTCTCGGCCGGGATCGACACCATGCCGACGCTGCTGGAGCAGGACCGGCTGGACGCGTTCTTCTGGTCGGGCGGTCTGCCGACCAGTGCCGTGCAGAAGCTCTCGGAGCGCTTCCCGATCCGGCTCGTCCCGCTGGAGGGCGACCTGATCAACCGGGTGCACGAGGGCGGCGGCAGCGGCCGCTACTACCGCTCGGCCGTGATACCCGCCGATGCCTACGCCCTGGCCACCGAGGGCCGGCCGGTCGAGACGGTGGCCGTGGCCAACCTGCTCGTCACCACCGACCGTACGGACGCCGCGCTGGTGGAGGCCTTCACGCGCACGGTAATCCACAGCCGGGACCGGATCGGCCGCGAGGTGCACCCCGCGCAGCTCGTCGACCTGCGGACGGCGCTCTACACGGACCCGCTGCCGCTGCACGAGGGGGCGCGGCGCTACTACCGCTCGGCCAAGCCCTGATCACTGCGGCGCGGTGCGCGGGACGGTCAGCGTGACGCGCAGGCCGCTCGGCTCGTGGTGGGAGTACGCGATCGAGCCGCCGCCCGCCGCGAGCAGGGCGCGTGAGATCGACAGGCCGAGGCCCGACCCCTTGACGTTCTGGTGGCGGCCGCTGCGCCAGAAGCGGTCGCCGATACGGGCCAGCTCCTCGTCGGTCAGGCCGGGGCCCCGGTCCGTGACGACGATCGTGGAGGTGTCGCCGTCGGCGGTGACGGTCACGGTGACCTCCTCGCCCGCCGGTGTGAACTTCAGCGCGTTGTCGATCACGGCGTCGAGGGCGCTGGAGAGCGCCACGGGGTCGGCCCAGGCGGTGACGGCGGAGCCGCATCCGGTCAGCCGGACGCCCTTCTCGTCGGCGAGCGGCCGCCAGGCGGCCACCCGCTCGGTGGCCAGCTCGCCGATGTCGGTGAGCCGCAGGTCGGCGGGGGCGTGCTCGGCCAGGGCGAGGTCGAGCAGGTCGTCCAGGACCTGGGCCAGGCGCTTGCCCTCGGTGCGTACGGAGGCGATCTCGTCGTTGCCCGGCGGCAGCTCCAGCGCGAGCAGCTCGATGCGGAGCAGGAGCGCGGCGAGCGGGTTGCGCAATTGGTGGGAGGCGTCGGCGACGAAGGCGCGCTGCTGCTCCAGTACCTCTTCGACGTTGTCGGCCATCTCGTTGAACGATCGGGCCAGGCGGCGCAGTTCGGGCGGGCCGCCGGCCGCCGCGACGCGGGAGTTCAGCCGGCCGGTCGCGATGTCGTGGGTGGCCGCGTCCAGGACGCGGACGGGCTTGAGCACCCACCCGGTGAGCCGGAACGCCGCACCGACGGCGAGGAGCATCGCCGCGACCTCACCGGCCGCGATCAGCAGCCAGCCGTGCAGGATGCGTGAGCGCAGTTGGCCGGTGGGCGAGTCGGTGAGCACGACGGCGACGACGTCCCCGTCCCGTACGACGGGCGAGGCGACCGCGAGGCGGGCGTCCCGCTGCCAGGGCCACACCTGGGGCGGGTCGTGGCTGCGGCGGCCCAGCAGGGCCTCGCGGAAGGCGCGCCGGGGCTCGCCGCTCGCGGGGACGTCCCAGTCCTTGGGGGCGCGGGCCATGGCGGTGGTGTCGCGGTAGAAGACGCCGACCTCGATCCCGTACACCTCGTGGTAGCGGACGAGTTCGCCGTGCAGGGTGGACTGCCGTTCGTCGATGCCGGGGCCGCGCTCGGTGACGAACTGGGCGAGGGCCGCGAAGCGCGCGGTGTCGTCGATCCGGTCGACGACGACGGTCTGCTGCTGGGCGGCGGCGAGGGCGGCCGCGAGCGGGAAGCCGAGCGCGAGGAGCACGCCCGCCATGAGGACGAGGAGCAGGGGGAGCAGACGGGTGCGCACAGGGGCTTCAGGGTGTTACGCGGCCGGCGCGACCAGGCGGTAGCCGACGCCGCGCACGGTCTCGATCAGGGCGGGCATCCGCAGCTTGGCGCGCAGGGACGCCACGTGGACCTCCAGGGTGCGGCCGGTCCCCTCCCAGCTCGTGCGCCAGACCTCGCTGATGATCTGCTCCCTCCGGAAGACGACGCCGGGCCGCTGCGCGAGCAGCGCGAGGAGGTCGAACTCCTTGCGGGTGAGCTGGACCTCCGTACCCGCCACGCTGACCCTGCGGGTGGGCAGCTCGATGGTGACGGAGCCCAGGCGCAGCGGCGCCGCCGTGTCCGTACCGCCGCCGGCCGTGCCGGTCGTGCCGCCGGGGTCGTCGGTGTCCGGGGCGCCGGAGCGCCGGCTGACGGCGTGGATGCGGGCGAGCAACTCGCCGGTGTCGTACGGCTTGACGACGTAGTCGTCGGCGCCGAGGTTGAGCCCGTGGATGCGGGAGCGGACGTCGGCCCGCGCGGTCACCATGATCACCGGCGTGGTGGTGAGCTTCCGGATCTTGCCGCACACCTGGTAGCCGTCCTGGTCGGGCAGGCCGAGGTCCAGGAGGACGACGCCGAAGGGCGGCCGGCCGGCGTTGGCGGCCGGCAGCACGGCCTGGAGCGCCTCCTCGCCGTTGCGGGCGTGGGTGACCTCGAATCCGTGCTTCTTGAGGATCGCCGACAGGGCCGCGGCGACGTGGTCGTCGTCCTCGACGAGCAGCAGTCTCATGGCCCCCCTCCGAAAGGTGCGATCGCTTCGGTGACCATATGGCCACCTGGGCATGAACGCCGATGGGCGGCCTGCCAGTCAAGAGGGTTCCGGGGGCATCGATGGTTCCGTTATGCACCCGTTCTCCGGACCGCCGTCCCGGCGCCGTCCCGTTCACGCATAGTGTCCGGTTGCAGCCGGATCGTTATGCTCAATTTCCGCTCAGATGTAATGACGCTGGTCGCACTGCGTGCTTAATGTCCTCTGCAACCGAGGAGGACGGAGCAAGAAGCCGATGAGCGGAGTGTCAGTGACCAAGGGCGCGGAGGACGCCGTACCGACGGCAAGCGACCTGGTCGTGCTGAGCAACGTCAACAAGCACTTCGGCGCGCTGCATGTGCTCCAGGACATCGACCTGACCATCGCCCGTGGCGAGGTCGTGGTCGTCATCGGACCGTCCGGGTCCGGCAAGTCCACGCTGTGCCGCACCATCAACCGCCTGGAGACGATCGACTCCGGCAGCATCACCATCGACGGCAAGCCGCTGCCCCAGGAGGGCAAGGAACTCGCCCGGCTGCGGGCCGACGTCGGCATGGTCTTCCAGTCGTTCAACCTCTTCGCGCACAAGACCGTGCTGGAGAACGTCATGCTGGGCCAGGTCAAGGTCCGCAAGGCGGACAAGAAGGCCGCGGAGCAGAAGGCCCGGGCGCTGCTCGACCGGGTGGGCGTCGGCTCCCAGGCCGACAAGTACCCGGCGCAGCTCTCCGGTGGTCAGCAGCAGCGCGTCGCGATCGCCCGGGCACTGGCGATGGACCCGAAGGTGATGCTCTTCGACGAGCCCACGTCGGCGCTCGACCCCGAGATGATCAACGAGGTCCTCGAGGTCATGCAGCAGCTCGCGCGGGACGGGATGACGATGATCGTCGTCACCCACGAGATGGGCTTCGCCCGGTCCGCCGCGAACCGGGTCGTCTTCATGGCGGACGGCCGGATCGTCGAAGAGGCGACGCCGGAGCAGTTCTTCAGCAGTCCGCGCAGCGACCGGGCCAAGGACTTCCTGTCGAAGATCCTTCACCACTGACGGATGCCACCGACGGATCCCGCTGATCATTCCCGTACAGCGGCGATGACGACCAACGAACCACGACATAAGGGATGTTCACCATGAAGCTCCGCAAGACGGCCGCGCTGGCCGTTGCTGTGCTCGCGCTGTCCGCGACCGCCTGTGGTGGTAAGGAGGGCTCCGCGGGCGACAAGCCGGCCGGCGTCCAGCCCGGTGCCACCAACGCCCCGGCCCTGCCGAAGTACGTCGTCGCCACGGGTGTGAACCTGGACTCGCCGACCTTCAAGGCGGCCAAGGAGCGCGGCAAGCTGATCATCGGTTCCAAGGCGGACCAGCCGTACCTCGGCTTCGAGGACCAGGCCACCAAGAAGCGCTCCGGCTTCGACGTCGAGATCGCCAAGATGATCGCCGCCGAGCTGGGCTTCACCGAGAACCAGATCGAGTGGAAGACGGTCGACTCCAGCACCCGCGAGACCGCCATCTCCAAGGGCCAGGTCGACTACTACGTCGGTACCTACACGATCAACGACAAGCGCAAGGCGCAGGTCGGCTTCGCGGGTCCGTACTACAAGGCCGGCGCCGACCTCCTGGTCCGCAAGGACGACACCTCCATCACCGGCCCGGACGCCGTCAAGGGCAAGAAGGTCTGCTCCATCAAGGGCTCCACGCCGCTCCAGGAGATCAAGCAGCCGAAGTACGGTGCCCAGACCACCGAGCTCGGCAAGTACTCCGACTGCGTCCAGCAGCTCCTGACCAAGCAGGTCGACGCGGTGACCACGGACGACGCGATCCTCAAGGGCTACGCCGCGCAGAACCCGACCAAGCTGAAGGTCGTCGGCAAGCCGTTCACGCAGGAGCCGTACGGCATCGGCATGAACAAGGAGGACAAGGTCCTGCGCGACGCGGTCAACAACGCGCTGGACAAGCGGATCAAGGACGGCACGTACAAGAAGATCTACGAGGCCACCCTGGGCCTGTCCGGCTCGGCCTACACCCCGCCGCCGGCGCTCGAGCGCTACTGATCGCGCCCCGCACCACCGCTTCACGACGAAGCGCCCCGTACCGATGCGTACGGGGCGCTCCGCCCCGTGCCACGCGCGCACGCCGCCCGTACCGCACGCACCGGACCGCAAGCCGGCGGACCGCACGTACCGGACCGGGCGCGCCGCACCGCACGACCGCACGCACTTTGACCGCCAGCCGCTGACCGCCGACGCGGAGACCCCATGAACGTACTGCTCGACCACTTCTCAGAGTTCCGCGACGGCTTCATAGGAACCGTGTCGATCACCGCCGTCAGCACCGCCATCGCGCTGGTCCTCGGCATCGTCATCGCCGGTTTCCGGGTCTCCCCGGTCCCGCCGCTGCGCTGGTTCGGCACCGCCTGGGTCACCCTGCTGCGCAACACACCGCTGACGCTGCTGTTCCTGGTGACGACGTTCGTGGTGCCCGAGATCCTCTTCCCGGGCATGAGCGCCTTCGTCCTCGGCTCGATCGCGCTCGGCTTCTACACCTCCTCCTTCATCTGCGAGGCGGTCCGCTCCGGCATCAACACGGTGCCGCTGGGCCAGGCCGAGGCGGCCCGCTCCCTGGGCATGACGTTCTCGCAGACGCTGCGGCTCATCGTGCTGCCGCAGGCCACCCGTACCGTGCTGCCGCCGCTGAGCTCCATCCTCATCGCGCTCACCAAGAACTCGGCCATCGCGGGCGCCTTCAGCGTCACCGAACTCTTCGGCTGGCAGAAGCTGATGAGCGAAGAGGGTTACGACATCATCCCCATCTTCATCTGGGTCTCCCTCGCCTACCTGGTGGTCACGTTCTCCATCAGTGGTGTCTTCCGAGTCCTCGAGCGCCGCCTGGAGGTCGCCCGATGAGCGCCAGCGTTCTCTTCGACGCCCCCGGCCCCAAGGCCGTCGTCCGCAACCGCGTCTACGCCGTGCTCGGCACCCTCGCGATCGTGGGCCTGCTCGCCGTCACGATCATGCGGCTGAGCGACAAGGGGCACCTCGCCCCCGAGATGTGGGACATCTTCAACTACGCGGGGATCCGGCAGAACATCGCCGACGCCATCCTCGCCACCCTCAAGGCGTTCGGCATCGCGGCCGTCGGCTCGCTGGTCCTCGGCGTCCTGCTGGCCGTCGCCCGGCTCTCCGACCACAAGCCGGTCCGGTGGCTGGCGACCGGCTTCATCGAGCTGTTCCGCTCGATCCCGCTGCTGATCACCATCTACGCCGTGTGGGTCGGTTTCCTGACCGACTACTCGATGTGGGCGCTGGCGGTCGGCCTGTCGATCTACAACGGCTGCGTCCAGGCCGAGGTGTTGCGCGCCGGCGTCAACTCCGTGCCGAAGGGCCAGCGCGAGGCCGCGTACGCGCTCGGCATGAGCAAGACGCAGGTCATGACGACCGTGCTGCTGCCGCAGGCCGTCCGCGCGATGCTCCCGACGATCATCAGCCAGCTCGTGGTCACCCTCAAGGACACCTCGCTCGGCTTCATCATCCTGTACCCCGAGCTGCTCCAGACGGCCCGCCTGATCGCCTCCAACACGCAGGTCAACGGCATGTACCCGTACGTGTCGACGATCGTGGTGGTCGGTGCCATCTACGTCGCGATGTGCCTGGCGCTGTCCGCGCTCGCCACCTGGATCGAGAAGCGCGGCCGCCGCGCCAAGACGGGCATCGGCACGGCCGCGGCCGCCGACCCCGCCTCGAACGCCGTGCTCGCGGCCGAAGCCGGCAACGCGGTCGCCAAGGGTCCGCTTCCCGGCGGGCCGGGCGGGGGCGACGGTGGTACCGGTACACCGGGGAACTGACGGCATGTGACATCATCCGGGTGTCTTACGCGTTGAACGGGGGCAGTGGCGGTCGCGCCGCTGCCCCCGTCACTTGACGCAAGCAGCGGCAGTGGGTTGCATACGTTCTGTGATCACGTCGCGTCGGGCTCCAGCCGTATTGTCCCGTGTTTCCCCTGCTCACGTATGGGTCTCAGGAGCCGCGCCGTGGACCCGGTGATCGTGGTCGGCGGCGGCCCGGTCGGGCTGGCGCTCTCCCTGGCACTCGCCGCCCAGGGCGTGCCCTCCGTCGTCCTGGACGAGGGCCCCGGCAAGGAGGAGCCGCGCGCCGCGCGCACGGCCGTACTGCGCCCCGACACGGCGGCGTTCGTGGAGCGCCTCGGCTGCGCCACCGTACGGGACGAGGGCGCGCGCTGGACCGGCTGGCGGTCGATGCGCCGCAGGCAGCAGATGCGGCACTTCGAGTTCGGCCTGGAGGCGCCCTCCCCGCTGCACATCCCGCAGCACGCCCTGACGCGCGGCCTGCGGGAGGCCATCGCCTCACTCCCGGACCCGGAACTGGTGCGGGTGGTCACGCACAGCCGCGTGGACGGCATCGAGCAGGACGCGCACGGCGTCACCGCGCACACGCGCGGGCCCGGGGCGGTCTCGTGGCGCGGCAGCCACCTGGTCGGCTGCGACGGGGCCCGCTCGACCGTGCGCAAACTGCTCGGCGTCCGCTTCCCGGGGCGTACGGCGGTCGAACGGCACGCCGTCGCCGCCCTCCACGTCGAACTTCCCTGGCCGGACGAGGCCCTGTTGCACCGTCAGCCGCCGTGGCGCGGCGTGGGCGAGGAGGTCACGGCCCGGCCGTTGCCGGACGGCGGCTGGCGGCTGGACTGGCTGCTGCCGCCGCGCGGCGACCTCGTGACGCCCGACGCGCTGGTGGCACGGATCCGCGAGACGCTGTCCGGCTGGTGCGGTGCGACACCGGCGTACGACCTGGTCGACACCGGCGTGTACACGCTGCACCACCGGCTCGCGAAGCGCTGGCGGGTGGATCGCGCCTTCCTCGCCGGGGACGCCGCCCACCTGCTGGGCGCGCTCGGTACGCAAGGGCTCGACGAGGGACTGCGGGACGTCGAGAACCTGGCGTGGAAGCTGGCGCTGGCCTGGCGTCACGGAGCCTCGGACGCCCTGCTGGACAGCTACCAGGCCGAGCGGCGCACGGCGGTCGCGGCCCGGCTGCGGGCCGCCGACCAGTCACTGCCGGTGCTGCGCGGCGCGGGCGGGCTGCGGACGTACCTGCGGGGCGGCGGGCACGACGCGCTGCTGATGGACGGGCACGTGGGGCGCGGCCCGCTGGGTGCGCCGCCCGCGTACCCGCACTCCCCCCTCGCGCCTCCGTACGCCGAGGCGCACACGAGCGTGGGTACGCCGCCCGGTGCGCCGGTCGCGGATGTGCGGGTCACGGCTCCGGAGGACGGCACGACCGTGCGGCTGCGGGACCGGCTGGGCCGCGGCAGGCTGCTGGCGGTGCTGGTCGCGCCGGGTACGGGGGTGTGGGACCGGCGGCACTGGATGTCCGCGGGGGTGATGCCCAGGCTGGTGGAAGCGGTGGCGGGGCTGCCGGTCGAGGGGGAAGTGCTGGTCACGGAGGCGTACCCGGGGGCGGCCGCGCACACCGTGCTGCTGGTACGGCCCGACGGGCACCTGGCGGCGGCCTTCTCCGGGGTCCGGCCGGCGGAACTGCACGCGGCGGCCGACGCGGTGCGGGGCGGTGCGCCGTCGCCCGAGCACAGCGACCGGACGGCCGATGTGAACTGACGTCGATTGACGTGATAGGGAGGACGTGCTGTACTCCCGATCATGAACGGCACCGATGTGCGCCTGTGGCGGAGGGTCCACATGGACCTGGTCCGCTATGCGGGCTGCGTGTGTCGTCGGTCCTGCTGAACTCGCTCTTTTCCCTTACGCGCCGTTTCGCCGTGCGCGTTTTCCGCGACTTCATGTCCAGGACCCAGGACGGTTTCCCGTGTCCCAGCCTGTCTCTGCCCCCGTGGTCGCCGATGTGCCAACGGCTGCCCAACTGCTCGCTTTCGTCCGCCGCACGGCGGCCGACACCGAACTGATCGCCTCCCTTCCGCTCGACCCGGAAGGCCGCACATGGGTGCGGCTCGACGGGCCCGGCGGCAGCGAGGCCTGGCTCATCGGCTGGCCGCCCGGCACCGGCACGGGGTGGCACGACCACGCCGAGTCACTCGGCGCCTTCGCCACCGCGCGCGGCGCCCTGAAGGAGAACTCCCTTTCCGTGCGCCTGCCTTCGGGCGGCTGGCGGGCGCTCGAACTGAACGAGGGCGTCGACCGCGAGCGCCTGCTCCGGGCGGGCCAGGGGCGGGCGTTCGGCCGGCACCATGTGCACGAGGTGCTGAACGCCTCCCCTGCCGAGCACGCCGTGTCGGTCCACGCGTACTACCCGCCACTTCCGCTGATCCGGCGCTTCAGCCGCACCGGCCCGGTGCTACGACTGGAGCAGGTCGAGCGTCCGGAGGACTGGCAGTGAGCATGAACATCGACGAGTTGCTGGAGCACACCCGGGCGGGCCTGAACCGCCTGACCGCCCCGGAGGCGTTCGCGGCCGCCGAGGCGGGTGACGCGCTCCTGGTGGACATCCGGTACGCGGCACTGCGCGAACGCGACGGGCTGATCCCCGGAGCCCTGGTCGTCGAACGCAACGAACTGGAGTGGCGCCTCGACCCCCAGGGCAGCCACCGCGCCCCGGAAGCGGTGAGCCACGACCTACGCGTCGTGGTCGTCTGCGACGAGGGCTACGCATCCTCCCTCGCAGCCGCCTCCCTCCACCACCTGGGCCTCCACCGCGCCACCGACCTCATCGGCGGCTTCCAATCCTGGAGGGCTCACGGCCTCCCCGTCACGTCTCCCTGACCCGGGCACGGCTCCCTGACCCGGCACGGCCCCCTGACCCGGGCAGGACCACCGGGCTGGGGGGCGGGGGCCTGGGGGCGGGGGCACGGGGGGCGGGTCAACCGCCTTGGGGGCCACCGGGCGCGGAGCCCCACCCGGCACAAGCCCACCAGGCGCGGAGCCCACCGGGCGTGGGCCACCGGGCGCGGAGCCCCACCCGCGCACACCCCCCCGGCGGGCCCGGCAGTTCAGAGGGCGTCGAGGTCTTCCACGTCCTCGCCCTCTTCCGCCAGCGCTTGGCGCACCACTCGCAGGGCCATGCCCTCGGGGTAGCCCTTGCGGGCGAGCATGCCCGCGAGGCGGCGGAGGCGGCGATCGCGGTCGAGGCCGCGGGTCGCCCTGAGCTTGCGGGCCACCAGCTCGCGGGCCGTCTCCTCCTCCTGCTCGGAGTCGAGCTGACCCACCGCTTCGTCGATCAGCTCGGCGTCCACCCCCTTGGTGCGCAATTCGCGCGCGAGGGCACGACGGGCCAGGCCCCGGCCGTGGTGCCGGGACTCCACCCACGCGCCCGCGAAGGCCGCGTCGTCGATCAGGCCGACGTCCTCGAAGCGGGAGAGGACCTCGTCGGCGACCTCGTCCGGAATCTCACGTTTGCGCAACGCGTCCGCGAGCTGCTTGCGGGTGCGCGGGGTCCCGGTGAGCAGGCGCAGGCAGATCGCCCGCGCCCGCTCAGCCGGATCCTGGGGCGACAGCTCCTTCTCGGCCCTCGACGAGTCGTCACTGTCGCCCGGCCATTCGGTGCGCCGGACCACGGGGTCAGGCCTTGGCGGCCGCGGTCTTGGTCGCCTTGGTGGCCTTGGCCGCCGGAGCCGGGACCGACTTCGCCGGCTCGTCGGTGGCCGACGCACCCGCCGCGCCCGCCGCGTCCGTGCCGGGCTCCGCCGCCGGGGCCTCGGGCCGGACGCCCACGCCCAGCTTCTCCTTGATCTTCTTCTCGATCTCGTTGGCGAGGTCGGGGTTGTCCTTCAGGAAGTTGCGGGCGTTCTCCTTGCCCTGGCCCAACTGGTCGCCCTCGTACGTGTACCAGGCGCCCGCCTTGCGCACGAAGCCGTGCTCGACGCCCATGTCGATCAGGCCGCCCTCGCGGCTGATGCCCTGGCCGTACAGGATGTCGAACTCGGCCTGCTTGAACGGCGGCGCGACCTTGTTCTTGACGACCTTGCAGCGGGTGCGGTTACCGACCGCCTCCGTACCGTCCTTCAAGGTCTCGATCCGGCGGATGTCGATACGCACCGAGGCGTAGAACTTCAGCGCCCGGCCACCGGTCGTGGTCTCCGGCGAGCCGAACATCACGCCGATCTTCTCGCGGAGCTGGTTGATGAAGATCGCCGTGGTCTTGGACTGGTTCAGCGCGCTGGTGATCTTCCGGAGCGCCTGGCTCATCAGACGGGCCTGGAGACCCACGTGCGAGTCGCCCATCTCGCCCTCGATCTCCGCACGCGGCACGAGCGCGGCGACGGAGTCGATGACGATCAGGTCGAGCGCACCGGAGCGGACCAGCATGTCCACGATCTCCAGGGCCTGCTCGCCGTTGTCGGGCTGGGACAGGATCAGGTTGTCGATGTCGACACCGAGCTTCTGCGCGTACTCGGGGTCGAGGGCGTGCTCCGCGTCGACGAACGCGACCTGGCCGCCTGCCTTCTGCGCGTTGGCCACGGCGTGCAGGGTCAGGGTCGTCTTACCGGAGGACTCCGGGCCGTAGATCTCCACCACACGGCCGCGCGGCAGGCCGCCGACGCCGAGCGCGACGTCGAGCGCGGTCGAGCCGGTCGGGATGACCTCGATGGGCTCCCTCGACCGCTCGCCCATGCGCATCACTGCGCCCTTGCCGAATTGCCGTTCAATCTGTGCGAGCGCGGCGTCGAGCGCCTTCTCGCGGTCGGTTCCTGCCATGGGTTCCACCCGATTTGCTTGAGTCGATCGCTTCACGTCAAAGACGCTAACCCCTGCCACTGACAATGGGCCCCGACGTCCCTCCGACCTGTGGATAACTCAGCGGCCGACACCTCGTCGCCCCCGTAATTCCGGGCCGGAACCCCCATAAGAATGGATGTTCGATTTTGCTGTCAAGCGAGCCACACCGCACCTCGCGGCGCGGCGTCAGGAGCCGTCGGCGGGCGGCACCCGGTGGCCCAGCTCCTTCTCCTTCTTCGCCCGCAGGGCCCGCTGCACACGGTCCAGCACGGCCTCCCCGTGCCGCCGGTGGCCGTGCATGCGCGGGTCCTCCGTCACGTCGTACCGCTTCACGTAGGCGCCGAGGAACGCCTGGAGCGTCGCGACCGCCGGGATCGCGATGAGCGCGCCGACCGCGCCGAGCAGCGCGGTGCCCGCGACGACCGAGCCGAAGGCCACGGCCGGGTGGATGTCGACGGTCTTGGCGGTCAGCTTGGGCTGCAGCACGTAGTTCTCGAACTGCTGGTACACCACGACGAACGCCAGCACCCACAGCGCGTACCAGGGGTTCTCGGTGAAGGCGATCAGCATCGGCAGGGCGCCCGCCAGGTAGGTGCCGATGGTGGGCAGGAACTGGGAGACCAGGCCCACCCAGACCGCCAGCGCGGGCGCGTACGGCACCCCCAGGAACTCCAGCAGGACGTAGTGGGCCACGCCGGAGATCAGCGCCATCAGACCGCGCGAGTACAGATAGCCGCCGGTCTTGTCCACGGCGATCTCCCAGGCGCGCAGCACCTCGGCCTGCTTGGCGGGCGGCAGGACGGAGCACAGGGCCCGGCGCAGCCGTGGGCCGTCCGCCGCGAAGTAGAACGAGAACAGGAAGATCGTCAGGAGCTTGAACAGCCCGCCGAGCACGGTCGCGGAGACGTCCAGCACTCCGCTCGCGCTGTTCTGGACGTACTTCCTCAGCCAGTCCGAGCGCAGCAGGCTGTCCTGGACCTCGACCCGGGACAGCTCGGTGTGGAAGGTGCGGTTGATCCAGTTGATCAGCGAGTCGAGGTACCGGGGGAAGTCCTCGACGATCTCGACGATCTGGCCGGCCAGCATCGAGCCGAGCAGCACGACGAACCCGATGCTCGCCGCCAGGACGGCGAAGAAGACCAGGAAGGTGGCGAGGCCACGGCGCATCCCCCGGGCGGCCATCCGCCCCACGGCCGGCTCGATCGCCAGCGCCAGGAAGAACGCGATGAGGATGTTCATCAGCAGGCCGATGAGCTGGTGGAACGCCCAACTGCCCAGTTGGAAGCAGGCGTACAGGGCGAGCGCCAGGACCATGGCCTTCGGGAGCCAGCGGGGCATGCGGGCGGCGGGGGACCCTCCCCGGGCCGACGCGCCGCCGGCCGACCCGCCCCCGGCCGACGCGGCGGCGGTCGGCCCGGCCGTCGCGGCCGGCACGGACGCCGCCGCGGTCGTCGTGGTCGTCGCCGGCTCTGCGGTCCTGCTCGGCGGCACGGGGACCGCATGGGTGGCCGGTGACGCGGGGTCGCTGGTCACCGGCTCGGTGGTCGTCGTCTCGGTCTCGTCAGTCGGGGCCACGCAGCAAGTCTCGCGTACGGCGGTGACAAGCGGCCGGTCAGCCCGGGGAGCATCGCGTCACACCACCACCGCGCCACGGGTTCACCGCATCACCGAGGCACACCACCACCGCGTCACCGCTTGTCCGCGGGCACGTCCACGGCCGCGCAGACCGCGCGCCACACGTCCTTGGCCTCCCACCCGTCCTCCAGCGCCTGGTACACCGTCCGGCCGCCCAGCTCGGACATGACATGGTCCCGAGCGAAGGACTCGGCGTACACCTCACCGAAGTGGTCCGCCATCCGCTCCCAGAAAATCGTCAACCGCATGCCTCGAGTATCCCGCTCCTGAGAGTGCAGCCCGGTCCACGCCGCTTGCCGAAAGCCCTTTCCGCCCTACGGTCGGAACATGGCTGGAACTCCCCTCTCGCGCGCCGAGCACTTCATCTGGCTGACGGCCCGCGTGCTCGAACAGCGGCGGTTCGCTTACCACTTCCTGGGTGGTGGTGCCGACCCCGTGGAGGCCGCCCTGAGCGCGTACCTCAACGAGGACGGGGGCTACGGCCACGCCCTGGAGCCGGATCTGCGCGGGCCCGTCAGCCAGCCGCTGCACACCGCGCACGCGCTGCGGGTGCTGGACTCCATCGGCCGCTGCGGCGGGCTGCGCGTGGAGCGCGTCTGCCGCTACCTGACGGGGGTGTCCACGCACGACGGCGCCCTTCCGGCCCTCCACCCCTCGATCCGGGGCTATCCGGTCGCGCCGTTCATGCCGGTCGTGGACGATCCGCCGAGCGAGCTGCTGGCGACCGGCCCGGTCGTCGGGGTGCTCCACCGCAACCAGGTGTGGCACGCGTGGCTGTTCCGCGCCACGGACTTCTGCTGGGCCGCCGTGGAGGCGCTGGAGAAGTCGCACCCGTACGAGATCCAGGCCGCCGTCGCGTTCCTGGACGGCGTTCCGGACCGTGCCCGCGCGGAGGCCGCCGCGGACCGGCTCGGCCGCCTGGTGCGGGAGCAGCGGCTGGCGGTGCTGGACCCGGACCACGTCGACGAGTATCCGGTCGCGCCCGGTTACGCCCCGGGCGAGCACCACTTCCCGCACGACTACGCGCGCGTGCCGGACTCGCTCGCCCGGCGCTGGTTCACGGACGAGGAGATGGCCCGCTCCCTGGACCGCCTCGCGGCCGACCAGGAGGAGGACGGCGGCTGGCCGGTCAGGTGGCGCCAGTGGGCGCCGGGCACGGCCCTGGAGTCGCGTCCGGTCGTGACGATCGAGGCGCTGCGCACGCTGCGGGCGCACGGCCGCCGCATCGGCGGCTGACCGGCGCCCGCCGAGCGTGCGGACAGGGCGCGCCGTCAGCCCCCGATGGCCCGTACCCCCGCCGTCACCACGACCGCGGCGGCGACCACGACCAGGAAGGGAGCCCGCAGCACCAGGGCGAGTGCCGCCGCGGCCAGACCGGCTCCCCGCGCGTCCACGACGAGCGCGCCGTTGGTGCTGAAGGTCTGCTGCGCGGTCAGCGCGGCCAGCAGGGCGACGGGAAGCAGCGCCGCCAGCCGCTGCACGAGCGGCCGCTCCAGCGCCCCGGCGGGCACCAGGAGGCCGATCAGCTTCAGGAGGTAGCAGCCGGCGGCGGTCAGGCCTATGGCGATCCAGATGTTCAACGGTCCGTCCCCTCCGCGTCCGCACGGCCGGTCTTGCGTCCCCGGAGCCACAGCACGACGGGCGCGGCGAGTGCCGCGACCAGTACCGGCACCCCGGCGGGCAGCACCGGCAGGAAGCCGAGCCCCAGGACGACGGCGAACGCGGCGACGGCCCGTTCGGTGGTCGTGCGCAGCATGGGCGCCAGCAGGGCGAGGAAGACGGCGGGCCCGGCGGCGTCCAGTCCCCACGCGTTCGTGTCCCCGATGGCCTCGGCGCCCAGCGCTCCCAGGAGCGTGGTCAGGTTCCACAGCACGTAGAGGGTGAGTCCGGTGACGGTGAAGCCGATACGGGCGGCTCGCCGGTCCGGCTGGGCGAGCGACACGGCCGCCGTCTCGTCGATGACCCAGTGGGCGGCGAACGGCCTCACCGACCACCGCAGGGCGAGGACCTGTGACAGCCGCAGCCCGTAGAAGGCGTTGCGGGTACCGAGGAAGAACGCGCCCGCGGCGGCGGTGAACGGGTTCCCGCCCGCCGCGAGCGCCCCGACGAGCGCGAACTGTGAGGCGCCGGTGAAGACGAGCAGGCTGAGCGCGCAGGTCTGGAGCAGGCCGAGCCCGGCCCCGGCCGAGGTCACGCCGAACGCGAAGCCGGAGAGCCCGACGGCCACGCCGACGCCGAGCGCGTCACGGACGACGGCCCGGTCCGGCTTGGTCGCGGCTGGTGGGCCTGTTTCTATGAGTGCTGTCTGTTCTGCCACGCCCCGACGTTACGAACCCGGGGGCTCCCCGGTCTTGTACGTTCTTGCGCGCTCGCGCTGGTAGGCGCCCGGCGGCACCCCGACGATCCGGGTGAAGTGCCGGTTGAGGTGGGGCTGGTCGGTGAAGCCGACCGCGGCGGCGGCAGCGGCCGGGGACGTGCCGGACTCCAGCAGGTGCCGGGCGGTACGCACGCGCGCGTTGGTCAGCCAGGTGTGCGGGGGCATGCCGTAGGTCGCCTTGAAGGCGCGCAACAGGGCGAAGGGGCTGGTGCCGAGCTCCCGCGCCAGCTCGTCCAGGGACGGCGGCTCGGCCATGCGCTGCTGGAGGAGCTCCCTGGCCAGGGCGGCCGTGCGGGCCCCGGCGGCGAGCGGCCGGCGCCGGGGCAGCGACTGGCCGTGGCGGCGCAGCAGGCGGGCGACGGCCACCCGGAGGAGGCTGTCGGCGGCCAGCGCGTTGCCTTCCTCGGCCGCCCGGTGAACGGCGCTGATGAGCTGGGCGGTGTCCTCGTCCTCGACGATGGTCTCGGCGAAGCCGGCGGTGCCGCGCAGGGTCGTCTCCTCCTCCGCGATCGCGGCGACGAGCGCCGACGACGGGTAGAGGGTGGCGTAGGACCAGCCCTCGGGCACTCCGGCGTGCGCGGAGTGCGGCACCTCGGGGTTGATCATGACAACGGTGCCGGGGCGGGCCCGGATGGTGCCCTCAGGCATGATCACGTCCTCGACCCCGCGCCGCACGGCGCCGAGGACGAACCCCTCATGGCTGTGCCGGGTGAAGGAATGGCGTACGTAGCGGGCGCGGAGCAGGTCGAGCCCGGGCACACCGGGGTACTGCCAGTGCCGGGCCCATTCGCCTTCGCTCTCCCGTCCCCGCCTGCTCGCCATGCCTCCATTCTGCGTCCCGCGCACGCCGCTGACCCGAGCGTCCACGGTGCGGACAGCGCTGCCGCGCCGGATTGTCAGTGGCGGGGTGCACGATGGGGGGCATGGCCAGGACTGCGCTCGATTCCTTCTCCCCCGCGACCCGCGGCTGGTTCACGGGGGCCTTCCGCGCGCCCACCGCGGCCCAGGAAGGTGCCTGGCGGGCGATCGGCGAGGGCTCGGACGTCCTCGTCGTGGCCCCGACCGGGTCCGGCAAGACGCTGGCCGCGTTCCTCGCCTCGCTGGACCGGCTCGCGTCCACACCGCCGCCGGCCGACGCCAAGAAGCGCTGCCGTGTGCTGTACGTGTCTCCGCTCAAGGCGCTCGCGGTCGACGTCGAGCGCAATCT
Organism: Streptomyces sp. NPDC049837; assembly: GCF_040674455.1. Taxonomy (NCBI): domain Bacteria; kingdom Bacillati; phylum Actinomycetota; class Actinomycetes; order Kitasatosporales; family Streptomycetaceae; genus Streptomyces; species Streptomyces sp. NPDC049837. Next base: position 24,492 of record NZ_JBFAMP010000007.1, on the reverse strand, counting down.
GCGCAGTCCGCTGACCGGCATCCGCCAGGAGTCCGTCCGCCTCGGCCTGCCCGAGCCGGACGTGCGGGTCGGCATCCGCTCGGGCGACACCCCGGCCGCCGAGCGGCGCTCGCTCGCCACCCGCCCGCCGGACATCCTGATCACCACGCCCGAGTCGCTGTTCCTGATGCTCACCTCCGCCACGCGGGACGCCCTGTCCGGCGTCGAGACGGTGATCCTGGACGAGGTCCACGCCGTCGCGGGCACGAAGCGGGGCGCCCACCTCGCGCTCTCCCTGGAGCGGCTCGACGAGCTGCTGCCGCGCCCGGCCCGCCGTATCGGGCTGTCCGCGACGGTCCGCCCGGTGGACGAGGTCGCCCGCTATCTGTCCCCGCGGCGGAAGGTGGAGATCGTCCAGCCGCCCTCCGGCAAGGAGTTCGACCTGTCCGTGGTCGTCCCGGTCGAGGACCTGGGCGAGCTCGGGGGCTCCCCCGCGACGGACACGGACCAGGCCGAGCGCCCGTCGATCTGGCCGCATGTCGAGGAGCGGATCGCCGACCTCGTCCAGGCTCACCGCTCGACGATCGTCTTCGCCAACTCCCGGCGGCTGGCCGAGCGTCTGTGCAACCGGCTCAATGAGATCGCCTACGAGCGGGCCACGGGAGAGGCCCTCCCCGACGACCAGTCCCCCGCCGAGGTGATGGCCCAGTCCGGCGCGGCGAAGGGCGCCCCGCCGCTGCTGGCGCGGGCGCACCACGGCTCGGTCTCCAAGGAGCAGCGGGCCCTGGTCGAGGAGGACCTCAAGGCGGGCCGGCTGCCCGCCGTGGTCGCCACCTCCAGCCTGGAGCTGGGCATCGACATGGGGGCGGTCGACCTGGTCGTCCAGGTCGAGTCGCCGCCGTCCGTGGCCTCCGGCCTCCAGCGCGTCGGCCGCGCCGGGCACCAGGTGGGCGCCGTGTCGACGGGCGTGGTGTTCCCCAAGTACCGGGGCGACCTGGTGCAGGCGGCGGTGGTCACCGAGCGGATGCGCTCCGGTTCCATCGAGTCGATGCGGGTCCCGGCCAATCCGCTGGACGTGCTGGCCCAGCAGCTCGTCGCCATGGTCGCCCTGGACACCTGGCAGTTCGACGACCTGCTCGCCGTCGTCCGGCGGGCCGCGCCCTTCGCCTCACTGCCCGAGTCGGCGTTCACGGCCGTCCTGGACATGCTCGCCGGGCGCTATCCGTCCGACGCGTTCGCCGAGCTGCGCCCGCGCGTGGTGTGGGACCGCGTCGCGGGCACGGTGACGGGCCGCCCGGGGGCGCAGCGCCTGGCCGTCACCTCCGGCGGAACGATCCCCGACCGGGGCCTGTTCGGGGTGTTCCTGGCGGGCGCCGACCCGAAGAAGGGCGGCGGGCGGGTCGGCGAGCTGGACGAGGAGATGGTGTACGAGTCGCGGGTCGGCGACGTGTTCACCCTGGGCACGTCCTCGTGGCGCATCGAGGACATCACGCGCGACCGGGTGCTGGTCTCCCCCGCCCCGGGTGTGCCGGGCCGGCTGCCGTTCTGGAAGGGCGACCAGCTCGGCCGCCCGCTGGAGCTGGGCCGTGCGGTGGGGGCGTTCCTCCGCGAGGTGGGCTCGCTGGCGCCGGACGACGCGCGGCTGCGCCTGCTGGCGGCGGGCCTGGACGCCTGGGCGGCGGACAACGTCCTGGCGTACCTGGACGAGCAGCGCCAGGCGTGCGGCCATGTGCCGGACGACCGCACCATCCTCGTGGAGCGGTTCCGTGACGAGCTGGGCGACTGGCGGGTGGTGGTGCACTCGCCGTTCGGCGCGCAGGTGCACGCCCCGTGGGCGCTGGCGCTGGGCGCCCGGCTCAGCGAGCGGTACGGCATGGACGCCCAGGTGATGCACGCCGACGACGGCATCGTGCTGCGGCTGCCCGACGCGGACCTGATGGGCCTGGACCTGCTCGACCAGGACCCGGCCGCCCCGGGCCTGGAGTACGACGGCGACCAGGCGCCGGTCGGCGCCGCCGACGTCCTGTTCGACAAGGGCGAGGTCGACCAGATCGTCACCGATCAGGTCGGCGGCTCGGCGCTGTTCGCCTCCCGCTTCCGGGAGTGCGCGGCCCGTGCCCTGCTGCTGCCGCGCCGCAGTCCGGGGAAGCGCACGCCCCTGTGGCAGCAGCGCCAGCGCGCCGCCCAACTGCTCCAGGTGGCCAGCGAGTTCGGTTCGTTCCCCATCGTCCTGGAGGCGGTCCGCGAATGCCTCCAGGACGTCTTCGACGTCCCCGGTCTCAGGGAGCTGATGGGCGACATCGAGGCCCGCCGCGTCCGGCTGGTCGAGGTCACCACCCCCGAGCCGTCCCCGTTCGCCCGCTCGCTGCTGTTCGGCTACGTGGCGCAGTTCCTGTACGAGGGTGACTCGCCGCTCGCCGAGCGGCGGGCCGCCGCGCTGTCCCTGGACTCGCGGCTCCTGGCCGAGCTGCTGGGCCAGGCGGAGCTGCGCGAGCTGCTGGACGCGGACGTCCTGACCGAGCTGGAGAGCGAGCTCCAGTGGCTGACCGAGGACCGCCGCGTCAAGGACGTGGAGGGCGTGGCCGACGTGCTGCGCGTCCTCGGCCCCCTCACCGACGCCGAGCTGGTCGAGCGGGGCGCCGACCCCGACTGGCCCCGGCACCTGGCGAAGACCCGCCGGGCCATCCGGGTCCGGGTCGCGGGCGCCGACCACTGGGCGGCCGTCGAGGACGCGGGCCGGCTGCGCGACGCCCTGGGCACCGCCCTGCCGGTCGGCGTCCCGGAGGCGTTCACCGAGCCGGTCAAGGACCCGCTCGGCGACCTCCTGGCGCGGTACGCGCGCACGCACGGGCCGTTCACGTCCGCCCAGGCCGCCGCCCGGTTCGGCCTCGGCGTCGCCGTCACCGACGGCGCCCTGCACCGCCTGGCCGCCGCCGGCCGCGTCGTCCAGGGCGAGTTCCACCCGTCCGGCATCGGCCAGGAGTGGTGCGACGCGGCCGTGCTGCGCCGGCTGCGCCGCCGTTCGCTGGCCGCCCTCCGCCACGAGCTGGAGCCGGTCCCGCCGGCCGCGCTCGCCACCTTCCTGCCCCAGTGGCAGCACCTGGGCAGCAACAGCCTGCGCGGCATCGACGGCCTGGCCCGCGCCATCGAACAGCTCCAGGGCGCCCCGGTCCCCGCGTCCGCCCTCGAAAAGCTGATCCTGCCCTCCCGTGTCACCGGCTACAGCCCGGCCATGCTCGACGAGTTGACCACCACCGGCGAAGTGGTGTGGGCCGGCGCGGGCGCCCTGCCCGGCAAGGACGGCTGGGTGTCGCTCTACCTGGCCGACGCCGCGCCCCTGCTGCTCCCACCGCCGCACCCGCTGGAGCTCACCGCCCTCCACGAGTCGGTCCTGACCGCCCTCTCCGGCGGCTACGGCCTGTTCTTCCGGCAGATCGCCGACCAGGTCCGCGCCACCACGCACCCCGACGCCACCGACCCCCAGCTCGCCGACGCCCTGTGGGACCTGGCCTGGTCCGGGCGACTGACCAACGACACCCTGGCGCCGCTGCGCTCCCTGCTCGGCTCCGGCCGTACGGCGGGCTCCACCGCCCACCGCACCAAGCGCACGGTCCCCCGCGGCCGGTACGGCACACTGACCGCCGCCGCCCGCCCGGCCGGCCGCCCCGCGTCCCGCTCCGGCCCGCCCACCGTCAGCGGCCGCTGGTCCCTCCTCCCGCCGCCCGAGCCGGAGCCCACCCACCGCGCCCACGCCCTGGCACGCACCCTGCTGGACCGGCACGGCGTGGTCACACGCGGCGCGGTGGCCGCCGAAGGCGTGGAGGGCGGTTTCTCGGCGACGTACCGCGTCCTGTCGGCCTTCGAGGACAGCGGCCAGGCCCGCCGCGGCTATGTCGTCGAGGGCCTGGGAGCCGCCCAGTTCGCGATGGACGGCGCCGTCGACCGGCTCCGCGCGGCGGCCACCGCCCGCGACCGCGCCGACTCCGCGGCCGCCCCGCGCGCGGTCGTCCTCGCCGCCGCCGACCCGGCCAACGCGTACGGCGCCGCGCTGTCCTGGCCCGAGCCCCCCACCGGCGCCGGCCACAAACCCGGCCGGAAGGCGGGCGCCCTCGTCGTCCTCGTCGACGGGGAGCTCACGCTCTACATGGAGCGCGGCGGCAAGACCCTGCTGTCCTGGCCCACCGAACCGGACGACCCTGCGCTCCGTGCCGCCGCCGACGCCCTCGCGGCGGCCGCCCGCGCGGGCTCGCTGGGCACCGTCACGGTCGAGCGGATCAACGGCGCCGCCGCCCTCACCTCCCCCCTCTCCCGTTCCCTGGAGGCGGCCGGCTTCCACGCGACGCCGAGAGGACTCCGCCTCCGCGCCTAAAGCCCCCGGACGGCTCCGGACACTCCTTGGCCCCGCACCCAAGCCCGGCCCCGCACGCACGCACCCGGAGCCGCCCCCACCCCCGCCCCGAAAAGCAGGCCGGCGCCCCGCCCCCCACCACCACCCCCTCCTCCCGCATCATGGACGCATGCCCGAAGGAGACACCGTCTGGCTGACCGCCCGGCGCCTGCACACCGCCCTCGCGGGCAAGCTCCTGACCCGCTCCGACCTGCGGGTCCCGCGCCTGGCCACCGCCGACCTCACCGGGCGGACGCTGCTCGACGTCACCCCGCGCGGCAAGCACCTCCTCACCCGCATCGAGGGCGGCCTCACCCTCCACTCCCACCTCCAGATGGACGGCGCCTGGCGCGTCTACGCAGCCGAGGAGCGCTGGAGCGGCGGCCCCGGCCACCAGATCCGGGCCATCCTCGGAACCACCACCCACACCGCCGTCGGCTACCGCCTTCCCGTCCTGGACCTGATCCGCACGAAGGACGAGCCGTCCGTCGTCGGGCACCTCGGGCCCGACCTGCTCGGTCCCGACTGGGACTTCGAGGAGGCGGTGCGCAGGGTGTGCGCCGACCCCTCCCGCCCGCTCGGCGAAGCGCTCCTGGACCAGCGGAATCTGGCGGGCATCGGCAACGTCTACAAGTGCGAGCTCGCCTTCCTCGCCCGGGTCACGCCCTGGCTGCCGGTCGGCGAGCTCCCGCCCGGCGTTCCCGAACGGCTGGTCGCCACCGCGCACCGCCTCCTGGAGGCCAACAAGGAACGCTTCGACCGCCGCACGATCACCACCACCGACCGCCCCGACCGCAAGCTCTACGTCTACGGCCGCAAGAACCAGCCCTGCTACCGCTGCGGCACCCCCATCCGCCACAAGGAGGAGACCGGACGGGACCGAGTCTCCTACTGGTGCCCGGGCTGCCAGTCGGGCCCCGGGCCGGACCCGGCCCCTCCCACCAACTGACGGCCAACCGACGCCCCATCGACGACCAATTGACGGGCCGTCAGATCACGTCGTACGGTCCCGGCATGCCACTCCCGGCGTACGACCTCACCGGCCGCACCGCGTTCGTCACCGGGGCCGCGGGCGGCATCGGCCGCGCGACCGCCGTCCTGCTCGCCGAGGCGGGCGCCACCGTCCACTGCGCGGACCGCGACGCGGTGGGCCTGCACGGCACACGTGCGCTGATCGGGAAGCAGGGCGGCACGGCCCACACCCACACCCTCGACGTGACCGACCGCGCCGCCCTCCGCACGGCCGTGGGGGACGCCGGCGCCCTCCACGTCATGGCCGCCATCGCGGGCGTGATGCACACCAGCACGGTCCTGGAGACGACGGACGAGGACCTCGACCGCGTGTTCGCCGTCAACTTCAAGGGCGTCCTGTACGCGGGCCAGGAGGCGGCCCGCGCCATGATCGCGCACGGCGTGCCCGGCTCCATCGTCACGATGGCGTCCGGCGCGGTGGACGCGGCGAGCCCGGGCCTGCTCTGCTACAGCGTCGCCAAGGCCGCCGTGGTCCAGCTCACCCGGACCCTCGCCACCGAGCTGGGGCCGCAGGGCATCCGCGTCAACGCCGTCGCGCCCGGCTGGGTCCGTACACCCATGACACAGCGCCATGAAGCCGAGCAGCAGCGGCGGATCGAGGCGGGCATGGTGCGGATGTCCCCTCTCGGCCGGGTCGGGGAGCCGGAGGACATCGCCCACACGGTCCTCCACCTCGCCTCCGACGCCTCACGTTTCATGACGGGTCAGATCCTCCGCCCCAACGGCGGCGTAGCCATGCCCTGGTAGGCGGCACGGCGCGACGCGGAGCGGTACGGGCGGTACGGGCCGAGGCCACGTGCACGGGTAGCAGGCTCAGCCCCCAGCCCCCCGCCGCCATGGTGCCCTCGACGAGTCCGGCCTGCCCGGGTGCCAGCGCCAGTCTCAGCACCGCCCACCACCACAGCCCGCCCAGCACCAGCGCGAGCGCGAGCGCCGGCAGGGGAACCCGTCGCCGTACCATGGCCGCCTCCTCCGGTCGACGCTAGACCGGGACGATCACATGACGGGAGGGCGTACCGTTGCGCGCCTCCGGCGCACGCCGGGCACCGCGGTACACCCTCCCGTCCGGTCCATCTCCGTGCTCGCCGGCTCGCTACGGGTTGTCCGCCTGGCGGCTTTCCGCCTGGAACATCCACGCGTGCTTCTCGAGGTCCGCGGTGAGCTCGATCAGCAGGTCCTGCGTCACCGGGTCGGGCTTGTCGGTCTCTTCGATCCGCTCACGCATCCGCCCGATGACGGTTACGAGCGCGTCGACCATGATGCGCACGGCTTCGTCGTCCTTGATCCAGCCGGTCGGCACATTCTTGATCGCCGTACTGGACGCGATCGTGCCGGCTCGCCCGTCCGGGGTGACGCCCAGCGCCGAGGCGCGCTCCGCCATGACGTCGGAGTGCTGGCGGGCAGTGGCCACGACCTCGTCGAGCTGAAGGTGAATGGAGCGGAAGCGCGGCCCAACCACGTTCCAGTGCACCTGCTTGGCCACCAGGGACAGGTCCACCGCGTCCACCAGTGCGCCCTGCAGGGCTTCGCCGACCACCTTCAGGTCGGCGTCGGACAGCGGGCTCTTCACGACAGACATCCGAATCCTCCGTTCCCGGCGTGCGACGGGAGCGCACGCCCGACCACCATTGCACATACGACCTAAAACGGGCATTCGGAGTAAACGAAAGCCCCGGTCGGCCATTCGGGTACCCGACCGGGGCTCAGCCCAAAACGTGCGCTTCCCATCCGCGCAGCGACAACTTCACGCGAAGCCGCCGACGTCACGCGGAGAGGGATGTTCAGGCGGCGACGACGTCCACCGCCTCCGCGGGCGCCTTGATCGTCACCCGCTCCGTCGGCACACCCGCCACCGACGTCACGGACACAGAATTGAGCATTGGGCGTACTGGTGCCGGCACCGGCTCACTCGCCGCTGCCGATTCGGCCAGCTCAGCCAGCGAGAGCTCGTCGCTCACCTCTCGCATGAGCTCGGACATCCGTACGTCAAGCGCGTCGCAGATGGCGGAGAGCAGCTCGGAGGAAGCCTCCTTCTGCCCCCGCTCCACCTCGGAGAGATAGCCGAGCGAAACTCGGGCGGACGAGGAGACTTCGCGCAGAGTACGGCCCTGGCGCTGGCGCTGCCGACGCAGCACGTCACCCAACAGGCGACGGAGCAGAATCATCGGTGGCTCCCTCCTCGGACCGTGTAGCCGCATCCTTCACGCCCCACCGTACCGCCTCGCGCTGCGGCCGTGCGGGGAGCGATGACGTGTTCACTCAGGGCTGCAAACATCAGTTCCCCCCGTTCTGTTCCGTATCCTGTGCCCGCGCGTTCTCCGAGAGTTGGTCCGCGAGCAGTTCCAGCACGCTCCGTACACTCTCTCTACGGATTTCCGCACGGTCGCCGTTCAATCGCAGTGCGGCGACTTTCCCCGCACCGAGGGGCCCGCCGACCGGCCCACAGACGGCCACGTACACCGTGCCCACGGGCTGCCCGTCCTGTGGCTCGGGCCCCGCGACGCCGGTCGTGGCGATCCCCCATCCGGCCCCCATCCGGGCCCGTACACCTGCCGCCATCTGCAACGCGACCTCCGGGTCGACGGCTCCGCGCTGCGCCAGCAGGGCCCCGTCGACGCCGAGCAGGTCCTGCTTCAGCGCGGTCGCGTACGCCGTGACCGACCCCAGGAACGATTTCGAGGCCCCGGGCACGGACGTCAGCTCCGCCGCCACCAGACCACCCGTGAGTGACTCCGCGACCGCGACCGTCTGATTACTCTCCGCAAGGAGAGTGAGAGCCCGCACCGCCGGATTCATCGCCCCGACTCCCTCTGGGAGCGCTCCGCCCGTTCCGCGGCGAGTCCCTGACGTCGCAGCACCACCGCCTGCCGCACGTAGTCGAGACCGGTGACGACCGTCAGCACGACGGCCACCGCCATCACCCAGAAGCGCAGTGTCGCGAGCGGCCCGGTCAGCATCAGAACGTACATCCCGACCGCCGTGCCCTGCGCCAGCGTCTTCATCTTGCCGCCGCGACTGGCCGGAATGACTCCGTGCCGGATCACCCAGAACCGCATCAGCGTGATGCCCAGCTCACGGAAGAGGATCACGCCGGTCACCCACCAGGGCAGGTCCCCGAGCGCCGACAGACAGATCAGCCCGGCCGCCATGATCGCCTTGTCGGCGATCGGGTCGGCGATCTTCCCGAAGTCCGTGACCAGGTTGTACGCGCGCGCCAGGTGGCCGTCGAAGATGTCGGTGATCATGGCGACGGCGAACGCCGCCCACGCCCACGCGCGCCAGGCCGGGTCGTACCCGCCGTCCTGGAGCATGAGCACCACGAAGGCCGGCACGAGCACCAGCCGCACCATGGTGAGGATGTTGGCGATGTTCCACAGGCTGGCCTGATTGACGGCCGCAGCGCCCAGCTTGCCGCCGGGCGCCGGCCTACCCGAACCGCCCGCCGCGGATGCCGGGGCTCCGGTCATCTGCCCGCCTCCTCAAGGCACTGGGCCAGCAGGTCGACGCCCTCCGTGCCGACGACCTTGGCCGAGACCATACGGCCGGGCACCAGGCCCTCAGCCGTGGTGAAGACCACCTGGCCGTCGGTCTCGGGCGCCTGGTGCGCGGCGCGGCCGACGGCGCCGTCCCCGTCCGGCGTCTCGTCCACCGACTCGACCAGTACCTCCAGGGTCTCGCCGAGCCGCTCCTCCGCACGCTGGGCGGTCAGCTCCTCGGCGAGCCGGGACAGGTGGGCGAGCCGCTCGTCGACGACCTCCTGGTCGAGCTTGTTCTCGTACGTGGCGGCTTCCGTGCCGTCCTCGTCCGAGTACCCGAAGACGCCGATGGCGTCGAGCCGGGCGTGCGTGATGAAGCGTTCCAGCTCCGCGAAGTCCTCCTCGCGCTCGCCGGGGAAGCCGACGATGAAGTTGGACCGCACACCGGCCTGGGGCGCCTTGCCCCGGATGGTGTCCAGCAGCTCCAGGAACCGGTCGGTGTCCCCGAAGCGCCGCATGGAGCGCAGCACGTCGGGAGCCGAGTGCTGGAAGGACAGGTCGAAGTACGGCGCGACCTTCTCGGTCGACGTCAGGACGTCGATGAGTCCGGGCCGCATCTCGGCGGGCTGGAGGTAGCTGACGCGTACGCGCTCGATCCCGTCGACCGCCGCCAGCTCCGGCAGCAGGGTCTCCAGGAGGCGGATGTCGCCGAGGTCCTTGCCGTACGAGGTGTTGTTCTCGGAGACCAGCATGATCTCCTTCACGCCCTGCTCGGCCAGCCAGCGCGTCTCGCCCAGGACGTCGCTGGGGCGCCGGGAGACGAAGGAGCCGCGGAAGGAGGGGATGGCGCAGAACGAGCAGCGGCGGTCGCAGCCGGAGGCGAGCTTCACCGAGGCGACCGGGCTGGTGTCGAGCCGGCGGCGCAGCGGGGCGCGCGGCCCGGACGCCGGGGCGACGCCCTCGGGCAGGTCCTCCGGGGCCGGCGCGGGCTCCTGGGAGTGGCCCGGCAGGGCGACCTCGGCGGCGGCCTGCTGCCGCTGCACGGGGCTGAGCGGGAGCAGTTGGCGCCGGTCGCGCGGGGTGTGGGCCTCCACGCTGCCGCCGCTCAGGATGGTCTGGAGGCGGCTGGAGATGTCGGCGTAGTCGTCGAAGCCGAGCACCCCGTCGGCCTCGGGCAGCGCGTCGGCGAGCTCCTTGCCGTACCGCTCGGCCATGCAGCCCACGGCGACCACGGCCTGGGTGCGGCCGTGGTCCTTGAGGTCATTGGCTTCGAGCAGGGCGTCGACGGAGTCCTTCTTGGCGGCCTCGACGAAGCCACAGGTGTTGACGACCGCGACGTCCGCGTCGGCGGCTTCCTCGACGAGCTCCCAGCCGTCCGCTGCCAAGCGGCCTGCGAGCTCCTCCGAGTCCACCTCGTTACGGGCGCAGCCAAGAGTGACAAGGGCGACGGTACGGCGTTCGGGCATGGACTCAAGACTACTTTGTCCCAGCGACACCCCCGCCGCTCAGGGGTCACACCCCTGAGCGCTGTCCGGGGCCACCCCCGATGCCCCGTCCGTAAACCACCCGACCCGGTGGTCCGCCGCCCCACAGCGCCCGCCACAGCGCCCCACAGCCCCACAGCGCCGCCACGGCCGCGCGCCGCCGGGACTGCGCCGAGGACGGCGCCCCGCACACCCGCCCGCCAGGTGCGGCGGGCCCGGATGCGGCGGGCACCGGCGCGGGCGCGGCGGTCAGCCGACCTGGGGGTCGCCCTTCGTGTACGACAGGCGCTCGACCTGGCCGGCCTCGAACTCGTCCTCGACCTTCTTGCCGTTCACGAAGAGCTCGATCGCCCCGGCGTTGCCCAGGATGAGGTCCAGCCGCTCGTCGTCCTGGAACGTCTTGGTGTCGCCCTTGAGCAGCAGCCCGTCGAACAGCAGCTTGCCGTCGCGCGCCTTGGCCGAAATCCAGCTCTTGTCGTCCGTCGCGGTCAGCCGGACCGTGACCTTGTCCTTGGGCGCCGCCGCGATGGCGCTCTCCGACGGCGCGGGCGGCGGGGCGACCGCCTTGGGCGGCTTCGGCTTGCTGGTGGGCTTCTGCGCCGGAGCCGGGCCCTCGGCCACGTTGTTGCTGCGGGAGCCGCCGCCGTCACCGTTGAACATGGTGAAGCCGACGAAACCGATCACCGCGACGATCGCGGCAACCATCGCGGCCGTCCAGTTGGGCCGCCGCCGGTCCGGGCGGATGCGTTCGGCCTCGAACAGCGGCGCCGCGGGCGTCGGCGCGGGACGGCCGCCGTGCTCGGCGTCGTACTGCTCGACCAGGGCGACGGGATCGAGACCGACCGCACGCGCAAGCGTACGGATGTGGCCACGGGCGTACACGTCGCCGCCGCATCGCGTGAAGTCGTCGTCCTCGATCGCGTGGATGATCGGGATGCGGACGCGGGTGGAGGTGCTGACCTCCTCGACCGTCAGGCCGGCGTCGGTGCGTGCCTGCCGCAGCACACGGCCGATCGAGGGCCGGGCGTCCTCGGGAGTGTCCGGGACGTCCGGAGCGTCGGGAGCGTCCGGGACATGGGAGGCGTCCGGAGCCCCGGGAGCGTCCGGGACAGCGTCGTCGGGGGTCGAAGGCCGGTCGTCTTCGGGGGAGTTGCCGATGGACACGGGGGCGCCTTTCGAGCGTGTAACCACCTGCTGGAGGTTCAGTCTATGGGTGGTACGAAAGGGTGGAGCAACCGGGCGGACGCACTTTGTACGCCATCGGAATGGCCGCGCGTCCGAGGGGCGGGACAACTATTTTCCGCCTCTCCCTCCAACTTGACGTACAAGAGGGGGAAACGGTTGCTCACGGTTCCCTAACGAGTGAGAGTCCTACGAGTCCGACTCCCCACGGATGACAGCGAGTACTCCATCCAGCTCATCCGGTTTGACAAGGACGTCCCGCGCCTTGGACCCCTCGCTCGGTCCGACGATGTTGCGCGACTCCATCAGGTCCATCAGCCGGCCCGCCTTGGCGAAGCCGACGCGCAGCTTGCGCTGGAGCATCGACGTGGAGCCGAACTGCGTGGAGACGACCAGCTCGGCGGCCTGGCACAGCAGGTCCAGGTCGTCGCCGATGTCCTCGTCGATCTCCTTCTTCTGCTTCGTCCCGACCGTGACGTCGTCCCGGAAGACCGGCGCCATCTGCTCCTTGCAGTGCCGGACGACCGCCTTGACCTCCTCCTCGGTCACGAAGGCGCCCTGCATGCGGATCGGCTTGTTGGCCCCCATGGGCAGGTACAGGCCGTCGCCCTTGCCGATCAGCTTCTCGGCGCCCGGCTGGTCCAGGATGACCCGGCTGTCGGCGAGCGAGGACGTGGCGAAGGCGAGCCGGGAGGGCACGTTCGCCTTGATCAGGCCGGTCACGACGTCGACCGAGGGCCGCTGGGTGGCGAGCACCAGGTGGATGCCGGCGGCCCGCGCGAGCTGGGTGATGCGGACGATGGCGTCCTCGACGTCCCTGGGCGCGACCATCATCAGGTCGGCCAGCTCGTCGACGATGACCAGCAGGTACGGGTACGGCTGGAGCTCGCGCTCGCTGCCCGGCGGCGGCTCGACCTTGCCGGCCCGTACGGCGGCGTTGAAGTCGTCGATGTGCCGGTACCCGTACGCCGCGAGGTCGTCGTACCGCAGGTCCATCTCGCGCACGACCCACTGGAGGGCCTCGGCGGCCCGCTTGGGGTTGGTGATGATCGGGGTGATCAGGTGCGGGATGCCCTCGTACGCGGTCAGCTCGACCCGCTTGGGGTCGACGAGCACCATCCGGACGTCTTCGGGGGTCGCCCTTATCATCACGGACGTGATCAGGCAGTTGATGCACGACGACTTGCCGGAGCCGGTCGCACCGGCGACCAGGATGTGCGGCATCTTCGCGAGGTTGGCCATCACGTAGCCGCCCTCGACGTCCTTGCCGAGCGCGACCAGCATCGGGTGGTCGTCCTCGGCGGCGTCCGCGAGGCGCAGCACATCGCCGAGGTTGACCATCTCGCGGTCGGTGTTCGGGATCTCGATGCCGACGGCGGACTTGCCCGGGATCGGCGAGATGATCCGTACGTCGGGGCTGGCGACGGCGTAGGCGATGTTCTTGGTCAGCGCCGTGATCCGCTCGACCTTCACGGCCGGGCCGAGCTCCACCTCGTAGCGGGTGACCGTCGGGCCGCGCGTGAAGCCGGTGACGGCCGCGTCGACCTTGAACTCCGAGAAGACCGTCGTCAGTGAGGCGACGATCGCGTCGTTGGCGGCGCTGCGGGTCTTGCCCGGCCCGCCGCGCTCCAGCAGGTTCAGCGAGGGCAGGGCGTACGTGATGTCCCCGGCGAGCTGGAGCTGCTCGGCGCGCGGCGGCAGCCCCTCCGGCTCGTCCCGGACGGGTGCGGGCTTGGTGAGGTCCGGTACGAGGCCGCCCGGCGTCTCCGCCTCCCGGGCAGAGTCCCGACCGGGCTCCCGGCCGGGCTCCCGCGCGGGCGGTACGGAGCCGGTGTCGCCGCCCCTGGCCGGCCGGCCGCTCCTCGCCTCGCGTGCGTCCCGCCCCCGGTCGCCGGTCACGTCCCGCGTCAGGTCGGCGACCAGCGGCGAGGGCGGCATGCCGTTCAGCACCGCCCCGTCCAGCGCGGCGGCAGCGGCCGCGGCGACGTCCACGGCGTCCATGGGCCGGTCGAAGTCGGGCTCCACGGGTGCTGCCGCCTTCCGGGGCCGCCTGCGCCGGGTGAGCGCCTCCTCCTCGGCCCCGTCGGGGTCGTACGCCCCGGCACCGGCACCGCGCCGCCGCGACCGGGCGGGCAGCGCCTCGCGCCACTGGTCGTCGTACCGCTCGTCGTCCTCGCTCGCCTCCCGTACGCCGGGCTCGACGAGCCCGAGGCGCGCGCCGAGCGCCCGGAGGCGCTGCGGGATGGCGTTGACGGGCGTGGCCGTGACGACGAGCAGCCCGAAGACGGTGAGCAGGACGAGCATCGGTACGGCGAGGACCTCGCCCATCATGAAGATCAGCGGCTTGGAGGCGCTCCAGCCGATCAGCCCGCCCGCGTCCCGCACCGCCTCGCTGCCCTCGTCACGCCCGGGCGAGCCGCAGGCGATGTGGACCTGGCCGAGCACGCCGATGACGAGCGCGGACAGCCCGATGACGATCCGGCCGTTGGCCTCGGGCTTCTCGGGATGGAGGATCAGCCGGACGGCGATCGCGCCCACGAGGAGCGGTACGAGCAGGTCGAGCCGGCCGAAGGCGCCGGTCACGAGCATCTCGACCAGGTCGCCGACCGGTCCCTTCAGGTTGGCCCAGGTGCCGGCGGCCACGATCAGGGCGACGCCGAGCAGCAGCAGGGCGAGGCCGTCCTTGCGGTGCGCCGGGTCGAGCCCCTTGGCGCCGCGCCCTATGCCACGGAACATGGCGCCGACCGCGTGCGCGAGGCCCAGCCAGAGGGCGCGCACGAGCCGGTACACGCCCCCGGTGGGCGACGGCGCGGGTTTGGGTGCGGGCTTCTTGGCCGCCGCCCTCTTGGCGGGCCTGGCGGGCGCCTTCTTCGCGCTCTTGGCGGCGGACTTGGCCGCGGGCGCGGCCTTCTTGGCGGGTTTCGCGGGTGACTTCGCGGGCGCCGCCTTCTTCGCAGCGCCGGTCGTACGGCCGGCGCGCGGCTTCGCGGTGCCCGCCGTGCCTGGGGAACCCTTGCCGGACGTACGTGAGGCCATGGGGGTGAGGTTACCGGTGTGGGGCGCGGTGGACACGTGTGCCCACCGCTTCACCCGTTCGTGTCGTTCCGGTCGAGTACGAGAAGCTGACGCCCGCTCAGCCGGGCGGCGGCCGGACCGTGAGAAGACGTCAGTTCTGCGCCGGCAGTGTGGGCGAGCCGCCGCCCCCGGTGCCCGGTTCGAGCGCGTCCAGCGCCCGGCGCAGCCCGGTGAGCTTGCGCTCCAGGTGCGCGGCGGTGGCGACGGCCGCGGCGTCCGCCGAGTCGTCGTCGAGCTGTTTGGACAGCGCTTCCGCCTGCTCCTCAACTGCCGCGAGCCGCGCGGACAGTTCCGCCAGGAGACCGGGCGACTCCTTGACGGCTCCGCCCTGGCCGCCGCCTTCGAGCTGGAGGCGCAGCAGGGCGGCCTGCTCGCGGAGCTGACAGTTCTTCATGTACAGCTCGACGAAGACCGAGACCTTGGCGCGCAGCACCCAGGGGTCGAAGGGCTTGGAGATGTAGTCCACGGCGCCCGCCGCGTACCCCCGGAAGGTGTGGTGCGGGCCGTGGTTGATCGCCGTCAGGAAGATGATCGGGATGTCCCGTGTCCGTTCCCGACGCTTGATGTGCGCGGCGGTCTCGAAACCGTCCATACCTGGCATCTGGACGTCCAGCAGAATGACCGCGAAGTCGTCCGTCAGCAGCGCTTTGAGCGCTTCCTCCCCTGACGATGCCCGCACCAGCGTCTGATCGAGCGCAGAGAGGATGGCCTCCAGCGCCAGCAGATTCTCCGGTCGGTCATCGACCAGGAGGATCTTGGCCTTCTGCACCATGGCCCGTCCTCCTCGCCCCGGCAGTTGGCCGGGCGCCGCCCCAGGGGACGACTCCCTTGCGCCGTCCGTCCTTGTGCCGGTCATGGTAGCCGCACCCCGCCTGTCACCACACCCTGTCACCGCGATGTCACTGTGCACGTAGCAGAAACGCGGTGGGAGACCAGAAGGTTCCCCGAATACCGCCCTCTCACACGCTTTCGACCACAGTCAGTCAGCAACTCGCCAGGATTCGACCCTCCTCCGCTCACTCTCCGCGCATCCACTGCTCCATGACCGACAGCAGATGATCCGGATCCACCGGCTTCGTAACGTAATCGGAAGCGCCCGACTCGATCGCCTTCTCCCGGTCGCCCTTCATCGCCTTGGCGGTGAGCGCGATGATCGGCAGCCCGGCGAACTGCGGCATCCGGCGGATCGCCGTCGTCGTCGCATAGCCGTCCATCTCGGGCATCATGATGTCCATCAGCACGACCGTCACATCGTCGTGCTGCTCCAGGACTTCGATGCCCTCCCGGCCGTTCTCCGCGTACAGCACCGACAGGCCGTGCTGTTCCAGCACGCTGGTGAGCGCGAAGACATTGCGGATGTCGTCGTCGACGATCAGCACCTTCTCGCCGTGGAACTCGAAGGTGGGCCTCGGCTCGCTCGCCTCCTGCCCGGCCGCCGCCCACGCCTCCGGCGCCCCGGACGCCCCCGGCGCCCCGGCACCCGACGAGCCCGCCGCCCCGGACGGCGCCGCGCCCGGCTGCCCGGGCTGGCCCGGCAGCGCGGTCCGCTGCTCCACGGCGCCCAGCGCCGCCCGGCGGCGGTGCCGGAACAGGGCACCCGCGCCGGAGCGCCGGTCGGAGCGCTCGGGGCGGTCGGAGTCGGCACCGGTACCCGGCTCGGCGCCCTGCCCGTCCAGTACGGCGTCCTCGGCGCTCTGGCGCAGGTCCGCGCCGGGGCCGTGCCCGTAGCCCTGCGGGGGCAGCTCGCTCGGGTGCAGCGGCAGGTACAGCGTGAACGTCGACCCGCGGCCCGGCTCGCTCGCCGCGTGGATCTCACCGCCCAGCAGCCGGGCGATCTCGCGGCTGATCGACAGCCCCAGCCCCGTACCGCCGTACTTGCGGCTGGTCGTGCCGTCCGCCTGCTTGAACGCCTCGAAGATCACCCGCATCTTGCTGGCCGCGATACCGATACCGGTGTCCGTCACCGAGAAGGCGATCAGGTCGCCCTCCGGGTCGCGCAGCGAACCGGCCTCCAGGAGCTGCTCCCGGATCGACTGCGGTACGTCCGCCCTGGCCGGCCGGATCACCAGCTCGACCGCCCCGCTGTCGGTGAACTTCACCGCGTTCGACAGCAGGTTCCGCAGCACCTGGAGCAGCCGCTGCTCGTCGGTGTGCAGCGTCGCGGGCAGCTCCGGCGAGACCCGCACCGAGAAGTCGAGCCCCTTCTCGGCGGTCAGCGGCCGGAAGGTGGCCTCCACGTAGTCGACGAGCTGGACCAGCGCGATCCGGGTCGGGCTGACGTCCATCTTGCCCGCCTCGACCTTCGACAGGTCCAGGATGTCGTTGATCAACTGGAGCAGGTCCGAGCCCGCCCCGTGGATGGTCTCGGCGAACTCGACCTGCTTGGGCGACAGGTTCCCGTCCGCGTTGTCGGCGAGCAGCTTCGCCAGGATGAGCAGCGAGTTCAGCGGCGTACGCAGCTCGTGCGACATGTTCGCCAGGAACTCGGACTTGTAGCGCATGGAGACCGCGAGCTGTTCGGCCCGCTCCTCCAGGACCTGCCGGGCCTCCTCGATCTCGGTGTTCTTCACCTCGATGTCGCGGTTCTGCTGGGCCAGCAGCTCGGCCTTCTCCTCCAGCTCGGCGTTGGAGTCCTGGAGGGCCTTCTGCCGGCTCTCCAGCTCGGCCGAGCGCTCGCGGAGCTGCTCGGTCAGCTCCTGCGACTGCTTCAGCAGCACCTCGGTCTTGGTGTTGACGCTGATGGTGTTGACGCTCGTCGCGATCATCTCGGCGATCTGGTTGAGGAAGTCCCGCTGGATCTGGGTGAACGGCTGGAACGACGCCAGCTCGATCACCCCGAGGACCTTCCCCTCGAAGAGCACCGGCAGCACGATCACATGCGCCGGGGCCGCCTCACCGAGCCCGGAGGAGATCCTCAGGTAACCCGGCGGCACATTGACCTGGATGGTCCGCTTCTCCTCGGCCGCCGTACCGATCAGCGTCTCGCCCGGCCGGAACGACGTGGGCATCGACCCGGACGAGTAGCCGTAGCTGCCGCGCATGACCAGCTCGTACGAGCCGTCCTCGTCCGCCCCGATCTCGCCGCCGCCACCGGTCGGCATCGCCAGGAAGAACGCGCCGTGCTGCGCCGAGACGACCGGGGTGAGCTCGCTCATGATCAGCGAGGCCACGTCGTCGAGGTCGCGCCGGCCCTGCATGAGGCCGGAGATCCGGGCCAGGTTGCCCTTGAGCCAGTCCTGCTCCTCGTTGGCGAGGGTGGTGTCGCGCAGGTTGGCGATCATGGTGTTGATGTTGTCCTGGAGGACCTGGATCTCGCCCGCCGCGTCCACGTCGATCTTCAGGTTCAGGTCGCCGCGGGTCACCGCCGTGGCGACGGCCGCGATGGCGCGCACCTGGCGGGTCAGGTTCCCGGCCATCTCGTTCACCGACTCGGTCAGGTCGCGCCAGGTGCCGTCGACGTCCCGTACGCGCGCCTGGCCGCCCAGGATGCCCTCCGTGCCCACCTCGCGGGCGACGCGGGTGACCTCCTCGGCGAACGACGAGAGCTGGTCGACCATCGTGTTGATGGTGTTCTTCAGCTCCTGGATCTCACCGCGCGCGTCGATGTCGATCTTCTTGGTGAGGTCGCCCTTGGCGATGGCGGTGGTGACCGTGGCGATCTGGCGCACCTGACCGGTCAGGTTGGACGCCATCGAGTTCACCGACTCGGTCAGGTCCTTCCACGTACCCGAGACGCCGGGCACCCGGGCCTGGCCGCCCAGCTCGCCCTCCGTACCCACCTCACGCGCCACTCGCGTCACCTCGTCGGCGAACGAGGACAGCGTCGTCACCATCGTGTTGACCGTGTCGGCGAGCTCGGCGACCTCGCCGCGCGCCTCCACCGTCACCTTCTTGGTCAGGTCACCGTTGGCGACCGCCGACGACACCCGCGAGATGTTCCGCACCTGAGAGGTCAGGTTGTTGGCCATCACGTTGACGTTGTCGCTCAGGTCCTTCCAGATGCCGGTGACGCCCCGCACCCGGGCCTGACCGCCGAGGATGCCCTCCGTACCCACCTCACGGGCGACTCGCGTCACCTCGTCCGCGAAGTTGGAGAGCTGGTCGACCATCGTGTTGACGGTGGTGACGAGGTCGAGGATCTCGCCCCGGGCATCGACGGTGATCTTCTTCGACAGGTCGCCCTTGGCGACCGCCGTCGTCACCTCGGCGATGTTGCGCACCTGGGAGGTGAGGTTGTTCGCCATCGAGTTGACGGACTGGGTCAGGTCCTTCCAGGTGCCGGAGACGCCCTGTACCTCCGCCTGACCGCCCAGGATGCCCTCGGTGCCCACCTCACGGGCCACCCGGGTCACCTGCTCGGCGAAGTTGGAGAGCTGGTCCACCATCGTGTTGAGGGTGTTCTTCAGCTCCAGGATCTCCCCGCGCGCGTCCACGTCGATCTTCTGCGACAGGTCACCCCGCGCCACGGCGGTCGCGACCTGCGCGATGTTGCGCACCTGGGCGGTCAGGTTCCCGGCCATGCCGTTCACCGAGTCCGTCAGGTCGCGCCACACACCGGCCACGCCCGGCACCTGCGCCTGCCCGCCGAGCCGCCCGTCCGTGCCCACCTCGCGGGCCACCCGGGTCACCTGCTCGGCGAACGCGGAGAGCTGGTCCACCATCGTGTTGATGGTGTTCTTCAGCTCCAGGATCTCCCCGCGCGCGTCCACGTCGATCTTCTGCGACAGGTCACCCCGCGCCACCGCCGTCGTCACCTGCGCGATCTGACGCACCTGCGAGGTGAGGTTGCCGGCCATGAAGTTGACGGAGTCGGTGAGCTCCTTCCACGTACCGGAGACACCGGGTACGCGTGCCTGCCCGCCGAGGCGGCCCTCCGTACCCACGTCCCGCGCCATCCGCGTCACCTGGTCGGCGAACGACGAGAGCTGCGCCACCATCGTGTTGACGGTGTTCTTCAACTCCAGCATCTCGCCCGCGACATCGACGGTGACCTTCTGCGTCAGGTCGCCGTTCGCCACCGCCGTCGTCACCTGCGCGATGTCCCGCACCTGGCCCGTGAGGTTGCGGAACGCCGTGTTCACCGAGTCGGTGAGGTCCTTCCACGTCCCCGCCGCGCCCGGCACCTCCGCCTGGCCGCCCAGCCGGCCCTCGACGCCGACCTCCCGCGCCACACGGGTCACTTCGGAACCGAACGCCGAGAGCTGGTCCACCATCGTGTTGACGGTGTTCTTCAACTCCAGCATCTCACCGGCCACGTCGACCGTGACCTTCTGCGACAGGTCACCGTTCGCGACCGCCGTCGTCACCGTCGCGATGTCCCGCACCTGCGTCGTCAGGTTCCGGAAGACCGTGTTGACCGAATCGGTCAGGTCCTTCCACGTGCCCGCCGCGCCCGGCACCTGCGCCTGACCGCCCAGCAGCCCCTCGGCGCCGACCTCGCTCGCCACCCGCGTCACCTCGTCGGCGAACGTCCGCAGCGTCTCGGTCATCTGGTTGATCGTGTCGGCGAGCTGCGCCACCTCACCCCGCGCGCTCACCGTCACCTTCTGCGACAGGTCGCCGTTGGCGACGGCCGTCGTCACCTCGGCGATGCCCCGCACCTGGGAGGTCAGGTTCCCCGCCATCGTGTTGACGGAGTCGGTCAGGTCCTTCCACACACCGGCCACGCCCGGCACCTCGGCCTGGCCGCCCAGCTCGCCCTCCGTACCCACCTCACGCGCGACCCGCGTCACCTCGGACGAGAACGACGAGAGCTGGTCCACCATCGTGTTGACGGTGTTCTTGAGCTGGAGCATCTCACCGGCCACATGGACGGTGACCTTCCGCGACAGATCGCCCTTGGCGACCGCCGTCGTCACGAGAGCGATGTCACGCACCTGAGCGGTCAGCCGGTACGCCATGGTGTTGACCGAATCCGTCAGGTCCTTCCACGAACCCGACATACCGCGCACCTGCGCCTGGCCGCCCAGCTTGCCCTCGGTACCGACCTCCAGCGCCACCCGCGTCACCTCGTCGGTGAACGCCGACAGTTGGTCAACCAGGTTGTTCACCGTACGGGCGACCTTCAGGAACTCGCCCCGCAGCGGCCGCGCCGACCCGTCCGTACCCTCCGAACGCAACTCCATGCGCTGCTCGAGGTCACCCTCCGCGACCGCGGACAGCACCCGCCCCACCTCGGAGACGGGCCGCGTCATGTCGTCCACCAGCGCGTTCGCGGCCTCGATGGCCTGGGCCCACGCCCCCTCGCCGGCCCCGACCTCCAGCCGCTCGGACAGCTTGCCCTCCCGCCCGACGACCCGCCGCACCCGCGACAGCTCACCGGTCAGGTGCATCTGCCGGTCGGCGACCTCATTGAAGACGGAGGCGATCTCCGCCATCACGCCGTCACCCGTCACGGTCAGGCGCTTGCGGACATTGCCGTCCCGCATCGACACCAGAGCCGCGAGCAGCCGCTCCAGGGCAGCGGCGTCCACCTCGACGGTCCCACCGCTCCGGGTCCGTCCGCCCTTCGCGCGCGTGCTACCGCCCCGCGCCGTCACGCCAGACTCCACCGTGTCCCTCCCGCAGGGGTTGACCGTACTGCTCGGGCATTGCCGCTCCCTCTGCCGCCGGAAGCCTTCCCAGTGTTTCACCACGACAGAACCAGGCCATAACAGTTCGGCAGCTTCGCATAACGTCCCCGTCCTCGGGGGACGGAAACAGCGGTGACCACCATCCGCCCGGACAGCGAAGGTAAGTAACCTGGCATCCGGCTGTCCAACCGCCCCGGTCCGCCCGGCAGGGGCGGCGCGACGCTGTATGACCACCGGGCACCGGGGAGGGGCAGGGCCGATCATGGCAGAGCCGGGCGTCGAGACGCGTACGAGGAGTTCTGTGATCACCGCTCGGGCGGCCGCCACCTTCGAACCCGTGGGACGGTCCGTGGCGACCGCCCGGGCCTTCGTCCGGGACACCCTCCAGGGCTGGGGGTACACCGACGTCGTCGACGACGCCGTGGTCCTGACCAGCGAACTCGTCACCAACGCCGTCATCCACGCCGGCACCGCCGCCGACGTCCTGTGCCTCCGCACGGAGAACGGCGTACGCATCGAGGTCGCCGACCGCTACCCCGAGCGCGAGGTGCCCCTCCAGGGCACCGGCCGCTCCCTGAGCAGCCCCGACAGCGAGAACGGCCGGGGACTGCTCCTGTGCGCCGCCCTCGCCTCCCGCTGGGGCGTGGAGTACTCCCCCACCCACAAACAGGTCTGGTTCCAGCTCGACCTCCCCGAACGCCCCGTCGGCACCCGCTCCGCCGGCCCCCTGCTGCCCACCGACCTCCTCCCGGTCGCCGACGACCGGGTCCGCGTCGCCGTGGCCCAGATCGACCGGCACGGCACCATCACCGCCTGGAACGAGGACGCCGAGCACCTCTTCGGGTACGCCGCCGACCAGGTCGTCGGCAAGCCCCTCGGCGACTTCGCCGCCTGGCCCCACACCCCCGGCATCGGCACCGGCATCGCCGAGGCCCTGCGCCTCTCCCGCTGGGAGGGAAGCTACGGCATCCGCGGCACCGACGGCCGCGTCATCCCCGTCTACGCCTCCCACCTGCGCGTACGTGACACCCAAGGTGAGCCGTCCACCGTCTGCCTCCTCGTACGGGACTACGAACGCGCCATCCTCCAGTCCCCGCAGCGCACCCCCGTCGACTCCAGCAGCGAGAGCCGCACCACCGACCCGTTCGAGGTCTTCATCGGCTCCCCCGCCCCCGACGACCTCGACGGCCTCCTCCAGCGCACCGTCGAGCGCGCCCGCGACATGCTGGACGGCGACGCCGCCTTCCTCCTGCTCGCCACCGACGACGAGACCGAGCTGGAGGTACGGGCCACCACCGGCCTGCCCTCCGCCCGCCAGCGCTTCGCCCGCGTCCCCGTCGAGGCCGCCGGCACCGGCCGCTACTCCTCCGCCCGCATGCCCGCCGTCCACGAGGACCTCCTGGCCGTCCCCGGCTCGGTCCCGCTCCTCAACGGCACCGGCATGCGCTCGGTCGTCACCGTCCCGCTCAAGGTGGAGGGCCGTCTCACCGGCTCCCTGGGCGTCGCCGCCGAGGCCGCCGGGCGGTACTCGAACGAGGAGGCCCTCCGCCTCCAGTTCGCCGCCGACCGCATCGCCCTCGCCGTCGAGTCCGCCCGCCTCGGCGAGCTCGAACGCCTCCGCCGCGGCTCCCTCAGCTTCCTCGTCGAGGCCTCCGACCTGCTCGCCGGCACCCTCGACCGCGACCAGACCCTCGCCCTGATGGCCCAGATGACGGTCCCCACCCTCGCGACCTGGTGCGCCGTCTACACGATCGCCGACCCGACCTCCGAGCCGTACCTCTCGTACGTCCTCCACGAGGACGAGGAGCGCATCGACGGCCTCAAGGCCCTCCTGTCCAAGATCCCCCCGCCCGAGCCCGTCCCGTCCCCGGGAGCGCGCGTCTGGACGGCCCCCGCCGACGCCGCCCACCAGGCGGCGCTGCGCACCTCCATGCGCGAGCTGGGCCTCGCCTCCAGCCCCGTCTCCTCCGGCATCGGTACGACGCTGGCCACGGCCGCCGCGGTCGGCGGCGAGACCGTCGTCCTCCCCCTGGTCGCCCGCAACCGCGTCATCGGCATGCTGACCCTCGGCAAGCCCTCCGACGACCACTTCCGCCAGGAGATCCTGGAGCTCGCCGAGGACCTCTCCCGCCGGGCCGCCCTGGCCCTGGACAACGCCCGGCTGTACTCGGAGCGCATGGCCATCAGCCAGTCCCTCCAGCGCAGCCTGCTGCCCCCGGGCCTCCCCCAGGTGCCCGGCGTCGAGGTCGACGTCATCTACCGCGCGGCCGGCGAGGGCAACGAGGTCGGCGGCGACTTCTACGACCTCTTCCCGATCCGTGACAACGCGTACGGCTTCGCCATCGGCGACGTCTGCGGTACGGGCCCGGAGGCGGCCGCCGTCACCGGCCTCGCCCGCCACGCGCTGCGCCTGCTGGCCCGCGAGGGCTTCGGCGGCCCGGCGGTCCTGGAGCGCCTGAACGCCGCCATCCTCGACGAGGGCGCCCGCAGCCGCTTCCTCACCCTCCTGTACGGCGAGCTGTGGCCCCAGGAGGACGGCAGCGCCCTCCTCAAGGTCGTCTGCGCCGGCCACCCGCTCCCGCTGCGCCTCCGCCAGGACGGCACGGTCGAGCCGGCCGCCGACCCGCAGCCGCTCCTCGGCGTCATGGACGACCTGGAGCTGTACGAGCAGACCGTCACCCTCGACCCGGGCGACGTCCTCCTGTGCGTCACCGACGGCGTCACCGAGCGCCGCGAGGGCCCGCGCATGCTGGGCGACGACGGCCTCACCGAGGTCCTCACCACGTGTACGGGCCTGACGGCCGGCGCGGTCACCGCCCGCATCATGCGCGCGGTCGAGCGCTTCGCCGCGGAGCCGCCGTCCGACGACATGGCCATCCTCGCGATGCGCGTCCCGGAGCCCCACCAGGAGTGATTCCCCGTCAACATGAAGAAGGCCCCCGCCACTTGGGCGGGGGCCTTCTTTTCGTTCAGAGCCCCCAAACGGAATCGAACCGTTGACCTTCTCCTTACCATGGAGACGCTCTGCCGACTGAGCTATAGGGGCCGGCTAGTCGCTTCGGGGTTTCCCCCTCGGCAACGGGATAAAGCATACCCCGAACGAGCGGGAATGCCTAACCGGCGCTGACGCAGCGCATGGTGACCCTCCCTCAAGTCCCCACCGTCCGCCCGGGGGCAGAGCGCGGCGTATGAACGCAGAAAAGCCTCAGGCCCCGGACACGAAGTCCAGGGCCTGAGGCCAATAATTGTTCGGCGGCGTCCTACTCTCCCACAGGGTCCCCCCTGCAGTACCATCGGCGCTGAAA
>NZ_JBFAMP010000006.1:244955-534812 GCF_040674455.1 Streptomyces sp. NPDC049837 | reverse complement strand
CACCCCCGCCCCCCGCGCCCCCGGGGCGGCCCCCCCCCCCCCCCCCCACCCCCCCCCCCCCCCCCCCCCCGGGGGGGGGGGCGGGGGGCGGGGGGGGGGGGGGGCCCCCCCCCCCACCCCCGCCGCATCCGTGTTGTCGGTGGTGCTCCGTAGACTGGCCCTGTGAGTGAGCAGCCCCCGTCCAGCGACAGCGACGACTTCGACGAGATCGTGGAAGCCGAGACCGACCGAGACCCCGACCTGGCGGTGATCGAGGCCGGCAGCCGTACGTTGCGTGCGCAGGCCGGTCCGCCCCAGGCCTCCGAGGTCGTGCCCGCGCGGCCCGCCGACCCGGAGGTGGACAAGGCGCTGCGGGAGGTGGAGCAGGAGCTCGCCACCCGCTGGGGCGAGACCAAGCTGGAGCCGTCGGTGACGCGGATCGCGGCGCTGATGGACGTGCTGGGCGAGCCGCAGCGCGCGTACCCCTCGATCCACATCACGGGCACCAACGGCAAGACGTCCACGGCCCGGATGATCGAGGCCCTGCTCGGCGCGTTCGACCTGCGCACCGGGCGGTACACCTCGCCGCACGTGCAGTCGATCACCGAGCGGATCAGCCTGGACGGCGCGCCGATCAGCCACGAGCGCTTCATCGAGACGTACCGGGACATCAAGCCGTACGTGGAGATGGTCGACGGCTCCCAGGACTACCGGCTGTCCTTCTTCGAGGTCCTCACCGGCATGGCGTACGCCGCGTTCGCCGACGCGCCGGTCGACGTGGCCGTCGTCGAGGTCGGCATGGGCGGTAGCTGGGACGCGACGAACGTGATCGACGGCGATGTCGCCGTGGTCACCCCCATCGACCTGGACCACACGGACCGGCTGGGCTCCACGCCCGCCGAGATCGCGGGCGAGAAGTCCGGGATCATCAAGCAGGGCGCCACGGTCATCCTGGCCCAGCAGCCGGTGGACGCGGCGCAGGTGATGCTGAAGAAGGCCGTCGAGGTGGACGCGACGGTGGCCCGCGAGGGCATGGAGTTCGGCGTCGTCTCGCGCGAGGTCGCGGTCGGCGGCCAACTGCTGACGCTGCGCGGGCTCGGCGGTGAGTACGAGGAGATCTTCCTGCCGCTGTACGGCGCGCACCAGGCGCACAACGCGGCGGTGGCGCTGGCGGCCGTGGAGGCGTTCTTCGGCGTGGGCGCCCAGGAGGCGCGGACGCTGGACGTGGACCGGGTCCGCCAGGCGTTCGCCTCGGTGGTCTCGCCGGGCCGCCTGGAGGTCGTGCGGCGCAGCCCGACCGTGGTGCTGGACGCGGCGCACAACCCGGCGGGCGCGCGGGCCACGGCCGCGGGCATCAGCGAGGCGTTCGGCTTCTCCCGGCTGGTGGGTGTCGTCGGCACGAGCGGCGACAAGGACGTG
The DNA here is from genome assembly GCF_040674455.1 of Streptomyces sp. NPDC049837. Lineage (NCBI taxonomy): Bacteria > Bacillati > Actinomycetota > Actinomycetes > Kitasatosporales > Streptomycetaceae > Streptomyces > Streptomyces sp. NPDC049837. The sequence goes on along the minus strand of NZ_JBFAMP010000006.1, from coordinate 533,414 downwards.
AGGGGCCTGCTGGAGGCGTTCGAGCCGATCTTCGCGGAGGTCGTCGTCACGCAGAACTCCAGCCACCGCGCGATGGACGCCGACGAGCTGGCCGCCATCGCCGTCGAGGTCTTCGGCGACGAGCGGGTCGTGGTGGAGCCGCGGCTGCCCGACGCCCTGGAGGCCGCGATCACGCTGGCGGAGGAGGAGGCCGAGTTCGCGGGCGCGGGCGTCCTCGTGACGGGTTCGGTGATCACGGTCGGCGAGGCCCGGCTGCTGCTGCTGGGGAAGGGCTGAGGTTTCTCGATGCGTACGCTCTGTGCGTCCACACTGATCGGCGAGTTCTTCGTGATCGGCTTCGCCGGGCTGGTGGCCATGAAGGACGACAGCCTGACGATGGGCACGGTCTGGACGGTGTGCGGTGTCCTGATGGCCCTGAGCGTCCTGCTGTGCGGCATGATCACCCGGCCGGGCGGTATACAGCTCGGCTGGGCGCTCCAGGTGGCGCTGATCCTCAGCGGCTTCATCGTGCCGGTGATGTTCTTCCTGGGCGCGGTGTTCGCGGGGCTGTGGTGGGCGTCGGTCCACTTCGGCCGGAAGGTCGACGAGGCCAAGGCCAAATGGGCGGCCCAGGCCTAGGGCCGTTTCGGGGGCTCTGCCCCCGGGCGGCCCCCGGGCCCGTGGCGGGGGTGTGTAGGGGCCGGCCCCGGCCCCCAGGCCCCGGGCGCGCCCGCTCCTGGCTCACCCGAAGGGGGGCCCCGGCGTCCCGGCCACGGGACCCGGTACCCGGTGCCGGGGCACCGTGCGGCCCCTGTAGCCTCTGCTCACCGCACACGTATGCCTGCAAGGAGCCGTAACACATGACCCAGCGCACCCTCGTCCTCCTCAAGCCGGACGCCGTCCGCCGTGGCCTGATCGGCGAGATCATCGGTCGTATCGAGCGCAAGGCCGGCTGGGCCATCACCGCGCTGGAGCTGCGCCACCTGGACCAGGACACGCTGGAGCAGCACTACGGCGAGCACAAGGGCAAGCCGTTCTACGAGCCGCTGGTCGCCTTCATGTCGTCCGGGCCGGTCGTCGCGCTGGTCGTCGAGGGTGAGCGGGTCATCGAGGGCGTACGCCAGCTCGCCGGGCCGACGGACCCGATCGCCGCGGCGCCCGGGTCCATCCGTGGCGATTTCGGCACCATCGTCCGGGAGAACCTGATCCACGCCTCGGACTCGGAGGAGTCCGCCATTCGGGAACTCAAGATTTTCTTCCCCGGAATTGCCTGACCCGCTGTCAGCCATACAGCGCTCGGACCTGGGGCGACCGAAGGAATTTCGGTCGCCCTTCGGCATATGAACGGCCCGAGCGGGAACGCATCGCTCCGACACTTCGTCACCTATACAGAGGCGGGCCACCGCGCCGTGTCCGCGCAGGCGGGACTACGATGTGAAACTCCTCGCCACACCACCCACCTCGCCGACCTGAGAAGCCGTCAACGCTCTAATTGGGAAGGCCCGACGCATCCTCATGGGAAACAAGGGGAACTCAATGTCGTTCATCGGCCGTGACATGGCTGTCGACCTCGGGACCGCCAACACGCTGGTGTACGTGAGGGGTCGCGGCATCGTCCTCAACGAGCCGTCCGTCGTCGCGATCAACACCAACACCGGCGGCATCCTGGCGGTCGGCGCCGAAGCGAAGAAGATGATCGGTCGGACACCCGGCAACATCGTGGCGGTCCGGCCGCTGAAGGACGGCGTGATCGCCGACTTCGAGATCACGGAGCGTATGCTCCGGTACTTCATCCTCAAGATCCACAAGCGCCGCTACCTGGCCCGCCCGCGCGTCGTCGTCTGTGTGCCCTCCGGCATCACCGGCGTCGAGCGCCGCGCCGTCATCGAAGCGTCCACCCAGGCGGGCGCCCGCCAGGTGCACATCATCGAGGAGCCCATGGCCGCCGCCATCGGCTCCGGCCTCCCGGTCCACGAGGCCACCGGCAACATGGTCGTCGACATCGGTGGCGGCACCACCGAGGTCGCCGTCATCTCGCTCGGCGGAATCGTCACGGCACAGTCCATCCGGGTGGCCGGCGACGAGCTGGACAACGCGATCATCCAGCACATCAAGAAGGAGTACAGCCTCCTCCTCGGTGAGCGGACCGCCGAACAGATCAAGATCACCATCGGCTCGGCGTACGACCTCGACACCGACGAGCACACCGAGATCCGCGGCCGGGACCTGGTCTCCGGACTGCCGAAGACGGTCGTCATCTCGGCCGCCGAGGTCCGCAAGGCGATCGAGGAGCCGGTCAACGCCATCGTCGACGCCGTCAAGACCACCCTCGACAAGTGCCCGCCGGAGCTGTCCGGCGACGTCATGGACCGGGGCATCGTCCTCACCGGCGGCGGCGCCCTGCTGCGCGGCCTCGACGAGCGGCTGCGCCGGGAGACCGGCATGCCCATCCACATCGCCGAGGACCCGCTGGACTCGGTGGCGCTCGGCTCCGGCAAGTGCGTCGAGGAGTTCGAGGCGCTCCAGCAGGTGCTGGACGCCCAGCCGCGCAGATAGCGGGGCCCACAGGTCAGCCGTACGGGTGCTGCCAGACCCGTACGGCTGATCGTTGATCCGGTTGACCCGGTTGGTATAACGGCACAAACATTCCTACGAGGAAGGCACGGCCGCCCCACGTGAGGGACACACGAGAGAGCCGGCTGCTCCTGGTGCTGCTGGTCGCCATCGCGTTCGCGCTGATCACGGTGGACATCCGCGGCGGCGAGGAGTCACCCGTCGACGGCGCCCGACGGGCAGCCGCCACTGTCTTCGGCCCGGTCGAGAACAGCGTCGCGTCCGCCGTCAACCCGGTCGGCAACGCCATCGCGGCCGTGCGGGACTCGGGTGAACGCCACAACCGCATCGCGGAGCTGGAGCGGGAGAACGCCGCGCTCAAGGCGAAACTCGGCAGCGACGACCGCAACCGCAGCCGCGTACGCGAACTCGACAACCTGCTCAAGAAGGCCGGCGCCGGCCAGTACGGCATCAAGGCGGCCGAGGTCATCGCCATAGGAGCCGCCCAGGGCTTCAACTGGACGGTGACCATCGACGCCGGCTCCAACGACGGCATCAAGCGGGACATGACCGTCATCAACGGGGACGGCCTCGTCGGCCGCGTCACCACCGTCGGGCCCGGCACCGCCACGGTCCTGCTCGCCAACGACCCGGACTTCACCGTCGGCACCCGCATGGAGAGGTCCGACGAGCTGGGCTTCGCCACCGGCCAGGGCGACCGCCCGCTGTCCGTGCAGCTCCTCAACGGCAAGGCCAAGGTCAAGGCGGGCGACCGGCTGGTCACCTTCGGCTCGCAGGCCGACAAGCCGTTCGTGCCCGGCGTCCCGGTCGGCGAGGTGGTCCGGGTCGACCCCTCCACCGGAAACCTCACGCGGAACATCTACGTACGTCCCTACGTCGGCTTCAGCAAGCTCGACATCGTCGGCGTCGTCGTCCAGGCCCCGCGCACCGACCCCCGCGACACCGTCCTGCCGCCCAAGCCCACGCCCGAGCCGACCGTCACGGTCACGGTGACCCCGTCCCCGGCCGCGACGCCCAGTGGCGCGCCGAGCGGGCAGCCGGAGGAGGAGTGACCGTGCGTTTCAACCGGATCCTGCTCTCCACGACCCTCGTCGTCGTCGCCCTCGTCCTCCAGGTCTCGATCCTGGCCCGCCTCCAGCTCCCCGGCGCCGTCCCCGACCTGCTGCTGCTCGTCGTCGTCGGCCTCGCCCTGGTGTACGGGCACGTCAGCGGCGCCCTCATCGGCTTCGGCGCCGGCCTCCTCGCCGACCTCGCCCCGCCCGCCGACCACGCAGCCGGGCGGTACGCCCTGGTCCTGTGCGTCATCGGCTACCTCGTCGGCCTCGCCAAGCCCGAGAACGGCCAACTGCGCTCCGCGACCGGTCCCATGGTCATGGTCGTCGTCGCCGCCGTCTCCTCGACCCTGCTGTACGCGGGCGTCGGCGCCCTCGTCGGCGACACCGCCGCCCGCCACGTCGGCCTGGTCTCGCTGCTGATCACCGCCGTGATCTACGACCTGCTGCTCGCGCCCTTCACCGTGCCGCTGATCATGGCCCTCGCCAGACGCGCCGAGAACGATCCCCTCGCCGAGACCACCAACGCGGGCACCGACGTCGCCTCGGGCTTCATGGCGAACGGCACCGGCCTGAGGATCGGCGAACAGCGCGGTGTCCTGCGTATCAAGGCCGCCCGCAACCGGGCGGCGCGGGCCGGCCGCATCAAGGGCGTCAAGCGACTGTGACCGAGGGGGCAACCGCGTCATGAGCAACATCCCCGAGACCGGGCGGACCCCCAGGGTCCAGATCCGCCTCATCGTCATCCAGGTCCTGGTCTTCTCGCTGCTCCTCACCCTCGGCGGCCGCCTCTGGTACCTCCAGATCCGGCAGGGCAAGGAGTACACCGACGAGGCACGGAACAACCACGTCCAGCAGGTCGTCCAGCCGGCCGTCCGCGGCTCCATCCTCGACGCCCGCGGCGTCCCCCTCGCCGACAACGAGACCCGCCTCGTGGTCTCCGCGTCCCGCACCGAGCTGCTGAAGATGAAGGACGACGGCAAGGGCGTCCTCACCCGGCTGGCCGGCGTCCTGGGCATGAAGCCCAAGGACGTCATGGACAAGATCCGCCTCTGCGACTCCGAGACCCCCCAGCCCTGCTGGAACGGCTCACCCTTCCAGCCGATCCCCGTCACCGACGAGGCCACCACCCAGCAGGCCCTCCAGATCCGCGAGCGCGCCGAGGACTTCCCCGGCATCACCGCCGAGCCCACCGCCGTACGCCGCTACACCGCGCCCGGCGGCGCCCGCGCCGCGCAGGTCCTCGGCTACCTCTCGCCCGTCACCGACGAGGAGATCAAGGAGGCCAAGGACTCCGACTCGCCGTTCCTCCGCTCCGACCAGGTCGGCCGCTCCGGCCTTGAACGCACGTACGACAAGGCGCTGCGCGGCAAGGCCGGCGTCACCCGCTACGAGGTCGACAACCTGGGCCGGGTCCTCGGCGAGGCGGAGAGCGACCCGGGCAGGCCCGGCGCCAACGTCGTCACGTCCATCGACGCGCGCGTCCAGGCGGTCGCCGAGTACGAGCTCAACGCGGCGATGAAGGCCGTGCGGAAGGAGACCGACAAGGTCACCGGCCGCCCGTACAAGGCGGACGCGGGCGCCGTCGTCGTCATGGAGTCCAAGACCGGCCGCGTCGTCGCCATGGCCTCCCAGCCCGACTACGACCCCAACGCCTGGGTCGGCGGCATCTCCGCCAAGGAGTACGCCAGGATGACCGGCAAGAGCTCCAACTACCCGCTGCTCAACCGGGCCATCCAGGGCCAGGCACCCGCCGGTTCCGTCTTCAAGGTGGTCTCGGCGAGCGCGGCGGTGCGGGCCGGCAACCCCTTCGACGGCCGCTACAACTGCAGCAGCTCCTACAGCCTCGGCGGCCGGAGCTTCGCCAACTTCGAGTCCAGGGGACACGGCCCCATCTCCCTCGGCGACGCCCTCAAGTTCTCCTGCAACACCGTCTTCTACCGCCTCGGTCACGAGGAGTGGCAGCGCGACGGCGGCCTCAAGCCGAAGAAGAACGCCAACGACTGGTTCTACCGGACCGCCCACGACTTCGGCTTCGGCTCCGAGACCGGCATCGACCTGCCCAACGAGGTCAAGGGCCGCATCCCCGACCGGCACTGGAAGCAGGCGTTCTGGGAGGCCAACAAGGACGCGTGGTGCAAGCAGGGCAAGAAGGGCGGCAGCTACGTCGAGCAGATCGCCTATGAGAGCTGCCTCGAAGGCAACCAGCTCAAGGCCTTCGACAGCATCAACTTCGCCATCGGCCAGGGCGACGTCCTCATCACCCCCATCCAGCTCGCCACCGCCTACGCCGCCATCAGCAACGGCGGCACCCTCCACAAGCCCACCATCGGCAAGGCCGTGATCAGCCCCGACGGCAAGAAGGTCGAGGAGATCAAGCCCCGGCCCCACGGCAGGCTGCCGGTCGACGCCCAGACCATCAGCGACCTCGACAAGGGCCTGCGCTCCGTCGTCGAACCCGGCGGCACCGCCGCCTGGCGGTTCGGCGGCTGGCCGCAGGACAAGATCCCGATGCGGGCCAAGACCGGCACCGCCCAGGTCTACGGCAAGCAGACCACCTCGTGGTTCGCCACCTACACCGACGACTTCACGATCGTGATGACGATCTCCCAGGGCGGTACGGGTTCCGGCGCCTCCGGCCCCGCCGTGCGCAACATCTACGACGCCATCTACGGACTCGACGACGCCGGCAACCAGGACCTCAAGCGCGCCCTGCTGCCCAAGCCGCAGGCCGAGCTGCCCAGGATCCAGCCCGACGGCACCATCGAGGCGCCGCCGGTCAAGCCGTACGACCCCAACTCCCAGAAGGTCGATCCGGCCAAGCAGGGCGACGGAGAGCGGCCGCTCGCGGGCCCGCCCCCCGTCTGGAGGGACTGACCCACGATGACCGGCACCAACAAGTTCTCCGTCTCGCGGTACGCGCCCGACCGCGGCGCCTGGGGCAAGCTCACCGCCCGCGACTCGATGGTGCGCAGGCTCGACTGGCCGCTGCTGTTCTCCGCCATCGCGCTGTCCTTCATCGGCTCGCTCCTGGTGTGGTCCGCCACCCGCAACCGCACCGAGCTCAACCAGGGCGACCCGTACTACTTCCTGTTCCGCCACGTCCTCAACACCGGCATCGGCATCGCCCTGATGGTCGGCACCATCTGGCTCGGCCACCGCACCCTGCGCGGCGCGGTACCGGTGCTGTACGGGCTGTCGGTGGTGCTCGTCCTGCTCGTCCTCACCCCGCTCGGCGCGACCATCAACGGCGCGCACGCGTGGATCGTGATCGGCGGCGGATTCTCGCTCCAGCCCTCCGAGTTCGTGAAGATCACGATCATCCTGGGCATGGCGATGCTGCTGGCCGCCAAGGTCGACGCCGGCGACCAGGTCCACCCCGACCACCGCACGGTCGCCAAGTCCCTCGTCCTCGCCGTCCTGCCGATGGTCATCGTCATGCTGATGCCCGACCTCGGCTCGGTGATGGTGATGGTCGTCATCGTGCTGGGCGTGCTGCTCGGCTCGGGCGCCTCCAACCGGTGGGTCTTCGGCCTCATCGGCGCGGGCGTCATCGGCGCGGTGGCCGTCGCCGCGCTCGGCGTGCTCGACCAGTACCAGATCAACCGCTTCGCCGCGTTCGCCAACCCCGAACTCGACCCGGCGGGCGCCGGCTACAACACCAACCAGGCGCGCATCGCCATCGGCTCCGGCGGGCTGTACGGGGCGGGGCTGTTCAACGGCCACCAGACCACCGGCCAGTTCGTCCCCGAACAGCAGACCGACTTCATCTTCACCGTCGCCGGTGAGGAGCTCGGCTTCATCGGCGGGGCCACGATCATCGCGCTCCTCGGCGTCGTGCTGTGGCGCGCCTGCCGGATCGCCCGCGAGACGAGCGAGCTGTACGGCACGATCGTCGCCGCCGGGATCATCGCCTGGTTCGCGTTCCAGTCCTTCGAGAACATCGGCATGACGCTCGGCATCATGCCGGTCGCGGGCCTGCCACTGCCGTTCGTGTCCTACGGAGGATCGTCGATGTTCGCGGTGTGGGTGGCGATCGGACTGCTCCAGTCGATCAGGGTGCAGCGGCCGCTGACCGCATAGACCACGCGTGCGCGGGTATCCGCTGTCGAGTGATGGCGGATGTGAAGCGCGAGATCGAGCGGAAGTACGAAGCGGCCCCCGACACCCGGCTGCCGGACCTCACCGGGGTACGGAACGTCGCGGCCGTCGTCGACAAGGGCGCCGTCGAGCTGGACGCCGTCTACTACGACACCGAGGACCTCCGCCTCGCCGCCGCCTCCATCACCCTGCGCCGCCGCACCGGTGGCGACGACGCCGGCTGGCACCTGAAACTGCCGGTCGCCCCCGGGGTACGGGACGAGCTGCGCGCCCCGCTGGAGGACGACGTGCCGCGCTCCCTGGCCGGGCTGGTCCACGCCCGCACCCGGGGCGCCGCGCTCGTCCCGCTGGTACGGCTCCGCTCCCACCGGCAGGTGCGCCACCTCGTCGACGCCGAGGGCGCCCTGCTCGCCGAAGCGGCCACCGACACGGTCCGAGCCGAACGGATCGCGGGCGGGGACGGCGGCACCGTCGAGTGGACCGAGATCGAGGTCGAGCTCGCCGACGGCGGCGACCCCGCGCTCCTCGACGCCGTGCACAAACGGCTCCGCAAGAAGGGCCTGAGGCCCGCCGGTTCGGCGTCCAAGCTCGCCAAGGCGCTCGACCACACCGGATGGCGGCCCCCGGCGCCCCCCGAGGAGGACTCCACCGCCGGCGGGCGCGTCCTCGCCCACCTGCGCGAGCAGGCCGGCCAACTGGTCACCTACGACGCCGCCGTACGCCGCGACCTGCCGGACTCCGTCCACCGGATGCGCGTCGCCACCCGCAAGCTGCGCAGCGCCTTCCGCACGTACCGCAAGATCCTCGACCGCCGCGCCACCGACCCCGTCGCGAGCGAGCTGAAGTGGCTCGCCGGGGAGCTGGGCGTCGACCGCGACCAGGAGGTGCTCACCGAGCGGCTCACCTCCCGCATCGACGCCCTGCCCGTCACGCTGCTCCTGGGCCCGGTCCGGGGACGCCTCCGCGCCTGGGCCGGCGCCGGGCGCGCCGGATCGCGCGGCCGCACCCTCGCCGTCCTCGACAGCGAGCGGTACACCGCCCTGCTGGACGCCCTCGACGCCCTGCTCGCCGACCCGCCGCTGCGCCCGGCCGCCGGGAAGCCCGCCCGCGCGGTGCTGCCCCGCGCGGTCCTCAAGGACTACGAGCGGCTCGCCGCCCGTATGGAGCGCGCCCTCGCCCTTCCCGCCGGCCACGACCGGGACGTCGCCATGCACGAGGCCCGCAAGGCGGCCAAGCGCGTCCGGTACGCCGCCGAGGCCGCCGCGCCCGCGCTCGGTAAGCCCGCGAAACGGCTCGCCAAGCGGGTGAAGGCCGTCCAGAAGGTGCTCGGCGACCACCAGGACAGCGTCGTCGCCCGCGACACCCTCCGGAACCTGGCCATCCAGGCGCACGCGGCCGGTGAGACGGCGTTCACCTGGGGCCTGCTGTACGGCCAGGAGGAGGCCCGGGCGGCCCGGCGCGAGCGGGAGCTGCCGGAGGTGTGGGCGCGGGCGGTGCCCGGGAAACTGCGGCGGCTCTGACCGTCCGGGCACCGGGGTACGCTTGAGAGTCGCCCTGCCAGCTCACGAAGGTTCGCGAGATGCCTGCCGAGTCCGTCTTCCCTCAGCTCGAAGCTCTGCTTCCGCATGTGCAGAAGCCGATCCAGTACGTCGGCGGTGAGCTCAACTCCACGGTCAAGCCGTGGGACGAGTGCGACGTCCGTTGGGCGCTCATGTACCCGGACGCGTACGAAGTGGGCCTGCCCAACCAGGGCGTCATGATCCTGTACGAGGTACTGAACGAGCGCGAGGGCGTCCTCGCGGAGCGTACGTACAGCGTCTGGCCCGACCTCGAAGCGCTGATGCGCGAGCACCATGTGCCGCAGTTCACCGTGGACAGCCACCGGCCCGTGAAGGCGTTCGACGTCTTCGGGCTGAGCTTCTCCACCGAGCTGGGCTACACCAACATGCTCACGGCTCTCGACCTTGCGGGCATCCCGCTGGAGTCCAAGGACCGCACGCTCGACGACCCGATCGTGCTCGCGGGCGGCCACGCCGCGTTCAACCCCGAGCCGATCGCCGACTTCATCGACGCGGCGATCATCGGCGACGGCGAGCAGGCCGTGCTCGACATGACCGAGATCATCCGCGCCTGGAAGGCGGAGGGCCGCCCCGGCGGCCGCGAGGAGGTCCTCTTCCGCCTCGCGAAGACCGGCTCGGTCTACATCCCGGCGTTCTACGACGTCGAGTACCTCCCCGACGGCCGCATCGGCCGTGTCGTGCCCAACAAGTCGGGCGTCCCGTGGCGTGTGTCCAAGCACACCGTCATGGACCTCGACGAGTGGCCCTACCCCAAGCAGCCGCTCGTCCCGCTCGCCGAGACCGTCCACGAGCGGATGTCCGTCGAGATCTTCCGCGGCTGCACCCGCGGCTGCCGCTTCTGCCAGGCCGGCATGATCACGCGCCCCGTGCGGGAGCGAAGCATCACCGGCATCGGCGAGATGGTGGACAAGGGCCTGAAGGCCACCGGCTTTGAGGAGGTCGGCCTCCTCTCCCTCTCCTCCGCCGACCACTCCGAGATCGGTGACATCGCCAAGGGCCTCGCCGACCGGTACGAGGACGACAAGATCGGCCTGTCGCTCCCCTCCACCCGCGTCGACGCGTTCAACGTCGACCTCGCCAACGAGCTGACCAGGAACGGCCGCCGCTCCGGCCTGACCTTCGCCCCCGAGGGCGGCTCCGAGCGCATGCGCAAGGTCATCAACAAGATGGTCTCGGAGGAGGACCTGATCCGCACCGTCGCCACCGCGTACGGCAACGGCTGGCGCCAGGTGAAGCTGTACTTCATGTGCGGCCTGCCGACCGAGACCGACGACGACGTGCTCCAGATCGCCGACATGGCGGCCAGCGTCATCGCCAAGGGCCGCGAGGTGTCGAAGGCCAACGACATCCGCTGCACGGTCTCCATCGGCGGCTTCGTGCCCAAGCCGCACACGCCGTTCCAGTGGGCCCCGCAGCTCTCCGCCGAGGAGACCGACGCCCGGCTGGAGAAGCTCCGCGACAAGATCCGCGGCGACAAGAAGTACGGCCGCTCCATCGGCTTCCGCTACCACGACGGCAAGCCCGGCATCGTCGAGGGCCTGCTCTCGCGCGGCGACCGCCGCGTGGGCGACGTCATCCGCGCCGTCTACGAGGACGGCGGCCGCTTCGACGGCTGGCGTGAGCACTTCTCGTACGACCGCTGGATGGCGTGTGCGGAGAAGACGCTGCCCAAGTACGGCGTGGACGTCGACTGGTACACCACCCGTGAGCGTACGTACGAGGAGGTCCTGCCCTGGGACCACCTGGACTCCGGTCTGGACAAGGACTGGCTCTGGGAGGACTGGCAGGACGCGCTCGACGAGACCGAGGTCGAGGACTGCCGCTGGACGCCGTGCTTCGACTGCGGTGTCTGCCCGCAGATGGACACCCACATCCAGATCGGCCCGACCGGCAAGAAGCTGCTGCCGCTGACCGTCGTCAAGTAGCCGCACGCAGCCGCGTAACGTCCGCGCAACGGCCCGGCCCGGGGAGAAACCCCAGGCCGGGCCGTTCGCGTCATCACGGGCATGAATGTGGAGAGGCGTGAGCCCGAGGGGTGCCTCACGGCGGCGATCCGGATTCCGGTGCGGATCGCGGTGCTGCTCGTCGTCGTGCCCGTACGCATGGTCTGGGACGCCCTCACCGTCTGCTGCCGGGCACTCGACCGGGTGCTGCTGCGGCCGCTCGGCCGGGCGCTGGGGTGGCTGTGGGACACCCTGGCCGTCCCCGTCGGCCGCGCCGTGGCGTGGCTCGTGGCGGGCCTGGTCAGGTACGGCCTGGTCGTCCCCTGCGCGTGGCTGTACCGCTGGGTGCTCGCGCCGGCCGGGCGCGGCACCGCCTGGCTCGCCGGGATGCTCGCCGCCGGGGTGGCATGGGTGGTCACCACCCTGTTGGTCACGCCGCTGCTCTGGCTGTTCCGCACGGTCCTGCGGCCGCTCGGGCGGGGCGTGGGCCTGGTCCTGTGGGCCGTGCTGGTGTGGCCCTGGACCGCGCTGTACCGGTGGGTGATGACCCCGGTCGGGCACGGCCTGGTGTGGCTGTACGCGCACGCTCTGGTTCCGCTCGGGCGCGGGCTGCGGGCGGCCGCACGATGGCTCGGGAACGTGCTGATCGTCGTGCCCGCCGTGTTCGTGTACCGCTGGGTGCTCACGCCGGTCGGGCGGCTGCTCGTCGTCGTCGGGCGGGAGATACGCGACGCGGTCGTGGTGGCGTGGCGCGTTGCCGGGTACGTCTCCCGGGCGGTGGGGCGCGCGCTGAAGTGGCTGGCCTGGCACCTGGCCGGCCGCCCCATGACCTGGTTCTACCGCAGCGTGTGCACACCGGTCGGCCACGCCCTGCGCGACCACCTGTGGCGGCCGGTACGGAACGCCGCCGTCGAGGCGGGCCGCGCAGCCAGGGCCGCGCTCGCCTCCGCCGCGGAAACGGTGCGCCGGGCGCGCCGGGACGCGTGGCGGGCGCTGGCCGGGGGAGCCCGGGACGGACGGCCTGGGGAACCCGCCGGAGCTCCGGCGCGTAGTCTGGGTAGTACAACGACCGCGCCCGGCGTGGCGCCCGCACCCGAGATCTCCCTGCGAAAGCGGGGGTGAGCCGGGCGGGACCCCCGGGAGCCGCCCGAATTTTCGTGGGCGGAGCGCCACCGCGCCCGCCCCGCACCGAGGAGAAGAACCACTGGGCAAGCGACAGCCCGAAGGCCCGCCGCCCGCACCGGCAGTGCAGCGCATCCGCCTGCGCTACACCAAGCGCGGCCGCCTCCGGTTCACCAGCCACCGCGACTTCCAGCGCGCGTTCGAGCGTGCGCTGCGGCGCGCCGAGGTGCCCATGGCGTACTCGGCGGGCTTCACCCCGCACCCCAAGGTCTCGTACGCCAACGCCGCCCCCACCGGTACGGGCTCCGAGGCCGAGTACCTGGAGATCGCGCTCACCGAGCCCCGCGACCCGCAGCAACTGCGCGAGCTGCTCGACGAGTCGCTGCCGGACGGGCTCGACATCACCGACGCCGTCGAGGCCCGGACGCCGGGTCTCGCCGACCGGCTGACCGCCTCCGTCTGGGAGCTGCGGCTCGACGGGGTGACGGTCGAGGACACCGAGCGCGCCGCCGCCGCCTTCCTCGCCGCCGACGCCGTCGAGGTGCAGCGCAAGACGAAGAACGGCATGCGCACCTTCGACGCCCGGGCCGCCGTGGCGGGCCTGGAGGCCGCTCCGGCCGCGGGCGATAGGCCCGGACAGGGGCCCTGTGCGATACTGCGGCTGGTTGTTCGGCACGTGACACCTGCCGTACGACCCGACGACGTCCTGTCCGGTCTCCGAGCTGTGGCCGACCTGGCGCCGCCGGTCCCCGCAGCGGTGACCAGGCTGGCGCAGGGGCTCTTCGACGAGGAGTCCGGCACGGTGACCGACCCGCTCGCGCCCGACCGCGAGGCAGTCACGGCCGCCCCACCCAAGGCCGCCGGACTCGCCGCCGCCCCGGAGCCGACAGGTGCGGGTTCCGCGTAGGGCGGTCGTTGTAGCGCGGCCCTGGTACTCGGGAGCCACCTGGGTCGGGCCGCGTACACCCACAGGAGACTTTCGCCAGGCCGTACGCACAAGGCGTACGGAACCGGCGAGCCAGACATAACAGCTCCCGTGCGGCGCCGCGCCAGACGCGGCGCCCGGGAGCGTGACGGGAGAACCGCCCGCATGCTCGAGCCGAACGACACCGGCACCACCGCCGGTAACCACAACGAAGAGAACAACTCACCCAGCGACACGCTGCCGCCGCGCCGCCGTCGCCGCGCCGCGTCGCGCCCCGCCGGCCCGCCGGTCACGGCGAGCGCCGCTGACGCACCGGTCGGCGAGGTCGTCGTCGAGACGCCCGCCGCAGAGCCGGCCGATGTGGCCTCCCTCGCCGAGGCGCCCAACGAGGCCCCCGAGCCCGCTCCGGCCCGTACGCGTCGCCGTGCCACCCGCAAGGCCACGGCCCCGGCGGGTGCCCCGCAGGTCGCCGAGGCCGCCGCCGAGGAGCCCGAGGCGCAGCCCGAGGCCGCCCCGGCCCCCGCGCGCCGCCGTGCCACCCGTAAGGCGACTGCTCCGGCGGGTGCCCCGCAGGCCGCGGAGGCCCCGGTCACCGAGGAGCCGCAGGCCGTCGAGGCGCCGGCCGCCGAGGAGCCCGAGGCCGCCCCGGCGCGTCCGCGTCGCCGTGCCACCCGTAAGGCCACGGCCCCGGCGGGTGCCCCGCAGGTGGCGGAGGCCGCCGCCGAGGAGCCCGAGGCGCAGCCCGAGGCCGCCCCGGCCCCCGCGCGCCGCCGTGCCACCCGTAAGGCCACCGCCGCGGCGGGTGCCCCGCAGGTCGCCGAGGCCCCGGTCACCGAGGAGCCGCAGGGCGCCGAGGCCCCGGCGGTCGAGGAGCCCGAGGCGCCGGCCGCCGAGGAGGCCGAGGCCGCCCCACGCCGTACCCGTCGCCGCGCCACCCGCAAGGCGACCGCGCCCGCCGGTGCACCGCAGCCGCAGGCCGAGGCCCCGGCTGAGGAGGAGGCCGCCGAGACGGGCGAGAGCCTGCCGGCCGACACCGTCGCGCAGATCTCCTCCGACGAGGCCGGAGCCGAGGTCGCCGCCGCCGAGGAGGCCGCCTCCCGTGGCCGTACGCGCCGCCGCGCCACCGCCCCGCAGTTCACCGCCGAGCCGGTGAAGAAGCCCGAGCAGTCCCGTGGCCGCCGTGCCGCGCGCCCCGCCGTGCCGGTCTTCCAGGCCCCGGTCTTCACCGAGCCGATGTTCCAGACCCCGGAGACCGCCGCCGCCGCGGCCGCCGCCGAGGCCGCCGAGCAGGAGGAGACCGCGGAGGTCACCGAGACCGTCGCGCCGGCCGCCGAGGTGGCCGAGCAGCCCGAGACCGGTGGCCGCCGCCGCCGTCGCCGCCGTGGCGAGGCGGCCGAGCGGGTCGTCGAGCAGCCCGAGCCGGAGGCCGAGGCCCCGGCCGCCGTGGAGGCCGAGGAGGAGCCCGAGGCCGAGGCGGAGGCCGCCGGCGAGGAGACCGACGAGTTCGAGGACCGTCCCTCGCGCCGCCGCCGCCGTGGTGGCCGCCGTCGCCGCCGCGGCGAGGCCACCGAGGCGGAGGAGGCCGAGGAGGCCGCCCGCGCCGAGGAGGAGGCCGCCGAGGAAGAGGCCGAGGAAGAGGAAGAGGCCGAGGAGCACGAGGCCGGCACCCCGTCCGCCGCCGGCACCAGCAGCTCACGCCGCCGCCGTCGCCGCCGTCGCCGCAGCGGTGACACCGGCGTCGAGGCCGAGGCGACGGCCGAGGAGGACGGCGTCCGTACGGTCGTCAAGGTCCGCGAGCCGCGCCCCAAGGCCGAGCCGTCCGACGAGGTGCAGTCCATCAAGGGCTCGACCCGTCTGGAGGCGAAGAAGCAGCGCCGCCGCGAGGGCCGCGAGCAGGGCCGCCGCCGTGTGCCGATCATCACCGAGGCCGAGTTCCTGGCCCGCCGCGAGGCCGTCGAGCGTGTGATGGTCGTCCGCCAGAGCGGCGAGCGCACCCAGATCGGCGTCCTGGAAGACAACGTGCTCGTCGAGCACTACGTCAACAAGGAGCAGGCCACCAGCTACGTCGGCAACGTCTACCTGGGCAAGGTCCAGAACGTGCTGCCGTCCATGGAGGCCGCCTTCGTCGACATCGGCAAGGGCCGCAACGCCGTCCTGTACGCCGGTGAGGTCAACTTCGAGGCGCTCGGCATGGCCAACGGGCCGCGCCGCATCGAGACCGCGCTCAAGTCCGGCCAGTCCGTCCTCGTCCAGGTGACGAAGGACCCGATCGGCCACAAGGGCGCCCGCCTCACCAGCCAGGTCTCGCTGCCCGGCCGCTACCTGGTGTACGTGCCCGAGGGCTCGATGACCGGTATCAGCCGCAAGCTGCCCGACACCGAGCGCGCCCGGCTGAAGACCATCCTCAAGAAGATCGTCCCCGAGGACGCGGGCGTCATCGTGCGCACCGCCGCCGAGGGCGCGAGCGAGGACGAGCTGCGCCGTGACGTCGAGCGGCTCCAGGCGCAGTGGGAGGACATCCAGAAGAAGGCGAAGAACGGCAACGCCCCGACCCTTCTCTACGGTGAGCCCGACATGACCGTCCGGGTCGTCCGCGACATCTTCAACGAGGACTTCTCGAAGGTGATCGTCAGCGGCGACGAGGCGTGGAAGACCATCCACGGGTACGTGTCGCACGTCGCGCCCGACCTGGCGGACCGGCTCCAGCGCTGGACGTCGGAGACCGACGTCTTCGCGACGTACCGGATCGACGAGCAGCTCATGAAGGCGCTGGACCGCAAGGTCTGGCTGCCGTCCGGCGGTTCGCTGGTGATCGACAAGACCGAGGCGATGGTCGTGGTCGACGTCAACACCGGCAAGTTCACCGGCCAGGGCGGCAACCTGGAGGAGACCGTCACCAGGAACAACCTGGAGGCGGCCGAGGAGATCGTGCGCCAGCTCCGGCTGCGCGACCTGGGCGGCATCGTCGTCATCGACTTCATCGACATGGTGCTGGAGTCCAACCGGGACCTGGTGCTGCGGCGTCTGCTGGAGTGCCTGGGCCGGGACCGGACGAAGCACCAGGTCGCCGAGGTCACCTCGCTGGGCCTGGTCCAGATGACCCGCAAGCGGGTGGGCCAGGGCCTGCTGGAGTCCTTCTCCGAGACCTGCGTCCACTGCAACGGCCGTGGCGTGATCGTGCACATGGAGCAGCCGGCCACCGTGGGTGGCGGCGGCAACGGCGGCAAGCGTGCCAAGAAGCGCGCCCGTGCCGCCGAGGCCGAGGCCGAGGTGGCCGAGCTGGAGACGGCCGGCGCCGAGGCGGAGCCCGAGGTCGAGGTCGAGACCGAGGCCGAGGCCGAGGTCGCGGCGGAGGTCGCCGCCCCGGTGGCGGTGGAGGAGCCGTTCCGTCCGGACGAGGAGCTGTACTCCAGCGTCGCCGAGGCCGAGGCGGCCGCGGGCCGTGGCCGTTCGCGCCGCCGGGTCACCCGCAAGGCGACGGCCCCGGCCGGCGCGCCGAAGCCGGCCGTGGAGCCCGAGCCGCAGCCGGCGGTCGCCGAGGTGGCCCCCGAGGCCATCGAGGTGGAGGCCGCACCGGCTCTCGCCAGCGCCGCCGAGGAGGCACCCGCTCCCGTGGTCGCCGAGGCCCCGCAGGGCCGCACCCGGCGCCGGGCCACCCGCAAGGCGACCGCCCCGGCGGGCCCGCCGAAGCCGGTGGTGGCCGAGGAGGAGCCCGCGCCCGCGCCCGCGCCCGAGCAGGTCCGAGAGCCCGAGCCCGTCCAGGAGCCGGCGCCCGAGCCGGTCCAGGCCGAGCCCACGCCGGAGCCCGTCCAGCCGGTTGCCGAGGAGGCCCCCGCGGCCGCCCCGCCGCGTCCGCGCCGCCGGGTCGTCCGCAAGGTCACCGCTCCGGCCGGTTCCCCCGCGGGCGCCGCCGAGGCCGCGATCGTCGTCGTGAGCAGCGGTTCCACGGCGGAGCCCAAGGCCGAAGAGGCCGAGGAGGCGGTGGAGACCGAGGCGCCGGCCAAGAAGGCAGCGGCTCGCAAGACCGCCAAGAAGGCCACGGCGAAGAAGGCGGCCACCAAGAAGACGGCTGCCAAGAAGACGACCGCGGCGAAGAAGACGACCGCCAAGAAGGCGGCCACCAAGTCGGCGGCAAAGACCGCGAAGACGGCGAAGACGGCCAAGTCGGCCGCCAAGAAGACCGTCGCGGCCGAGCAGTAGGCTCGTAGGGCTCGTCCGGTAGTCGGTTCCGTGACCGTGGTCACGGAACCGACTACCGAACAGTTGGTGAGCGTCGATTGAACGTTCCGCGTTCTGCCCGGGATTAGCCGGGGCCGAACCGCGATTTCGTTTCGGAATCGATGCCTCCAACGGTTAACGGCCCCGAAATTGACTAGGAAATTCCTGATAATGTGACGCCGGTCGCTGCCGTCGGCGGGCCCCGCCCGAAGACTACGGTCGGTGACCGACCCGGTTCCGGGACAGACCGGTCCCAGCATTCCTCGGTAGGGCGTCGGCATCGCGCCGGAGGGGTAGCGCGGCCTTGTTAGCCTCCGCAACACCCTTCAGACCTCTGCCACAAAGAGCTCTTGCGGTGTTCAAGGAGGACGTCCATGCCGAGCATCAACGAGCAGCCCATCCCCGCTGCCCGCCCGGTCATCGGTGAAGAAGAGATCGAGGCCGCCGTACGCGTACTGCGCACGGGCCGCGTCGTACAGGGCCCCGAAGTGGCCGCCTTCGAGGAGGGATTCTCCGAGCTGGTCGACGGCCGCCACTGCGTCGCCGTCAACTCCGGTACGTCGGCGCTGCACCTCCTTCTGATGGCGCTGAACATCGGTCCGGGTGACGAGGTGATCGTCCCCTCCTTCTCGTTCGCCGCCTCGGCCAACGCGGTCCGCCTCGTCGGCGCCGACGTCGTCTTCGTCGACATCGAAGCCGACAGCTTCAACATCGACCCGGCCGCCGTGGAGGCCGCCATCACCCCGCGCACCGCCGCGATCATGCCGGTCCACATCTACGGCAACCCGGCCGCCATGGACAAGATCATGGCCATCGCCGAGAAGCACAAGCTCGCGGTCGTCGAGGACGCCTGCCAGGCCCACGCCGCGGCCCTGAACGGCACCCCGGTCGGCGCGTTCGGCTCCGGCGGCACGTTCAGCTTCTACCCGACCAAGAACATGCACAGCCTCGAGGGCGGCATGATCTCCACGGCCGACGCCGGGATCGCCCGCACCCTGCGCCTGCTGCGCAACCAGGGCATGGAGCAGCGGTACGCCAACGAGATCGTCGGCGCCAACATGCGCATGACCGATGTCGCCGCCGCCGTCGGCCGCGTCCAGCTCTCCAAGCTGCACGGCTGGACCGAGACGCGCATCGCCAACGCCGCGTACCTCTCCGAGAACATCACCGCGCCGAACATCGTGACCCCCGTGGTCGCCGAGGGCGCGCGGCACATCTACCACCAGTACACGATCCGCGTGCGGGGCGGCGAGGGTGCCCGCGACGCCGCGATGGCCAAGCTCACCGAGGCGGGCGTCGGCAACGCCGTGTACTACCCGACCCCGATCCACCGGCTGAAGCCGTACTGGGAGCCGGACCAGAAGGCCGGCCGGAACTGGGACCTGCCCGAGACGGAGAAGGCCGCCGCCGAGGTCGTCTCGCTGCCCGTCCACCCCTCGCTGACCCAGAACGACCTTGAGCGCATCGTCACCGCCGTGAACGCGCTGGGAGAGAACCTGTGACTGCTGCTGGACTGCGGGCCGGCCTGATCGGCCTCGGCTCCATGGGACGCCACCACGCCCGCGTACTGGCCGGACTGGACGGCGTCACGCTCGTCGGCGTCGTCGACCCGATGGGCGACAAGAACGGCTGGGCCCAGGGCGCACCCGTCCTGTCCACCGTCGAGGAACTGATCTCGCTGGGCATCGACTACGCCGTCGTCGCCTGCCCGACGGCGCTGCACGAGGAGGTCGGCCTGAAGCTGGCCGACGCCGGTGTGCACGCGCTGATCGAGAAGCCGGTCGCCGACACCGTCGAGGGCGCCCGCCGCCTCGTCGAGGCGTTCGAGTCGCGGAGCCTGGTGGCCGGCGTCGGCCACATCGAGCGCTGCAACCCGGCGCTGCGCTCGCTGCGCGCCCGCCTGGAGGCCGGCGAGCTGGGCGACGTGTACCAGGTCGTCACCCGCCGCCAGGGCCCCTTCCCGCACCGCATCGCGGACGTCGGCGTGGTCAAGGACCTCGCCACCCACGACATCGACCTGACGGGCTGGGTCACCGGCCGGCACTACACGTCGATCGCCGCGCACACGGTGTCCAAGTCGGGCCGCCCGCACGAGGACATGGTCTCCGCCGTCGGCCAGCTCTCCGACGGCACGATGGTCAACCACCTGGTCAACTGGCTGAGCCCGCTGAAGGAACGCTTCACGTCGGTCACCGGTGAGAAGGGCTGCTTCATCGCCGACACCCTCACCGCCGACCTCACGTTCTACTCCAACGCCGCCGTCGCCACCGAGTGGGAGGCGCTGCGCGCGTTCCGCGGTGTCTCCGAGGGCGACATGATCCGCTACGCCATCCCGAAGCGCGAGCCGCTCCTCGTCGAGCACGAGCTGTTCCGCGACGCGGTCCTCGGCAAGTCCGACGACATCTGCACGCTGCGCCAGGGTCTGCGTACGGTGGAGGTGGCCGCGGCCGTCATCGACTCCGCCGACCGCGGCGTCACCGTGCGGCTCACCCCGGAGGACGTGGCCAGTTGACCACACCCGATGTCACCGTCGTGGTAGCCGTGTACAACACGATGCCGTACCTCACCGAGTGCCTGAACTCGCTGGTGGGGCAGAGCATCGGGCTGGACCGGCTCGAGGTCGTGGCCGTCGACGACGGCTCGACCGACGACAGTGGCCGGGAACTGGACCGCTTCGCGGAGAAGTACCCGAACACTGTCAAGGTGATCCATCAGGCCAACTCCGGTGGCCCGGCTGCTCCCAGCAACCGGGCCCTGGAGCTGGCCACCGGTCGTTACGTCTACTTCATCGGCTCCGACGACTACCTGGGCAGCCAAGCCCTGGAGCGCATGGTGGCCTGTGCCGACAAGTACGGCTCCGACGTCGTCGTCGGCAAGATGGTGGGCACCAACGGCCGTTACGTCCATCAGGCGCTGTTCAAGAAGAGCGACCCGGACGTCTCGCTGTACGACTCGGCCCTGCCGTTCACGCTGGCCAACACCAAGCTCTTCCGCCGCGAGCTGGTGGAGAAGTACGAGCTGCGCTTCCCCGAGGACCTGCCGGTCGGCTCCGACCAGCCGTTCACCCTGGAGGCGTGCGTACGGGCCGCGAAGATCTCGGTCCTGGCGGACTACACGTACTACTACGCGGTCAAGCGCGGCGACGCCAGCAACATCACCTACCGGGCGAACCACCTGTCCCGGCTGCGCTGCACCGAGCGGATCATGCACTTCGCGGCCTCGCTGATCGAGGCGGGCCCGCAGCGCGACGCGGTCCTCAAGCGCCACTTCACCTGGGAGCTCGCCAAGCTCGTCCAGGACGACTTCCCGGCGCTGGACGCGGTGACGCGGACCGAGGTCTGCGCGGGCATCGCGCGACTGGCGGACGAGTACTTCACCGAGGCGCTGCGCGACTCGATGGACGTCAAGCGGCGGGTGCGGATCTGCCTGGCCCGGCGGGGCGCCGTCGACGAGCTCGTACGGGCCATCGAGGACGAGGCCGAGCACGGCTCGCCGCCGCTGCTGCTGGAGGACGGGCGGGCCTTCGTCCGGTACCCCGGCTTCCGCGACCCCGCCGTCGGGCTGCCCGACCGGGCGTACGAGGTGATCGGCGAGTCCGTGCCCGGCCGGCTGGCCGAGGTCACGTCGCTGGTCGCGGCCGAGTGGGACCAGCGGGGCGACGACATGGCCGTCGACCTGACGGTACGGCTCGGGCTGACCGGCGAGACCGGCTCGGCCGTCGTGAGGCTCGCCACCAAGGCCATGCCCAAGAGCGCCGACAAGCCCGGCGCCCGCAGGCTCCCCGTGGGGCACGAACTGCCCGCGCCGGTGGGGGAGTTCACCCGAAAGCCGACCGAGGACGGCGAGGGCACCCTGCTGTCCGCCCGTATCCCGGTCAAAGCCAAGAGCGCCAAGCTCGGTGTGCGCGTGTACGCCGACGTGGCAGGCTCGACGTACGAGATTCCCGTGCCGGTCCGTGGCCGGCCACTGCCCCTGGCCCGGCGCTGGCGGGAGCGGATCCCTTACCGGATCTCCGCCAACGCCAACGCCAAGGGGCGGCTGGTGATCACCACGGCCCCGCTCTGGGAGCCCTCGCTCGGCGTGGGCAAGCGACTGCGTCAACTGATGTCCCGTGTGAAGAGGAAACTGACCCGATGAATATCTGTGTAGTCGCGCTCGGCAAGATCGGCCTGCCGCTCGCCGTGCAGTTCGCCGCCAAGGGCCACAAGGTCATCGGCGCCGACGTCAACGAGAAGGTCGTCGAGCTGGTCAACGCCGGCACCGAGCCCTTCCCCGGCGAGCACGACCTCGACCGGCTGCTGAAGCAGACCGTCGACGCCGGTCTGCTGTCCGCGACCACCGACACGGCGGCCGCCGTCGCCCAGTCCGAGGCCGTCGTGGTCGTCGTCCCGCTGTTCGTGGACGCCGAGGGCACCCCCGACTTCGGCTGGATGGACTCCGCCACCAAGGCCATCGCCAAGGGCCTCAAGCCGGGCACCCTGGTCTCCTACGAGACGACCCTGCCGGTCGGCACCACCCGCACCCGCTGGGCGCCGATGCTGGAGGAGGGCTCCGGCCTGAAGGCGGGCGAGGACTTCCACCTGGTCTTCTCCCCGGAGCGCGTCCTCACCGGCCGCGTCTTCGCCGACCTGCGCCGCTACCCCAAGCTCGTCGGCGGCATCGACGAGGCGTCGGCCAAGCATGGCGTCGAGTTCTACGAGCAGGTCCTCGACTTCGACGAGCGCGACGACCTGCCGCGCGCCAACGGCGTGTGGGACCTGGGCAGCGCGGAGGCCTCCGAGCTGGCCAAGCTCGCCGAGACCACGTACCGCGACGTCAACATCGGCCTGGCCAACCAGTTCGCCCGGTTCGCCGACAAGCAGGGCATCGACGTCCTGAAGGTCATCGAGGCCTGCAACAGCCAGCCCTACAGCCACATCCACCAGCCGGGCATCGCCGTCGGCGGCCACTGCATCCCGATCTACCCGCGGATGTACCTGTGGAACGACCCGGAGGCGACCGTCGTGCGCTCGGCCCGCGAGGCCAACGCCGCGATGCCCGAGTACGCCGTCGACCTGCTGGCCGCCGCCTACGGCGACCTGAAGGACGTCAACGTGCTCGTGCTGGGCGCCGCCTACCGCGGTGGCGTCAAGGAGACCGCGTTCTCCGGCGTCTTCGGCACCGTCGAGGCCCTCAAGGCCCGTGGCGCCGTCCCGTACGTCTCCGACCCGATGTACACGGCGGAGGAGCTCGCCGCGCACGGCCTCACCCCCCACCAGGGCGAGAAGGTCACCGCCGCGATCCTCCAGGCCGACCACGCCGAGTACAAGGAGCTGGCCGCCTCCGACCTGCCGGACGTCACCGTCCTGGTCGACGGCCGCCGCACCACGGACCCGGCCCGCTGGGAGGGCGTCCGCCGCGTCGTCATCGGCGGCTAGCCGGACGGCTCATTCCGTACGCAACGAACCATGGCCCTGCCCCGCGCTCTTGCGGGGCGGGGCCGCCTTGCAGAGGGTTTCCCCATGACCTGGTTGATTACTGGCGGCGCCGGATTCATCGGCTCCCACGTGGTGAAGGCGATGGCCGAGGGCGGCGAGCGGATCGTCGTCCTGGACGATCTGAGCACGGGCCGCGCCGAGCGGCTCCCCGAGGGCGTCCCCCTGGAGGTCGGCACCGTCCTGGACCGTGCCGTCGTCGACCGCGTACTGCGCGAGCACGCCGTCACCGGCATCGTGCACATCGCGGGCAAGAAGCAGGTCGCCGAGTCGGTCGCCAAGCCGCTGTACTACTACCACGAGAACGTCGAGGGCCTCCGTACGCTCCTGGAGGGCGCCGTCGAGGCCGGTGTGACCCGGTTCCTGTTCTCGTCCTCGGCCGCCGTGTACGGCATGCCCGACGTGGACCTGGTCACCGAGGACACGCCGTGCGCGCCCATCAACCCGTACGGCGAGACCAAGCTGGCCGGCGAGTGGCTGGTCACGGCCGCGGGGCGGACGTACGGGATGGCGACCGCGTCGCTGCGGTACTTCAACGTGGCGGGCGCCGCCACGCCCGAGCTGGGTGACGACGGCGTCTTCAACCTCGTACCGATGGTCTTCGAACGGCTCACCGCCGGCGAGCAGCCCCGGGTCTTCGGCGACGACTACCCGACGCCCGACGGCACCTGCATCCGCGACTACATCCACGTCGAGGACATCGCCTCCGCGCACGTCGCCGCCGCCCGCCGGCTGGCGGCCGACCCGGAGGCCTCGCTGATCATGAACATCGGGCGCGGCGAGGGCGTCTCCGTCACGGAGATGGTCGGGATCATCCAGGACGTCACCGGCCGCACCGACATCAAGCCGCTCGTCACCGAGCGCCGCCCCGGCGATCCGGCCCGCGTGGTGGCCTCCGCCGGCCGCATCCGCGAGGAGCTGGGCTGGAGCGCGCGGTACGGGGTGCGCGAGATGGTCGAGTCCGCGTGGGCGGGCTGGCAGCTCCGCCACCCCTGACCCCCGTACGAGAAAGGGCCCCGGGATCGCTCCCGGGGCCCTTTTCCGTACGGTCTAGCCCTCGCCGAGGAAGAGCTTGTCGAAGACCTTGCTCACGACGGGCCAGTCCCACGTCGACAGCGCGTACTCCGACGCCAGCTTCCCGGCGTTCTGCCACGCCTCCTCGGACGCCGTCGTCTCCAGGATCCGCTGGGCGGCCTCCTCCGTGGAGCCGACGACCCAGCCCTCCGGGTACAGCGTGCGCGCGCTGTTGGGCTTGCCCGCGTAGAACGGCCAGTCGCGGGAGACGGGGACGGCGGCGCTCGCCGCGCCCTCCATCAGGCCCACGTGGCAGCCCTCACGTACCGACGAGGACAGGATCACGCCGATGTCGGTGAGCGCCGAGGGCACGTCGTCGGTCGGGCCGAGCTTGAGCACGACGCCTTCCTCGATGAGCGGGGCGATCTCCTTGTCGAACTGGCGCCGGTAGTCGCGGGTGGCCCGGCTGGTCTTCGGGTTCATGTCGCCGCCCACCAGCAGCAGCCGGTACCGCTCGTCGTGCTCCCGCACCCGCCGCAGCACGTCCACGGCCCACATCGGGTCCTTGGCGACCTGGCTGATGCCCACCAGGCCCAGGTTGAAGCGGGCGTCGGCGGACTTGGGGCGGGCGAAGCCCGACAGGTCCATGGCGTTGTCGATGAGGTGCGCCCGGGGCGCGTCGTCGCCGCGCAGCATCGGTACCAGCGACTCGACGAGGTCCTTCACGTGCGGGGCGACGTAGACCAGGTCGTCGATCCGCGAGAAGTCCGTCATGTGCGGCCAGCGGGTGAACGCCTCGTAGCTGTGCAGCCGGACGACGATCCGGGTGTCGCCCGGGTCGATCGTCGTCAGCATCGCCGCGGGGCCGACCGACCAGTCCAGGAAGACGGTGTCCGCCCAGTCCAGGTACGGCCGCATCAGCCGCTCGACTTCCTCCTGGTAGGTGCTGGTGCCGCCGGCCATGCGGTCCTCCAGCACCCGGCGGCCCGCCCACGCGATCCGCTTGAGCGCCTTCTGCGCCGCCAGGTCCAGGTACCGCAGCTCCACGCCCTGGTGGTTGCCGTACCGGTCCAGGATGTGGTGCAGGAAGTTGTCGTTGGCGCTGGTGGTGACCAGCAGCCGCAGCGGGCGGTCCTTGGGGGCCGGCGCGGCGGGCGTCCGCCTGCCCTGCGGGCGGGCGAGGGTCTGCATGGCCTTGGAGCGGTACAGCGGGGCGACGAAGCCCTGCGCGTCCTTGGCCAGCGGGGAGGAGAGCTGGTCGATGTGCAGCACCCGGTGGAAGGCCAGGAACAGCGCCCGGTCCAGCGCGAAGGACGCCTTCTCGTAGTCGCCCTGGGCGAACTGGGCGTCGGCGTGCGCGAGTTGCGCCGCGACCGCCTTGCCCAGGTCACGCGGGTTGAGCCCCTTGCCCAGCTCCTTCATCACGGCCTCGTCCAGCAACTGCGCCTTGAGCCCCAGGTCGGGGATCTTCGACGCGGCGGCGGCGAGTGCCAGGGCGGCGCCGCTGGTGCGGCCCGCCCACTGCATGCCCTCGGCCACGTAGCGGGAGGTCGCGATGCGCACCTTCGTCGGCACGCCGGGCGCGGTGACGGCGGTACGCCACATCCGGGCGCCGACGGTGGAGCGCATCACCGGACGGGCGGTGGCGTGCCGCATGACGGTGGCGGGCAGCCCGTCCATGGAGCGGCGCACGTTCTGCTTGACGACGTCCAGCGGCGGCAGCACGCCACGGCCGGCGGCGGAGCCCTTCTCCTTGACGCGCTCGACGGCCTTCAGGGCCGGCGCCAGACCGAAGTGGGCCTCCTCGACGCGGTAGTACTGCGCCAGGCGCCACACGGTGTACACGGCGCCCGCGTCGAGCGCCACGAGG
Organism: Streptomyces sp. NPDC049837; assembly: GCF_040674455.1. NCBI lineage: Bacteria > Bacillati > Actinomycetota > Actinomycetes > Kitasatosporales > Streptomycetaceae > Streptomyces > Streptomyces sp. NPDC049837. The sequence goes on along the minus strand of NZ_JBFAMP010000006.1, from coordinate 507,562 downwards.
ACGTCGGCCTTGCGCGCGAGCTGGCGCAGCTTGTTGTCGCGCTGGCACTGCATCCACACCTTCATGCCGCCGGGCGCCGTACGGGCCTTGCGGCGCAGCGCGGTGCTGCGGAAGTTGAGGTTGCGCGGGAGCTGGTGGGTGCCGTCCAGCTCCATGGCGGCGAGTTCCTCGGCGACCGGCTCCAGGGGGAAGGTACCGGCGAGGTACGTCTTCGCGCCCGCTGCGCGGAACTTGCGCACCGAGTCGGCGAACACGCCCACCTGGGGGCGGACGCTGGCGATGAACAGGACGTTGGTCACAGGGACGGTCCTCCGGCGACGATCTGGTTCTCGGCGGGGGAGGCCGCGTCCGCGGTGTCCGCCCGCTCCGCCGTGAGGGTGGTGTAGTCGTCGATCAGTTGCTTCACGGCGGCGGTCATCAGCGCCTCGCGGGTGAACTGGTCGGCGTGCGCCATGGCTTCGGCGTGGACCTCGTCGCTCGTCTCGACCGCCATGTGCGCGGCCTTGATGAACGATTCGGTCAGCCCCTCCTCGTCGATGCCGACGGCGCCCGTCCACAGCGGGTGGCCGCGCAGCACGTTGGAGGCGTCGTGCTCGACGACGTGCGCCGAGACGATCGGCAGACCGGTCGCCATGTACTCGTACACCTTGCCGGAGGTGACGTAACGGCCGCCGATGAGGATGAGGACCATCGCGTCCCAGCGGGCGTAGATGGACGCCACCTCGGCCTTGGCGGCGGGGCCGCCGAAGCGTACGCCGTCGACCTCGGCCTGCTTGAGGACCTCGGCGTGCCGGTTGGCCTCGCGGCCGGAGCCGTTGCCGATGTGGCCGCGCACCTCGAAGGTGGCGTTGGCCAGCAGCGGCTCCTTCTCGCGGGCCGCGCGCCAGGCGTTGAGCACGGTCTCCAGGTGCGGGACCGTGAAGTTGACGGTGCCGAGGTAGCCGAACGCCAGGCCCGCCTCGGGGTTGGCGCGGTGCGCCTTGCCCGGCGAGCTGTCGGCGTCGTAGCCGTTGCGCACGACGTGGACGCGGTCGGCGAAGTCGGGGTAGCGGGTGCGGTAGTGCTCCGCGATGGGGTCGTTGACGACCCACAGGGACAGCGCGTTGTCGAGGATCTTCTGCTCCCAGCGCCCCTCGGCGGAGTCGCGGGAGAACGCCTCGACGCCGTCGATGACGTCGATGGACCAGCCGTCGCGGAAGTCCACCGCGTACGGGACCTTCGCCTCCTCCCACAGCTTCCACGCCGCGGCGAGGTTGACGTAGGGGACGCAGCTCGCGAGCAGCAGGTCGGCCGGGTGCTCGCCGTGGATGCGGAGCACGGCCTGCTCCAGATCCTCGCGCCATTCACCGAAGTTGGGCTCCGGGAACGGCTCCATCTGGCGACGGCGCAGCCGCGTCACCCACCCGTTCGGGTTGAGTGCGCGCTCCTCGCTGTACAGACGGATGTCCGTCTCCAGGTCCTCACGCACCAGCGGGAGTTCGACGATCTTGATCTTCGGATCGACCTGCTCCAGGAGGGTGAGGTCGACGCCGGAGTCCCTTTCCCACGACTCCTGCGCGATGGTGACGACGGTGACGTCCCAGCCCTGGTTGATGAACTGGTTCGCGGTTTCGCGCATGCGGTACGCGCAGCTCTTGGCTGCGGGCGGGAAGCCGATGGCGAGGTAGATCACATGGGGCCGCTTGCCTGCCGCGGGCAGCCCGGACCTGGGAGACGCTGACATAACCGGTGACGCTAGCACGGTGACATGTACGGAAAAGTGCCTCTTGGGAGGACCTGTCCGGTCACGCGTGCCGGCTGCCTCCCTTCCACTCTTCCATGATCCGGACAACGTTCTGGGCGGCCCGCCCGTCGCCGTACGGGGTGCCCGGGTCGGCCGTGGGCACCGCGCGGGTCACGGTCGCGGCCCACTCGTCGGCGGGCAGCGTGTGCGGGTCGGGAACAAGGACGTTCCAGCCCGTCTCCACGGTTTCCACCCACTCCGTCTCGGGACGGATGGTGGTGGTGATGCGCTCCAGCAGGAACGCTTCCTTCTGCAGGCCGCCCGAGTCGGTGACGACACCGGCGGAGGCGAGCACGGCGGCGACCAGACCGGCGTACGGCAGCGGACGGCCGACGTGCACGGAACCGGTGTTCAGCTCGATGCCGTGCTCCTCGGCACGCGCCACCAGGCGCGGGTGGGCGAGCAGCGCGACGGGGACCGGCAGGCCGGCCAGCGAGTCGATGATGGCGCGCAGCCGCTCCGGGTCGTCGGTGTTGTCCGGCCGGTGCAGCGTGGCCAGCAGGAACGGCTCCGACGGGTCGATGCCCTCGGGCAGCGTGGGCGCGGGGTGCTTCCCGGCCAGCACGTCGTCCCGGATCTTCAGGCAGATGTCGACCATCACGTCACCGGCCAGCACGGCACGGTCCTTCAGGCCCTCGTCGGCGAGGTGGCGCATGGCCTCCTCGGTCGGGGCGAGCAGGACGTCGGCGCAGTGGTCGGTCAGGACGCGGTTGTGCTCCTCCGGCATGCGCCGGTTGAAGGAGCGCAGACCCGCCTCCAGGTGGGCGACCGGCAGGTGCATCTTCACGGCCGAAAGGGCACCGGCGATGGTGGAGTTGGTGTCGCCGTAGACCAGGACCCAGTCCGGCTTCTCGCGCGCCAGGACCGGGTCGAGCGCGGAGAGCACCGCACCGGTCTGGACGCCGTGGCTGCCGGAGCCGACGCCCAGGTGGACGTCCGGGTCAGGGATGCCGAGGCCGTCGAAGAAGACGTCGGAGAGGTCGGCGTCGTAGTGCTGCCCGGTGTGCACGATGAAGTGCTCGTGCTCCGTCTCGGCGAACGCCGCCGCGATGGGAGCGAGCTTCACCAATTGGGGACGTGCGCCGACGATGCTGATGACTTTCACTGAGCACTCTTCTTCTACTGGGACAGGTCAATGAGGGAGGCGTGCCGTGCCATCGTAGGCAATGGCCGGGATGACCAGGCCCGCGGCCGGAGCACTGGCCGGAACGCCCGGGTCCGACGGTGGTGGTCAGACATGGTCAGAAGCCGCGTGCGCACCGGTGAACGGCGGGGATAACGATTCCATGAACAGTTGACGACGAGGTTTCGCGACGCTTTTCCGGTGCGGTCAGGGGCGCCGCCCAGCCGGCGGCGGACCGGGCCGGTCGGGTGCGGTCGAGGTCTGGCGCGGTCAGGGCCGTACCGAGCTGGGGCCCAGGCATTCCGCGCCGTGCGCCGCCACGCGCCGCCGCAGCTCCCGGTCGGCCGTCACCACCACGCACCCGCGCCCCGCCCCGGCCGCCTCGCCCGCCAGCTCCACGATCCGGTCGTCGCCGCTGCCGGGCGCCTCGTCGACCCGCACGCCCGGCACCGGCTCCACGCCCCGTGCCCGCCCCTCGACGACGAGCACCACGTCCAGCGGGCCCGGATGCCCGGCGACCCCGTCGGAGGCGTAGGGGACGAGCCGGTCACGCAGCCGCTCGGCGGCTCCGCGGCGGTCCCGCCACCAGCCGTCGGGCACCGATCCGACGACGTTCGCGGCGTCGACGACGAGGAGAGTCAGCACGCTACGAGGGTCCCACGCGGACGCGCCCGGGTGGGCCTTCCGGGGGACTGGGGAACACGCGCCAAAATGCTATGGTCGCGCAAGCTTGGGGGAACTGTGCGTGAACTGTTTGAACTGTTCAGGGGAAGGTCGGCGGTGAGCCATGGCGGTGTGGTCCGCGCGGAAGTCCAGGCGTCCGGTCGACGCCCCCTCGCGGCGTAGCGGCGCCCCCTCGGGCACCCCGCTCCCCGACGCCTCCCTCCCGGCGACCACCGACTGGCTGGTGCGCGGCAAGGACGGCCGTCTCACGGCGTACGCCCCGGTCGAGGGCGCCGTACTGCGCTGGACCGAGAAGCACCCGGGCGGCCCCGAGTGGACCGGCCCCGAGACGATCCCGGCGCCCGGCATCGTGCCGTACCTCTCCATAGCCCAGGGCTCCGACGGCTACGTCCACCTCGTGTCGCTGCGCCGCACCCGCCTGGCCGACGGCACGCCCGCCACCGACGTGGTCTTCGCGCTCCAGTACCAGTCCGGCCTGGCCGTTCGCGACTGGGCCGTGGTCGGCAACCCGTACCCGAACGACCCGGCGCTCGCCGGGCAGATCGGCCTGCCCGCGGCCGTCATCGACTCCGAGGGCTCGCTGCACGTCTTCGTGCGCAACGTGGGCGGCGGGATCTGCGGGCGCGCCTCGGTGCCGTCGGGCAAGTGGAACAAGTGGGCCGACCTGAAGGGCAGCGGGATCACCGGCGCGATCTCGGCGTCGATCACCTCCGACGGGCTGATGGAGCTGGTCGCGCCGACGGAGGACCACATTCTGCGCTGGACGCAGGAGACCAAGGGCGTGAAGTTCCAGCGGGCGGAGGACATCCCGGCCAGGGCCCAGGCGGGCTCCCTGTCCACGGAGCGCACCGGCCCCGGCCGCCTCACCCACTTCTGGCACGACGCCGACGACGGTACGGTCCGGGCCTGGCGCCCCTCCGACAAGGCCCCGTCCGCCCTCGGCACCGGCGCGGGCACCGGCCCGGTCGCCCTGCTGCGTACCGCCGTGGACGGCCACGACTGCACGATCATGGCCCGCCGGGACGCCGCCACCGGCCGCCCGGCCCTCGCCGCCTACCCCACCGAGGACGAGGCCCTCGGCGCCACCTGGACGCTCACCGGCGAACCCTGCCTGGGCGCCCCCGCCCTGGGCGTCGACGGCCGCGGCCGCGTCGTCATGGCCGCCTTCGGTACTGACGGCATCCTGCGAGTGGCCCGCCAGAAGCCGGAACCGGGCCTGGCGCTGGGGGCTTGGGCGCGGGTGTAGGGGTCCGGGTCGGCCGTTCCACACCGTTGTGGGCATTCGTTCCGCAGGGCGATGGGGGCCCCTGCTCGAGCGAAGTCGAGAGCTTGGGGGAGGGTGGGCACAACGGGACTGGGGCGGTGCCCGTGGCCCGGTTCGCCCTGGGGCGGTGCCCTTGTCCCGGTGCCCACGGGGGCGGTGCGTGCGTGGGGGGCGCGGCCCCTCCGGGCTCGCCTCCTCGCGGTCGGCGGGGTGCCCACTCGCGAGACGGCACCCCCCGTCGCCGCCGATCCCCAGCGGGGGCGACCCTGCACGGCCCCGCCCCGGCCGTCCGCCGGGTGCGGGCCGTGGAAAGGGCCCCAGGGGCCCTTCGTCAGGCGGCGCGCTCGGTCAGCACGCCGTCCTTCTCGTCGTACAGCGCGCCACTCTTCGGGCACTCCCACACGCCCGGCTCGCCGTCCCGCTCGACCAGCTTGACGCCGGCCCGGCCGACCCAGCCGATCTGCCGTGCCGGGACGCCCACGACCAGCGCGAAGTCCGGGACGTCCTTGGTGACGACCGCGCCGGCGGCCACCATCGCCCAGCGGCCGATCTCCAGCGGGGCCACGCACACCGAGCGCGCGCCGATCGAGGCACCGTCGGCGATCTTCACGCCCACGGCCTCCCAGTCGCCGCCGCGCTTCTGCTTGAAGTCCGGGTCGACGGAGCGCGGGTTGTGGTCGTTGGTGAGGACGACGGCGGGGCCGATGAACACGCCGTCGCCGAGCTCGGCCGGCTCGTAGACCAGGGCGTAGTTCTGGAGCTTGCAGTTGTCGCCCATGCGCACGCCCGTGCCGACGTACGCACCGCGGCCGATCACGCAGCCCTCGCCGAGCTTCGCGTCCTCGCGGATCTGCGCGAGCTCCCAGACACTGCTGCCCGCGCCGATCTCGGCGCTGTCGGCGACCTGGGCGGTGGGCTGGACCCTGTAGTTCACTGTGCTCTGCCTTCCGGTGTGCGGCTTCCCGCGGCTTGCCCGGTGAGCATACGGGCGGCGGCCCCGGCGGAGTCCGGACGGGCCGGTTTGACCCGTGGGAGCGCGGACCGTAACCTTGACCGTCGGCGTGTTTCCATGCGCGCCAACTCCTGAGCACCTCCCTTCCGGCCGGACTCGGTCCGTGGTTGGAAGAGGCCGCTCGTCCCACTCGGACAGTCACGGACCTCGCCGGTCCGTGCGAGCGGCTGGCATCAGGGGTTTCCGTTCCGAGCGAGAGAGAGATCCGCGTGTACGCCATCGTGCGCAGCGGTGGTCGCCAGCACAAGGTTGCTGTCGGCGACATCGTTGAGGTTGACAAGATTTCCACTGCCAAGGTTGGCGACACGGTCGAGCTCTCGACCCTGCTCGTTGTCGACGGCGACGCTGTGACCAGCGACCCGTGGGTGCTGGCCGGCATCAAGGTCCAGGCCGAGGTCGTGGACCACCACAAGGGCGCCAAGATCGACATCCTGCGCTACAAGAACAAGACCGGCTACCGCCGTCGTCAGGGCCACCGCCAGCAGTACACGGCGATCAAGGTCACTGCGATCCCCACGGCTGCGAAGTAAGGGACTGAGGAGACATGGCACACAAGAAGGGCGCATCGTCCACCCGGAACGGTCGCGACTCCAACGCTCAGCGGCTCGGCGTGAAGCGCTTCGGCGGTCAGGTCGTCAACGCCGGTGAGATCCTGGTCCGCCAGCGTGGCACGCACTTCCACCCCGGCTCCGGCGTCGGCCGTGGCGGCGACGACACGCTGTTCGCGCTTCAGGCCGGTGCGGTGCAGTTCGGCACGTTCCGTGGCCGCAAGGTCGTGAACATCGTTCCGACCGCTGCCTGATCCACTTTCGCGGAGGCGGACCTCACTTCCCGTACGTATCGGGAAGCGGGTCCGCCTTTCGCGTGTTACCACGTAGACATTTCCGTACGTAACTGGAGGCACAGAACATGACCACCTTCGTGGACCGCGTCGAGCTGCATGTCGCCGCGGGTAACGGAGGCCACGGCTGTGCCTCCGTTCACCGTGAGAAGTTCAAGCCGCTCGGCGGCCCCGACGGGGGCAACGGCGGCCGGGGCGGCGATGTGATCCTGGTCGTCGACCAGTCGATCACCACGCTGCTGGACTACCACCACTCTCCGCACCGCAAGGCCACCAACGGCAAGCCCGGCGAGGGCGGCAACCGGTCCGGCAAGGACGGCCAGGACCTGATCCTGCCGGTGCCGGACGGCACGGTCGTGCTCGACAAGAAGGGCAACGTGCTGGCCGACCTGGTCGGGCACGGCACGTCGTACGTCGCCGCCGAGGGCGGCCGGGGCGGGCTCGGCAACGCGGCGCTGGCCTCGGCCCGCCGCAAGGCGCCCGGCTTCGCGCTGCTGGGCGAGCCGGGCCGGTCCGGCGACATCGTCCTGGAGCTCAAGACGGTCGCGGATGTGGCCCTGGTGGGCTACCCCAGCGCGGGCAAGTCCTCGCTGATCTCCGTGCTGTCCGCCGCCAAGCCGAAGATCGCGGACTACCCGTTCACCACCCTCGTGCCGAACCTCGGGGTCGTCACCGCCGGCTCGACCGTCTACACCATCGCGGACGTGCCCGGCCTGATTCCGGGTGCGAGCCAGGGGCGCGGACTGGGGCTCGAATTCCTGCGGCACGTGGAGCGCTGCTCGGTGCTCGTCCACGTCCTGGACACGGCCACGCTGGAGGCCGACCGTGACCCGGTGACCGACCTGGACGTCATCGAGGAGGAGCTGAAGCAGTACGGCGGCCTCGACGACCGCCCCCGTATCGTCGTCCTCAACAAGATCGACATCCCGGACGGCAAGGACCTCGCGGACATGATCCGCCCCGACCTGGAGGCGCGCGGCTACCGCGTCTTCGAGGTCTCGGCCGTCGCCCACCTGGGCCTGAAGGAGCTGTCCTTCGCGCTGGCCGAGATCGTCGCCAAGGCGCGCGCGGCCAAGCCCAAGGAGGAGGCGACCCGGATCGTCATCCGCCCGAAGGCGGTCGACGACGCGGGCTTCACGGTCACGCAGGAGGAGGACGGCCTCTTCCGCGTGCGCGGCGAGAAGCCGGAGCGCTGGGTGCGCCAGACGGACTTCAACAACGACGAGGCCGTCGGCTACCTGGCGGACCGCCTCAACCGCCTCGGCGTCGAGGAGGAGCTGATGAAGGCCGGAGCCCGCGCGGGCGACGGCGTGGCCATCGGCCCCGAGGAGGACGCGGTCGTCTTCGACTGGGAGCCCACGATGATGGCGGGCGCCGAGATGCTCGGCCGCCGTGGCGAGGACCACCGCATGGAGGCCCCGCGCCCCGCCGCGCAGCGCCGCAAGGACCGCCAGGCGGAGCGGGACGAGGCGCAGCGCGAGTTCGAGGGCTTCGAGCCCTTCTGATCCCCCGCCCCCGGTGCCTGCCGGCGCCCCTGCCCCCGCGTTCTGCGCGCCCGGGCGGGGGCGTCGTCGTGTGTGGTGCGGTGTCGCGCCGGTCACCGAAAAAAGCGCATGAAATCCCGTTTACGTCGCTCCAGGCGGACAACCTGTGGCCAAGGATCACCGTCTTGTCCGTGGGGGCGGGGCCGCAGGTGCCCCGGCTGACTTGAACGGAGCGTTGATGAAGGTCTCCTTCCTCATCCACACCATCTACGGCATCGGCGGCACCATCCGCACCACGCTGAACCTCGCGGAAGAGCTCGCCGGACGGCATGAGGTGGAGATCGTCTCCGTGTTCCGGCACCGGGACGAGCCGCTCTTCGCGATCGACCCCCGCATCACCGTCGTACCGCTCGTCGACACCCGCCCCTCCTCCCCGGCCAACGAGAAGAAGCACGAGCGGCACCTCCAGCCCGCCGAGCACTTCCCGAAGAACGAGGCGCGGTACAAGGAGTACAGCCGCCTCACCGACGAGCGCGTCCGCGCCCACTACGCCGGGGCCGGCTCCGACGCCGACGTCGTCATAGGCACCCGGCCCGGACTCGTCGCGTACGTCGCCGCGTTCGCGCCCGAGGGCGCCGTGCTCATCGGCCAGGAGCACATGACGCACAACCACCACAAGCCCGACCTGCGGGCCGAGATGGCCGGGTTCCTGACGAAGCTCGACGCGTTCGTCACCGTCTCCGAAGGCGACGCCGCCTCCTGGCGCGCCCGGATGCCGCTGCCCGACACCCGCGTGCTGGCCATCCCCAACAGCGTGCCCGAGCCGGTCGTGGCGCCCTCCGACACCTCGGGCACCACGATCATGGCGGCCGGCCGGCTGGCCTCCGAGAAGCAGTACCACGTGCTCATCGAGGCGTTCGCCAAGGTCGTCGCCCAGCGCCCCGAGTGGACGCTGCGCATCTGCGGCTGGGGCAACCAGAAGGACCGGCTCCGCAAGAAGATCGATCAACTGGGCCTCTACAACAGCGTCCACCTCATGGGCCCGCGTTCCCCCATCGAGCCCGAGTGGGTCAAGGGCGCGATAGCCGTGTCCACGTCCCGCCACGAGTCCTTCGGCATGACGCTCGTCGAGGCGATGCGCTGCGGCCTGCCCGTGGTGTCCACCGACTGCGACTACGGCCCCCGCGAGATCATCAAGGACGGCGAGGACGGCCTCCTCGTACCCGTCGGTGACGTCGACGCCATCGCCGCCGCGCTGCTCCGGCTCATCGACGACCCGGAGCTGCGCCGCCGCATGGGCGCCGCCGCCCTCGTCAACGGCCGCCGTTTCGACCCGGGCCCGGTGGCCAAGCAGTACGAGGAGCTGTTCGCCGAGCTCGGCGCGGCCGCCACCCACCGCGCCGGCCACCACTCGGAGCCCGCCCCCGCCCCCGTGACGGACACCCTCGCGGACTGCGTCGCGGCCGACGACGGCACTCTGACCGTGACCCTGCTCACCCCGCGTAAGGGCGCCCGCCTGGTGGTCGAGGACCATGGCTTCCCCTTCGACGGGCACGGCACCGCGACGGTCCCCGCCGGCACGCCGTTCGCCGAGGGCGTCCACCCCGTACACGTGGAACTGCCCGGCGACGGCGGGCGCGTACCGCTCGCCACCCGCGCGATCGACCAGCGCGGCGCGATGCGCGCGGCGGGGCGGCAGCGCGCCGGCGAACCGGTCCGGCAGCTCGTTCCGTATACAAGGAGCGGTGCTCTGCACCTCCGCTCCTGGGTGCGCCCCGTCCACGCCGAGGTCGGCGACGTCCGGATCGAGGACGGGACGGTCACCCTGTCCGCGCGGTTGTACGGCGCGGCCCGAGCAGGCGGCGAACCGGTTCTGCTGCTGCGGCGGCGCGGGAAGGCACCGCTGGAGCTGGCCTTCCCGGGGAGCAGGCACGGCAACGACGGTTTCCGGTTCACCTTCTCCTGCACCGCCCCCGCCGCCCGTCAGCAGGACCCACACGATGTGTGGGACCTGTGGCTCCGGCCCGCCCCGGAGGCCCAGCCGGTCCGGCTCGCGCGCATCCTCGACGACGTCGTGGAGAAGGGCTCCCTCTTCCCGTACCCCCCGGTCGAGCTGTGCAAGAAGCAGCCCCTCGGGCTGGCGCGCGCCGTCGTCCGGCAACTGGCGGGCAAGCCGCGGGAACGGGTCGTGATCAAGGTCTTCTACAGCGCCGCCAACGAGCTCGTCCTCAACGTCGTCGACAAGCGGACCGCGTGATGTCGGTCACCGGAGCACCGTCGCGGCACTCGTCCGCTCTCCCTGGCCACACGGTGAACACGAGGTGTCGCGGGGGTGTGGGGGGCCCGATGTCCGCCTTGCGAGACGGTCACGGAGAGTGCGACCATCAGCCCGTCCCCCAGTCGTCGCAAGGTAGGTCGTTCTGTGTCAGCGCCGCATGAAGCCAAGCCCCGCACCACAGCAGTCGTGCTCGCCGGCGGTACCGGCCAGCGCGTGGGGCTCGCGATCCCGAAGCAACTGCTGAAGATCGCGGGCAAGGCGGTCATCGAGCACACGCTGACGATCTTCGAACAGGCGGAGTGCGTCGACGACGTGATCGTGCTGATGGCGCCGGGTTTCGTGCCCGATGTCGAGAAGATCATCGCCAAGGCGGGGCTCACCAAGGTCACCCGTGTCATCGAGGGCGGCGCCACTCGCAACGAGACCACCGAGCGCGCCATCCAGGCCCTCGGCGAGGGCCTCGCCGAGGGGGAGGACCTCAACGTCCTCTTCCATGACGCGGTGCGTCCGCTTCTGTCACAGCGCGTGATCAAGGACTGTGTCGACGCCCTCGACCGCTACCAGGCCGTCGACGTCGCCATCCCCTCCGCGGACACGATCATCGTGACCCGCACCCACGGCGAGGACGGCGAGTTCATCACCGACGTCCCCGACCGCTCCCGGCTGCGCCGCGGCCAGACCCCGCAGGCGTTCAAGCTGTCCACGATCAAGCGGGCGTACGAGATCGCGGCCGGTGACCCGAACTTCCAGGCCACCGACGACTGCAGCGTGGTCCTGAAGTACCTGCCGGACGTGCCGATCTACGTCGTCGCGGGCGACGAGTACAACATGAAGGTCACCCAGCCCGTCGACGTCTTCATCGCCGACAAGCTGTTCCAGCTCGCCTCCACCGCCGCCCCGCGCCAGGCCGACGAGGCCGCCTACCGCGAGCTGCTGTCCGGCAAGACCCTCGTCGTCTTCGGCGGCTCGTACGGCATCGGCGCCGACATCGCCGCCCTCGCCGAGCGGTACGGTGCCACGGTGTACGCGCTGGGCCGCTCCACCACCGGCACGCACGTCGAGAACCCCGAGCACGTCGAGGAGGCCCTCGCCAAGGCGTACGCGGAGAGCGGCCGTATCGACTACGTCATCAACACGGCGGGCGTGCTGCGTATCGGCAAGCTCGCCGAGACCGACAACGCGACCATTCAGGAAGCGCTGAACGTCAATTACCTCGCGCCCGTGCAGATCGCCCGGGCCGCATACAAATACCTGGTCGAAACCAAGGGCCAGCTCCTGCTCTACACCTCCTCCAGCTACACCCGCGGCCGCGCCGAGTACAGCCTTTACTCGTCCACCAAGGCCGCCATGGTGAATCTCACCCAGGCCCTCGCCGACGAATGGGCCGGCGATGGAATCAGGGTGAATTGCGTCAACCCCGAGCGCACCGCCACACCGATGCGTACGAAGGCATTCGGCCAGGAGCCCGCCGGATCGCTGCTGTCCTCCGAGGCCGTGGCCCGGACCTCGCTGGACGTGCTGCTCTCCGAGCTCACCGGCCATGTCATCGACGTACGGCAGCAGGACCCCACCCGTGGGGCGAGCGAGGCGTCGGGCTTCGAGCAGGCCCTGGCCTCCGTGCTGGACCGACAGGAAGATGTGTAATACTCACCAGATGTGCTCTTCGGGCCTCTGTGTCGCTTTGTGCGAATGCAGAGGCCCGAGTTCGTAAGACTCGATTCGTAAGAGTCTCGTAAAGCAGACCGTGAAGTCAGTTTGTGAAGTCCGTTCGTGAAGTCGGTTCGTGAATTGCTCGCCTTCACAAGAGTTTTGTCCATGTGAAAAAACCGGCACCCCCTCTGGAGCAGGTTCTTCGTGATTTCGACCGCCATTCGCCTGGCACGTGTGGGCAGTGCGTCAGAGCTCGCCGCGGCAGTCCTCATGGGACTGGGATATCCGTGCGTCATGCTCGCCGCCCTCATCCCGAACCTCTGGTTCTTCGCGGCCGCCGGTGCCGTGACCTACGTCGCCGACTGGTATCTGCACCAGAAGAACAGTTACCTGATCAACCGGCTGAGCAAGGTCAGGGCCGGGCTGCCGATCCGCTTCCTGCTGCGCCAGCTCCTGCTGATCCTGCTGCTCGCTCGCGAAGGCCTCGCCGAACAGCCCGTGTTCTACGCGGCGGTCGCCTGCTTCCTGCTCTTCTACGGCCTCCAGGCCCCGCAGGGCGCCCTCGCCACCCTCATCCGGCTGCGCCGGACCATGCCGGTGGTCACCCGCAACATCGACCTCAACGCCGTTCGCATCCCCGACGCCCCGCCGCAGGCGCTGCTCAGCCGCTCCGGCGAGAAGATGCTGCACCTCGACATCCCCGCCATGGCGGGCGTGATCGTCGCGGTCGCCACCGGGCTGAACGTCATCGGGTACGCGGGCGTCGCGGCGACCCTCGCCCTCGGCCTGCTCTACACCGCGGCCCTCGTCCCGTACCTGCGCCGCAAGCGCCGCGTGCCGGCCGCGGGCGCCGTCCTCAAGGCCGTCGGCACCTGGCTGCGCGAGTACCAGCCGACCGTCGCCCTGTACTTCTCGGGCGGCGAGGACTCCGCGTACCAGGTCAACATGTGGCTGGAGACGATGGAGCAGATCGACGGCCGACCGCTGATCATCATGCGCGAGCGCGGTCTGGTGAAGAAGCTTCCGCCCACGTCCGTGCCGATCCTGTGCGTCCCCGGCGGCCAGCACCTGATGGCCATGGACATGTCGTCGATCCGCGTCACGCTGTACCCCGCCAACGTCGGCAAGAACATCCACATGCTGCGCGTCCCGACCATGAAGCACGTCTTCATCGGCCACGGCGACAGCGACAAGCTCGCCAGCGTCAACCCGTTCTCCAAGGTGTACGACGAGGTGTGGACCGCAGGCCGGGCCGGCCGCGACCGGTACGCGCTCGCCGACGTCGGCGTCCGCGACGACGACATCGTCGAGGTGGGCCGCCCGCAGCTCGCGCCGATCAAGACCTGGACGGGCGCGCCCAGGAACCCGATCCCCACCGTCCTGTACGCCCCCACCTGGGAGGGCTGGGACAACAACCCCGGCAACACCTCCCTGCTGCTGGCCGGCGAGAACATCATGAAGCGGCTGCTGAACGCCCCGCGGCCGGTCCGGGTGATCTACAAGCCGCACCCCTTCACCGGACTCGTCAACAAGAAGGCCAAGGCCGTCGACGAGCGCCTCCAGAAGATGGTCGCCGCCGCCAACGCCGAGCGCGCCGCCGACCCGCGCTGGGCGAAGGAGGCCGCCGCAGCCCAGCCGTCCCAGGCCGAGGCCCGTGCCGAACTGGCCCGTATCGAGGCCCGCCTCGCCGACCTCACCCGCCCCGGCCGCAAGGGCGGCGACGAGGCCGAGGAGTCGCGCGTCTCGCTCGCCGACCCGCAGCGCCTCGCCGAGATCAAGCGGCTCCGGGCCGAGTGGAACGACGCGTACTGGCGCTCCTTCGGCTGGTGGGAGCACAAGGTCGTCACGGGCCCCGAGCCCAAGCTGTACGACTGCTTCAACGAGGCCGACGGCATGGTCTCCGACATTTCGAGTGTGGTCTCCGACTTCATCGCGAGCGGCAAGCCGTACGCGGTGACGGACTCCGCCGAGCTGGGCGCCGACGAGTTCAAGCGCCAGAACACCGCCGTCCGCGCCGCGGTGATCCTCTCCAACAGCGCCGCCGAGCTGGACGAGCTGCTCGCCGCCGTGGCCGACCCGGCCGCCGACCGGCTCGCGGACGAGCGGAAGTCGCTCAAGCGGTACCTGCTGGGCCCCGACGAGCCCACGTCCATCGAGCAGTTCAACGCCGCCGTGCGCGCGCTGGCCGCCAAGGCGGAGGCCCGCAACAACGGCGTGGCGCAGCGGCTGGCCGGCCAGCGGATCGGCGAACTCGACCAGGAGGCCGACGGCGCCGGCGCCGAGCCGCTGGGCGCCGCTCTCGACACGGTGGCGGAGAAGGGCGTGTCGAGCACCCAGGAGAGCGCCGAGGAGGCCACGGTCGCGCACTGACCCGTGCCGGTGCCACCGGCGTAAAGCACCCCGGCGTAAAGCCGGACGTACACACCGCGGCCCGTAAGTCCCTCGTACGAGGCGGACTTACGGGCCGCTGTGCGTGCCGTCACGCCCCGGAAACGCCCGAAGGGCACCATGACGGACGAACTTCGTCCGTTTGCCGCTTACCGCCAGGTAAGGAATCCAGTGGGTGCCGATGACTGAGAACACTCCCGATGTCAGCGTGATCATCGGGGCCTACGACGCTATGCCGTACCTGGTGAAGTGTCTGGAATCGGTCGAGGCGCAGACGATCGGCGCCGACCGCATCGAGATCGTCGCCGTCGACGACGGTTCGACCGACGGAACCGGGGAGTACCTGGAGGAGTTCGCCGCCCGCTCCAAGGTCCCCACGCGCGTGGTGCGGCAGGCCAACTCCGGCGGCGCCGGCGCCCCGCGCAACACCGGACTCGCCCTCGCCCGGGGACGGTTCGTCTTCTTCCTCGACGCCGACGACTACTTCGGCGAGGAGGCGCTGGAACGTCTCGTCGCCATGGCCGACAAGGCCGGGACGGACGTGGTGCTCGGCAAGACCGTCGGCGTCAACCGCAACGCCGCCAAGTCGATGTGGAATCGGACCGTCGAACGCGCCGACATCCACCGCTCCAACGTCAAGTACACGCTCAGCGCCCAGAAGCTGTTCCGGCGCGACCTGCTCGTCAGGCACGGCATGCGGTTCGACGAGTCGCTGACGACCGGTGAGGACGCGCTGTTCACGCTGGAGGCGTACCTGCGCGGAAGCGGGGTGTCGGTGGTCGCCGACTACACCTGCTACTACCTGGTGGGCCGCGAGGACGGCAAACACCTGACGAAGACCGGTGGTTACGTGCCCCGCTTCGACTCGGCCAAGGCCCTGATGGAGCTCATCGCCGAGCACGAGCCGCCGGGGGAGCGGCGCGACCTGCTGATGATGAGGCCGTTCACGGTCACCCTGCTGAACCAGTTCGGCCCCGTCATCCTCCGGCAGCCCCGCGACATCCTGCTCGCCAAGATGAAGCTCGCCGCGCCGCTGATGGCCGCGTACTGGACACCCGGCGTGGCGGACCGTCTCAGGACCGAGGACCGGCTGCGCCTGACGTGCGTGGCGATGGACCGGCCCGATGCCCTGCTGGACATCGTCGCCTTCCTCCAGGCGGGCGAGCAGCCGCAGCGGGTGCGCCGGCGGGGACGCGAGTACCTGGCGTACCCGTACTTCCGGGACCCGGCGGTGGGCCTGCCGGACACCGCCTACGAGGTGCGCGGCGCACCCGGCCCGTTCACCGTCACCCGGCGCCGGGCGCGGCGCCTGGCGGGGCTGGTGGCGGGACCGGTGCTGCGGCGGGTCAGGCGCATGCGGGCGGCGGGGGCCTGATCCCGGGTGTCCCGTGGGTGTCCAGCCGCATGTCCATCGGCCTGTCCATGGGCATGTCCATCGGCTGGAATGCGCGCGCGCCGAACGCCGCTCCTGGCATAGATTTCCCACGTGACAGCAGTGGCAAGGCAGTACGTAACGGAAGCCCGCAGGATCGTCGTCAAGGTCGGCTCCTCCTCCCTCACCACCGCCTCGGGCGGCCTCGACGCCGACCGCGTCGACGCGCTCGTCGACGTACTCGCCAAGGTCCGCAGCGGCGGCGAGAAGGAGATCGTCCTGGTCTCCTCCGGCGCCATCGCCGCCGGGCTCGCGCCGCTCGGCCTCGCCCGCCGCCCCAAGGACCTCGCCCGCCAGCAGGCCGCCGCCAGCGTCGGGCAGGGCCTGCTCGTCGCCCGCTACACCGCCTCCTTCGCCCGCTACGGCGTACGCGTCGGCCAGGTGCTCCTCACCACCGACGACACCAGCCGCCGCGCCCACTACCGCAACGCCTACCGGACGCTCGACCAGCTCCTCGCCATGGGCGCCGTGCCGGTCGTCAACGAGAACGACACGGTCGCCACGGACGAGATCCGGTTCGGCGACAACGACCGGCTCGCCGCGCTCGTGGCCCACCTGGTGCGGGCCGACCTGCTGGTGCTCCTCTCCGACGTGGACGGGCTGTACGACGGTGACCCGTCCAAGCCCGGCACCTCGCGCATCGCGGAGGTGCGCGGTCCGGCCGACCTGGAGGGCGTCGAGATCGGCTCGGCGGGCAAGGCCGGCGTCGGCACCGGGGGCATGGTCACCAAGGTCGAGGCGGCCCGCATCGCGGCGGCCGCCGGCATCCCGGTCGTCCTGACCTCGGCCAGCCGCGCCGCCGACGCCCTCGCGGGCCGGGACACCGGCACGTACTTCCGCCGCACCGGCCGCCGCTCGGCCGACCGGCTGCTGTGGCTCGCCCACGCCTCCACCCCGCAGGGGGCGCTGATCCTGGACGACGGCGCGGTGCGGGCGGTCGTCGCGGGCAAGAAGTCCCTGCTGCCGGCGGGCATCGCGGCCGTCGAGGGCGAGTTCGGCGCCGGGGACCCCGTCGAGCTGCGCGACGCCTCCGGCCGGGCCGTCGCGCGGGGGCTGGTCAACTTCGACTCCAAGGAGATCCCCCAGCTCCTGGGGCGGTCCACCAGGGAGCTGGCGAAGGAACTGGGTCCGGCATACGAGAGGGAGGTCGTACACAGGGACGATCTCGTCGTCCTCCAGCCCTAGACCCGTCCCAGAACGGCTGAAAGTCCCGCCATCCGCCAGAGACCTTCACCAAAACCGCCCCACGTTCCGCGCAGGACTGGTCAACTTTGTCTCAGGGGTAAGCGGGGTGACAGCACCACGACGCACTAACAGGAGGCCGCCGGTGAGACGAGCGCGCCCAGGGGCTCTGCCCCGAGGGACGGCCGAACGCGCCTTGACGAGTGTCGAGGCCGGGGCCGACTTCGACGAAACCGTCCTCGACGACGGCGCCACGGGCCGGCAGTCGGGAAGCCAACCGGAGCGGCGCACCCCGGACCGCCCGGTGTCCAAGCTGTGGCACATCACCCTCAGCGTCTCGGGCCAGGAGGCCCCGCTGAAGGACGTCAGACGGGCCCTGGAGCAGCTCGCGCACGATCACCCGTTCCTGCTGACCAGCCGGTACGCCAATAATCACGCCGAGATCCGGTACTGGGAAGAGGCCCGCGACCTGCACGACGCCGCCGCCGTGGCGCTCCGCCTGTGGGGCGAGCACCGGCAGAGCGCGGGGCTGCCGCCCTGGGAGATCGTCGGCCTGGAGGTCATCGACCGCGAGACGTACCACCTGCGGATCGCGGAGGGCTACGGCCCGCCGCCCGCCGCCCCCGTGGGCGTACACCCGTACTGATCCGCCGGTGTCGCCGTCTCGCAGAGCGGGATATGTGATGGATGCCCGTCGGGAGCGCATTACGCTGCGAGTATGACCTCGTCGCACTCCTCCGCTTCCGCCAGCACCCCGTCAGGCTCGCCGTCCGTCACGCCGTACGACGACATGACCCCGGTCGTCCGCGCCGCCTACCGGGCCCGCGCCGCCGCCGCCGAAATCGCGCCACTCCCGCGCGCGGCCAAGGACGACGCGCTGCTGGCGATCGCGGACGCGCTGGAGGTCCGTACGAGCGAGATCGTCGAGGCCAACGCCGAGGACGTCGCCCGCGCCAGGGAGGCCGGCACCAGCGAGTCGATCATCGACCGGCTGACGCTCACCCCCGAGCGGGTGCGGGCCATCGCCGCCGACGTCCGGGACGTGGCCGCGCTGCCCGACCCGGTCGGCGAGGTCGTCCGCGGCTCCACCCTCCCCAACGGCATCGACCTGCGGCAGGTCCGCGTCCCGCTCGGTGTCGTCGGGATCATCTACGAGGCCCGGCCCAATGTGACGGTCGACGCCGCCGCCCTGTGCCTGAAGTCCGGCAACGCCGTGCTGCTGCGCGGCTCCTCCTCCGCGTACTCCTCCAACACCGCCCTCGTGCGCGTCCTGCGCGACGCGGTCGGCGGCGCGGGCCTCCCGGCGGACGCCGTGCAGCTCGTGCCGGGCGAGTCCCGCGACTCGGTGCGCGAGCTGATGCGCGCCCGTGGCCTGGTCGACGTCCTCATCCCGCGCGGCGGCGCCTCCCTGATCCGTACGGTCGTCGAGGAGTCCACCGTCCCGGTCATCGAGACCGGCACCGGCAACTGCCACGTGTACGTCGACGCCCAGGCCGACCTGGACATGGCCGTCGACATCCTGATCAACTCCAAGGCGCAGCGGCCCAGCGTCTGCAACGCCGCCGAGACGCTCCTCGTCCACCGCGACATCGCCGACGCCTTCCTTCCGCGCGCCCTGGACGCCCTCGCCGAGGCGGGCGTCACCGTCCACGGCGACGAGCGGGTGCAGACGTACGCGGACGGCTCCAAGGCCACCGTCGTGGCGGCCACGGCCGAGGACTGGGAGACCGAGTACCTCTCGTACGACATCGCCGCCGCCGTCGTCGACTCGCTGGACGCCGCCGTGGCGCACATCCGGCTCTGGACCTCGGGCCACACCGAGGCGATCGTCACCACCTCCCAGGCGGCCGCCCGCCGCTTCACGCAGCTCGTCGACTCCACGACCGTCGCGGTCAACGCCTCCACGCGGTTCACCGACGGCGGCCAGTTCGGCTTCGGCGCCGAGATCGGCATCTCGACGCAGAAGCTCCACGCCCGGGGCCCGATGGGGCTGCCGGAGCTGACGTCGACGAAGTACATCGTCACGGGCGACGGCCACACCCGGTAGGCGCCGCCTCGGCGGTGGTGGAGTTCGTACTCTCCCTGCCCAAAACCACCTCCCCGGTCTACCCTGAAGGCGTGCCGGACGACGTGGGGGGCAGGCCGTTCCCGGACGGCTGGGAGCCCGACGACGACCGCGGAGGCGCGGACGAGGACTTCGCCTCCGTGGTGTTCGACGAGGACTTCGTACGGGCCGCCACGATCCATGAACCCACCGCCGTGGAGCGGCTGTTGGCCGCCGCCCAGGCGCGCGCGGACGCCGAGGCCGCCCGCTCCGGCACGGGCGGCGGAGCGGCCGACGACGAGCCGTACGACGACGAGCCGTACGGGGCCGGGTACGGGTACGGCGGCGGGCCGGGACCCGACCACGATGGGGACCCCTACGGGGCGCACGGCGGCACGCTGCGCCCGTACAGGCCCAGCTCGCGCTGGTACCGGCCGGTGGCCTGGATCCTGGCGGTGGTGATGGGCGTCGGCATGGTCGCCCTCGCCTTCACGGCCGTCTACCGGGGCGCCTCCGGCGGCCGTGGCGGGCCGGTGCCGGCACCGGCGACCAGCGGCATCGACACGCCACCCCCGACACCGGCCACCACCGCTCCGTCCGCCTCCGCCCAGTACGGCGCCCCGCCCGTGCCGGCGGTGCCGCGCAACCCCTGAGCGGAGCCCCTGGGCGCACCCCCTGCGCGCACCCCTGCGCGCACCCCCTGCCCGCACCCGCAAGTCCCCGCGCACCAGCGCGTTTACCGTGGCCTCCGCCGACCTACCCTGAAGGTATGGCAGGGCGTGGCGACCCGCCTGAGGGGACGCCCGAGGGGCTTCCCGGCGGTGGTGAGGACGAGTACCGATCCGTCGTCTTCGACGAGTCGTTCGTCCGCGCTGCCCGCCTCCAGGAGTACTCCGCGCGGGAGCGCATGGGCGAGCCCACCCAGGCCGTGCGCAGCCGCCCCCTGTGGAGCCGTACGCCCAGGGGCCCCCGCCCCGGCCCCCGGCACGGCGCACTGGTGCTCGTGCTGGTCCTCGCGGTGGCCTTCGCCGCCGTGGTCTACCTCAGCGCCCGCACCACCTACCAGCCGCTGACCGACCGGCGCGCCGAGCCGCTGCGGAGCACGGTCGTCCCGCTGGCCCCGCAGGGCGCCGTCCCGGGCGGCGAGCCCGACGCCCTGTACGCCCACAGCCCCGCCGCCCAGTTCCGCTCGGGCGCCGCCGGCATCCCCCTCCCGGCCGCGAAGCGCACCGCCCACTTCTCCGAGAGCCAGGTGGTGGCCGCGCTGAGCACCGTGAAGGACTACCTGGTGCAGTCCTCGCTCGACCCGGACGTCCTGACCGGGGCCGCCGTGCGACAGGTGCGGCTGCTGCTCGATCCCGACCAGCTCGAGCAGTTCGACCGGAGCGTGGAGTCCCCGGCCGACGACGGGCGGCACGCCGCGACGGGCTGGCTGGTGCGCTTCGACACGGCCGAGGTGGCCCTGGCCGACCCCACCGCCGCGCGCGTACGGGGCACGATGCGGGTGACCGAGGTGGCGCCCGACGTCCTGGAGGTCACCTCGGACCACACGTTCGTCTACGCGGTACGCCCGGCCGGGGCGGACGCCGACGCCGCCGCCTCGCTGTTCACCGTCCGCCGCGAGCTGGCCTTCCGCTTCGACCGCGAGGACCTGCGGATGCACCGGGCGGAGCTGCTGACCAGCCGCGTGCAGGCCGGCCCCCAGTCGTGCGCGGCCGACCCGTCCGGCTCCCTGCACCCCCTGCCCGCCGGCCACCGCGCCGCCCCCTCGGGCCCCGCGGTCACCGACCCCTACGCCACCGGCACCCACACCACCCCCACCCTCTGCGGCGCCCTGTCCCCGGCCGCCCAGCCCTCCCTTCCCGCAGGCTGACGCGACGGGGCGGTGTGTCCCTTGGCCCCCGGTCCCACGCCCTGACGCGGCGGGCGACGGCAGGGGGCCGTACCAAGGGCCGGCTGGCGCCGCCTGTCACCGCCCCCACGCACAGGGAGCCGCCTCAGTCCGTGCCGCGTCCGTTTCCGTTGCTGCCCGCGAACCTGTCGCGCAGCTTGCCGCCCAGGTCGCCCGCGCCGCCGGCTATGTCACCGACCAGCTTCATCAGGGGATCCTTGCTGCCGCGCACCGAGTCGGCGTAGTGGGAGGCCGACTCGCGGAAGGCATCCGTGACCGAGGTGTCCTTGTCCTCCGAGCGGCGCGGGTAGTGGCCGTCCATGATCCGCTGGTAGTCGCGGCTCTCGGCCCACTTCTTCAGCTCGGCGGCCCGCACCGTGGTGAACGGGTGGGAGCGGGGCAGCACGTTCAGGATCTTGAGCACCGAGTCGCGGAGGTCGCCCCCGGCCTCGTACTCCTCCGCCTGCTCCAGGAACGCGTCCACGTTCATCTCGTGCAGGTGGTTGCCGCCGGCGATCTTCATCAGTCCGCGCATCGACGCCTTCAGGTCCTGGCCCACCAGCAGCCCCGCCCGGTCCGCCGACAGCTCCGACTTGCGGAACCACTCGCGCAGCGCCGTCACGATCGCCATGATCGCGACGTTCCCGAGAGGGATCCAGGCGACCTTCATCGCCAGGTTGGTGAGGAACAGCAGAACCGTGCGGTACACGGCGTGGCCCGACAGGGCGTGGCCCACCTCGTGCCCGACGACGGCCCGCATCTCCTCCTCGTCCAGCAGCTCCACCAGCCCGGTGGTGACGACGATGATCGGCTCGTCCAGGCCGATGCACATGGCGTTGGGCTTCGGGTCCTGGGTGACGTACATCGCCGGGACCTTCTCCAGGTCCAGGATGTAACAGGCGTCCCGCAGCATGGTGTTGAGGTGCGCGAACTGGGCGTCGCTCACCCGCACCGAGTCGGACAGGAAGAGCAGCCGCAGGCTGCGCTCCGGCAGCAGCCCGCTCAGCGCCTTGAAGACGGTGTCGAAGCCGCTGAGCTTGCGCAGGGCGACGAGCGCGGAGCGGTCCGCCGGGTGCTCGTAGGCCCGGGACGAAATCCCCGGGAACCGCCTGCGCTGCCTGCTCGGCACGTTCTCGTGACTGCTGTCGGTGCTGTCGGTCATGGAATGCCCCCTCTTCGTACGAGACCTGCCTCGTCCCCCTGACGGCCCCCAGCGTAGGCGCTGGAGTTACGGTGGGAGCGAGCCTGTGGATAACCGGCGATCAGCGACGAACGCCGACGAACGCCGACGAACACCAAGGAGCGCACCGCCATGCCGGACCCCGCCGCACTGCTGGCCGCCGCCTCCGGGCAGCAGGGCCCCGGCGACACGCTCCGGATCGTGCTCGTCGTCTCGATGCTCGGAGCCGCCCTGCTCGCCTGGTTCCTGCTGCGCGGATACCGCAACGGGAACGACAACGACTGAGTCGGCGTGAGCGTGCCCGGACGGCCCGCATACGATGTGCGCGAAGTCTCCGCTCCGACTCCGATGGATAGGTCCTGCCGAAGATGAGCCTCCCCACCACCGCCGCCAGCCTCGTCACGCTCGCCCAGGGCGGCGAGCACGGTGGCAACCACGCCAGCCTGAACCCGTACATCACCGGTGGCGGCGCCCTCGTGGTGCTGCTCCTGCTGCTGTGGATCACCACGCGCTTCAACCGCGACCGCTGAGCCCGCGCCCGCCGGGACCGCCCGCGGCGCCGTGCCAGTAGGCTCTGCACGCATGGGAGACCAGCAAGTGCCTACCAGTTCCGGCAAACGCCGACTTGGCGTGATGGGCGGGACATTCGACCCGATCCACCACGGACACCTGGTGGCCGCCAGCGAGGTGGCCGCCCTGTTCCACCTCGACGAGGTGGTGTTCGTACCGACCGGGCAGCCGTGGCAGAAGAGCCACAAGAATGTCTCCCCGGCCGAGGACCGTTACCTGATGACGGTCATCGCCACGGCGTCGAACCCGCAGTTCTCGGTCAGCCGCATCGACATCGACCGCGGCGGGCCGACGTACACCATCGACACCCTGCGGGAACTGCGTGACCTCAACGAGGACACGGATCTGTTCTTCATCACCGGCGCGGACGCGCTGTCCCAGATCATGCCGGGCTGGCGCAACGCCGAGGAGCTCTTCTCGCTCGCCCACTTCATCGGGGTGACCCGCCCGGGCCACGACCTGTCGGACGACGGCCTGCCCGAGGGAGGCGTCTCCCTGGTCGAGGTGCCGGCGCTGGCCATCTCGTCCTCGGACTGCCGGGCGCGGGTCGCCGCGGGCGATCCCGTCTGGTATCTGGTGCCGGACGGTGTGGTGCGCTACATCGACAAGCGCCAGTTGTACCGGGGCGAATGAGCCACGGAGAGGGGCACCGGTGAACGACCAGCAGAACCCGTACGACCCGTACTACCCGCCGCAGCCGCAGATCGTCGGCTACGACGCCTACGGGCAGCCGGTGTACCAGCAGGCTCAGCAGCAGTACGAGTCGGCCCAGCAGTACGACCCGTACGCGCAGCCCCAGCAGCCCCAGCAGTCCTACGGCTACGACCAGCAGTACGACACGTCGTACGCGCAGCAGGGGTACGGGTACGAGGGCTACGCCGCCGGGCCCGGGTACGACACCGCCCAGCAGCAGCCGGCCCCGCAGCCCGTCCGCGAGCCGCAGCAGCCGCAGCAGGCCCAGCACCCGCAGGCCCAGCCCGCTCCCGGCGCCGCCGTGCCCGGGCAGCGCCGGCCGGCACCCGGACCGGAACGGCCGGAGGGCGAGCGTCCCGACGCCGAGGGCGAGTACCGCACCGAGCAGTTCTCCTTCGTCGAGGAACCGGACGAGGACTCCGAGGACGTCATCGACTGGCTCAAGTTCACCGAGAGCCGCTCCGAGCGCCGCGAGGAGGCCCGGCGGCGCGGCCGCAACCGGGTCGTCGCGCTCGTCGTCGTCCTGGCCGTCGCCCTCATCGGCGGCGTCGGCTACCTCTGGTACGCGGGCAAGCTCCCCGGCCTTTCCGACCAGGAGACCAAGCAGGGCGGCACCGCGACCGGCCCCCAGAAGCGGGACGTGATCGTCCTGCACCTGCACAACACCCGGAACAAGGAAACCTCCACGGCGCTGCTCGTCAACAACGCCACCACCAAGCAGGGCACCACCGTCCTGCTGCCCAACTCCCTCTCCGTGGCCAACGACGACGGGACCACCACCACGCTCGCCAAGTCCGTCGACGACGACGGCTCCACCGGCACTCGCGAGGCGATCGGCGCTCTGCTCGGCACCAAGATCACCGGAACGTGGCGGCTCGACACCCCGTACCTGGAGAACCTCGTCGAGCTGGTCGGCGGCATCGAGGTCAGCACCGACACCGAGGTCCCCGGCGCGAAGAAGGGCGAGGCGCCCCTGGTGACCAAGGGCGAGAACCAGACCCTGAACGGGCGCATGGCCGTCGCCTACGCCACCCACCGTGGTGAGGGCGAGGCCGAGGCCAAGCAGTTGGAGCGGTTCGGGCAGGTCATCCGCGGTGTGCTGCGCAAGATGTCGGACGACCCGCAGTCCGCGACGGTCACGATCCAGACGCTGGCGCAGATCCTGGACCCGTCGCTGCCCGAGAAGGACCTGGGCGCCTCCCTCGCCAAGCTCGCCGAGCACGCCAAGGTCGGCGACTACAAGACCGCGCTGCTGCCCGTGCAGGAGGACGGCACGCTCGGTGAGCAGGCCACGAACAGTGTGGTGAAGGACATCCTGGGCGGCTCGGTCAGCGCACCGGAGCAGGGCGCGGCCGTACGGGTCGGCATCAGGAACGCCTCCGGCAACGAGGACGCCACCGAGGACGCGCGGATTCTGCTCGTCAACGGCGGCTACGCCGTCATCGACGGCGGCAAGGCCGACACGGAGGCGTCTTCGCAGGTCATCTATGGTGACGCGGCACAGAAGGCGAAGGCCGAGGAGGTCGCCAAGACCCTGGGTCTGCCCGCCGGCGCCGTCGAGAAGGGCACGGCCACGGCCAACGCGGACGTCACGGTCGTACTGGGCCAGGACTACGAGGCCGGGTAGGAGACCGGGCGGGTGTCCGGTACGAGGCCGGGGCAGGGCCCGGTATGAGGGCCCGGTACGAGGCCGCCAGGTAATGGTTTGCCGGGCTGTCGGCGGTACGTGAGACCCTGGAAGGGTTCTGGACCGCCGACGAAAGCCTGCATGTGACCGCCACTGACCGCTCCATCGAGCTCGTGACCGCCGCCGCCCAGGCGGCTGCCGACCGGCTCGCGCACGACATCATTGCCTACGACGTCAGCGACGTGCTGTCGATCACCGACGCCTTCCTGCTCGCCTCCGCGCCCAACGACCGCCAGGTCAAGTCGATCGTCGACGAGATCGAGGAGCGGCTGAACAAGGAGCTCGGCGCCAAGCCGGTCCGCCGCGAGGGCGACCGCGACGCCCGCTGGATCCTGCTGGACTACGTCGACATCGTCGTCCACGTCCAGCACAGCGAGGAGCGGGTCTTCTACGCCCTGGAGCGGCTGTGGAAGGACTGCCCCGAGCTGCCCCTGCCCGAGGACGCCCTCAAGACCCGCGGGAAGGCGGAAGAGTACGCCCGGCTCAGCGGCGCCGACGGCTCGGACGGTGAGCTGAGCTGAACGGCACCAAGGGCGGCAGGGGCCGCCGGATCGTCCTCTGGCGGCACGGCCAGACGTCGTGGAACCTGGAGCGCCGTTTCCAGGGCTCCACGGACATCGAACTGACCGACACGGGCATCGCACAGGCGCGCCGTGCCGCGCGGCTGCTCGCGGCGCTCAAGCCGGACGCGATCATCGCCTCCGACCTGAAGCGTGCGGCGGCCACGGCCGCCGAGCTGGCCGCCATCACCGGCCACGAGGTCAACCACGACTCCGCGCTGCGCGAGACGTACGCGGGCGAGTGGCAGGGCCTGACCCACGAGGAGATCCTGGCGCGCCACGGCGAGCAGTACGCCGCGTGGAAGCGCGGCGAGCCGGTGCGGCGCGGCGGTGGCGAGCTGGAGACGGAGGTGGCCGACCGGGCCGCTCCCGTGGTGCTGGCGCACGCCGAGAAGCTGCCCGAGGACGGCACGCTCGTCGTGGTCAGCCACGGCGGCACGATCCGCACCACCATCGGCCGGCTCCTGGGCCTGGATGCGCACCACTGGGAGGGCCTGGGCGGGCTCTCGAACTGCTGCTGGTCGGTGCTGGGCGAGGGCGCGCGCGGCTGGCGCCTGCTGGAACACAACGCCGGAACGCTCCCGGAACCGGTCCTCGGCGACGACGACTGACCCGGATTTCACTTTCCGGCAGGTCACAGGCTAAAGTTCTTCTTGTTCGCAGCGCGGAGCGCGAAGAACACGAGGGGCTATAGCTCAGTTGGTAGAGCGCCTGCATGGCATGCAGGAGGTCAGGAGTTCAATTCTCCTTAGCTCCACAGTCACCGGATCCCGTCCCCAGCAGGGGGCGGGATTCGTGTTTCCCCGCCCCTGTCGGTGACTCGATTCCCCGGCTCGGACCGGTTCGGACCGCGCGGGAGCAGGCCTGTCGCGTCAGGCCCCCGCGGCGTCAGCGGCCCGGGCGCACAGCTTCTCCATCGCCAGCAGGCTCTCGTCGTCGTTCGCGGTGTACGCCACGATCCGGCACTCCGGCATCCCGTTGATCGACAGGGACACCGACGTCATCCGTATCTCCCCCACGGCGCGGTGCCGGAAGGTCTTCACCCGGGGGCCCGGCGGCACGACGTCCCCGCTCTCCCACAGCTCGGCGAAGTAGGCGCTGGCCGAGGAGAGCCGGGCGATGAACGACTCCCACGAGGGCTCGCCGACATGCCGCCCGTACGCCCCGCGCAGTTGCGCCACCATCAGTGGCAGCTCGGCCTTCTTGTCGACGAGCGGGCACACCGGCTCCGGCACGGTGAAGAGCGTCCACAGCGCGTTGCGCATCTCGTCCGAGGCGGTCCCGGCGCGATCGAACAGCAGCCGGTACGCCCGGTTGGTGGCGAGGATGTCGTACCGCGTGTTGTAGACCACGCTCGGTCGCGGGTCGAGGGCGTCGAGGATGCCCTGGATCTCCGGGCTGATCTCCTCCACGCCCGCCGCGCGGTCCGGCGCGTACGGCACCTCGGCCAGGTGGTAGAGGTGCTCCCGCTCCGGCCGGTCGAGCCGAAGGGTGCGCGCCACCGCGTCCAGGACCTGGGCCGAGGCGTTGATCGGGCGGCCCTGCTCCAGCCATGTGTACCAGGTCACGCCGACCCCCGAGAGCTGGGCGACCTCCTCGCGGCGCAGCCCGGGCGTGCGGCGGCGCAGCCCCGGCGGCAGTCCGACGTCCGCCGGTGTCACCCGGGCCCGGCGGCTTCGCAGGAAGGCGGCCAGCTCGTGCCGCCGGCGCTGATGTCCCGCCCGCTCCTCGTGCTCCGCCTGCTTCCGCTGTGTCGCCATCGTTGTCACGCCCCCCATGGTCGATGGACCGCCCCGCCCTTGCCAGGTGCTGCCAGTACCAGCATCAGCGGGCTCTCGTTACCCGTATCGGATCGTCGGCAGGCTCGACGTCATGACAACGACCGCGACAAGTCCCGTAATCAGTAAAGACGGTGGCACTGACAACCGGCCGCGGCTGCTGCTCGGCGTGGTGCTCGCCGCCCAGTTCATGGCGCTGCTCGACACCTTCATCGTCAATGTCGCCGCACCCACCATCCGTACCGAACTCGCCGCTTCCGGCGCGGCGTTGCAACTCGTCGTCGCCGGCTACACCATCGCGTACGCGGTCCTGCTGATCACCGGCGCCCGCCTCGGGGACCTGCTCGGGCACCGCCGGATGTACCTCGGTGGTCTCGCGCTGTTCACCGTGTCCTCGCTCGCCTGCGGGCTGGCCTCGGGGTCCGGTCAGCTCATCGCCTTCCGGCTGGCCCAGGGAGCCGGCGCGGCCCTGCTGATCCCGCAGGTGCTCAGCCTCATCCAGCGGCACTTCACCGGCGAGGGGCGGGTACGGGCGCTCGGCGCCTACTCCGCCGTGCTCGCCACCGGAGCGGCGGCCGGGCAGGTCGTGGGCGGAGTCCTGGTCGGCGCGGACCTGTTCGGCACGGGCTGGCGCCCCGTCTTCCTGGTCAACGTGCCGATCGGACTGGTCCTGCTGGTGCTGGGCGTACGCGTGCTGCCGCGGGACCGGCGGGAGGTGCCCGGGCGGGCCCGGCGCCTCGACCTGCCGGGCCTGGTGCTCCTGGCCGCCGCCGTCTCGCTGTTCACCGTGCCGCTGGTGCTCGGCCAGGAGCGGGACTGGCCCGCCTGGGCCTGGGCGTCCCTGGCCGCCTCGGCGGTCCTGTTCGTGGCGTTCTGCGCGTACGAGTCCCGTCTCGCGCGGCGCGGCGGCGCCCCACTCATCGCACCGCGCGTGCTGCGCATCCCCGGCATGGGCCTGGCGGTGGTGCGGATCGCCGTCGTGATGGGCGTCAACGCCGGCTTCCTGTTCGCCATGACCCTGCACTTCCAGGGCGGTCTCCAGTACGGCGCGCTGCGCGCCGGGCTGACGTTCGCCCCGACGGCCGTCGTCTTCGGCGTGGTCGGTCTGACCTGGCGCCACTGGCCGGTGGCCTGGCGGCGCGCGCTGGTGCCGGGCGGGTTCCTGATCAGTGCCGGGTCCGCCCTGACGGCAGGCTGGGCGCTGCGTGACGGGCAGGCCGGCGGCCCGGTGATGTACGTGGCGTTCCTCGCCCTGGGCGGAGGTCTGTCGCTCGCCTTCAGCCCCGTCCTGACCGGCGCCCTGGCGACCGTACGCCAGGAGGACGCCGCCGACGCCAGCGGCCTGCTGGCGACCGTCACCCAGCTCGGTCAGCTCCTCGGCGTCGCGACCTTTGGCACACTCTTCCTGAGCCGCCTGAACGCGCCGGGGGCGCATGTGTCGGCCGACGCGCTGTGGGTATGTGCCTTGGCGCTGGCCGTCGCGTCGATCATGGGGGCGTCGGCGGGACTGGTGCGACGCCGACCCCGCTGACCCTCGTGCCGGGCCATGGCAGAATCGGACGGCCGGAGGGGGACGACGATCCGGACGGGAGGGAGTGCGCGATGTCGGCCAGCGGTTTCGAGGAGGCTTCCGAGCCGCTCACCGCGGCACAGGCGCGCCCCGGACTCAACTGCCCCTCGTGCGGTTCGTCCCACGTCGCCCAAGTACTCGGTGACAATGGCGGAGTGTCCTATGTGTGCACGTCCTGCGGCCACTGCTGGAGCTGATTGATGGGTGCGCACAGGCGGAAATGCGACTGGTGCGGCAGCGGTACGCCGATCGTCCGGGACATGGACCCGGTCAACCCCGACTACCAGTACTGGTGCGAGGAGTGCGCACGGGCGCTGATCATAAAAGGCGACCCCATCGAGACCTACCGGGAACTCGAAGGGGAGCCCATCTACGGGCGCCTGCTCGACGAGCACTGCACCCTCAAGCGGTTCTACTCGTTCGCCACCGCCTGACCCCGAAAGCCGCCAACAGGCTCAGCCCGACCAGGGTGTAAAGCCCGGACAGCAGCATCTGCCAGCCGTTCTGGTGCAGTTCGAGACGGACCGGAGCGGGCGCGTGCGGCACCCACCACAGGGCGAACGACGCGAACACCAGAGCCGTACCAACCGTCCAGGCGGGCCGCACCCGGGTGGCCAGCAGTATCAGCATCGGCACGCACCACACCCAGTGGTGCGACCAGGAGATCGGACTCACCAGAAGCGCCGTCGTCGCGCACGCCACCACCGCCACCGGCCGGTCGTCCCGCAGCGCCGCCAGCACCGCGACGGTGAGCCCCGCCACGCCCACGACAGCCGCCGCGATCAGCCACCACACCCCCGGATCGGTGGTGTGCAGCAGCCTGGCCAGCACGCCGTTGAGGGACTGGTTGGCGGTCTCCTCCTTGCGCCCCACCCGGCTCGTCTCGAAGATCATCTGCGTCCAGAAGCGGCGAGAGTCGTACGGCAGGACGACGGCCGACGCCACGGTCACACCGATGAACACCCCGGTCGCCGTCGCCGCCTGCCGCAGCCACGGGTTCCAGCCCCGCTCCCATCCGTGCGCACGCGCGCGTGCCACCCCCACCGCCAGCAGCAGGACGACGAACAGCCCGGGCGTCAGCTTCACCGCCGTGGCCAGGCCGATGCCCACCCCGGCCCACCGGTTGTTCTCCCGCCGCGTCAGGTCCCACAGCACCGCCACCGCGATCAGCAGGTTGATCTGCCCGTACCGCAGCGTCGTCCACACCGGCTCCAGCCAGACGAGGACCGCCGCCACCCACAGCGCCGCACCCGGCCTGTCCCTGCCCACCAGGCGCAGCGACAGATGCACCAGCGCCAGCAGCAGGAGCAGGTTCCCCGCGGTGGCCAGCGTGCGCATCTCCGGGACGCCGAGCAGCGTCAGCGGCGTGAACAGCAGCGCGGCGAACGGCGGGTACGTCGTCGGCAGGTTCGCCGATGTGGCACGCATCGCATACAGGTCACCCCCGGCCAGGACCGTCTCGCCCTCCGCCCGGTAGACGGAGAGGTCCAGCATGGTGACGTTCGCGGCGCGCTGGGCCATCCAGAAGGCCGCGAAGGACAGCAGGCAGGCCGTCGCGGCGGCGGCGAGGGGCAGCTCCCTGAGGCGCGCCCGGAGGGTCATGGTCACGGTCACGAAGGGCGACGCTACCCGCCGCGGCGGAGGGCGGCGCCACCGGCCGGAGCCTGCCGGTCGTAAACGATTTGGTGAACCACCGGGGGGACCGTGTAATGTTCTCTGTGTCGCCGCGAGGGAAGCCCGCAAGGGAGACCCGCCGGAGGAAACTCCAGAGGGCGGCACACCGCAAGGGGCTATAGCTCAGTTGGTAGAGCGCCTGCATGGCATGCAGGAGGTCAGGAGTTCAATTCTCCTTAGCTCCACAGAACGTGGAAGGCGGGCCATCCGATCGGATGGCCCGCCTTTCCGCGTCCGTCAACCCCGGCCGCTGCCAAGGGCCTTGCGGCCGGCGCTGGGCAACGCGGGACGGGAAGGACGCTCCTCGGCCCCCTGCTCCAGGCGCAGCGCCAGCTCCGGGCAGCGCCGGACCGCGAGCTGCGCGCGGTCACGCAGGTGGACCGGCACGGACGCGTCCGCGAGCACCGGGTAGCCGTCGCGGCCCATGCGGATCAGCTCGGGGACGATGTCCGCGCACAGCCCGTGGCCCTTGCACAGCGTCCAGTCCACCGCCAGCTTCTCGCCGCTCGGGATGGACTCCACGGCCTCCTGGTAGCCCGGCTCGGGCAGCGGCAGCACGCCGATCGTCGGCCGCCCGCAGCCGCCGTGCAGCACGTGCGCGGCCAGATCGTCCGTGAAGGCCGAGAGCGTCGAGCTGAAGAACCGGGCGGAGCCGTCCGGGTGCTTGCACACGCCCCGGCCCTTCACCGCCTGGGTGACCTCACGCAGCGCCTCCAGGGCGGCCGGCCCGCCACCGTTCAGCACGTCCGACAGGCCCCCGGCGGCGGCGGGCAGGCCCAGGCGGCACGGGCCGCACTGGCCGGCGGTCTCGGCCGCCAGCCAGTTCGCCACGCGCTGCGCCTCACCCAGCGGACAGGTCTCGGGGCCGATCGGGAGGATCGCGCCGGCTCCCAGGGCGCCCCCCACGGCCGCCATGGACTCGCGCGAGATGACGCAGTTGTCCACGGCCATGGAGTCGATCCAGTTGCCGTGGTAGCCGCCGGTCAGCACGCCCTGGGGCACCTGCGGGGCACCGGCGAGCTGAAGGACGTACCGCATGGGCACGCCCGTCGGCACCTCCACCACCATGGGCCGCGCGACCTGCCCGGAGATCGTCAGCATCACCGTGCCCGGCTCGCTGTCCAGGCCGTGCTGGCCGTAACGGCCGGCGCCGGTCCGGGCCGCGATGGCGAGCTGCGCGAACGTCTCCGCGTTGGACAGCAGCGTCGGCGCGTTGCCCACACCCGACTCGGCGGCGCGCTCGCGACGGCCCGGCGGGATCGCGGGACCGCCGTTCGCCGCGCGGATCACGGAGGACGCCTCACCGGAGACCATGCGCTCCGGAGTTCGGACGACACGCGCGCGTAGCTGCTGTCCGCGCCGGTCGGACAGGCCCCGCTCGGCGAGCGCGGCCCGGATGGAGATCTCCGTGGAGTTCCGGGTCACCGCGACGACCAGGGTGCGGGCGCCGAGGGCCTCGGCGGCCAGCAGGGCGCCGTCCAGGATGAGGTGCGGGGCACGGTTCAGAAGGACGGTGTCCTTGCGGCAGGCGGGCTCGCCCTCGCTGCCGTTGACCACGACGACGGGGCGGACGCCGCGCCGGATCGCCGCCTTGGCGACCGCGCGCAGCTTCTTGCCGAAGGGGAAGCCGGCGCCGCCCCGGCCGCGCAGCGAGATCTCCTCGGCCAACTGCGCCAGCCGCTCGCCGGGTATGGGTTCGAGCGGACCGTGCACCTTCAGGTGCATCTGGAGGTCGAGCCGCTCGACCAGGTCGAAGCCCTGGGTGAGCTGGGGGAGGCCGACGACGCGGACTTCGGGGACGTCGGGGAGCGGGGCGTTCACGTGCGGTCTCCTGCGGGTGCGGTCCAGGGCTCGCCCGCGGGCGGCTGCTGGAAGGGGCCCGGTGTGGGCTCAGAGGGGTCTGCGGGGCTGTAGGAGGGCGGGGAGGTGGTGTACGAGGGCGGGGCGGGGGACGGGGTGGGCGGCGGCGGGGAGGGGGTCGGCCAGTAGCCGGGACGGGTCGCCGGTTCGTCGGGCACGACCGGCAGCTCCTCGGTCATGGGGACGCGCTCGGCGTACGGGATGTCCTGGCCGGTGCCGCCGGCGGCGGTCCCCGGAGAGGCGGTGTTGCCGAGGGAGGCGGTGTTGCCCAGGGACACGGCCCGGTAGGCGGCGGACATTCCGGCCCCCGTGGGGGCCGAGGCGGCCCGTGTGGGGGTGGGGGAGGCCGGGGGGAAGGCGGGCTCGTACAGCGGCGGGGAAGGCGGGGTCAGGGTCCTGGGCTGCTCGCGGGGGCGGCCGATCGGACGGTCGGGGGAGACGGCCGACGGCTCGGCGCGGGTGACCGGCTCGCGCCGCAGCTCTTGCTCGAACGGTGTCTCGTAGGGGCGGGGCGGGGTGATGTCCGACGCGCCCGGCAGCGGGGACACGGAGGGGTCGCGCCGCCTGCGGCCGCGCTCCGGCTTGTCGGTGCCCGGGCCGATCAGCGCCAGGACGCGCTCGGCGAGGCGCTGCTGGACGGGGCGGGGCAGCAGCCGTATAGAGACGGCGGCGGCGACCCCGGTGAGCGCGAGGCAGTACATGGTGGTCACCCACGTGGCCGCCGGGCGACCCGCGTAGAGCCCGTGCACGAGCGCGCAGCACCAGGCCGGATACGCGAGCATGTGCAGCGGCCGCCAGCGTGCCGCGATGCTGCCACGCCCCGCCAGCGCGCTGCGGGCGGCGCCGGTGGACGCGGCGATCACCATCAGCAGGCCGGCGAGCGACCCGAAACCGATCAGGCCGGCCGTGCCGGTGACTCCCAGGCCGAAGGGGATGAGGGCCCCGATGAGTGCCACGTGCCCGAGGGAGACCTTGACCGTGGCGTGGAGGAGGAGGAAGCCGAGGGAGGCCACCGCCGTGGTGCGGTGGATGGCCTGGGCGAGGAGACGGTGGCGGGTGGAGAGGAGGAGCCGGTCCGTCGCGATCAGGCCCCAGGCCACGGACGCGGTGAGCGATACGAGGGATAGGACACCCGTGGTGAAGTCCAGCGCGGCCCGGAAGCTGTCGCTCCCGCCGATCGCGAGCACGGGTATGAGTACCAGCGCAGCCGCGGAAAGCCCGCCCTGTACCGGCTTGCTCATACCGGCCTGCAAGGCGGGCGATGAGCGGATCTTGCGATGAGGGTTCATGGGGAGCGACTCCAGTGGTGCGGAAAAGAGGTCCCGTGGCCGCATGCTAAGTCGACGCATACCAAGCGGTACGAGCTTTGAGCGTTTAAGGTTCGGAACAGCCGACAACTGACTCTGGCGTTGCCCCGGATAGGGTCGATACGCGGAGTAACCCGGAGGCCCGTGATGGCGTCCGCCGGGGTGACCGGCCCGTGGACCTCGATGCGGCTCGGACGGGCCCTGCGGTACCCTGACGCCATGCGTGCCGTACGCCTTCTGCTTAGCGAGCCGCGCTGATCAGTACCGGCGGATGAAAGGTCCGGCCGGAATCGGCGCGGCGTCCCCTCCTGTGCGAGGGGTTTTTTCATTTCGCCGCGCTACACAGCGGCAGCCGGCAGAGACGATCGATGGAGCTTTAAGGATCATGAGCGAGATGAATTCGGCTGCTGCCGAGGCAGCAGCCCCGCATCGTTACACGGCGGCCATGGCCGCCGACATCGAGGCACGCTGGCAGGACTTCTGGGACGCCGAGGGCACCTACGAGGCGCCCAACCCGAGCGGTGACCTGGCCGGCGACCCGGCCGTGGTCGCCCGCCCCAAGAAGTTCATCATGGACATGTTCCCCTACCCCTCGGGTGCGGGCCTGCACGTGGGCCACCCCCTGGGCTACATCGCCACCGACGTCTACGCCCGCCACCAGCGCATGACCGGGCACAACGTCCTGCACACGCTGGGCTTCGACGCGTTCGGCCTGCCGGCCGAGCAGTACGCCGTCCAGACCGGCACGCACCCGCGCGTGTCGACCGAGGCGAACATCGAGAACATGAAGGTCCAGCTCCGCCGGCTGGGCCTGGGCCACGACAAGCGCCGGTCGTTCGCCACGATCGACCCGGACTACTACAAGTGGACCCAGTGGATCTTCCTCCAGATCTTCAACTCCTGGTACGACGACGAGGCCAGGAAGGCCCGGCCCATCGCCGACCTGATCGCCCAGTTCGAGAGCGGTGAGCGTCCCGTACCCGGCTCCACGCGCGCGTGGAGCGAACTGACCGCCGCAGAGCGCGCCGACGTCCTGGGCGAGTACCGCCTGGCGTACGCCTCGGACGCGCCCGTCAACTGGTGCCCCGGCCTGGGCACCGTCCTGGCCAACGAAGAGGTCACCGCCGACGGCCGCTCCGAGCGGGGCAACTTCCCCGTCTTCAAGGCCAAGCTGCGCCAGTGGAACATGCGGATCACCGCCTACGCGGACCGGCTGCTGGACGACCTGGACGCGCTGGACTGGCCCGAGGCCATCAAGCTCCAGCAGCGCAACTGGATCGGCCGCTCCGAGGGCGCCCGCGTCGACTTCGCCGTCGGCGACGACGCCATCACCGTCTTCACCACCCGCCAGGACACCCTGTTCGGCGCCACCTACATGGTGCTGGCGCCCGAGCACGAGCTGGTCGAGAAGATCGTCCCGGCCGCCTGGCCCGAGGGCACGCACGAGGTCTGGACGGGCGGGCACGCCACCCCGGCCGAGGCCGTCGACGCGTACCGCAAGCAGGCCGCGTCCAAGTCCGACGTCGAGCGCCAGGCCGAGGCCAAGGACAAGACCGGCGTCTTCACCGGCGCGTACGCCATCAACCCGGTCAGCGGCGACCGCGTCCCGGTCTTCATCGCCGACTACGTCCTGATGGGCTACGGCACCGGCGCGATCATGGCCGTGCCGGCGCACGACACCCGCGACTTCGCCTTCGCGCGCGCCTTCGAGCTGCCGATGCGCTGCGTCGTCGAGCCCTCCGACGACCGTGGCACCGACCCCTCGACGTGGGACGACGCCTTCGACTCCTACGAGGCGAAGATCGTCAACTCGGCGAACGACGAGATCTCCCTGGACGGCCTGGGCGTCGTCGAGGCCAAGGCGAAGATCACCGACTGGCTGGTCGCCAAGGGCATCGGCGAGGGCACCGTCAACTTCCGGCTGCGCGACTGGCTGTTCAGCCGCCAGCGGTACTGGGGCGAGCCCTTCCCGATCGTCTACGACGAGGACGGCGTCGCGCACGCGCTGCCCGAGTCGATGCTGCCCCTGGAACTGCCCGAGGTCGACGACTACTCACCGCGCACCTTCGACGCCGACGACGCCGACACCCAGCCCGAGACGCCGCTGTCGCGCAACGAGGACTGGGTCAACGTCACCCTGGACCTGGGCGACGGCCCCAAGAAGTACCGGCGCGAGACCAACACCATGCCCAACTGGGCCGGTTCCTGCTGGTACGAGCTGCGCTACCTGGACCCGCACAACGACTCCGCACTGGTCGACCCGGCGATCGAGCAGTACTGGATGGGCCCCCGCGAGGGACAGCCGCACGGCGGCGTCGACCTGTACGTGGGCGGTGCCGAGCACGCCGTACTGCACCTGCTGTACGCGCGCTTCTGGTCCAAGGTCCTGTACGACCTGGGGCACGTCTCCTCGGCCGAGCCCTTCCACAAGCTGTACAACCAGGGCATGATCCAGGCCTTCGTCTACCGGGACTCGCGCGGCATCGCCGTCCCGGCCGCCGAGGTCGAGGAGCGCGACGGCGCCTTCTGGTACCAGGGCGAGAAGGTCACCCGCGTCCTGGGCAAGATGGGCAAGTCCCTGAAGAACGCCGTCACTCCGGACGAGATCTGCGCCGAGTACGGGGCGGACACGCTGCGCCTGTACGAGATGGCCATGGGCCCGCTGGACGTCTCCCGGCCCTGGGACACGCGCGCGGTGGTGGGCCAGTACCGGCTGCTCCAGCGGCTGTGGCGCAACATCGTCGACGAGTCGACCGGTGAGGCGACCGTCGTCGACACCGAGCCGGACGAGGACACGCTGCGCGCCCTGCACAAGGCCATCGACGGCGTCGGCCAGGACATGGCCGCCATGCGGTTCAACACGGCGATCGCCAAGGTCACCGAGCTGAACAACTACCTGACCAAGACCGGCGCCCCCGTGTCGCGGTCGGTCGCCGAGCGGCTGGTGCTGCTGGTCGCCCCGCTGGCCCCGCACATCGCCGAGGAGCTGTGGCGCAAGCTGGGCCACACCGACTCCGTCGTCCACCAGGACTTCCCGGTCGCCGACCCGGCGTACGTCGTCGACGAGACGGTGACCTGTGTCGTCCAGATCAAGGGCAAGGTCAAGGCCCGCCTCGAGGTCTCGCCCTCCATCACGGACGCCGACCTGGAGGCCCTGGCCCTGGCCGACGCGGGTGTCGTGGCGGCGCTGGGCGGCGCGGGCATCCGCAAGGTGATCGTGCGGGCGCCGAAGCTGGTGAACATCGTCCCGGCGTAACGGGCCGGTTCGCCACCTGGGTGGTTTCCCCTACGGGCAGGTTGGGGGTTCCGATGGAACCCTCGGCCTGCCCGTTCCGTTTACCGTGGAGGAAACACAGCCCGGCCGTTTCCGACACCGCACCGAGTGACCCCGAGGGGACTTCATGACAGAGGCGATCCTGATCCTGGCGGTGCTCTTCCTCGCCTTCGTCGCCCTGGGGGTCTACGCGACCGTCAAGGCGGTCAAGGCCGCGAAGCGCGGGGTCGACCGCACGATCACCCAGGCGCGCCGCACCGTCGAGGACACCACACTGCGGGCCAAGAGCTACGGGCCCGGCGGCGTGACGGCCGAGCTGGCGCAACTGCGGCTGTCGCTGCGGACGTCGATGCGGGCCACCCAGGACGCGCTGGAGGCCGGCGTGGCGGAGGACGCCTCGCTCAAGGAGTCCCTGGACCTGTTCCGGCGGCTCAGCGCGCACGGGCACGAACTGGACGCGGACCTCAAGCGGCTGGAGCGGGACCCGGACCGGACCGGGGTGGCCGCGCAGCTCGGCGAGCTGCGTGAGCGCACGGAGCGGATCACCCATTCGGCCGAGTCTCTGAGGTGGGCGGCCCGGGACCGGGCGCGGAAGTTCGCGGACGACGACCTGGCGTCGCTGAGCGCGCAGATCGACGTGGAGGCCGGGGCCCTGCGGCACTGGGCGGGGCGCGAGCAGGACGACCTCTCCTGGCCGGAGCCGGCAGCGGGGCAGGCGACGGAACAGGTCCGGCCGGCGGACGCCGGTGCGCAGTCAGGGACGGCGGCCCGGTCCGGTACGGACGGGCGGCCCGGTACGGCGGCGGCCGGGGACCGTGCCGCCTCGGAGGAGGACGGGCCCAGGGCGATCACCGCGCAGGATCCCCGGCAACAGCCCTTCTACTCCTGGCAGAAGTCGACGCGCCCCGAGACCACGAACTGACCCGTTCCGATCACGAGCCGGGGGCGGGCTGCCCTACGGAGCCCCCTCCGGGGTACCCTCCCGGTCATGTCCCGCCATGTCGCGATCGTCACCGATTCAACGGCCTACCTGCCGCCGCAGACGATGGAGCGGCACGGTATCACCGCGGTGCCGCTGACCGTCGTCCTCGGCGACCAGGCGCTGGAGGAGGGCACCGAGATCTCGGCGCGCTCGCTGGCCCTCGCACTCCAGAAGCGGCGCTCCGTGACCACGTCCAGGCCGAGCCCCGAGGTGTTCGCGGCCGCCTACCGGGCCGCGGCCGAGAAGGGCGCCACGGCCATCGTGTCGCTTCACCTGTCGGCCGAGTTCTCCGGGACGTACGACGCCGCGGTGCTGGCCGCCAGGGACGCGGCCGTGCCCGTGCGGGTGGTCGACACCGGGATGGTCGCCATGGCGCTGGGCTTCTGCGCGCTCGCGGCCGCCGAGGCGGCGGAGGCGGGCGGCACCCTGGACGAGGTGGTCGCCGCCGCGGAGAAGCGGGCCGCCGGGACCTCCGCGTACTTCTACGTCGACACACTCGAGTACCTGCGCCGCGGCGGCCGCATCGGCGCGGCCCAGGCCCTGTTGGGCTCCGCGCTCGCCGTGAAGCCGCTGCTGGAGCTGGAGGGCGGGCGGATCGAGCTGCGGGAGAAGGTGCGCACGGCGTCGAAGGCCATCGCCCGGCTGGAGGAGATCGCCGCCGAGCGGGCGGGCGCGAGCCAGGTGGACATCGCGGTGCACCACCTCGCGGCAGCCGATCGGGCTGCCGCCCTCGCGGACAGGCTGCGCGCCCGCGTCCCGGGCCTGGCCGAACTGCACGTCAGCGAAGTCGGCGCGGTCATCGGCGCCCACACCGGTCCGGGGCTGCTGGCGGTCGTCGTCTCCGCACGGTGACCGCCGGCCTCACCCTTGCGGGTGGCCGGGTTTTCCACAACTGGTGGGTTATCCACGGGATTTGACGCTGCTCGGCGGGTTCGGGCGATGACGCCTACCGTGCTTGGCATGGCAACGCGAACACACTCCGTGACAACCACATCGCGCGTCGTGCGTGCGGCGAGCGGCCCCGGCCGGGCGGCCGGATCCGACGGCCGCACGCGCGGACGCGGCCCCTCCTCACGGCACCGCGTGCGCGGGCGGCGCACAGCCGCCGTACGCGCGACGGTGACTGCACGCCGCCGCGCGGACGCCCTCTTCGAAGAAGCGGGCACACACGCGACCCACCCGCCCCCGGCCGGTGGGCAGGTGCCGGGCCCGCCCGGTGGTGCTCCGCACCCGGTGGCGGGCGCGCGTCCGGCGGGTGGTCGGCCCGTGCCGGGGGCTGCGGCGGATGCCGAGGGCGCCGGGGGCGGGGCTGAGGAGACGCTCGGGCGGCGGGAGCGGTGGCGGCACGGACTGCGGGACCGGTTACCGCTCTGGGTGCAGGCGCGGTGCGGGATGGAGCCCCGGACGGTCGCCGCGCTCGCCGTGGTCCTGGTGGTGGCCGCCGTCCTCGCCGGGCGGTACTTCTGGGTGGGCAGGCCGGAGCCGGTGAGGGCACCCGACGTGGTGACGGAGGCGGCGCCCCCCGCGGCGGCCGCGACCGGAGCGGCCACGCCCGGGGTCTCGGCGGGGGCGCCGCCCGTCGTGGTCGACGTGAGCGGGAAGGTCCGGCGGCCGGGGGTGCTGCGGCTGCCCGCCGGGTCGCGGGTCGCCGACGCCCTGCGCGCGGCGGGTGGCGTCAGGCCCGGCACCGACCTCACGGGCCTGAACCGGGCACGGGTGCTCATGGACGGCGAGCAGGTCGTGGTGGGCGCCCCACCGGGACCGGCGGGGCAGGTGACGTCCGGGGCGTCCGGGCCGGGTGGCGACGCCGGAGGGCCGGTCAGCCTCAACACCGCCACGGTGGAGCAGCTCGACACGCTGCCCGGTGTCGGCCCCGTGCTGGCCCAGCACATCGTCGACTACCGCACGAGCCACGGAGGTTTCCGGTCGGTCGACGAGCTTCGCGAGGTGAACGGAATCGGCGAGCGCCGGTTCGCGGACCTCCAGCCCCTCGTACGGCCATGAGGCGCCAAGCGGTTCACGCCGCGTCAGGTACGCCGCTGGGCGTCGCCGACCCGAGCCGGGAAGGGCCGGCCGACCTGCGGCTCGTGGCGCCCGCGCTGGCGGCGTGGGGCGCGGCGGCGCTCGCGGTGGGCGCCCCGGGCCGGTGGACGGTGGTGGGCGTGACGCTCTGCGCCGTGGGCGGTGTGGTGCTGCTGCTCGGGCGTGGCGCGTTGGGCGTAGTAGCCCGGTGGCGGGCCAACGGCACGGCGTGCGCGGCGGTGTTGCTCTGCGCCGCGGCAGGCGCCGCGTCCGCCGGACTGCACGGCGCCGATCTGCGGAGGGGGCCGCTGCCGGGGCTGGCGGACCGGTACGCCCGGGTCACCGTCGAGGCGACGGTCACCTCCGACCCACGGCTCACGCACGCGAAGGTGCGCGGACCGCGGGCGGTGCCGGTCTCCGTCGTCCTGAACGCCGACGTGACGCGGGTGACGATGCCCGACGGGGCGGACACCAGGGTCCGCACGCCCGTGCTGGTGGTCGTGTCGCGCGGCGGAGCCGACTGGCGGCTGCTGCTGCCGTCGACCCGGCTGCGGCTGACGGGGCGGCTGGCACCGCCGCAGCGCGACGGCGACCCGTTCGCCGCCGTTCTGCGGGTGGACGCGGGGCCGCCCCGCGTCACAGGCCCGCCAACCGCGCTCCAGCGCACGGCCGGAGAACTGCGCGCAGGACTGCGGGCGGCGGCCGACGGGCTGCCCCCGGACGCCCGTGCCCTGTTGCCGGGGCTGGTCGTCGGGGACACGTCCCGCATTCCGCCCGACCTGCACGACGCCTTCCGGGCGACCGACCTCACTCACCTGTTGGCCGTCTCCGGGAGCAACCTCACTGTCGTGTTGTTGCTGCTCATCGGCCCACCCGGCAGCGCACTGAAGGCCGAACGCGGAGGGATGGCACCACGGTTGGGCATCCCGCTGCGCGCGACCGCACTGCTGG
Source organism: Streptomyces sp. NPDC049837 (assembly GCF_040674455.1). Taxonomy (NCBI): domain Bacteria; kingdom Bacillati; phylum Actinomycetota; class Actinomycetes; order Kitasatosporales; family Streptomycetaceae; genus Streptomyces; species Streptomyces sp. NPDC049837. The sequence continues at coordinate 466,398 of NZ_JBFAMP010000006.1, read as the reverse complement.
GCGGGGCGCTGACCCTCGCCTTCGTCCTGGTCTGCCGACCCGACCCGAGCGTGCTGCGCGCCGCAGCCTGCGGGCTGATCACCCTGCTCGCCATCGGCACCGGGCGCCGCAGGTCGCTGATCCCCGCGCTCGCCGCCGCCGTGCTGCTGCTGGTGCTCTACGACCCGTGGCTGGCACGCAGTTACGGCTTCCTGCTGTCCGTGCTGGCCACCGGGGCGCTCCTGACCGTCGCCCCGCGCTGGAGCGCCTCGCTGCGGAGGCGCCGGGTGCCGCCACGGATCGCGGAGGCGCTGGCCGCGACCGCGGCGGCCCAGGCCGTGTGCGCCCCCGTGGTGGCGGTCTTCGCCGCCCGGGTCGGCCTGGTGGCGATCCCGTGCAACCTGCTCGCCGAACTCGCGGTGGCCCCGGCGACCGTGCTCGGGTTCGCCGCGCTCGTCACCGCACCGGTCGCGATGCCGCTGGCCGGGGTGCTGGCCCAGTGCGCGGGGTGGCCCGCCGGCTGGATCGCCTCCGTCGCCCGGGCGGGAGCCGCGCTGCCCGGGGCGGAGGTTCAGTGGCCGGGAGGGTGGAGCGGAGGGCTGCTGCTCGCCGCCGTCACGGGGCTGGCGGTGGTGTGCGTACGGCGGGTGCGGCACCGGGCATGGCTGGCCGGCGCGTGCGCGGTGCTGTTGCTGCTCGCCGTGGTGCGGCCGCCGCCGCTCACCAGGCTGCTCACCGGGTGGCCACCGCCCGGCTGGGTGTTCGCGATGTGCGACGTCGGCCAGGGCGATGCGACGGTCCTCGCCGCGGGCCGGGACACGGCCGTGGTGGTGGACGCCGGGCCCGACCCGGAGCCCGTCGACCGGTGCCTGCGCGACCTGGGCGTCAGCCGCGTGCCGCTCGTGGTGCTCACGCACTTCCACGCCGACCATGTCGCGGGACTACCGGGCGTCCTGCGGGGCCGGGCCGTCGGGGCCATCCAGACCACGGACCTCCAGGACCCCGAGGACCAGGCGGCGTTCGTGCGGAGGACGGCCGCCTCGGCCGGGGTGCCCATCGTGCGGGCCGGTGCCGGCGAGCGCCGGCGGCTCGGGCCCCTCGACTGGCGGGTGCTGTGGCCGGGCACCGCCCGGGCGGGGTCCGAGCCGGAGGGACCGAACGACGCCAGCGTCACGCTCCTGGTCCGCGCCGGCGGCATCACCCTGCTGCTCCTCGGCGACCTGGAGCCGCCCGCCCAGCAGGGCCTGCTGCGGGCCCACCCGGACCTGCCGCCGGTGGACGTCCTGAAGGTGGCCCACCACGGCTCGGCCCACCAGGACCCGCGTCTGCTGAGCAGGGCCCGGCCACGGCTGGCCCTGGTCTCGGCCGGCCGGGACAACCCGTATGGGCATCCGTCACCGCGAACGGTGAGCGCCCTGCGGGCCGGGGGAGCGGTGGTGCTGAGCACCGACAGGCACGGCGCGATCGCCGTGGCGGGAAGGGGGAGGGAGCTGCGTGCCACCACGGCCCTGGGGCCGGGGCCGGAGCCGTAGCGGCGCGCAGGAACAATGTCTGTCGTGAGCGATGTGAGACATGTGCTGGTGCTGCCCGACCGGGACGCGGCCGAGGAAGCCGCCGAGGAACTCGGGGAGCGTTTCGGGATCACGGAGGAGCCCCAGCTCGTACGGGACGCCCTGGCCGGTGAGGACGACGCCGAGGACGCCCAGTGGCTGGTGGTCGTCGAGGACCCGGACGGGCGGCTCGCGGCCACCGAGCTGGACGAGTTCGCGGCGCAGTGGGACGGCTGGCGGGAAGAACCGTAGGGCAGCAGTAGGGAGGGGGCGCACGGGCGGAGCCGCGTTGTCGGTGGGCCGTGCGATGCTGGTTCGCGATGGCCACCAGAAAGAATTCGACCGACGACGTCCTCGCGCCCGTCACCCTCGCCGTGGGGCAGGAGGACCTGCTCCTCGACCGCGCGGTGCAGCAGGTGGTGGCGGCCGCCCGTGCGGCCGACGCCGACACGGACGTCCGCGACCTGACGCCCGACCAGCTCCAGCCCGGCGCCCTCGCCGAGCTGACGAGCCCCTCGCTCTTCGCCGAGCGCAAGGTGCTGGTCGTGCGGAACGCGCAGGACCTCTCCGCCGACACGATCAAGGACATCAAGGCGTACCTCGGCTCGCCCGTGGAGGACATCAGCCTCGTCCTGCTCCACGCGGGCGGCGCCAAGGGCAAGGGCCTGCTGGACGCGGCCCGCAAGGCGGGGGCGCGCGAGGTCGCGTGCCCGAAGACGACCAAGCCGGCGGAGCGTCTGACGTTCGTACGCGGTGAGTTCCGCGCGCTGGGGCGCTCGGCGACGCCGGAGGCGTGTCAGGCGCTGGTCGACGCGGTGGGCAGCGACCTGCGGGAGCTGGCGTCGGCGGTGTCGCAGCTCACCGCGGACGTCGAGGGCACCATCGACGAGGCGGTCGTCGGGCGGTACTACACCGGCCGCGCGGAGGCCTCCAGCTTCAACGTCGCCGACCGGGCGGTGGAGGGGCGGGCGGCCGAGGCCCTGGAGGCGCTGCGGTGGTCGTTGTCGACCGGCGTCGCGCCCGTGCTGATCACGAGCGCGCTGGCGCAGGGTGTGCGGGCGATCGGCAAGCTGTCGTCCGCGCGGGGCGGGCGGCCCGCCGATCTCGCGCGCGAGCTCGGCATGCCGCCGTGGAAGATCGACCGGGTGCGTCAGCAGATGCGCGGCTGGACGCCGGACGGGGTGGCCGTCGCGCTGCGCGCGATCGCTGAGGCGGACGCGGGGGTCAAGGGCGGGGGCGACGACCCCGAGTACGCGCTGGAAAAGGCGGTCGTCACCGTCGCCCGCGCGGCGCGCTCCCGCCGCTGACCCCGCGGGGCGGTGCCTCGTGCCGGGCTTCCCCGCGGGGGGCGGCCCCGGCGTCCCGGTCTCCCGCGGGGGGCGGTGCCCCGTGCACCGGTCGGCTGCAGGCCGGTGGGTGTGCGCCCGGCCTCCGGCCGGGCATGGGTTCCCACCCGCACCACCTGTGCGGGAAGGAATGTCGGTGCGGGTCTTCCCGTGGGGGTTGCTCGCCGTCGGCGGCTGCGGGCCGGTCGGCCAGCGGGGGAGGTCGGCCAGCGGGGGAGGTCGGGTGTGGGTCGCCCCGGGCGGTGGGGTGAGGCCGGGGCCGCCCGGGCGGCGGGGGATGCGGGAAGGCCCCGGCATGGCGAAGGCCCCGGCGACGGTCCTGGGAAAGGACGGGCGACGGGGCCTTCGGGTGGTGCGTTGGTGAGCTCGTACCCGCGTGGCGAACGCAGGCCGCGTACGGGCTCGGGGTGCCGGTCAGGAGCGGATGAGAGGGCCCGCTTGGTCCGTTCCGGCGATCAAATCAAGAAAGCTCAGCCCTGGAGGGAGGCAACCTTGGACGCCAGCGCCGACTTCTTGTTGGCGGCGGCGTTCTTGTGGATGACACCCTTCGAGACGGCCTTGTCCAGCTTGCGGGACGCCTCGCGAACGGCCACGGTGGCCTTCTCGACGTCACCCGCGGCGGTCGCCTCACGGGCCTTGCGGATCGCGGTCTTGAGCGACGACTTGACGGCCTTGTTGCGCAGGCGCGCCTTCTCGTTGGTCTTGTTCCGCTTGATCTGGGACTTGATGTTCGCCACGAAAGAGCCTTTTCAGGTTCGTAAGGATTTCTGATGCGTGCCCCGCTGCTTGAGAGGGCTACGAGACACAGCTACCCAGGCTACCAGTCGCCCTCCGGGCGGCCCAAACCGAGCGCCCGTCCCCGTCCGTGGGACCATGGAACCTACGTATCGATCCGACGTCGACCCGAGCAGAGACGCCCGGCGTCTCGAGAATCAGGACCCTGCGTGCCCGCGACCCCTATCCACGTGCCCGAGCCGAGCCGTACCGACCCGGCACTGATCCGCAATTTCTGCATCATCGCGCACATCGACCACGGCAAGTCCACCCTTGCCGACCGGATGCTCCAGCTCACCGGTGTGGTCGAGCAGCGGCAGATGCGCGCTCAGTACCTCGACCGCATGGACATCGAGCGCGAGCGTGGCATCACGATCAAGTCCCAGGCGGTGCGTCTGCCGTGGGCCCCCACCGAGGGGCCCGGCCAGGGCAGCACTCACATCCTCAACATGATCGACACCCCTGGTCACGTCGACTTCACCTACGAGGTGTCGCGGTCCCTCGCGGCCTGCGAGGGCACCATCCTGCTCGTCGACGCCGCCCAGGGCATCGAGGCGCAGACCCTCGCCAACCTCTACCTGGCGATGGAGAACGACCTCACCATCGTCCCCGTGCTCAACAAGATCGACCTGCCGGCCGCCCAGCCGGAGAAGTTCGCCGAGGAGCTGGCGAACCTGGTGGGCTGCGAGCCGGACGACGTGCTCCGCGTCTCGGCCAAGACCGGTCTCGGCGTCGAGGCGCTGCTCGACCGCGTGGTCAAGGACGTCCCGGCGCCGGTCGGCGTGGCCGACGCCCCGGCCCGCGCGATGATCTTCGACTCGGTCTACGACTCCTACCGGGGTGTCGTGACGTACGTCCGTGTCATCGACGGCCAGCTCAACAAGCGCGAGCGCATCCGCATGATGTCCACCGGCGCGACCCACGAGCTGCTGGAGATCGGGACGAACTCGCCCGAGATGCTCCCGGCCGACGGGCTGGGCGTCGGCGAGGTCGGCTACCTGATCACCGGTGTGAAGGACGTCCGGCAGTCCAAGGTCGGTGACACCATCACCACCCTGCACAAGGGCGCCACCGAGGCCCTCGGCGGCTACAAGGACCCCAAGCCCATGGTCTTCTCGGGTCTGTATCCGCTGGACGGCTCCGACTACCCCGAGCTGCGCGACGCCCTGGACAAGCTCCAGCTCAACGACGCCGCACTCGTCTACGAGCCGGAGACCTCCGCCGCGCTCGGCTTCGGCTTCCGCGTCGGCTTCCTGGGGCTGCTGCACCTCGACGTGATCCGCGAGCGGCTTGAGCGCGAGTTCGGGCTCGACCTGATCGCCACCGCGCCCAACGTGGTCTACCGCGTGGTCATGGAGGACGGCAGCGAGCACACCGTCACCAACCCGAGCGAGTTCCCCGAGGGCAAGATCAGCGAGGTGTACGAGCCGGTCGTACGCGCCACGATCCTCGCGCCCAGCGAGTTCATCGGCTCGATCATGGAGCTGTGCCAGACCCGTCGCGGCACGCTCCTCGGCATGGACTACCTCTCCGAGGACCGGGTGGAGATCCGCTACACCCTCCCCCTCGCGGAGATCGTCTTCGACTTCTTCGACCAGTTGAAGTCCAAGACGCGTGGTTACGCCTCCCTCGACTACGAGCCCACCGGCGAGCAGGCGTCCAGCCTCGTCAAGGTCGACATCCTGCTGCACGGCGACAAGGTCGACGCCTTCTCCGCCATCACGCACAAGGACGCGGCGTACGCGTACGGCGTGCGGCTCGTCGCCAAGCTGCGCGAGCTCATCCCGCGGCAGGCCTTCGAGGTGCCCATCCAGGCGGCCATCGGCTCGCGCGTCATCGCCCGCGAGACCATCCGCGCCATCCGCAAGGACGTCCTCGCCAAGTGCTACGGCGGTGACATCTCCCGTAAGCGGAAGCTGCTGGAGAAGCAGAAGGAAGGCAAGAAGCGGATGAAGATGGTCGGTTCCGTGGAGGTTCCGCAGGAGGCCTTCATCGCGGTGCTGTCCAGCGACGACTCGGCGGGCGGCAAGGCCAAGAAGTAGCCGGGCGGTCGCCGGGATCCGCGCCGGGCCGCCCCGGCGCCCCACCCCCGGCGCCCGCCGCCGGGCCCCACCCCCGGCGCCCGCCGCCGGGCCCCACCCCCGGCGCCCGCCGCCGGGCCCCGCCCCCGGCGCCCGCCGCCGGGCCCCACCCCCGGCGCCCGCCGCCCGGCCCCGTGCCCGGCCTCACCCCCCGCAGTACGCCGCCAAAGCGCCCGTTCGGTTCATGGACGGGCGCTTTTGCGTGGTCGGGGCGTGCCGTCGGGAGGCGTAGTCGTTATGAAGCGGGTATGAACCGCCGGGCCACAGCCCCTTACGTGGCGGACCATGGCGCTCTAACCTGATGCCGCCCGAGGGTTACTCGCCAGTTAAACAATCATCCCGTCGTGCAGCCCTGCCGCAAGCCGCCCGGAGGACGTCGTGAGCGACACACAGACCCTGATCGAGAACCGACCGCCCTCCGTGGCGGCCCTCTTCCTGGAGCGCGTGGCCAAAACCCCCGACGCCGAGGCGTACCGCTACCCGGTCCCCAACGCCTCCGGCCAGGGCCCCGACGACTGGAAGTCCCTGAGCTGGTCGCAGGCTGCCGAGCGCGTCTACGCCATCGCCGCCGGCCTCATCGACCTCGGCGTACAGCCCGAGGAGCGGGTCGCCCTGGCCTCCGCCACCCGGGTCGAGTGGATCCTGGCCGACTTCGGCGTGATGTGCGCCGGCGCCGCGACCACCACCGTCTACCCCCAGACCAACGCCGAGGAGTCGGCGTACATCCTCGCCGACTCCGACAGCCGCGTCCTGATCGCCGAGGACGCCTCCCAGCTCGCCAAGGCCCGTGAGCGCCGCGCCGACCTGCCGAAGCTCGCCCACGTCGTCGTCATCGACCCGGCGGGCGTCGAAGCGGACGCCGGCGACCCCGAGGGCTGGGTCCTCTCCCTCGCCGAGCTGGAGGAGCGCGGCCGCGCGTACCTGGAGAAGCACCCGGACGCCGTCAAGGACCGCGTGGCCGCCATCACCGCCGATCAGCTCGCCACGCTGATCTACACCTCCGGCACCACGGGCCGCCCCAAGGGCGTACGGCTGCCGCACGACAACTGGTCGTACATGGCCAAGGCCATCGCCGCCATCGGGCTGATCTCCGCCGAGGACGTGCAGTACCTGTGGCTGCCGCTCGCCCACGTCTTCGGCAAGGTGCTGACCTCCGGCCAGATCGAGATCGGGCACGTCACCGCCGTCGACGGCCGCGTCGACAAGATCATCGAGAACCTGCCGGTCGTCCAGCCGACGTACATGGCCGCCGTACCCCGGATCTTCGAGAAGGTTTACAACGGAGTCGCGGCAAAGGCACGGGCCGGAGGCGGCGCCAAGTACAAGATCTTCCAGTGGGCCGCCGAGGTCGCCCGCGAGTACGCCAGGACCAGCCAGGACAACCTCCGCCGCACCGGCAACGCGAGCGTGCCCTTCGGCCTGAGCGTCAAGCACAAGGTCGCCGACACCCTCGTCTACGCCAAGCTCCGCGACGCCTTCGGCGGCCGGCTGCGCGCCGCCGTCTCCGGATCGGCGGCCCTCGCGCCCGACATCGGCTACTTCTTCTCCGGCGCCGGCATCCCCATCCTGGAGGGGTACGGCCTCACCGAATCCAGCGCCGCCTCCTTCCTCAACCCGGGCGACGCCCCCCGCACCGGCACCGTCGGCAAGCCGTTCCCCGGCACCGAGGTACGGATCGCGGACGACGGCGAGATCCTGCTGCGCGGCCCCGGCATCATGGAGGGCTACCACGGGCTGCCCGAGAAGACCGCCGAGGTCCTGGAGCCGGACGGCTGGTTCCACACCGGAGACATCGGCGAGCTGTCCGCCGACGGCTACCTCCGTATCACCGACCGCAAGAAGGACCTGATCAAGACGTCCGGCGGCAAGTACATCGCCCCGGCGGAGGTCGAGGGACAGTTCAAGGCGGTCTGCCCGTTCGTCTCCAACATCCTGGTCCACGGCGCCGACCGGAACTTCTGCACCGCGCTCATCGCACTCGACGAGCCCGCCATCCTCGGGTGGGCCGAGGAGCACGGCCTGGGCGGCAAGTCGTACGCCGAGGTCGTCGCCACTCCGGAGGCCAACCAGCTCGTCCAGGGCTATGTGGACCGGCTCAACGAGGGGCTCCAGCGCTGGCAGACCATCAAGAAGTTCCGGCTGCTGCCGCGCGACCTCGACATCGAGCACGGTGAGCTGACGCCGAGCCTCAAGCTGAAGCGCCCCGTCGTCGAGCGCGAGTACAAGCACCTCATCGACGAGATGTACGCGGGGACCAGGGAAGTCTGAGCCGACGTACGGCGAACGGGGCCGCGCCACGGCGCGCGGCCCCGTTCGCGTGCGCGAGAGCCCCTTGCGCGATTTCACCCTGCGCGAGTTCGCGTGCGCGGCTTCCCGTAAGCGGCTTCCCGTGCGCGATTTCGCGTATACGGGTTCGCGCGGGCGGGTTCCCGTGGGCGAGTTCGATGACTCCGCGCTTATGGGCGTGCTCGATCTGTCACCCTGTCGGTGTCCGCACCACGAGCCGACCAGGAGCCGACGAGGAGCCGCACGTGGGGTCCTTTCCGACAGGGTCCTTCCCGACACAGCGCGCGACCACCGGTGAATTGCTGCTGCCGCCCCACCAACCGCCCCCGAGCCACACCGTCACACGCACCAGCCTGCCGGGGAACCCGCTCGCGCCGTCCGCCGCCCGCCGCTTCGTGCGCGCCGCGCTCGCGGACTGGACCGGCCTGGCCCTGCCCGCCGCCGCGACGATCAACGACCGGGTCGCCGACGACGCCGTCCTGGTGGTCGGCGAACTCGTCACCAACGCCGTCGTCCACGCCGGCACCACCGTCGAACTCCTCTTCCGGCTCGAGGACCCCGCCGACGGCCGGCCCGCCGCCCTCGTCCTCGAAGTCTCCGACCATCACCCCACCCGTACCGTCCGCCACGAGCACCACCACCGGGAGGACGACGACGGCCTGGACGAGTACGGTCGCGGGCTCCAGCTCGTCGCCGCCCTCGCCGAATGCTGGGGCATCACCTACCGCCCCGGCCTCAAGACCGTCTGGGCGCGCCTCCCCCTCGACGGCTGGGACACCTGCCCCGTACCCGGCGCCGAGCCGGCGATCCAGCGCGGGCTGCGCGCCGCCGAGATCCTCGCCCCGGCGCCGCGCCGGGTGGTGCGCGACGACCACGAGTGGGCCGGCCGCGGGGCGCTGTCGTTCCTCGCCGAGGCGTCCGACCTGCTCGCCGGCCAGTTGGACGAGGACCTCGTCGCCGCGCTCGCCGGCCAGCTCCTGGTGCCGCGCCTGGCCGACTGGTGCGCCTTCTGGCTGGAGGACGACGGCGCGGAGGGCGGCGCGCCGCGCCTGGCGCGGGTGTGGCACGCCGAAGAGTCGGCGCTGGAGACGCTGCGCGCGGTCCTGGAGAAGGAACCGCCCCACATGCCGGAGCCGGCCCGCCCCGGCCCGGTGCCGGTCCCGTGGCCGTCACCGGAGCCCGACAGCCCGGGTGGCGGTACGGCGGGCGGAACCGCGCTCGCGTACCGGCTGGTCGTGGGCGGCCACGCGCTCGGCACGCTGATGCTCGGGCGGCGCGGGCGGGGCCGTATCCCCGACGCCGTCACCACCCTCGTCGAGGACTTCGCGCGCCGCGTCGCCCTCGCCATCGGCGCCGCCCGCCGCTACACCCGCCAGGTCACCATCAGCCGGGTCCTCCAGCGCGGGCTGCTCCCCAGCCAGGTGGCGCAGATCCCGGGCGTCGAGAGCTGCGTCGTGTACGAGCCCAGCGACGACGGTCTCGCGGGCGGCGACTTCTACGACGTGTTCCAGGCCGGGCCGGGAGCGCGGCGCTGGTGCTTCATGCTCGGCGACGTCCAGGGCAGCGGCCCTGAGGCCGCCGTCGTCACCGGCCTCGCCCGCCCCTGGCTGCGGCTGCTCGCCCGCGAGGACCACCAGGTTGGCCAGGTCCTCGACCGGCTGAACCGGCTCCTCCTCGACGACGCCACCGAGGCCGCCGAAGCCGCCGCCTCCATGGTCGCCGCCGCCGGTGATCTGCCCGGTGACCTGCCCGGCGCCCCGCAGCCCCCGCAGCAGCCCCAGTCGCGGTTCCTGTCCCTCCTGTACGGCGAGCTCGTGCCGCTCGCCCCCGAGGAGGGCGGCGGCGCCCGCTGCACCCTCGCCTGCGCCGGCCACCCCCTGCCGCTCCTCCTGCGCCCGGACGGCACCGTGACGCCCGCGGCGGCGCCCCAGGTGCTGCTCGGCGTCGTGGACGACGTCGGGTACGAGAGCCACACCTTCCACCTCGCGCCCGGCGACACCCTCCTGTGCGTCACCGACGGCGTCACCGAGCGCCGCTCCCGCACGGGCCGGATGTTCGACGACGGGGACGGCCTCGCCGAGGCCCTCGCGAGCTGCGCCGGGCTGCCCGCGCGGGAGGTCGCCGACCGCATCCGGCGGGCGGTCCACACCTTCGGCGAGACGCCCGTACGCGACGACCTCGCCCTGCTGGTGCTCCAGACCCGGTAGGGGGCGCGGTGACGGACAATGGGGGGTATGCCTTCCGTACTGCCCGATGGTGAGCCCATGCCCGAGGACGGCGCGCTGCCCGCGTCCGCCCTGCTCGGGGCCGGTGAGCGGCCGCTCGGGTTCTATCTGCACGTGCCGTACTGCGCGACCCGCTGCGGCTACTGCGACTTCAACACCTACACCGCCACCGAGCTGCGCGGCTCCGGCGGCGTGCTCGCCTCCCGCGACAACTACGCCGCCACGCTGACGGAGGAAGTGCGGCTGGCGCGGAAGGTCCTGGGCGACGACCCCCGGCCGGTCCGGACGGTCTTCGTCGGTGGCGGTACGCCCACGCTGCTCGCCGCCGCCGACCTCGTGGCGATGCTCGGCGCCATCCGGGACGAGTTCGGGCTCGCGGACGACGCCGAGATCACCACCGAGGCGAACCCGGAGTCCGTCGGCCCCGCTTACCTCGCCGAGCTGCGCGAGGGCGGCTTCAACCGGATCTCCTTCGGCATGCAGAGCGCCCGGCAGCACGTCCTGAAGGTGCTCGACCGTACGCATACGCCCGGGCGGCCGGAGGCGTGCGTCGCGGAGGCGCGCGCGGCGGGCTTCGAGCACGTCAATCTCGACCTGATCTACGGCACGCCGGGGGAGAGCGACGACGACTGGCGGGCCTCGCTCGACGCGGCGATCGGCGCGGGGCCGGACCATGTCAGCGCGTACGCCCTGATCGTGGAGGAGGGCACCCAGCTCGCGCGGCGCATCCGGCGCGGCGAGGTGCCGATGACGGACGACGACGTCCACGCGGACCGCTACCTGATCGCGGAGGACGTGCTGTCCCGGGCCGGGTTCTCCTGGTACGAGGTGTCCAACTGGGCCACCTCGGACGCGGGGCGGTGCCTGCACAACGAGCTGTACTGGCGCGGCGCCGACTGGTGGGGCGCGGGGCCCGGCGCGCACAGCCACGTGGGGGGCGTGCGGTGGTGGAACGTGAAGCACCCGGGCGCGTACGCCGCCGCCCTCGCGGAGGGGCGCTCCCCGGGGGCGGGGCGTGAGGTCCTGTCGGAGGAGGACCGGCGGGTGGAGCGGGTGCTGCTGGAGCTGCGGCTGCGGGAGGGCTGCGAGCTGTCGTTGCTCAGGCCCGCGGGCCTGGCCGCCGCCGAGCGCGCGGTAAGTGACGGGCTCCTGGACCCCGGTCCTTACGCCCAGGGGCGGGCCGTGCTGACGCTGCGGGGGCGGCTGCTGGCGGACGCGGTGGTGCGGGACCTGGTGGACTAGGGGCCCGCGCAGCGGTCTACGGCGCCGTCACGAAGTCGATCAGCTCCTCCACCCTCCCCAGCAGCGCAGGCTCCAGGTCCTTGTACGAGGTGACCCGCGACAGGATGTGCTGCCAGGCCGCGCCCGTGTTCGTGGGCCAGCCCAGGGCGCGGCAGACGCCCGTTTTCCAGTCCTGGCCGTGGGGGACGGAGGGCCAGGCGGGGATGCCCAGGGAGGAGGGCTTCACGGCCTGCCAGATGTCGATGTACGGGTGGCCCACGACCAGGGTGTGGGCGTCGGTGACGGAGGCCGCGATGCGGGACTCCTTGGAGCCGGGGACCAGGTGGTCCACCAGGACGCCGAGGCGGGCGTCGGGGCCCGGGCCGAAGTCCCGGACGATGGCGGGGAGGTCGTCGACGCCCTCCAGGTACTCGACGACCACGCCCTCGACGCGCAGGTCGTCGCCCCACACCCGCTCGACCAGTTCCGCGTCGTGGCGGCCCTCCACATAGATGCGCCCCGCACGGGCGACACGCGCGCGTGCGCCCGGGACGGCGATGGAGCCCGAGGCGGTGCGGGACGGGCGGGCAGGAGCCGCCACAGGGCGGACCAGGGTGACCGGGCGCCCCTCCAGGAGGAAGCCCCTCGGCGCCAGCGGGAACACCCGGTGCTTGCCGAACCGGTCCTCCAGGGTCACCGTGCCCGCCTCGCAGCGGATCACCGCCCCGCAGAACCCGGTGCTCACCTCCTCGACCACCAGATCGGGGTCGGCGGGCACCTCGGGAGCGGGCCCGGACTTCTTCCACGGCGGCGTCAGGTCAGGGTCGTAAGCGCGCATTCGGCAGACGCTACGACACCCCGAACCGGCGGGCCAGTTCATCGCGTTGGGCGCGCACGAAGGCGGCGTCGACGACGGCACCGTGCCCCGGGACGTACACGGCGTCCTCTCCGCCCAGGTCCAGCAGCCGGTCCAGGGCGGCCGGCCAGCGCGACGGGATGGCGTCCGGCCCGGCCTGCGGGTCGCCCGACTCCTCCACCAGGTCGCCGCACAGGACGACCTCCTGGGAGCCCGGTACGAGCACGGCCAGGTCGTGGCCGCTGTGGCCCGGGCCCACGTTGGCCAGCAGCACCTGCCGCCCGCCCAGCTCCAGCGTCCACTCGCCGCACACCAGGTGGTGCGGGGCCACCAGCACGTCCGTCGCCTCGACGGCGTCCGCCTCGGCGACCCCGTGCCGTACGGCGTCGCGGCGCAGCCCCTCGCGGTCCTTGGTCAGTACGGTGTCGACGCCGACCGCCCCGAAGACCTCCGCCCCCGCGAACGCCGCCGTGCCGAGCACATGATCGAAATGGGGGTGACTCAGTGCGATGTGCGTCACTCTCCGGCCGCCCATCAGCGCCTGCGCCTGTGCCCGGATCTCGGCGCCCTCACGGAGCGTGGCGCCCGTGTCGAACAGCAGGGCCCGGTCCTCGCCGACCACCAACGCCGTGGTCGCGTCCCACACCGGCAGCCTCCTGCGGCCGATCCCGTCGGCGAGACGCTCCCATCCGAAGTCTTCCCAACTGACGTCCATACCGCGACGCTATCGGCAACCACCAGCGCCGTCTCGCGGTAGCGTGGCCCGCCGCCCTTGCCGGGGGCGTACCCCGGCGCCGTACACTGGCCGGGGACAACTGGCACTCGGGCATCGCGAGTGCCAGCCAAGCAGAAGGAACCACAGCCAGACGGAGGTGCGCGCGATGCTCAGCGAACGCAGACTCGAGGTGCTGCGCGCCATCGTCCAGGACTACGTCGGCACCGAGGAGCCCGTCGGGTCGAAGGCCCTCACGGAGCGCCACAACCTCGGCGTCTCGCCCGCCACCGTGCGCAACGACATGGCGGTGCTGGAGGAGGAGGGCTTCATCGCCCAGCCCCACACCAGCGCGGGCCGCATCCCCACGGACAAGGGCTACCGCCTCTTCGTCGACAAGCTCGCCGGCGTCAAGCCGCTGTCGACGCCGGAGCGGCGTGCCATCCAGAACTTCCTGGACGGAGCCGTCGACCTCGACGACGTCGTCGGCCGCACGGTACGGCTGCTCGCGCAGCTCACCCGGCAGGTCGCGGTCGTGCAGTACCCGTCCCTGACGCGCTCCACCGTGCGCCACGTGGAACTGCTGTCGCTGGCCCCCGCCCGGCTGATGCTCGTCCTGATCACCGACACCGGGCGCGTGGAGCAGCGCATGGTCGACTGCCCCGCGCCGTTCGGCGAGACGTCCGTCGCGGATCTGCGGGCGCGGCTGAACAGCCGCGTCGTGGGACGCCGCTTCACGGACGTACCGCAGTTGGTGCAGGACCTTCCCGAGTCCTTCGAGGCGGAGGACCGGGGCACGGTCTCCACGGTGCTGGCCACGCTGCTGGAGACGCTCGTGGAAGAGACCGAGGAGCGGCTGATGATCGGCGGTACCGCCAATCTCACCCGCTTCGGGCACGACTTCCCGCTGACGATCCGGCCGGTGCTGGAGGCGCTGGAGGAGCAGGTGGTGCTCCTCAAGCTGCTCGGCGAGGCCAAGGACTCGGCCATGACCGTACGTATCGGGCACGAGAACGCCCATGAGGGGCTCAACTCCACGTCCGTCGTCGCGGTCGGCTACGGTTCGGGCGACGAGGCAGTCGCCAAACTCGGCGTGGTCGGACCGACCCGCATGGACTACCCCGGAACGATGGGAGCGGTACGCGCAGTGGCACGTTACGTCGGACAGATCCTGGCGGAGTCGTAAGTGGCCACGGACTATTACGCCGTACTCGGCGTGCGCCGCGACGCGTCCCAGGACGAGATCAAGAAGGCGTTCCGGAGGCTCGCCCGCGAGCTGCACCCGGACGTCAACCCCGATCCGAAGACGCAGGAGCGGTTCAAGGAGATCAACGCCGCCTACGAGGTGTTGTCGGACCCGCAGAAGAAGCAGGTCTACGACCTCGGCGGTGACCCGCTGTCCGCCTCCGGCGGCGGCGCGGGCGCGGGTGGCTTCGGCGCGGGTGGCTTCGGCAACTTCTCCGACATCATGGACGCCTTCTTCGGTACGGCGTCCCAGCGCGGCCCCCGGTCGCGCACCCGGCGCGGCCAGGACGCCATGATCCGTCTGGAGGTCGAGCTCCAGGAGGCGGCCTTCGGCACGACCAAGGACATCCAGGTCGACACGGCCGTCGTCTGTACGACGTGTTCCGGCGAGGGCGCGGCGCCCGGTACGTCGGCCCAGACGTGCGACATGTGCCGCGGCCGTGGCGAGGTCTCCCAGGTCACCCGGTCCTTCCTGGGCCAGGTCATGACGTCCCGCCCCTGCCCCCAGTGCCAGGGCTTCGGCACCGTGGTCCCCACCCCGTGCCCGGAGTGCGCGGGCGACGGCCGGGTCCGCTCCCGCCGTACGCTCACGGTCAAGATCCCGGCCGGTGTGGACAACGGCACCCGCATCCAGCTCGCCGGCGAGGGCGAGGTCGGCCCTGGCGGTGGCCCGGCGGGCGACCTGTACGTCGAGATCCACGAGCTGCCGCACCCGGTCTTCCAGCGGCGCGGCGACGACCTGCACTGCACGGTGACGATCCCGATGACGGCGGGCGCGCTCGGTACGAAGGTGCCGCTGGAGACGCTCGACGGCATGGAGGAGGTCGACATCCGGCCCGGTACGCAGTCGGGCCAGTCGATCCCGCTGCACGGGCGCGGTGTCACGCACCTGCGGGGCGGCGGGCGCGGTGACCTCATCGTGCACGTCGAGGTCCAGACGCCGTCGAAGCTGGACCCGGAGCAGGAGCGGCTGCTGCGGGAGCTGGCCAAGCTGAGGGGCGAGGAGCGGCCCACGGGTCAGTTCCAGCCGGGGCAGCAGGGCCTGTTCTCCCGCCTCAAGGACGCGTTCAACGGCCGCTAGGCCGTTCCGCACGAGGCGGGTGCCGGGCGCGCGGGCCCGGGGTTCGGTACGGGCGCGGGGGCGTGACACCATGCGTGCATGTCCTCCGCACTGACCGATCTCTGCCGGTACCCGATCGTGCAGGCCCCCATGGCGGGTGGCGCCTCCTGTCCGCAGCTCGTCGCGGCCGTGTCCGACGCCGGCGGCCTGGGTTTCCTCGCCGCCGGGTACAAGACCGCCGACGGCATGTACCAGGAGATCAAGCAGTTGCGCGGCCTGACCTCGCGGCCCTTCGGCGTCAACCTGTTCATGCCGCAGCCCGGGCAGGCCGACCCCGCCGCCGTCGACGTGTACCGGCACCAGCTCGCCGGTGAGGCCAACTGGTACGACACGCCCCTCGGCGACCCCGACGCCGGGCGGGACGACGGGTACGAGGCCAAGCTGGCCGTCCTGCTGGACGACCCGGTGCCGGTGGTGTCGTTCACCTTCGGGTGCCCGAGCCGCCAGACGGTGGCCGCGTTCAGGCGGGCCGGGACGGTCACCGTCGTGACGGTCACGTCGGTCGAGGAGGCACAGGCCGCGCAGTACGCGGGCGCCGACGCCCTGTGCGTCCAGGGCGTCGAGGCCGGCGGGCACCAGGGCACGCACCGCGACGACCCGGAGGCCGGCGGGACCGGCACGGGGCTGCTGTCGCTGATCCCGCTGGTGCGGGAGGCGGTACCGCTGCCGGTCGTCGCCGCGGGCGGCCTGATGCGCGGCAACCAGATCGCCGCCGTCCTCGCGGCTGGCGCCGAGGCCGCGCAGCTCGGCACGGCGTTCCTGGTGTGCCCCGAGTCGGGCGCGCACGCCCTGCACAAGCAGGCCATGACCAACCCGCTGTTCGTCCGCACCGAGCTGACGCGCGCGTTCTCGGGGCGCCCCGCGCGGGGCCTGGTCAACCGGTTCATGCACGAGCACGGCCCGTACGCCCCGGCCGCGTACCCCGAGGTGCACCACCTGACGAGCGGGCTGCGCAAGGCCGCCGCCAAGGCGGGCGACCCGCAGGGCATGGCACTGTGGGCCGGGCAGGGCCACCGGATGGCGCGCGACCTGCCCGCCGGGCGCCTGGTGGAGGTCCTCAACGCAGAGCTGGACGCGGCGGTGGCCGCCCTCGCGCTGCGGGGCGTGGCGTCATGACCGCCCCCGTCTTCCTGGTCGACCACGTGCCGGGCACGCCCGGGGCCGTCACGCTCGACGGGCCCGAGGGGCGGCACGCCGTGTCGGTACGGCGGCTGCGGGTCGGCGAGGAGATCGTCCTGACGGACGGCGCCGGCACCGGCGCGTACGGCACGGTCGCGGCCGTCGAGGGCAAGGACCGCCTCGACGTGGCGGTGACGGAGGTACGTACGGAGCCCGCGCCCAGCCCCCGTATCACCGTCGTCCAGGCCCTGCCCAAGGGCGACCGGGGCGAGCTCGCGGTGGAGACCATGACGGAGACGGGCGTCGACGCGATCGTGCCGTGGGCGGCGTCCCGCTGCATCACGCAGTGGAAGGGCGACCGTGGCCTGAAGGCGCTCGGCAAGTGGCGGGCCACCGCGCGGGAGGCGGGCAAGCAGTCGCGCCGGCTCCGCTTCCCGGACGTCGCGGACGCGGCGTCGACCAAGCGGGTCGCCGAGCTGCTCGCCGCCGCCGACTTCGCGGCCGTCCTCCACGAGGAGGGCGCCGAGCCGCTGGCGGCCGCCGAACTGCCCGCCACCGGTGACATCGTGCTCGTGGTGGGCCCCGAAGGGGGCGTGGCGCCCGACGAGCTGGCGGCGTTCGCCGAGGCCGGCGCGAAGCCGTACCGACTCGGCCGCAGCGTACTGCGCACTTCGACCGCCGGAACGGCCGCCACGGCCCTGCTGCTGGGCCGCACCGGCCGCTGGTCCTGAAAACCCCCGTCGTTTCAGGCGACCAGCGTGTCGAACAGGGGCCAGCCGTCGGCCTCGTGAATGCCGTGTGCGGTCGGCAGCAGGCCGCACGACGCGGCCTCGCCGAGAAGGCGGCGAACGACGCCCGGCTCGTGCAGGTTGAGGTCGTGGCCGTGGATGTCGCCCACCGACCCCGACGGCCAGTAGCCGCCCTGGGTCACGCGTCCCCGCATGTCACGGAAGACCAGCCGCAGTTGGGCGTGGCGCGCGTCGGCGCGGCGCAGCGTCAGCAGTTCGCGGCACGGGGGGTGTTGATGCCCCACCGACCACAGCCAGGTCGTGCCGTCCACGACCAGCCGCCGCGGGACGCGATCTCGTCTCATCGCGCCCACAGTAGGGGGGCACCGGGCCGATTGTCGTACCCAATTCGTAGGGTGGCGGCATGTCCGACGAGTCTCCTCTCCTCCGCAGCCTGCGCGCCGCCGTCGCCGCCGCGCCCGACGACGTTCCCCTGCGGCTGCACCTCGCCGAACTCCTGCTCCAGGCGGGGCGCAACGACGAAGCCGTGACCGAGGCGGCCGTCGCCCTCCAGCACGCGCCCGGCGACGCGGACGCCCGCGCGCTGATGACGCGTGCCATGGGACTCCCCGAAGCGCCCCGCCCGGCACCGCGAGCACCCCAAGCCCCGGAGCACCGCGACGAGTTCGACTGGGCAGCCGCCGAGCAGGAGGTCGGCGACATCGTGCCGCCCCGGTTCGTCGAGGGCACCGAGGCGCCCCTCACCGTCGACGGCCTCGGCGACGACCCGGGCGGCGCCGACGCCTGGGAGGTGGACGCGCCCGGCGCGGTCCGGCTCGCGGACGTCGGCGGCATGCAGGAGGTCAAGGACCGGCTGGAGGCCGCGTTCCTGGCGCCCATGCGCAACCCCGAGCTGCGCAAGCTGTACGGCAAGAGCCTGCGCGGCGGCCTGCTGCTGTACGGGCCGCCCGGCTGCGGCAAGACGTTCATCGCCCGCGCGGTCGCCGGTGAACTCGGCGCGAGCTTCCTGTCGATCTCGCTCAGCGACATCCTCGACATGTACATCGGCGCCTCCGAGAAGAACGTCCACGACATCTTCGAGACCGCCCGCGCCCAGGCCCCCTGCGTCGTCTTCCTCGACGAACTCGACGCGCTGGGCGCCAAGCGCAGCCGCAGTCACCACAGCGGGCTGCGCAACGTCGTCAACCAGCTCCTGACCGAACTGGACGGTATCGCCGCCGACAGCAACGAGGGCGTGTTCGTCCTCGCCGCCACCAACGTCCCCTGGGACGTGGACATCGCCCTGCGCCGGCCCGGCCGCCTCGACCGCACCCTGCTCGTCCTGCCGCCCGACGCCGCCGCGCGGGACGCGATCCTCCGCTACCACCTGCGCGACCGCCCCATCGAGTCGGTCGACCTCGGCAAGCTCGTCAAGGCCACCGAGGACTTCTCCGGCGCCGACCTCGCCCACGTCTGCGAGAGCGCCGCCGAGGCCGCGCTGCTCGACTCTGCCCGCACCGGCACCGTACGGATGATCAACATGAAGGACCTGATGGGCGCGGCCAGGCAGATCCGGCCGTCCACCGAGCCCTGGTTCTCCGCCGCCCGCAATGTGGCGACCTTCGCCAACGACGGCGGCATGTACGACGACCTCCTCGCGTACCTGAAGAGGAAGCGCAAGCTGTGACCACCCCGGCCACCCCGCCCACCCCGCCCGCCTCGCAGCCGATGACGCTGGAACGGGCCGAGGCGCTGTACGACCTGGAGCGGTACGAGCAGGCCGCCGCCCTCACCGCGCAGCACCTCGCCCAGCACCCGGACGACGCCCACGCGCTCGCCCTGCTCGCCCGCTGCCGCCGCCACCTCGGTGACCGCGCGGAGGCGCTGCGCCTGGCCGACGAGGCGCTGCGCGCCGACCCCGAGCTGCCGTCGGCGTGGTTCCTCCGCGCCGACCTGCTCGCCCACGGGCCGGCCGGCGGGCCCCAGTGGGCGGCCGCCGAGGACTCCGCCCGGCGCGGCCTCGCCCTCGTACCGCACCACTGGAGCGGCTACCACGTCCTCGGCACGATCCTCGCCCGCTCCGACCACCCGGCGCGGCGCCGCGAGGCGTACGCGCTCGCCCTCCGCTCCGTCGAGCTGGGCCCCGAGGAGGACGCCACCCACTTCCTGCTCGGCCTGACCGCGTACCAGCTCAAGGACTACCGCACCGCCGAGAAGGCCTACGAGAACGCCCTGCGCCTCAACCCGGAGAGCAGCGAGGCGCACAACAACCTGTCCCTGCTGCACCTGCGCCGCCGCTGGTACCGGCGCGGGGCGTGGACCAGGGCCGCCGAAGGGTTCGTCGACTCCGCCGCGCTCGACCTGGACGACCGCGAGGCCCGCTTCAACCTGGAGACCATGGCCTGGGGCACGGCGGCGGGCGCCCGCTGGGTCGCCCTGGGCGGGTTCATCGCCGCCAGTATCGGATCGGCCCAGCTCCGCACCGGCGGCTCCGGCACGGGCGCCATGGTGGCCGAGCTCGTCGGCGTCGCCGTGTACGTGGCGCTGTGGGCCGGCTGGGCACTGTGGCTGCGGCGGCGCGTGCCCCCTCGGCTGCGGCGCCCCATGCTGCTGATATCCCGCCGGTGCCCACCGGTGCTGTGGATGGCCGGCGCGGTCGGGCTGCTCGGCCTGCACTCGCTGGTCACCCTGGCGCTGCCCATGCTGACCGCGGGCGTGGTCGCCGGGCTCGGCGCGCCGCTGTTCTGGGGCGTGGTCATCACGTACTGGGTCAGCAGGTCCGCGCTCAACAGACGCGCGCCCGGCCGCCGATAGAGTGCCCTCGTACGCAGTCGGTGACAGAAAGGACCAGGACATGGCCGGAGAGCCGCATCAGAGCGACTGTCTGTTCTGCAAGATCGTGGCGGGGGAGGTCCCGGCCACGATCGTCCGCGAGTCGGAGACGACCGTCGCCTTCCGCGACATCAACCCGCAGGCGCCGACGCACGTCCTGGTCATCCCCAAGGCGCACTACCCGGACGCCGCCGCACTGGCCGCCGCCGCGCCGGAGCTCGCGGCGGACGTGCTGCGCGAGGCCGGGCACGTCGCGGCGGACGAGAAGGTCGACGGCACCGGCTACCGCGTCGTCTTCAACACCGGCACCGGCGCCGGGCAGACCGTCTGGCACGCGCACGCCCACGTGCTCGGCGGCCGCGGCCTGAACTGGCCCCCCGGATAGTCACCCCGTCATGTCCGTACGAGAACTCGTCGTGCTGGGCACCGCCAGCCAGGTGCCCACCCGACACCGCAACCACAACGGCTACCTGCTGCGCTGGGACGGCGAGGGCATCCTCTTCGACCCGGGCGAGGGCACCCAGCGCCAGATGCTGCGCGCCGGGGTCGCCGCGCACGACATCGACCGCATCTGCGTCACCCACTTCCACGGCGACCACTCCCTGGGCCTCGCCGGGGTGATCCAGCGCATCAACCTCGACCAGGTGCCGCACCCGGTCACCGCGCACTACCCGGCGAGCGGGCAGCGCTTCTTCGACCGGCTGCGGTACGCGACGGCCTACCGCGAGACGGTGAAGCTCGTCGAGGCGCCGGTCGCCGCCGACGGGGTGCTCGCCGCGAGCCCCGTGTACACCCTGGAGGCCCGCCGTCTGTCGCACCCCGTCGAGTCGTTCGGCTACCGGCTGACCGAGCCCGACGGGCGCCGCATGCTGCCCGAGAGGCTCGCCGCGCACGGCATCAAGGGCCCGGACGTGGGCCGCATCCAGCGCGAGGGCGCGCTGGGCGGGGTGCGCCTGGAGGACGTCAGCGAGGTACGGCGCGGGCAGCGGTTCGCGTTCGTCATGGACACCCGGCTGTGCGACGGCGTCCACGCGCTCGCCGAGGGCTGCGACATGCTGGTCATCGAGTCGACGTTCCTCGACGAGGACGTCCTCCTCGCCGAGGACCACGGCCACCTGACGGCCGGACAGGCGGCCGTGGTCGCCCAGCAGGCGGGCGTACGCCACCTCGTCCTCACCCACTTCTCGCAGCGCTACAGCGACCCCGACCTGTTCGAACAGCAGGCGCGGGCGGCCGGTTTCGACGGTGAGCTGACCGTCGCCCACGACCTGATCCGCGTCCCCCTCCCCAAACGCCACCCGTAAGGCCACGCGCCAGTAAGGCCCAGGCATCCCATGCACCTCCCCGAAGCGATCCCCAAGGCAGAACTGCACCTCCACATCGAGGGCACCCTCGAACCCGAGCTCGCCTTCGCGCTCGCCGCGCGCAACGGGGTCGAGCTGCCGTACGCCGACACCGAGGAGCTGCGCAAGGCGTACCTCTTCAGCGACCTCCAGTCCTTCCTGGACCTGTACTACGGGCTGATGGCCGTGCTGCACACGGCAGACGACTTCACCGACCTCGCGGACGCCTACCTGGAGCGGGCCGCGCGGCAGGGCGTACGGCACGCCGAGATCTTCTTCGACCCGCAGGCGCACACCGAGCGCGGCGTGCCGATCGGCACGGTGATCGAGGGCCTGGCCCGGGCGCTGGAGCGCGGCGAGGAGCGGCACGGCATCTCCACGCAGCTCATCATGTGCTTCCTGCGTGACCGGCCGGCCGAGTCGGCGATGGAGACGCTGGAAGCCGCGAAGCCGTACCTCCGCCACATCGTGGGCGTCGGCCTGGACTCGGCGGAGGTGGGCCACCCGCCGTCGAAGTTCGCCGAGGTGTACGAGGCGGCCGGGGCGCTCGGGCTGCGGAAGGTCGCGCACGCGGGCGAGGAGGGCCCGCCCGCGTACATCCGCGAGGCCCTGGACGTCCTGGGCGTCGAGCGGATCGACCACGGGCTGCGGGCGGTGGAGGACCAGGAGCTGGTCGAGCGCCTGGCACGGGACCGGGTGCCGCTGACGCTGTGCCCGCTGTCGAACGTCCGGCTGCGCGCCATCGACGTCCTGGAGGACCACCCGCTGCCCGCCATGATGGCGGCGGGGCTGCTGGTGACCGTGAACTCCGACGACCCGGCCTACTTCGGCGGATACGTCGGCGACACCTTCCACGCGGTCCACGAGGCGCTGGGGCTGGGCGAGGAGCAACTGCGCGAGCTGGCCCGCAATTCGTTCCTGGCGTCCTTCCTGGACCACGACGAGGAGCGGCGCTCCCGGTACCTCGCCGAGGTCGAGGCGTACGAGTTCGACTGACCGCCCCGGTCAGCGCGGGCCCGCCGGGCGGTAGGTGCGGCGGCGGACGAGCAGCGGGGCCAGGGAGCGGACCGGGAACTCGGTGACCGGCTGCTCGGGCGCGCCGATCTGCGGGGCGGCCAGGCCCGCCGCCGCGCCCGTGGTGCCCGCGACGACCGCGGCGGGGGCACCGCCCCGGCGGCGGACGGCGCCCGGCACCAGCGGGCGGCCCGAGGTGTGCAGGGCCACGGCGGTCAGCGGGACGGCGAGCAGCAGCAGGAGGGCGCCCAGCACCAGGCCCATGCCCGGGTAGCCGGCCAGGTCCGACAGGACGCTGCCGGTGACCGGGCCGCAGGCCACGCCCAGCGAGGACGCCGAGCCCGCCAGCACCGCCCAGCGGCCGCGCGGGTCCAGGGAGGCGGCCAGGCCGATCAGGTACGACAGGACGACCGGGTAGCAGGCGTTCCATAGGACCTCGCCGGCCGCGAAGGACGCCAGGCCCTCGGCGGCGGACGTCAGCACGATGCAGCCGGCGATCAGCACCGTACCGAGGCCGATCGGCACCGCCCGCCCGAGCCGGGCGCCCAGCGCGCCGGCCGCCGTGACGCCCAGCAGCCCCGCGCCGAGCGCCGCCGCGAACACCGCCCCGACGGTCACCTCGCTCAGGCCCGCCTGGGTGAGCCCGATCCGGCCGCTGACGCCCCACAGGGCGTTCTGCGCCATGGACCAGCACACCATCGCGCCCGCCAGCACCAGGCCCGCGCGCGGCCGGGGCAGCGGCGCCCCCGCCTCCCGGGCCTCACCCGTGTCGTGGCCCGTCTCCAGCCGCCCCGTCGCCGGCCACACGGCCGCCGCGACCAGCGCCAGCGACGCGAACGGCAGCGAGTGCCCGCCGCCCAGGTGCGGAAGCGTCAGGTACAGGGCGCCCGCCGTGGCCGACACCGACAGCAGGCCCAGCGTCGAGGCGCGGTGCGGGTCGCGCCGCCCCGCGATCCCGGCGGCCGCGACCGCCGTCGCCGTACCGGAGCCGAAGCCGCCGGCCACCGCGCCCGCCACGACCGGCGGGACGGCCGGGGCGAGGGCGGCGCAGCCGTAGCCGGCCACCGCCAGCAGCAGGCCCGCCCGGGCCAGTTGGCGCGGCCCGTACCGGTCCACGCGGGACGCGAGCGTGAAGCCCGCGGCGGCGGAGCCGAGGAGCAGGCCGGAGCCGACCAGACCGGCCTGGGCCGGGGTCAGTCCGAGACCGGCGGAGAGACGGCCGACGACGGTCGGCAGGAGGTACGCGGCGAGGTAACCGGCCGTGAACACGGCGACGAGCGGCCACAGGGCGCGCTGGCGCGAGGGCATGGGCGTTCCCGAACAGGGCGAAGGGGGAAAGGGGTGGAGCGCCCGGTGTCGTACGGGAACGTGCACGGGAACGCGGGCCAATTTGTATCAAGCCGGCCGGTCGCGCGAGAAGGCGAGAAGGCCTCATCGACATGTGATCTGAGTCACGAAGTGTTTGTGTGGTGGGAGGACGGGTAAGCGCACCTGTTTCCCGCACGCCGGCGCCCTTCGCGAGCGGCGGGAATCGGGCACACTGTCCTGATCCGTACCGCGACCGGGGAGCCCGCCGTGACCACACCCAGAGGAGAGCAGCAGCAGCGGCAACACACGGCCGGAATCGACCCTTTGGACGCGCTGCGCACGCCCGCCGACCCCGAGTACGACGTGTTCCTCACCGGCACGGTCTTCCTCGACATCATCTTCACCGGCCTGGACAGCGCCCCCGTGCGCGGCACCGAGACATGGGCGCGGGGCATGGGCTCCAGCCCCGGCGGTGTCGCCAACATGGCCACCGCCCTCGCCCGGCTCGGGCTGCGCACCTCCCTGGCGGCGGCCTTCGGCGACGACCACTACGGCGAGTACTGCTGGGACGCCCTGGAGCAGGGCGAGGGCATCGACCTGTCCCGGTCGCGCACCGTGCCCGGCTGGCACTCGCCGGTGACCGTCTCCATGGCGTACGAGGGCGAGCGCACCATGGTGTCCCACGGCCACGAGGCCCCGCCCCTGGACGGCTCCCTCCCGGCGTGCCCGCCACGCGCGCGTGCCGCCGTCGCGTCCCTCGCGCCCGGCCGCCCCGAGGAGTGGGTCACCGACGCGGCCCGCCAGGCCACCCGCGTCTTCGCCGACGTCGGCTGGGACGAGACCGGCCGCTGGGACCTGGCCGCCCTGCCCGACCTGGACCACTGCGAGGCGTTCCTGCCCAACGCCGAGGAGGCGATGCGCTACACCCGCACCTCCTGCCCCCGCGCCGCCGCCCGCGCGCTCGCCGACAAGGTGCCGCTCGCCGTGGTCACGCTCGGTTCGGAGGGTGCCTACGCCGTGGACGGCGGGACCGGCGAGACCGCCGAGGTCCCGGCCATCCAGGTCGCCGCCCTCGACCCGACCGGCGCCGGGGACGTCTTCGTCGCCGGGTTCGTCACCGGCACCCTCGCCGGGTGGCCGCTCGCGGACCGGCTCGCCTTCGCCGGGCTGACCGCCGCCCTGTCGGTGCAGGAGTTCGGCGGGTCGCTGTCCGCGCCGGGGTGGGTGGAGGTCGCCGCCTGGTGGGACTACGTCCAGGGCTGCTCGGACCAGGACCCGGCGGCTCTGCGCCGGTACGCGTTCCTGGAGTCGCTGCTGCCCGCCCCCATCAGGCCCTGGCCGCTGCGGCGGGCCGTGCCCACCATCGGCTTCGGGCGGTCGGCGTAACAGCGGGTGGGTGGAAAAGCCTTCGGGGTTGTCAGCGCCACGACGTAGGCTGGATGTCCAGAGGTTGTCGAGCAGCGAGAACCCTGCAACGGAGGTATGTGCAGGCCTGAGAGCCGGCCCATGACGCAGACACCCACAGACCAGGTACGAGCCCATTTCACGGTCCCCGCGAAGCACCCCATGGTGACCGTGCTCGGCTCGGGCGACGCCCTGCTGCGCGTGATCGAAGAGGCGTTCCCGGCGGCGGACATCCACGTGCGCGGCAATGAGATCAGCGCGGTCGGCGACGCCACGGAAGTCGCCCTGATCCAGCGCCTGTTCGACGAGATGATGCTGGTGCTCCGCACCGGGCAGCCGATGACGGAGGACGCAGTGGAGCGGTCCATCGCGATGCTCAAGGAGGAGACGGGCGGCAAGGCCGTCGAGACCCCCTCGGAGGTCCTCACCCAGAACATCCTCTCCAGCCGCGGCCGCACCATCCGCCCCAAGACGCTCAACCAGAAGCGGTACGTCGACGCGATCGACAAGCACACGGTCGTGTTCGGCATCGGCCCCGCCGGTACCGGCAAGACGTACCTGGCGATGGCCAAGGCGGTCCAGGCCCTCCAGTCCAAGCAGGTCACCCGGATCATCCTGACCCGGCCGGCCGTCGAGGCGGGCGAGCGGCTCGGCTTCCTGCCCGGCACGCTCTACGAGAAGATTGACCCGTACCTGCGGCCGCTGTACGACGCGCTGCACGACATGCTCGACCCCGACTCGATCCCGCGCCTGATGGCGGCGGGCACGATCGAGGTCGCGCCGCTGGCGTACATGCGCGGCCGGACGCTGAACGACGCCTTCATCATCCTGGACGAGGCGCAGAACACGAATCCCGAGCAGATGAAGATGTTCCTGACCCGGCTCGGGTTCGACTCCAAGATCGTCATCACCGGTGACATCACCCAGATCGACCTTCCGGGCGGCACCAAGAGCGGTCTGCGCCAGGTCCGGGAGATCCTGGAGGGGGTCGAGGACGTCCACTTCTCGATGCTCACGTCGAACGATGTCGTACGGCACAAGCTCGTCGGCCGTATCGTCGACGCGTACGAGAAGTACGACAACCAAAACGGGAAGTAGCACACGAGCACCATGTCGATCGACGTCAACAACGAGTCCGGCACCGAGGTCGACGAACAGGCGATCCTCGACGTTGCTCGGTACGCGCTCACGCGCATGCGCATCCACCCCCTCTCCGAGCTGTCGGTGATCGTGGTGGACGCCGAGGCGATGGAGCAGTTGCACATCCAGTGGATGGACCTGCCGGGACCGACGGACGTCATGTCCTTCCCGATGGACGAGCTGCGCCCGCCGGCCAAGGACGACGAGGAGCCCCCGCAGGGCCTCCTCGGCGACATCGTGCTCTGCCCGGAGGTCGCCACCAAGCAGGGCCAGGAGGCCCCCACGCAGCACTCCATGGACGAGGAGCTCCAGCTCCTCACCGTCCACGGGGTGCTGCACCTGCTCGGGTACGACCATGAGGAGCCGGACGAGAAGGCCGAGATGTTCGGGCTTCAGGCGGCGATCATCGACGGCTGGCGCGCGGAGAAGGGCCTGACGGGCCCCTCCCCGGCGCCGACCGTCTCATGACCGCCCAGCTCATCCTCGGCGCGGTCGCGCTGGTCGTGGTCGCGTGGCTGGCGGCGTGCGCCGAAGCGGGCCTGGCCCGGGTCTCCGGCTTCCGCGCCGCCGAGGCGGTACGGGTCGGCCGGCGCGGCGCCGCCAAGCTGGTCCAGGTCGCCTCCGACCCCACCCGGTACCTGAACCTGGCCCTGCTGATCCGGGTCGCGTGCGAGATGGCGGCCGGGGTCATGGTCACGTACGTCTGCCTGAACGAGTTCGCCGAGACGTGGTCGGCCCTGCTGGTCGCGATAGGCGTGATGGTGCTGGTGTCGTACGTCGCCGTCGGCGTCTCGCCCCGCACCATCGGCCGCCAGCACCCGCTGAACACGGCGACCGCCGCCGCGTACGTGCTGCTGCCGCTGGCCCGCGTGATGGGCCCGGTGCCGCAGCTCCTGATCCTCATCGGCAACGCGCTCACACCCGGCAAGGGCTTCCGCAAGGGCCCCTTCGCCTCCGAGGCCGAGCTGCGCGCCATGGTCGACCTCGCCGAGCAGGAGTCCCTGATCGAGGACGACGAGCGGCGCATGGTCCACTCCGTCTTCGAGCTCGGCGACACCCTTGTGCGGGAGGTGATGGTCCCGCGCACGGACCTGGTCTCCATCGAGCGGTACAAGACCATCCGCCAGGCCCTGACCCTGGCGCTGCGCTCCGGCTTCTCCCGCATCCCGGTGACCGGGGACAACGAGGACGACGTCGTCGGCATCGTCTACCTGAAGGACCTGGTCCGCCGCACCCACATCAACCGGGACGCCGAGAACGACCTGGTCTCCACGGTCATGCGGCCCGCGACGTTCGTCCCCGACACCAAGAACGCGGGCGACCTGCTGCGGGAGATGCAGCAGGAGCGCAACCACTGCGCCGTGGTCATCGACGAGTACGGCGGCACGGCCGGGATCGTCACCATCGAGGACATCCTGGAGGAGATCGTCGGCGAGATCACCGACGAGTACGACCGGGAGCTGCCGCCCGTGGAGGAGCTCGGCGGGGGCCGCTTCCGGGTGACCGCGCGGCTCGACATCGGCGACCTCGGCGAGCTGTTCGGCCTCGACGAGTACGACGACGAGGACGTCGAGACGGTCGGCGGACTGCTCGCCAAGGCCCTCGGCCGCGTCCCCATCGCGGGCGCCTCCGCCGTGGTCGACCTCCCCGACGGGCGGGCGCTGCGGCTG
The DNA here is from genome assembly GCF_040674455.1 of Streptomyces sp. NPDC049837. Taxonomy (NCBI): domain Bacteria; kingdom Bacillati; phylum Actinomycetota; class Actinomycetes; order Kitasatosporales; family Streptomycetaceae; genus Streptomyces; species Streptomyces sp. NPDC049837. The sequence continues at coordinate 438,445 of NZ_JBFAMP010000006.1, read as the reverse complement.
ACGGCCGAGTCCCCGGCCGGCCGCCGCAACAAGATCGTCACGGTGGTCGCGGAGCCGGTCGCATGACCCCGGAGCAGCTCCGGACGTTCTGCCTCGCCTTCAACGACGCGGTGGAGGACTTCCCCTTCGGCCCGGAGACGTCGGTCTTCAAGGTCGCGGGCAAGATGTTCGCCCTGTCGGCCCTGGACGCCCGGCCGCTCAGCGTCAACCTCAAGTGCGACCCCGAGATCGCGCTCCAACTGCGCGCCGAGCACCCGGCGATCGTGCCGGGCTGGCACATGAACAAGCGCCACTGGAACACGGTCACCGTCTCCGGGCTCCCGGACCGCCTGGTCCGCGAACTGATCGAGGACTCCTACGACCTGGTCGTCGCGGGCCTCCCGAAGGCGACCCGGCTGCGCCTGGACCGTCCGTAGCCGCACCACCAGGCAGGGGGAGGACGACCGGTGACTGTGACCGAAAGCGCGAGCTCCAAGGCCCACCGGCTCGCCGAACTCCGCGCGTTCCTGATGAGCCGTCGGGCCCGCGTCACGCCCGCCGAGGCGGGGCTCCCCGACGGCGGCGCCCGGCGCCGTACCCCCGGCCTCCGCCGCGAGGAGGTCGCCGTCCTCGCGGGCGTGGGGGCCTCCTGGTACCAGTGGCTGGAGCAGGGACGGGACATCACCGTCTCGCCGCAGGTGCTCGACTCGGTGGCCCGGGTGCTCCGCCTCAGCCCCGCCGAGCGCCGCCACCTCTACGTGCTGGCCGGGCTCAACCCGCCCGCGCCCGAGGTGGCTCCGGAGCAGCGGAACATGTGCGCCGGGCTGCGACGGCTCATCGACGCGTGGATGCCGTACCCCGCGCACATCATGGACCGGTACTGCAACACGGTCATGTACAACGACTCGGCCTCGACCATGCTGGGTATGCGCCCCGGCATGTCGCAGAACGGCCTCATCGCGTTCTTCACCGACCCCCTCTACCGGTCGCGGGCCAAGAGCTGGGCGCGCAACGCCCCGCAACTCGTCGCCCAGTTCCGGGCGGCCTGCTCGGAGTGCCCGGACGACGAGGGCTTCCGCGCGGTGGTGGAGGAGGCCAAGGCCGCCGACGCGGAGTTCGCCGAGCTGTGGGAGCGCCGCGACATCGCCCCGGCGGGCCAGGTGCACAAGGAGCTGGAGCACCCGGTGGTCGGCACGCTGCACGTGGAGTCGACCCAACTGCGCGTCCCTGCCCGGCCCGACCTGACGATCGTGCTCCACACCCCGCTCCCGGAGGCGGACACGGCGGCGAAGCTGGAGCGGCTGGCGGGGCGAGAGGCTCCTGTGCCCTTCCTGTGACCTGACCGTGTGTATTCTCAGCGGGCCGATCACGGCGGGGAGGGGGGAACCACAGCTCCCCAGGACATTCACGCCCCAAGGGGAGAACACATCTTCATGCGTACTCGTATACGTCGCGGCGTCGCCGTCGCGCTCACCGTCTCCGCGCTCACCTTCACCGCCGCGTGCGGTGGCTCCGCCGACAAGGGCGGCGACAAGGCCGACAAGTCCAAGGACAAGGCCGCCGACAAGCCGGCGGCCGCGGCGCCGCTGACGGCCGCGCAGATGAAGGCGGGCATCCTGGAGGTCAAGGACCTGCCGGCCGGCTGGAAGGCCGAGAGCGCCCCCAGCACGGGTGACCAGTCCAAGGCCGAGAAGCCCGAGTGCCAGCCGCTCGCCCAGATCATGTCGGACAAGATCGACGGGGCGACCATGGGCGGCAACCAGGAGTTCGCCCACGGCGGTGGCGCCAGCCTGCTCGCGCAGCAGATCTTCAGCATGCCGGGCACCGGCGCCGCCGACTTCGTCAAGAGCGTCGAGACCGCCATCCCCGCCTGCGCCACCTTCAGCATGGTCCAGGACGGTCAGCCGGTTCCGGTCAAGGCCGCCGCGCTGCCCACCGGCAAGGCCGGCGAGTCGTCCACAGGCGTGCGCCTGACCATGGAGATCCCCGAGCTCAAGATGAAGATCGAGTCCGACGTCCTCATCGCTCAGCAGGGCACCGGCGTGATGCGCCTCGCCTACGTGCCGATGAACGGCGAGGGCCACAAGGCGTTCGACGACCTCGCCAAGCGCGCGGGCGACAAGTTCGTCAAGGCCGCCCAGAGCTGACGCTGATCGCGGACTTATCCTCGGGGCATGACACAGAGCACCGACATCGGCCCCGAGGACCGCAAGATCATCACGCTGGCGCGCAGCGCCCGTGCCCGTAACGGCGTGCCCGAGGGCGCGGCGGTGCGGGACGAGACCGGGCGCACGTACGTCGCCGGGACCGTCGCGCTGGAGTCGCTGAACCTCAGCGCGCTCCAGACGGCGGTCGCGATGGCCGTGGCCAGTGGTGCCAAGTCGCTGGAGGCCGCGGCCGTCGTCACCGAGGCCGGTGCCGCCTCGGACGCGGACCGCGCCGCCGTCCGTGACCTGGGCGGCCCGGCCACGCCCGTGCTGGTGGCCGGCCCCGACGGTGAGCTGCGCGCCACGGTCAGCGCCGGCTGACGGGCGGTACGGGGGAGGGGGCCGGGGGGGCTGACCCACCCCCGGCTCGTCGCCGGAGGGGGCAGCGGTACGTGAGCGGTGCGCGCATCGGGGAGAATGGCCCCCATGAGCGCTCGTAACCCTGACACCGAAACCACCCACAGGGCCGGTTTCGCCTGCTTCGTCGGCCGCCCCAACGCGGGCAAGTCCACCCTCACGAACGCTCTGGTCGGCCAGAAGGTGGCGATCACCTCCAACCGGCCGCAGACCACCCGGCACACCGTGCGCGGCATCGTGCACCGCCCGGACGCGCAGCTCATCCTGGTCGACACCCCCGGCCTCCACAAGCCGCGCACCCTGCTGGGGGAGCGGCTCAACGACGTCGTGCGCACCACGTGGGCCGAGGTCGACGTGATCGGCTTCTGCCTGCCCGCGAACGAGAAGCTGGGGCCCGGCGACCGGTTCATCGCCAAGGAGCTGGCGGAGATCAAGAAGACCCCGAAGGTCGCGATCGTCACCAAGACGGACCTGGTGGACTCCAAGACGCTCGCCGAGCAGCTCATCGCGATCGACCAGCTCGGCAAGGAGCTGGGCATGGAGTGGCAGGAGATCGTCCCCGTCTCGGCGGTGGGCGGCAAGCAGGTCCAGCTCGTGGCCGACCTGCTGATCCCCCTTCTCCCCGAGGGCCCGGCGCTCTACCCGGAGGGCGACCTCACGGACGAGCCCGAGCAGGTGATGGTCGCCGAGCTGATCCGCGAGGCCGCGCTGGAAGGCGTACGGGACGAGCTGCCGCACTCGATCGCGGTGGTCGTCGAGGAGATGCTCCCGCGCGAGAACCGCCCGGCGGACAAGCCGCTGCTGGACATCCACGCCAACGTCTACATCGAGCGCCCCAGCCAGAAGGGCATCATCATCGGCCCGAAGGGCCAGCGCCTGAAGGAAGTCGGCATCAAGTCCCGCAAGCACATCGAGGCGCTGCTGGGTACGCCGGTCTTCCTCGACCTGCATGTGAAGGTCGCCAAGGACTGGCAGCGCGACCCGAAGCAGTTGCGGAAGCTCGGGTTCTGAGACTGCCCGGCCGGCGCCCCGCTCACGGTGCCGTGCGCAGGTCCTTCAGCGCCGGGACCGCCGTCGCCAGGAGCCGGGTGAGGCCCGGCTCCGAGGGCCGGGAGGTCTCGTCGACCAGTGTCGCGACGCCCGCCGCCAGGGTGCGCGCCCAGGCGCGGTAGCCCAGGGGTGACGGGTGGAACCGGTCCTCGGCGAACCAGGCGCCGGGGAAGCGGGGCGGGCCGCCCGACGGCAGGTGGACGACGTGCGGGGTGCGGCGGGCGACGACGCGGAGCTGGCGGTCCAGCAGCCGTACGTACACCGACAGCGGCGCCCGGAACGCGCGGGGCAGCGACGCGATCCGGTCCGTCTCCGGCAGGCCCGCCAGGACCACGGGGACGTCATCGCCCAGCCTGAGCCCGATGTCCCGCACCAGCCGGGAGACGTCCGCCCGGAACGCGCGGGGGCGGCGGCGCCGCAGCGCGTCGTTCGTACCGGCGGTCACCACGACGAGGTCGGGCTCCCAGCGGCGGGTGGGATCGGTGAGCCGGTTCAGCAGGACGCGCCGCACCGTGCGGACCGTCGCGCCCGCTCGCGCCACGACCCGCCAGTCCACGCCCCGCCCGGTCAGCGCGGTCACCGCCGTGGCCAGGTGGCCCGCCAGCGCCTCGCTGTGCCGGGCCGCGCCGACCCCGGCGGCCGTGGAGTCGCCCAGCACCAGCAGCCGCAGGGCCGGGCCGGTGCCGACCGTCGCACCGCTGTCGCCCTCCGCCTCCGGCAGCCGGATCACCCGTGTACGCAGCACCCGCTTGGTCAGCAGCATGCCGCACCCCCATCACTCGACATAACAGTGTTATATCCATAACAGCGTTATGCTGCTCCCGTGTCAACCGCACAATCAGCCGACTCCGTACGCCGCCGGCTCCTCGACGAAGCCGCCCGCGTCCTCGCCGAACAGGGCCCCGCCGCCCTCAGCGCCCGCCGCCTGGTCAAGGCCGTCGGCGCCTCCACCATGGCCGTCTACACCCACTTCGGGTCCATGCCCGAACTCGTCCGCGTCCTGATGCGCGAAGGCTTCGACCGCTTCCGCGCCCGCGCCGAAGCCCTCGGCCGGGACCCCAGCGACCCCGTGGCCGACCTCGCCGCCCTCTGCCGCTGCTACCAGGACTTCGCCCGTGCCGAACCGGAGGTCTACGCCGTGCTCTTCGGCGGCTCCGCGCTCGCCGGCTTCGAGCTGACCGACGACGACCGCCGCATGGGCGTGTCCGTGCTCCGCTTCCCGCGCGACGCCATCCGCCGCGCCGTCGCCGGCGGCCGCTTCCGCGCCGACGCGGACCCCGACCTCCTGGTCCGCCAGCTCTTCACCCAGATGCACGGCATCGCGCACCTGTCCCGCCACGGCTACATCATGGGCGGCTACACCGCCGACCAGATCCTCACCGGCGCCCTGCGCGACTTCGCCGTGGCCGCCGGCGACCGGCCGGAGGCGGCGGCGGGCTCCGTCGCCACCGGGCTCACGCGCCTTCCCTGAGCACCCGCGCCACCAGCTCCCGCTGCGCCTCGGTCAGCCCCGGGTCGGCGCAGTACACCGTCCGGCCGTCCACCGTGATCTCGTAACCGAACCCGTCCGGCACCCCCACCGGCCGCTCGCTTCGCCCGCCGGCCAGCGCCGCCTCGGCCAGGGCGTGCCAGTCGCGGGCGTCCGGCAGCCCCGAGGTGTCCACCTCGGCCCGCCGCTCGATGCCCGCGAACCCGCCCGTGCGGATGACCCGAATACGCATGGGCCCTGTCTACTCCGTCGGCAGCCCCACCGTCGACCAGGCCTTCACCACCGCGTCGTCCTCCGCGCCGCCCGCCCCGAACCGCTCACGCGTCGCCGCCACCGTCAGCTTGGAGAAGTCCGCGAACTGCGCGTCCACCGCCAGCCGGCCGCCCGTCAGCACGTCGTACCAGACCTTCCCGGCCTTCTCCCAGGCATGACCGCCCAGCTCCTTCGCGAAGAGGTAGAAGGCGTGGTTCGGGATGCCCGAGTTGATGTGCACGCCGCCGTTGTCGGAGCCCGTGTGGACGTAGTCCTCCATCTTCGCGGGCTGCGGGTCCTTGCCCAGGATGTCGTCGTCGTACGCCGTCCCCGGGGCCTTCATGGAGCGCAGCGCCACGCCCTGCACCTCCGGTGCCAGCAGACCGGCGCCGATCAGCCAGTCGGCCTGCTCGGCGGTCTGCCCCAGCGCCTTCTGCTTGACCAGCGAGCCGAAGACGTCCGACATCGACTCGTTCAGCGCGCCGGGCTGGCCGAAGTACGCCAGGTTCGCGGTGTACTGGGTGACCCCGTGGGCCAGTTCGTGGCCGATGACGTCCACCGCGATGGTGAAGTCGAGGAAGATCTTGCCGTCCCCGTCGCCGAAGACCATCTGGTCGCCGTTCCAGAAGGCGTTGTTGTAGTCGCGGTCGTAGTGGACGGTCGCGTCCAGCGGCAGCCCCGACCCGTCGATCGAATCGCGCCCGTACGCGTCGCGGAACAGCTCGAAGGTCGCGCCGAGACCGGCGTACGCGCGGTTGACGGTCGCGTCCTTCGTCGGCTTCTCGCCCTCGCCGCGCACCTTCTTGCCGGGCAGGGCGGTCTTGTGACCGGCGTCGTAGACGGTCCGCTTCGGCTTGTCGGCGGGCGCGTCCGCCGCGACGGGTACGGGGGCGGCGCCGACGACCGTGGTCAGCCGGCGGGCGGTGCGGTTGGCGGCGTCCGCGACGAGGGTGCGGCGGGCTGCGGCGGCGATGACCGGGTCGGCGGCGCGGGAGAGCCGGTCGAGCAGGTGCGGCGGGACGATCGTGCAGAACACGGAGGGGGAGGCAGTCATGTCCCGCAATGTGGCAGCCTGTCACCATGCTGTCACGACCTGCGACGAGGATTCCCGAAAAGGAGTGATGTGTCACTCTTTGACGGTTACCGCGCCGAATCCCGCATACTGAAACGGCACCTCCACTCACGGTGTTGCTCGGCTAGGCTTCTTCGCATCATGCGTTTCGGGCTGCTTCTCCTTAGCTGCCGCGGCGAGGGCCTGTAGTCGTAGGCCGACCCCCTCCCCGCGGAGTCTGGTGCTGCTTCGACCCAGTCGGCCGTCCCTTGAAGGACAACCGAGGAGCCCTACGCAATGTCCCAGCCCGTTGGCCGCCCCACGCCCGTCACCAACGCGACGCACACCCAGAAGCCGTCCGGGATGCCGATCCACAAGTACGGCCAGTACGAGGCCGTCGACATCCCCGACCGCACCTGGCCGGACAAGCGCATCACCAAGGCGCCGCGCTGGCTGTCCACCGACCTGCGGGACGGCAACCAGGCGCTGATCGACCCCATGAGCCCCGCCCGCAAGCGCGAGATGTTCGACCTGCTCGTACGCATGGGCTACAAGGAGATCGAGGTCGGCTTCCCGTCCTCCGGTGAGACCGACTTCAACTTCGTGCGCTCCATCATCGAAGAGGGCGCCATCCCCGAGGACGTGACGATCTCCGTCCTGACCCAGGCCCGCGAGGACCTGATCGAGCGGACCGTGGAGTCCCTGCGCGGCGCCCACCGGGCCACCGTCCACATGTACAACGCCACCGCGCCCGTCTTCCGCCGCGTCGTCTTCCGCGGCTCCAAGGACGACATCAAGCAGATCGCGGTCGACGGCACCCGTCTGGTGATGGAGTACGCCGACAAGATCCTGGGCGACGAGACGGTCTTCGGCTACCAGTACAGCCCGGAGATCTTCACCGACACCGAGCTGGACTTCGCCCTGGAGGTCTGCGAGGGCGTCATGGACGTCTGGCAGCCCGAGGAGGGCCGCGAGATCATCCTGAACCTGCCCGCCACCGTGGAGCGCTCGACGCCCTCCACGCACGCGGACCGATTCGAGTGGATGTCCCGCAACCTGTCCCGCCGCGAGTACGTCTGCCTGTCCGTCCACCCGCACAACGACCGCGGTACGGCGGTGGCGGCGGCCGAGCTGGCGATCATGGCCGGCGCCGACCGCATCGAGGGCTGCCTGTTCGGGCAGGGCGAGCGCACCGGCAACGTCGACCTGGTGACGCTGGGCATGAACCTGTTCTCGCAGGGCGTGGACCCGCAGATCGACTTCTCGCAGATCGACGAGATCCGCCGCACCTCCGAGTACTGCAACCAGATGGAGGTCCACCCGCGCCACCCCTACGCGGGCGACCTGGTCTACACCGCCTTCTCCGGCTCCCACCAGGACGCCATCAAGAAGGGCTTCGACGCCATGGAGGCCACCGCGGCCGCCGCCGGCAAGACCGTCGACGACATCGAGTGGGCCGTGCCGTACCTGCCGATCGACCCGAAGGACGTCGGCCGGTCCTACGAGGCGGTCATCCGCGTCAACTCGCAGTCCGGCAAGGGCGGCATCGCGTACGTCCTGAAGAACGACCACAAGCTGGACCTGCCGCGCCGGATGCAGATCGAGTTCTCGAAGCTCATCCAGGCCAAGACCGACGCCGAGGGCGGCGAGGTCACGCCGAAGGACATCTGGTCCGTCTTCCAGGACGAGTACCTGCCCAACCCGGACAACCCGTGGGGCCGCATCCAGCTCCGTTCCGGCCAGACCACGACCGACAAGGACGGCACGGACACGCTGACCGTCGAGGCGGTCGTCGACGGCACCGAGACGGTCCTGACCGGCTCCGGCAACGGCCCGATCTCGGCCTTCTTCGCCGCGCTCCAGGCCATCGGCATCGACGTCCGCCTGCTGGACTACCAGGAGCACACGATGAGCGAGGGCGCGTCCGCGCAGGCCGCCTCGTACATCGAATGCGCCATTGACGGCAAGGTGCTGTGGGGCATCGGCATCGATGCCAACACCACCCGCGCCTCGCTGAAGGCGGTCATCTCCGCCGTGAACCGCGCCGCGCGCTGACCCGGCACACCTGAACCCCGCCTTTTCCGGAGGCTTTCCGGAGGGCGGGGTTCAGCCATGTCCGTGGCGATCTCACGCCGGGGTGCTGACGTGACATCACCGATGTGGCTAACATCACGCCAACGCGGCAAGGCGGCCGAGGCGTTCTGGAGGTGCGACGTGCTGCCAGCACGAGGCTCACGCGGGCGAAAAGTGCGTATCTGCTCCATTTCCACCTCATGGAACACCGTCGGCGACGGCCAGTTCTTCTGCCCCGGATGCGGCGGAGACCGCAATTACCGGCGCCGCACCGGCCGTCGGCGCCTCACCCTCCTCGGGCTGCCGCTGCTGCCCCGCGGGCTCGCCGGGCCGGTCGTCGAATGCGCGGCCTGCCACACCCACTTCGGCACCGACACCCTGGACCACCCCACCACGGCCCGCTTCTCCGCCATGCTGCGCGACGCCGTGCACACCGTCGCCCTCGCCGTCCTGGCCGCCGGCGGCGTCTCCTCGCGCCCGGTCCTGGAGACCGCCGTCTGCGCCGTCCGCGCCGCCGGGTACGAGGACTGCACCGCCGACAGCCTCACCGCCCTCATCGAGGCCCTGGAGGCCGACACCGGCCGCTTCGTCGCCGACGCCGGCGCCCCGTGCGGTGCCGCCCTCGCCATCGAGCTGCACGAGGCCCTGGAGCCGCTCACCCCGCACCTCGCACCCGCAGGCCGCGAGTCGATCCTCCTCCAGGGCGCCCGCATCGCCCTCGCCGACGGCGCCTACACCACCGCCGAACGAGACGTCCTCACCACCGTCGGCAACGCACTGCACCTCCGCGCGGACGACACGGCCCGGCTGATGGAGGCGGCGAGGACGCCGTTCTGACCTCCTCCGGGGCCCCTCCGGGCGTGTCGTCATGGCCACCACGAGGGCTCGTGGCAGAGGCTGGGCGAATGCTGGTACTGGGACGCTCACAGGTCGAGGCGCTGCTCGACATGGACGCGCTGATCGACGGGCTCGGCCCCGCGATGGTGGACCTCAGCGAGGGCCGGGCCTCCGTGCCCGACCGGGTCGCCGCCGTGGTGCCCGAGCAGGACGGGTTCCTGGCGGCCATGCCCGGGTTCGTGCCGTCCGCCGGGGTGCTCATGACCAAGCTGGTCTCCCTCTTCCCGCACAACGCCGGGACGCCCCTGCCGACCCACCAGGCGCTCATCGCCGTGTTCGACCCGGAGACGGGCGCCCCCCAGGCCCTCCTGGACGGCACCGCCATCACCGCCGCCCGCACCGCCGCCGCCTCGGCGCTGTCGGCACGGCTCCTCGCCCGCCCCGACGCCTCCGTCCTCGCCCTCCTCGGCACCGGCGTCCAGGCCCGGACGCACGCCCACGCCATGTGCCGGGTGCGGCCCGTGCGGCACATCCGGGTGGCCGGCCGCGACCCCGTCCGGGCGGCCGTGCTCGCCGACGAGCTGGCGGCCACGCTGAACGTCCAGGTCGACGCCGCACCGACGTACGCCGAGGCGCTCGACGGGGCCGACATCGTCGCCGCCGCCACCCACGCCGTCGACCCGGTCGTACGCCGCGCATGGCTGACGCCCGGCGCCCACATCGCCTCGGTGGGCTTCAACCGGGGCGGGCGCGAGGTCGACGACGCGACCGTGGCCGACGCCCTGGTATGCGTCGAATCGCGCCGGGCCGCCCTCGCGCCGTTCCCCGCCGGCAGCAACGACCTGATCTTCCCCCTCCGCGACGGAGTGATCACGGCCGACCACATCCACGCCGAACTCGGCGAGCTGATCAACGGCAGCAAGCCGGGCCGCGGCTCCGCGGACCAGATCACCCTCTACAAGTCGGTCGGCGTGGCCGTCCAGGACGCGGCCGCCGCCGCCCTCGTCATCAACGCCGCGCGCGAGCAGTCGGTCGGTGACGAAATCCGCCTGGACTGATGGCGGTTGCTGGCCGGTTTTCGCCGTTGCACATGATCGTTCGTCATCGGTACGTTGACGGCGTGACTGCCGGGTCGGCCATGGGCCACACACGAGTAGGGCACCCGGCCTCGGCGTGACGCCGGGGCGGGCCAGAGCCCCGCCTTTTCTGTTTTCTCCTCCGCGTACAGCAGTCCTTCACCCTGGAGCAGAAAGCAGAGAATTGCCGAACGATTTCAACCAGCCCATCATCGAAGAGTTCCGGGCCAACCACGGCCGCGTGGGCGGGTGGTTCGAGGGAGCCCGCCTCCTGCTGCTGACCACCACCGGCGCCCGGTCCGGGAAACCCCACACCACCCCCGTCGGCTACCTCCCCGACGGCGACGGCCGCGTCCTCGTCATCGCCTCCGCCGCCGGAGCGCCCCAGCACCCGGCCTGGTACCACAACCTGCTGGCCAACCCCCGTGTCACGGTCGAGAGCGGCGTCTTCACGTACGAGGCCGACGCCACCGTCCTCCAGGGCGAGGAGCGCGACCGCGCCTTCGCCCGCGCCGTCGAAACCGACCCCGGCTGGGCCGAGTACCAGGCGAAGACCAGCCGCGTCATCCCCGTGGTCGCCCTCACCGAGGTCCCCGGCCCGCCCCACTTCAACGCCGCGTCCATGAGCGAGGCCATCAAGGCCGTCCACGACGCGTTCCGGCACGAACTGGCCCTCATACGCAAGGAGATCGCCGAGTCCGGCACCGCCGGCGGCCTCGCCACGCAGTTGCGGGTCAACTGCCTGACCGTCTGCCAGGGCCTGCACAACCACCACACCGGGGAGGACACGATGCTCTTCCCGATGCTCGCCGACAGCCATCCCGGCCTCGCCCCGGTGATGGACCGGCTGAAGCAGGAGCACGAGCAGATCGCCGCCCTCCTCGCCGACCTCAAGAAGGCGGTGTCCGATGAGGAAGCGGACCCCCGGCACGTGCTGGGCGAGGTCGAACGGCTCACGGACGAGCTGGAGGCCCACCTCGTGTACGAGGAGGAGCACATCCTCCCCATGCTCGACGCGTGAAAAGACGGTGGGCCGCCCCCGGAGAACCCAGGGGCGGCCCACCGGCGTGCGACTACTGCCCGGCGCTCGCGCGGAGCATGCCCTCACGCTCGACGATCTTCACGCGCTCGCGGCCCTCGGCCTCGCCCAGGGCACGCTCGGCGGCGTCCAGCCGGTACCAGCCCTCCCACGTCGTGTACTCCACGCCCTTGTCCCGCAGGTACGCCACCACGGCGTCCTCCTCCGGTGCCGTCGGCGTGAGGAGCCGGCCCTCGCGGTGGTCCTCCAGCAGATTGGCCACCGTCTCGTTGGCGTCGCCCTTGGTGTGGCCGATCAGACCGACCGGGCCGCGCCGGATCCAGCCCGTGACGTACGTGGACGCCATGTGCTCACCGCCCTCGATCACCCGGCCGCCCTCGTCCGGGACGGTGCCGCTGGCGACGTCGAACGGCAGCTTGGGCAGCTCGTCGGAGAGGTAGCCCACCGCGCGGTACACGGCCTGGACGTCCCAGGTGGTGAACTCGCCCGTGCCCTTCACGTTGCCCGTGCCGTCCAGCTCGGTGCGCTCGGTACGCAGCCCGACGACCTTGCCGTCCTCGCCGACGACTTCGGCGGGCGACTCGAAGAAGTGCAGGAACAGCTTGTGCGGCCGGTCCCCGACGTCACGGATCGCCCAGTTCTCCAGGGTCTTGGCGACCATGTCGACCTGCTTGTTGGAGCGCCGCTGCTCGATGGACCCGGCGTCGTAGTCGATGTCCTCGGGGTTGACGATGACCTCGATGTTCGGCGAGTGGTCCAGCTCGCGCAGTTCCATCGGGCTGAACTTCGCCTGCGCCGGACCGCGCCGCCCGAAGACGTGGATCTCCAGCGCCTTGTTGGCCTTCAGGCCCTCGTACACGTTCGGCGGGATCTCGGTCGGCAGCAGCTCGTCCGCCGTCTTGGCGAGGATGCGCGCCACGTCGAGCGCCACGTTGCCCACGCCCAGCACGGCGACACTCGTAGCCTCCAGCGGCCAGGTGCGCGGCACGTCCGGGTGGCCGTCGTACCAGGACACGAAGTCGGCGGCGCCGTACGAACCGTCCAGGTCGATGCCGGGTATGTCCAGCGCCCGGTCCGCCATCGCGCCCGTCGAGAAGATCACCGCGTCATAGAACGCCCGCAGGTCGTCCAGGGAGATGTCGGTGCCGTAGTCCACGTTGCCGAACAGCCGGATCTGCGGCTTGTCCAGCACCTGGTGCAGCGCGGTGATGATGCCCTTGATACGCGGGTGGTCGGGGGCCACGCCGTACCGGATCAGGCCGAACGGCGCGGGCATGCGCTCGAAGAGGTCGATCGATACGCCGGGGTCGGCGGCGGCCTCGGACTTCAGCAGCGCGTCGGCGGCGTAGATTCCGGCGGGGCCGGCACCGACGATCGCGACCCGCAGGGGGCGGGGCATGAGGGATTCCCTTCGAGCGAGGAGCAGGCGGTCACTTGAGTGATCATATGCACCCTAAGTAAGGCTGCCCTCACTTGGTACCCGCCCCCGACCTATGGGCCCATAAGTGAGGCTTATGGCCTCTCTCGCCTCCACGCATGAACCGCGCCACGCTGGAACCATGAACGGCGCCACCGGCTGGGGCGCCAGGCTGATGAACAGCTCGATCACCGGGATGTCCCCGTGGATCCTCTTCTCCCTGCTGGTCGGCCCCAGCCGCTACGAACTCGCCGCCGCGCTCTCCCTCGCGGTGGCGGTCGTCCTCGTGCTCGTACGGCACCGGCCGGTCTTCCTGGAGGTCGCCGGGCTCGTCTTCTTCGGCGTCCTCACCGTCATCGGCATGATCGCCCCGGCGGACACGCTGCACTGGCTGGACACCTACGCGGGTGAGCTGTCCAACCTGACCATCGCCGCCCTCGCGGGCCTCTCCGTCGCGGCACGGGCGCCGCTGACGACCCCGTACGCCCGCAAGAAGGTGCCGCGCGAGTTCTGGCACACCCCGGAGTTCCTCCGCGCCAACGTACTGATCACCTACGTCTGGGGCCTCGCCTTCCTGGCGGCGGCCCTCGCCGGCCTGATCGGCGACCTGGTGCTGCACAACCCGGACAACCTCTGGACGGCCTGGCTGATCCAGGCCTCCGCGCTCGTCACCGCGATGCGCTTCACCGAGTGGTACCCGGCCGTGCCGAGGCCACCGGTACGGAGCCTGCTCATGCCGTTCGTCGGCCTGCTCATCCCCATGGGCGTCCTCGTCCTGGTCTTCGACGCCGCACCCAGGTGGTTCGCCGTCGCCCTCATGGTCGTGGGCGTGGTGCTCGCGCGAGCGCTGCGGACGGAGGTTGTCGTGGCGAAGGAGGAGGGCCGGGAGCCGTAGGGCCCCGGCCGCTCACCACCGCTCGAACGCGGTGAAGGTCAGGCCACCGCCCGACCCGGCGGCGATGAGCCGCCCCTCGTGCTCGTAGAAGCGGGAACCGGGGACCTCGCCGCGGAAATGGCGTTCGTCGAGTTCCTCGCCGTTGCCGGCGTCGAACACGAACAGATCGGTGATGTCGCTGGCCTGCGTGGACCACTCGACCAGGACGGTGATCCGGTCGCCCCGCGCGAGCAGCGCGGCGGCGGGCTCGTCCAGGGGCTCCTTCCACACCGTCTCGCCGGTCGTCAGGTCGAAGGCGACGAGATTGTGGTGCTCGCCCTTCTGCCACCAGCCCGCCAGCGCGTACATCCGCTCCCCGACGATCGCCGTCTGGGTCGGATCGGCCGCGTCGATCTTGCCGTGATCGTTGGTGAACTCGATGCGGGGGCGCGGCCGGCCGTCCTCGCCGAAGGAGAGGTACGTGCCCGAGTCGAGGCTCCCGCTGCGCCCGACGGCGAGCACCAGTGGGTCGGTGGACTCGATGGAGACCATGGCGCGCAGGTCCAGGGGGAGGCGTGCGTCCATCGGGATCTTCCAGTTCAGGGCGCCTGTCGCGCGGTCGAAGGCGGCCATGTTCAGCTCGGCGCCGTCCGTGCTGCCGATGCCGAACTCATCGGCCTCCTTGCCGCCGCACTCCAGGACCGCGAAGACCTGCTCCTTGCCCACGGCGACCTTGTACGTGCCGCACTTGTCGGGCATGGCTGCCGTCCAGCGGGGCTTGCCGGTGCGCAGGTCCACGGCGCGGAGGGAAGTGTGGTCGTCCTTGGTCCGCGCCTGCCGTGCGTCACGGTGGTCATGTGCGATCACGGCGATGTCGCCGCCCGCGTCCATGAACTGGGAGCCCTCGTCGAACCGGCCGGTCGCGACCTTCCGCTGGGCGGTCCACAGCTCCCGGCCGTCCTTCAGGTCGAGAGCGAGGACGGTCGCACAGCCCTTGCCCCGCGGGGCGGGGTCACTGAACTCGCCGCCTTCTTCCCCGTAAGCGACGAGCAGGACCGACGCGTCCGCGTGCCGCGCGCTCCCGCATACCCGGGTGCGGCCGGGCGGCACGTACTCCCAGAGCTTCTTGCCGTCCTGCCCGTCCGCGATACCGAAGCCGGTCACCGCGTCGAACCGGCTGCGGACGGCGACGTCACCGACGACCCATGTGTTGTTGGCACTGGTGTCGTCGGTGGGCCGGTCCTTCGCCGCCGTCCAGGTCCGCACCATGGCGTCGCCCGGCAGATAGCCCTGGTACGACAGGAACCAGGCCGTGATGGACCCGATCACCGTCAGAACGACGGCTGTCGTCGTCAGCGCTTTCGCGAGCGTTCTCCCCGACATCACGCGGCCCCCCAGTTGATCTGCGAAAGACGATCAGGGTAAGGCAGGGCTGCCGGCACGGGACAGGACAGTCACATGGTGGAACGCCCGACACCCTCGATGAACGCCCGCCAGGCGGGGGCGGTGACCAGGAGGACGGGGCCGGCGGGGTTCTTGCTGTCCCGGACGGGGACGACGCCGGGGAAGTCGTCGCGGACTTCGAGGCAGTTGCCGCCGTCGCCGTCGCTGTAGCTGCTCTTGCGCCATGGGGCGGCGCCCGGGAAGTCGTACGCGACTTCGACGCACTCGCCGCCGTTGTCGTCGCTGAAGCTGCTCTTACGCCACCGAGCGCCGCTCAGGTCGTACTCGCGCATCGTCTGTGGTCCTCCGCCGCTGATTCGATCAGGGTCAGGGACGCCGTTGGCGCCAGTGCGCTGGCCCTGAGCAGATCGTAAGCGGCCTGTACGCGCTTCACCAGGGCAGGATCGTCCAGCAGATTCCCCGAATACACGGCCTCTGTATAGGCGGTTGGCGGCGCGTCCTCGAACTCCATGAGCCTGAGCATCCGTCCCATGAGGGGATGGGCCCCCGCCGCGTAGGGAAGCACCTGGACCAGCACCCTCCGGCTTCGGGCCAACGCCGCGATGTGGTCTAGCTGCTCGGCCATGACGGCAGGCCCGCCCGTGGGGAGCCGCAGCACGTGCTCGTGCAGGATCACCCAGTGCTCGGGCTTGGCCGGGTGTTTCAGGAGGCGCGCCCGCTCCATGCGGGCGGCCACCTTCTCCTCGATCTGGTCGTCGGAGGCGAACGGGTTGCTCGCGAGGATCACGGCCCGGGCGTACGGCGCCGTTTGGAGCAGGCCCGGCACGATCGTCGGGGCGAAGTCGCACAGCTTCGTCGCCAACGCCTCCAGCTCCGCCGCAGCCGCGAAATACTCCGCGTACGGCGACTTGTTGATGAGCTGGCGGCACATCCGCTCGAAAATACCGCCGGTTTGCAGCACCTCGTCGATCCTCGCCGCCACGTCCAACTGGGGCTTACGAATCGCCTGTTCGAATTGGCCGATGTACCCGCCCGATACGAAGACCCTCCGCCCCAGTTCCTGCTGCGTCATATTGGCGGCCTCGCGTCGATTCTTCAGCTCCGTACCGAAGAACTCCCAGGCGGCCTGCCTGGACGAGCCTGCGTTGGCCATGGCTTAACACCCCAGTCCTGCCGCGCAGTTGTAGCGCGGTCGCAACCCCCAATGCTAGGGGCGCGGGTCCATCCTGGGGGCAGTAAGCGGGAAATGGATTCGGAAAGGACGGCGTTGGTGAAGGAAGAGATGCGGGACGCGAAGAAGGCGGTGACGGAATTGCGCGCGGCACTCGAAAGGGCGGGAATCACGCTGCCCTCCCTGGGGTTGGACCCCGTCACGTGCGCTGCCGAGCCGCCTCGGCCGCTGGTGGAACTGGGACGTTGCACGGTGGAGACGGCGCGCCGGCTGGCCGCCGCTCTGCGGGAGGAAGGTGACCGGGGATGAGCCTGCCCGTCGGGTCGTACGTCGTCGATGTCCGCAGCGGACGCGTGGGGCGCGTCATGGGGCACGTGGGGCCGTACCTCCAGCTCAGACCGGTCGGAGGCGGCCGGGAGTGGGACTGCCCCCCGGACGGGGTGCGGCGGGCGACGGACGCGGAACGGATCAGTGCGGTGACGGCGTACGCGAACGCGCGGAGCAGGGGCGAGGTGCCGTGAGTACCGCTGAACAGGGCTGGCCTAGTACAGCGATTTCACGGTGGCTCGTTTCCCGACCCGACCGAGGTGGTCCAGGAGGTGCTGGATGTCGCCGGGGTCCGAGGTGATTACCGTGGCGGAGGTGCGCGCGCTGATCAGGGCGACTGCGCCATCGACGGGGTCCACCACGTTGGCGTGCCCGAGGAGCTCGCCCACTCTTCGGGCCAGGGCGTCGTCCAGTGGCGAGATATCACAGCCCTGGAGCAGGCGGGCGAGCGCTGCTTGCCGTGCGCCGTTTCGCCAGACTTGGACAACGACGGGGGACGGTACGACCGGTACGCCGCCCGCTGTCAGGTATGAGCGGTGCATGCGCCAGAAGGCCGACTGGTTCCGCTCGGCGGCAATGAGCGCCCCTGCGTCGTACACCATGGTTCGCAGAGTGGTCACCGGTCAGGCCGCATCGTGGTCGGAGGCTGAGTTGTCCGTGACCACCGGGCAGGTCACCAGTTCCATGACGGAGTCCACCCAGGCCTGTTCCTCCGGAGTCGGTGGGCCCAGTTCCGCCAGGACTTCCTCGGCGGCGGTCAGACCTGCCTCGATCTTGGCTGCCTTCTCGGCTGCCCGGGACAGCCACGCCGAGACGCTGAGGCCATCCCGCTCCGCGGCCTGCCGAACGGCTTCGAGCGTCTCGCTCGGGATCGTGATGGTGACGCGCTCCAGACTCATACTGAGAGTATTACCGCTGGTTCACGGCGGTGCTATGCCGAGTCGGCGGCTTCACCGGCACGAGTGACCGGACCCCGATCCCGGAGCCGGGCCCGCGCCACCCTCCCCGTACGGGACAATGGCCCCATGACCCTGTTCCGCGACGACGGCATCGTGCTGCGCACCCAGAAGCTGGGTGAGGCGGACCGCATCATCACGATCCTGACGCGCGGGCACGGGCGCGTGCGGGCCGTCGCGCGGGGCGTGAGGCGCACCAAGTCGAAGTTCGGGGCGCGGCTGGAGCCGTTCTCCCACGTGGACGTGCAGTTCTTCGCGCGGGGCAGCGAGCTCGTGGGGCGCGGGCTGCCGCTGTGCACGCAGAGCGAGACGATCGCGGCGTACGGCAGCGGGATCGTCACCGACTACGGGCGGTACACCGCGGGGACGGCCATGCTGGAGACCGCCGAGCGGTTCACCGATCATGAGGGCGAGCCGGCCGTGCAGCAGTACCTGCTGCTCATCGGCGGGCTCCGGACCCTTTCGCGGGGGGAGCACGCCCCGAACCTGATCCTGGACGCCTTCCTGCTGCGGTCCCTGGCCGTGAACGGCTACGCGCCCTCGTTCGAGGACTGCGCCCGGTGCGGGATGCACGGGCCGAACCGGTTCTTCTCGGTCGCGGCGGGCGGCGTCATATGCGGCGACTGCCGGGTGCCCGGGAGCGTCGTACCCTCTGCGGAGGCCGTCGGTCTGCTCAGCGCACTGCTGACCGGCGACTGGGAGACGGCGGACGCGTGCGAGCCGCGCCACGTCAGGGAGGGGAGCGGACTGGTGTCCGCGTATCTGCACTGGCATCTGGAGCGGGGGCTGCGCTCCCTTCGGTACGTCGAGAAGTAGCAGCAGCAGATTGAGGAGAGTGTGAGCCGCATGGCACGACGCGGATTCCTGGGCCGGTCCCGCCGCGACTACAAGGACGTCGAGCCGCACCCGTCCGGCGCGCGACCCCCGAAGATCCCGGGCGAGCTGGTGCCGAACCACGTGGCGATCGTCATGGACGGCAACGGCCGCTGGGCCAAGGACCGCGGCCTGCCGCGTACCGAGGGGCACAAGGTCGGCGCCGAGCGCGTGCTGGACGTCCTCCAGGGCGGGATCGAGATGGGCGTCGGGGCCATCTCCCTGTACGCCTTCTCCACCGAGAACTGGAAGCGCTCGCCCGACGAGGTCCGCTTCCTGATGAACTTCAACCGCGACTTCATCCGCAAGACCCGCGACCAGCTCGACGAGCTGGGCATCCGGGTGCGCTGGGTGGGCCGGATGCCCAAGCTGTGGAAGTCGGTGGCCAAGGAGCTCCAGATCGCCCAGGAGCAGACCAAGGACAACGACCGGCTCACTCTCTACTTCTGCATGAACTACGGCGGGCGCGCGGAGCTCGCGGACGCCATGCAGGCGATCGCCGAGGACGTGAAGGCGGGCAAGCTCGACCCGTCGAAGGTCGGCGAGAAGACGATCCAGAAGTACCTGTACTACCCGGACATGCCGGACGTGGACCTGTTCCTGCGGCCCAGCGGCGAGCAGCGCACCTCCAACTACCTGATCTGGCAGAGCGCCTACGCCGAGATGGTCTTCCAGGACGTGCTGTGGCCGGACTTCGACCGCCGCGACCTGTGGCGCGCCTGCCTGGAGTTCGCCCAGCGCGACCGCCGCTTCGGCGGGGCGATCCCGAACGAGGAGCTGCTGGCGATGCAGGGCCGACCGGAGGGCGAGACTCCGGCTGTCTGACCCGGTCGCTACGATCACGGGCCGTCTCACTACGACTGGAGGGCCCGTGACCGAAGCAGTGCCCGAGGCGGCACAGGACGCCGTGGAACTGACCTATGAACCCGCCCTCGCCGACGCGGTCGGAGCGATCCGCGCCCGGGCGAAGGCCACCCCGGCGGGACGGTTGCAGAACGGCGTGCTGCTGGCGTGCGCGCTCTTCATGCTGGGCTCGCTCGTCCTGAACTTCACCGGACCCAAGGGGCCCACTGTCGGTGCGACGGTGCTCTGCCTCACGGTCCTGCTCTTCATCCTCGGCATGTACTTCCTGATGCCCGGGCTCCAGGGGCAGCAGGTGCACCGGCTGTACGCCACGCAGCCGGAGTTCCGGGTCGTCGTGGACGACGCCGGCGTACGCCAGTGCGCACGGGACCTGGACATGACGTACCGCTGGCCCGCGATGCCCCGGTACACCGAGACCGCCGAGCTGTTCGTGCTGCTCTCGGGCGACCGGCACGGCGTCGGCATCGCCTTCCTGCCCAAGCGGGGCATATCCGACCCGGAGGGTGTGGACCGGCTTCGGGCGATCCTGGACCGCAACATCACCCGCCTGTAGCGCGTACGCGAAAGGGGCCCGCACCGGACACTTCCGGTGCGGGCCCCTCTCGTCACGTCACTTCGCGGCGCACTCCGCGCACGTACCGAAGATCTCGACCGTGTGCGCCACGTTCACGAAGCCGTGCTCGGCCGCGATCGTCTCGGCCCACTGCTCCACCGCCGGGCCCTCGACCTCGACCGCCTTGCCGCAGACCCGGCACACCAGGTGGTGGTGGTGCTCACCGGACGAGCAGCGGCGGTAGACCGCCTCGCCGTCGCTGGTGCGCAGGACGTCCACCTCGCCGGCGTCGGCGAGGGACTGCAGGGTGCGGTAGACCGTCGTCAGGCCCACCGAGTCGCCGCGGTGCTTGAGCATGTCGTGCAGCTCCTGCGCGCTGCGGAACTCGTCCACCTCGTTCAGCGCCGCCGACACGGCAGCTCGCTGCCGGGTCGACCGGCCGCGCACGCCGGGGGTTCCAGCCATCGCCACAGGTGCCTCCTCAACACTCGGCCCGCTCACACATACGTCGGGCCATTCTGCCAGGCCGCCGTAGCGGGCCCGTCAGACCTTCACGTCGTCCGCCCGGCCACCGGTGTCCGTGACGGCCACGTCACAGCCGTCCACGGCCGCGGGCTCGGTGGCCCTGGCGCGGCGCCGGGCCAGGGGCGTGGCCAGGGCGGTCAGCACCACGAACACCGCGATGGCCAGCAGCACAATCGTCGCGCCCGGCGGCACGTCCTGGTAGTAGGAGGTCGCGGTACCGGCCAGCGTCACGCCCGTACCGATCAGCACCGCGAGGCCGAACGTCATCCGGAAGCTCCGCGACAACTGCTGCGCCGCCGCGACCGGCACCACCATCAGCGCGCTGACCAGCAGCAGGCCGACGACCCGCATGGCGACCGTGACGGTCACGGCGGCGGTGACCGCGATCAGCAGGTTCAGCGCCCGCACGGGCAGGCCTGTGACCCGTGCGAACTCCTCGTCCTGGCTGACCGCGAACAACTGCCGCCGCAGCCCCAGCGTGACGAGGATCACGAAAGCCGCCAGCACGCAGATGGCGGTGACGTCCTCCTCGGACACCGTCGACAGGGAGCCGAAGAGGTACGAGTTGAGGTTGGCGTTCGACCCGGTCGGCGACAGGTTGATCAGCATGACGCCGCCGGCCATGCCGCCGTAGAAGAGCAGCGCGAGCGCGATGTCACCGCGCGTGCGCCCGTACGCCCGGATCAGCTCCATGGTGATCGCGCCCAGGATGGAGACGGCCGCGGCCATCCACACCGGGTTGGTGGACATCAGGAAGCCGAGGCCGACGCCGGTCATGGCGACGTGCCCGATGCCGTCGCCCATCAGGGCCTGCCGGCGCTGGACCAGGTAGATGCCGACGGCCGGAGCCGTGATGCCGACCAGGACGGCCGCGAGCAGCGCGCGCTGCATGAAGGCGAGCTGGAGGATTTCCATGTCAGGTCAGCAGTCCCGTGCGGAGCGGCTCGTCGGCCGCGTGCGGATGTACGTGGTCGTGGCCGGGCAGCGCGTGCTGGCCGACGGCCCGGGGCGGCGGCCCGTCGTGGACGACGCAGCCGTCGCGCAGCACGACCGCGCGGTCGATCAGCGGCTCCAGCGGGCCCAGCTCGTGCAGCACCAGCAGCACGGTCGCCCCGTCCGCGACCTTGGCGCGCAGGGTGGCGGCGAGGATCTCCTGGCTGGCCAGGTCGACGCCCGCCATCGGCTCGTCCATGATCAGCAGCTCGGGGTCGGCGGCGAGGGCCCGGGCGATCAGCACCCGCTGGTGCTGGCCGCCGGACAGGGCGCTCACCGAGTCCTTGGCGCGGTCGGCGAGCCCCACGAGCTCGATGGCCCGCTCCACGGCCGCCCTGTCGGCCCTGGAGGGCCACCTCAGCCTCGTACGCGAGAGGCGGCCGGACGAGACGACCTCGCGGACCGTGGCGGGCACACCGCTGGCGGCGGTGGTGCGCTGCGGTACGTAGCCGACGCGTGCCCAGTCGCGGAACCGCCTCAGCTCCGTACCGAACAGGGAGACGGACCCGCCGGTGAGCGGGACCTGGCCGATCACCGACCGTACGGCGGTGGACTTGCCCGAGCCGTTCGCGCCGAGCAGCGCGACGACCTCACCGTGGTGCACGGTGAGGTCGATCCCGCGCAGCACGGGGCGGGAACCGAGCGTGGCGGTGGCCGAGCGGACGGATATGACCGGCGCGGGTATGGCGGGCTCGGTGCTGCTCACGTCGCTGCCTCCATCACTGGGTGTCACTTGGCGCCGAGTGCCTTCTTCAGCGCGGCGAGGTTGGACTCCATGACCTCGATGTAGTCAGCGCCCTTGGACTTGTCCGTGATTCCCTCCAGCGGGTCCAGGACGTCGGTCTTGAGGCCGGTGTCCTTGGCGAGGGTCTTCGCGGTCCTGTCACTGGCGAGGGTCTCGAAGAAGACGGTGGTGACCTTGTCCTTCTTCGCGATGTCCTGGAGCTCCTTGATCCGGGCGGGGCTCGGCTCGGACTCGGGGTCCATGCCGGAGATGCCCTCCTGCTCCAGCTTGTACCGCTCGGCGAGGTAGCCGAAGGCGGAGTGCGTGGTGATGAAGGTCCGGGTGGTGGTGTTCTTCAGGCCCGCGTCGAACTTGGCGTGGAGGGCGTCGAGCTTCTTCACCAGCTCGGCGGTGTTCTTCTTGTAGTCGGCCGCGTGGTCCGGGTCGGCCTTCTCCAGGGAGGCGCCGACGCCCTTGGCGACCTCGGCGTACTTCACCGGGTCGAGCCAGATGTGCGGGTCGGCCCCGGCCTCCTGCTCGTCGCCGTGGTGATCTTCCTCGTGGCCGTGGTCGTGGCCGACCTCGGTGCCGTGCTCCTCCAGCGTGGTCAGCGTGCCGGCGTCGACGGTGTTCTTGACGCCCGCCTGCTTGATCGCGTCGTCGACGGCGGGCTGGATGCCCTTGAGGTAGAGGATGTAGTCCGCTTCGCCGAGCTCGCCGATCTGCTTCGGCTTGAGCTCCAGGTCGTGCGGCTCGACGCCCGGCTTGGTGAGGGTGGTGACGGAGACGTTGTCGCCGCCGATCTGCTCGGCCAGGAACTGCATGGGGTAGAACGACGCCACCACGTTCAGCTTGCCGTCGTCGGATGCCGCGGCGGAGCCGGACGAACCGCCGCAGGCGGAGAGCGTGACCAGGCCGAGGGTCACGGCTCCGGCGAGGGCGGTGGTGGGTATGAGGCGTCGCACGTTCATGGGATTCATTTTCAACAAAAGTGGAAACGATTGTCAACAAAGGCGGTAAGTGGCTCCGGCCACCCACCGATTTGATCCCGGGGGTGCGCGCGCCGGTAACCTGAAGCATTCGCCGTTCGCCATCGTCGTTATGAAGAGAGCACAGTGGCCGCCGACAAGATCGACACGATCGTCAACCTGAGCAAGCGCCGTGGCTTCGTCTACCCGTGCAGCGAGATCTACGGCGGTCAGCGGGCCGCCTGGGACTACGGGCCGCTGGGTGTCGAGCTCAAGGAGAACATCAAGCGCCAGTGGTGGCGCTACATGGTCACCTCGCGCGAGGACGTCGTCGGTATCGACTCTTCGGTGATCCTGGCGCCCGAGGTCTGGGAGGCCTCCGGTCACGTCGCCACCTTCACCGACCCGCTCACCGAGTGCACCTCCTGCCACAAGCGCTTCCGCGCGGACCACTTGGAGGAGGCGTACGAGGAGAAGCACGGCCGCCTCCCCGAGAACGGCCTCAAGGACCTGAGCTGCCCCAACTGCGGCAACAAGGGCACGTTCACCGAGCCCAAGCAGTTCTCGGGCCTGCTCTCCACCCACCTCGGCCCGACCCAGGACTCCGGCTCCGTCGCCTACCTGCGCCCCGAGACCGCCCAGGGCATCTTCACCAACTTCGCGCAGGTGCAGCAGTCCTCGCGCAAGAAGCCGCCGTTCGGCATCGCGCAGATGGGCAAGTCCTTCCGGAACGAGATCACTCCGGGCAACTTCATCTTCCGCACCCGCGAGTTCGAGCAGATGGAGATGGAGTTCTTCGTCAAGCCGGGCGAGGACGAGCAGTGGCAGGAATACTGGATGGAGCAGCGCTGGAACTGGTACCGCGACCTTGGTCTCCGTGAGGAGAACATGCGCTGGTACGAGCACCCCAAGGAGAAGCTCTCCCATTACTCCAAGCGCACCGCCGACATCGAGTACCGCTTCCAGTTCGGCGGCAGCGAGTGGGGCGAGCTGGAGGGCGTCGCCAACCGCACCGACTACGACCTGTCGGCGCACTCCAAGGCCTCCGGCACGGACCTGTCGTACTTCGACCAGGAGGCCGGCGAGCGCTGGACGCCGTACGTCATCGAGCCGGCCGCCGGTGTCGGCCGCACGATGCTGGCGTTCCTGCTCGACGCCTACAACGAGGACGAGGCGCCCAACGCCAAGGGCGTGATGGAGAAGCGCACCGTGATGCGCCTCGACCCGCGCCTGGCCCCGGTCAAGGTCGCCGTCCTGCCGCTGTCCCGCAACCCGCAGCTCTCGCCGAAGGCCAAGGGCCTCGCCGCCGACCTGCGCAAGAACTGGAACATCGAGTTCGACGACGCGGGCGCCATCGGCCGCCGCTACCGCCGCCAGGACGAGATCGGTACGCCGTTCTGCGTCACGGTCGACTTCGACACGCTCGACGACAACGCGGTGACCGTGCGCGAGCGCGACACCATGAAGCAGGAGCGCGTCTCGCTGGACCAGATCCAGGGCTACCTGGGCAGCCGCCTGCTCGGCTGCTGACGTCTCACGCGGACGCGCGAAGCCCCCGGTTCCTGGTGAGGGACCGGGGGCTTTCCCGTGCCCGGGCACTGCCCGGGCGTTGCTCAGGCGCGCAGGCCCCGGAGGAGGAGCGCGACCACGGCGTCGAAGGCGGCGTCGATGCCGGGGTCCGTCCAGTCGGCGGCGTGCACCGGGTCGTGGAAGCGGTCCGTGGCGTCGAACACCGCGCGGGCCGTGGTGGTGTAGTCGCCCCCGAGGCTCTCCGGTGAGGCGAACTCGCCCTGCCGGTGGCCGTCCTCGATGATCCGGGCGAGCTGCCCGACGAGGTGGTCCACGTGCTCGGCCACCACGGTGCTGCTCTCGCCGATCAGCACCTCGTACGTGGCGAACAGCTCCGGGTCGCCGCCCGCCTTGCGGCGCTTGGCCGCGAAGAGCGTCGACAGCCAGTCCGTGAGCCGCCGGGCGGCGGGGCCCGGCCCTTCCGCGAAGGGGGCCAGCTCGGTCACCGCCCGCTCCAGCCAGCGCTCGGTGACCGCCTCGCGCAGCGCCGCCTTGGTGCGGAAGTGGCGGTAGACGCTGCCGTGGCTGACCCCGAGGGCCCGTGCCACGTCGACCACCGTCGCCTTGGCCGGGCCGTAGCGGCGCAGCACCTCCTCGGTGGCTTCGAGGATGCGGTCCGGGGTCAGGGCGTCGGTGCTCATGAACAGTGAAGGTACCCCGGCCGGGCCAGGCGTCAGCGTTCGCTGTCCAGGTGCGCCATCTGGGCCGCCGGGTAGCGCTCGCCGGCGGCCGCCCCCGCCGGGACGGCCGCCTCGATGGCGGCGAGGTCCTCGGCGCGGAGGGTGACGTCGAGGGCGCCGAGCGCCTCGGCCAGCCGGTCGCGGCGGCGGGCGCCGATGAGCGGCACGATGTCGTCGCCCTGGGCGAGCACCCAGGCGATGGCGGTCTGGGCGACCGTGACGCCCTTTTCCTCGGCGACCTTGCGAAGCCGCTCCACCAGGTCGAGGTTGCGGTGCAGGTTGTCGCCCTGGAAGCGCGGGCTCATGCTCCGGAAGTCGCCGGGCGCCAGCGCGCGGTCGCGGGAGAAGTGGCCGCTGATCAGGCCACGGGAGAGCACTCCGTAGGCCGTGATGCCGATGCCCAGTTCGCGCGCGGCCGGCAGGATCTCGTCCTCGATCCCTCGTGAGACCAGCGAGTACTCGATCTGGAGGTCGGCGATCGGCGCGACGGCGGCGGCCCGGCGCAGGGTCCCGGCGCCGACCTCGGACAGGCCGATGTGGCGTACGTGCCCGGCCTCGACCAGCTCGGCGATGGCGCCGACTGTCTCCTCGACGGGGACGTCGGGGTCGACGCGGGCGATCCGGTAGATGTCGATGTGGTCGGTGCCGAGGCGCTGGAGCGAGTACGCGGCGAAGTTCTTCACCGCGGCCGGGCGCCCGTCGTAGCCGGTGAAGCCGCCCTCGACGGTGCGCAGCGCGCCGAACTTGACGCTGGTGAGGGCCCGTTCGCGGGCGGTGGCCGGGGCCGTGCGGAGGGCCTCGTTGATCAGCAGCTCGTTGTGGCCCATGCCGTAGAAGTCGCCGGTGTCCAGCAGCGTGACGCCCGCGTCGAGGGCGGCGTGGATGGTGGCGATCGACTCGGTGCGGTCGGCCTGCCCGTAGAGGGCGGACATGCCCATGCAGCCGAGGCCGAGGGCGGACACCTGGGGGCCGGTGGTGCCGAGGGGACGGGTGGGGAGGGTGGCGGCGGAGGTCATGAGGGCTCCTTGGGGAGGGGTGGGGAGGGGGCTGCCCCCCTACGGTGACATGACTGCTGACAGATTTCAATATCTGTCAGCAGTCATCGGTTCGGAAAAGTGGGTGCCGAGCCCTCCGCGGCGGGGTACGGTCACCGCATGGCATTCCTTCCGATCTACGAGTGAGAGTGCGGCGGGCCCGACCACCCGCCCCCCACGCGACGCATGCCGAACCACTTCTCACCACGATGGAGATCCCGTGGCCAAAAGCCGTAACAACCTTCTGGGCGTAGGCGGACAGCGCAAGAAGCTGTCCCGCGCCGATCAGCAGGGCTCCGCCCCCGCCCGCGCCGCCGACCGCCGGGCCGCCGCCGACCAGAAGCAGGAGCTGCTGCGCAAGATGCGCGAGCGCGCGCAGGGCGCGTCGCCGAGTGAGCAGAGCGACCAGGGCGGCGAGCAGCAGAGCTGACCCGACCGTCGGCTACCGGTCTTCCGGACCGCGCACGGCGATATGTCGCACGGCGCACGGCAGGGCCCGGGCACCCTCATCGGGTGCCCGGGCCTTCGCCTTGGCGGCGGCAGCGGGCGGTGGGTGGGGCGGGGCCCCTCCGGGCTCACCTCCTCGAGGCCGGCGGCCTTGGGTCACGGGTCTTGGGAGCCCGTCCTTCGCCGCCGGCCTCTGCGGGGGCGACCCTGCACGGCCCCTCCTGTCCCGATGCCGGGTGCGGGCGCAGGCGCGCGGGGCTCAGTGCGTGGCGGGAGTGGGCTCCGGGTCCGCCAGGCGGCGGGCCGTGCGGTCGGCTGTCGCGCGGGCCCAGGTGCCGCTGGTGGCCGCGCCGACCAGCAGGACGATCAGGCCGCAGCCGGCGATGATCCACCAGGCCGGGCGGCTCGCGGCGACGAAGCCGACCGTGTGGGAGGCGGGCGGGACGCCGGCGGCCAGGACGGCTCCGATGACCGCGACGCCCAGCGTCTGGCCGATCTGCCGGCTCGTGGAGGCGACGGCGGCGGCGACGCCCGCCTGGGCGCGGGGCATGCCGGAGACGGCCGTATTGGTGATGGGCGCGTTCACCATGCCGAACCCGAGGCCGAACAGGACGTACCCGGTGAACAGCAGCGGTGTGGACGTCTCGGCCTCGAAGGCGGCGAACAGCACCCCGCTCGTCGTCATCGTCACGCCCGCGATCAGCAGCGGCAGGCGCGGGCCCCGGCTGCCGACCAGCCGCCCGGACAGGGGCGCGCAGACGAAGGTGAGCGCGGCCATCGGCAGCATGTAGAGCCCGGCGTCCAGGGCGGACAGCCCGCGCACGTCCTGGAGGTACAGGGTGTTGACGAACAGGAAACCGCCCAGGGCCGCGAACGCGCACACCGCGATGACCGTGGCCCCGCTGAACGGGGCGCTGCGGAAGAAGCGCAGGTCGATCAGCGGCTCGGCGCGCCTCGGCTCGTACAGCAGCAGCGCGACGAGGGCGGCCCCGGCCACGGCGGCGAGGACCGGGTCCGTCTCGATGATCGCGTACGTCAGTGACCCCAGGAGCACCATGACGAGGAGCTGGCCGACCGGGTCCACCCGGCGGGGCCTCGGGGCGCGCGACTCGGGGACGTACCGGAAGGTGAGGAACAGCGCGAGGAGCCCGATCGGCAGGTTGAGCCAGAAGATCGAGCGCCAGCCGACCGAATCGGTGAGCACGCCGCCGACCAGTGGGCCCGCCGCCATGGAGATGCCCACGACCCCGCCCCAGACGCCGATGGCGCGGGCACGCGCGCGTGGCTCGGTGAAGGTGTTGGTGATGATCGACATGGCGACCGGGTTGAGCATCGAGCCGCCCACCGCCTGGACCATGCGGAAGGCGACGAGCGCTTCGAGGTTCGGGGCGAGGGAGCAGAGCGCCGAGCCGAGGGTGAAGAGGACCAGCCCGGCCATGAAGACCTTGCGGCGGCCGATCCGGTCGGCGGTGGAGCCGGCGAGCATCAGCAGCGACGCCAGGACGAGCGTGTAGGCGTCGATGGTCCACTGCATCCCCGCGACGTCCGCGTGCAGCT
Source organism: Streptomyces sp. NPDC049837 (assembly GCF_040674455.1). Taxonomy (NCBI): domain Bacteria; kingdom Bacillati; phylum Actinomycetota; class Actinomycetes; order Kitasatosporales; family Streptomycetaceae; genus Streptomyces; species Streptomyces sp. NPDC049837. The sequence goes on along the minus strand of NZ_JBFAMP010000006.1, from coordinate 410,099 downwards.
CCCGGCGCATGGAGGGCAGGGCGACGTTCAGGACGGTGTTGTCGAGGCTGACGATCAGCAGGCTCATGCAGCAGATCGCGAGGACCAGCAGCCGCCGGCGTTGAGTGAGCTCGGGCATATATTCAAAGTACGCCTAACTAACGATCTGGTCGGTGTGTGGGTGACAATGGGGGGCATGACCGCGTTCAGTCCTCTTGCCATCGGGCCGCACACCGTGCGGCCGCCGGTGGTGCTCGCGCCGATGGCCGGCATCACCAACGCCCCGTTCCGCACCCTGTGCCGCGAGTTCAGCGGCGGGAAGGGGCTGTTCGTGAGCGAGATGATCACGACGCGGGCGCTGGTCGAGCGCAACGAGAAGACCATGCAGCTCATCCACTTCGACGAGACCGAGACGCCCCGGTCGATCCAGCTCTACGGGGTCGACCCGGTGACCGTCGGAAAGGCGGTCCGGATGATCGTCGACGAGGACCTGGCCGACCACATCGACCTGAACTTCGGCTGCCCGGTGCCCAAGGTGACGCGCAAGGGCGGCGGTTCCGCCCTGCCGTACAAGCGGCCGCTGCTGCGGGCGATCCTCAACGAGGCCGTCTCCAACGCCGGGGACCTGCCGGTCACGATGAAGATGCGCAAGGGCATCGACGACGACCACATCACCTTCCTGGACGCCGGGCGCATCGCGGTCGAGGAGGGCGTGACGGCGATCGCGCTGCACGGGCGCACGGCGGCCCAGCACTACGGCGGCACGGCGGACTGGGACGCCATCGCCCGGCTCAAGGAGCACGTCCCGGAGATCCCGGTGCTCGGCAACGGCGACATCTGGTCGGCGGACGACGCGCTGCGGATGATGCGCGAGACCGGCTGCGACGGCGTCGTCGTCGGGCGCGGCTGCCTGGGCCGGCCGTGGCTCTTCGGCGACCTGGTGGCGGCCTTCGAGGGGTCGGGGAAGGCGGCGACGCCCACCCTGCGGGAGGTCGCGGACGTGATGGTGCGGCACGCGAAACTGCTGGGGGAGTGGATCGGCGACGAGTCGCGGGGCGTCATCGACTTCCGTAAGCACGTGGCCTGGTACCTGAAGGGCTTCGCGGTCGGCTCGGAGATGCGGAAGCGATTGGCGGTGACGTCCTCGCTGGACGAGCTGCGCGCTCAGTTGAGCGAGCTGGACCTGGACCAGGCGTGGCCGGTGGGCGCGGACGGCCCGCGTGGGCGGACGTCCGGAAACAACCGCGTGGTGCTCCCGGACGGGTGGCTGAAGGACCCGTACGACTGCTCCGCGGTCAGCGCTGACGCGGAGCTGGACACGTCCGGCGGCTGACCGGGGGCCCATGGCAAGGGGGCTTTGCCGAGGGACGTCGTGGCTGTCCGGATGCGGTGCGGGAGCCGTCCGGATCGTGGAATTCCGGGCTTCGGCGGGGCGTGATTCTCGCCACCCCTGATAGGGGTTGCGCTCAAATGAGCGCCGAGAGGGCGGCTGCACTTCTCAAAGGGTGGCACTCAGTGCCACCCTTTTTGTGTTCAAGAGTTGAACTCACGTGCCTTCCTGGGCGCTCATATGAGCGATTACCGCCAGCTTTGAGTCAAGCGTCATTCGGAGGCTGAAGGAGCTCGGCGCGAAAACCTACCGCTCAGTCACTTTCGATCTGCTGGCGGACGGGTGGTTAAGGCCGTATGACGGGTAGGCGTACGTACCCAGAAGCCTTCGATCTGGGTATGTTCCTCGCCGTCAGGGCAGCCACCGAGTCCTCGAGGAGTCGAGACCCGTGTCGGAAAACAAAGATCAGAAGTTCGTGTACGACTTCACCGAGGGCAACAAGGACCTCAAGGACCTGCTCGGCGGTAAAGGTGCCAACCTCGCCGAGATGACCAACCTGGGTCTCCCCGTTCCCCCCGGCTTCACCATCACCACCGAGGCCTGCAAGGTCTACCTCGAGAGCGGCGACGAGCCCGTCGAGCTGCGCGACGAGGTCACCGCGCACCTGGACGCCCTCGAGAAGAAGATGGGCAAGAAGCTCGGCCAGGCCGACAACCCGCTCCTGGTCTCCGTCCGTTCCGGCGCCAAGTTCTCGATGCCCGGAATGATGGACACCGTCCTCAACATCGGACTCTCCGACAAGTCCGTCGAGGGCCTGGCCAAGCAGGCCGGGGACGAGCGGTTCGCCTGGGACTCGTACCGGCGCCTGATCCAGATGTTCGGCAAGACGGTCCTCGGCGTGGACGGCGAGCTCTTCGAGGAGGCCCTCGACGAGGCCAAGGCCACCAAGAAGGTCACCGTCGACACCGACCTCGACGCGGGCGACCTGAAGAAGCTCGTCAAGCACTTCAAGAAGATCGTCAAGGCCGAGGCCGGCCGTGACTTCCCGCAGGACCCGCGCGAGCAGATGGACCTGGCCATCAAGGCCGTCTTCGACTCCTGGAACGGCGAGCGCGCCAAGCTGTACCGCCGCCAGGAGCGCATCCCGCACGACCTGGGCACCGCCGTCAACGTCTGCTCCATGGTCTTCGGCAACCTCGGCCCCGACTCCGGCACGGGCGTCGCCTTCACCCGCGACCCGGCCAGCGGCCACCAGGGCGTGTACGGCGACTACCTCCAGAACGCGCAGGGCGAGGACGTCGTCGCCGGCATCCGCAACACCGTGCCGCTGGCCGACCTCGAGTCGATCGACAAGAAGTCGTACGACCAGCTCATGCAGATCATGGAGACGCTGGAGAACCACTACAAGGATCTCTGCGACATCGAGTTCACCATCGAGCGCGGCCAGCTCTGGATGCTCCAGACCCGCGTCGGCAAGCGCACCGCCGGTGCCGCCTTCCGGATCGCGACGCAGCTCGTCGACCAGGGCCTGATCGACGAGGCCGAGGCGCTCCAGCGCGTCAACGGCGCCCAGCTCGCGCAGCTCATGTTCCCGCGCTTCGACGAGAAGGCGGACGTCGAGCAGATCGGGCGCGGCATCGCCGCCTCGCCGGGCGCGGCGGTCGGCAAGGCCGTCTTCGACTCGTACACCGCCGTCAAGTGGTCCCGGTCCGGCGAGAAGGTCATCCTGATCCGCCGTGAGACCAACCCGGACGACCTGGACGGCATGATCGCCGCCGAGGGCATCCTGACCTCGCGCGGCGGCAAGACCTCCCACGCGGCCGTCGTCGCGCGCGGCATGGGCAAGACCTGTGTCTGCGGCGCGGAGGAGCTGGAGGTCGACACCAAGCGCCGCCGGATGACCGTGCCCGGCGGGCACGTTGTCGAGGAGGGCGACGTCGTCTCCATCGACGGCTCCACCGGCAAGGTGTACCTCGGTGAGGTACCCGTCGTACCGTCGCCGGTCGTCGAGTACTTCGAGGGCCGGATGCACGCCGGCGCCGACGACGCCGACGAGCTGGTCCAGGCGGTGCACCGGATCATGGCGTACGCGGACCGGGTTCGCCGGCTGCGCGTGCGGGCCAACGCCGACAACGCCGAGGACGCGCTGCGGGCGCGGCGCTTCGGCGCGCAGGGCATCGGCCTGTGCCGCACCGAGCACATGTTCCTCGGCGACCGCCGCCAGTACGTCGAGCGGCTGATCCTCGCGGACACGGACGCCGAGCGCGACGAGGCCCTCAAGGCGCTGCTGCCGCTCCAGAAGGACGACTTCGTCGAGCTGTTCGAGGCGATGGACGGCCTGCCGGTGACGGTGCGCCTGCTGGACCCGCCGCTGCACGAGTTCCTGCCCGACATCACCGAGCTGTCGGTGCGCGTCGCCCTCGCGGAGGCCCGCAAGGAGCCCCACGAGAACGAGCTGCGGCTCCTCCAGGCCGTGCACCGGCTGCACGAGCAGAACCCGATGCTGGGTCTGCGCGGCGTACGCCTCGGCCTGGTCATCCCCGGACTGTTCACCATGCAGGTCCGCGCCATCGCCGAGGCCGCCGCCCAGCGCATCGAGGCCAAGGGCGACCCGCGCGCCGAGATCATGATCCCGCTCGTGGGCACCGTCCAGGAGCTGGAGCTGGTCCGCGACGAGGCCGAGCAGGTCATCGCCGAGGTCCAGGCGCAGACCGGCGTCGAGCTGCGACTGGCGCTGGGCACGATGATCGAGCTGCCGCGCGCCGCCGTGACCGCCGGTCAGATCGCCGAGTGCGCCGAGTTCTTCTCCTTCGGCACCAACGACCTCACCCAGACGGTGTGGGGCTTCTCCCGCGACGACGTGGAGGCGAGCTTCTTCACCGCGTACCTGGAGAAGGGCATCTTCGGGGTGTCGCCGTTCGAGACGATCGACAAGGACGGTGTCGGCGCGCTCGTGCGGAGCGCCGTCGAGGCCGGCCGGGCCACCCGCCCGGACATCAAGCTCGGCGTGTGCGGCGAGCACGGCGGTGACCCGGAGTCGGTGCACTTCTTCCACGAGGTGGGCCTGGACTACGTCTCCTGCTCGCCGTTCCGGATTCCGGTCGCGCGCCTGGAGGCGGGCCGCGCGGCGGCGCAGTCCAGCGGGAGCGACAGCCGCTGAGCCCGGCCCCGGACCGTCCGTTCGCCCGGACGGTCCGGCGATGAGCCCCGGAGCCGCCGTTGGTCCCCGACCCTCACCGATCGGCGGCGGCTCCGGTACGCAAGAGAGACGGGGCGGACACCTTGTGCGGAGGTGTCCGCCCCGTCGCGCTGCCCGGACACGGGTACGCACACGGTTCGCGGCGGGTTGGCGCCGGCCCGATCGTGGGGCCACCCGGGCGCGGGGCTTGGCCCGGTCAGGGGGGCGTGGGCCGCTCACGGTGGCTTGGCCCGCTCGGGGCGCGTGGGCCGCTCAGGTGGCTTGGCCCGGTCAGGGCGCGTGGGCCGCTCAGGTGGCGTGGGCCGCGGCGGGGGGAAATGTAGGTTCCTGTTGCATTGCGGCCGGTTGAATTCTGGGCTGTTGAAGGCCGGACTTTTACGCCCCGGCTACGTCCGGGCAAATGGCGCCGATTCATCCCGCAAAGAACGGGCGGAGCGCGGCCACCGGATCCCCACCCGCCGACCGCGCCCCATTACCCCTGCCGGGCGGGAGAGCCGCAACCTTTCAGGTCCGCCGCCGGACGTGCGAAGCCCCCCACGGTCTTCACCACGTCACCTCGGTCCTGAAGGTTTCCTGCCCGACGGCGTACAGCTTTTCGGTTCACCCCCGGTCTCCGCGATGCGTTTCAACTGTGGCTGAAATGCCGTGGTGACGTCCTGTGATGGCGTGCATACTCATTGGCGGGGGGTGATTGCGGATGCAACAGGTGGGGGTTCAGTGCTACGTATTCATTTCACCGGGGAGGACCTCGCCGGGGTCCGGATGGCTGCCCGGCCGGATGCGTTGTGGGAAACGATTCTCAGCTTTCACAGGTTGCGGGACCGGCGCGGCGCGATGGTCTACGGAGCATGGCGCTCGGAATCCCGGACGAGGCTGAACGGCGAAACGCGACTGCTCGGCGCCCTCGTCCCGACGCGGGGCTATTTCCCCGATTTCCTCACCCCGCCCCAGGGCCTCGACGGCCTTGACGCGGGCCTCCAGGCCGTACGGGCGACCCCGCCCGCCCGGGTCCACACGGAGCTGGCCCTGCTGGCCTCCTCCCGGCCCGGCGGGGGACCGCTGCCCGGTTGGGCGCGCGACCTCGCCGAGGGGCGGGAGGAGCCGTTCGGCCGGCTCATCGGGGCGCTGCGCGGCTACCACCGGGCGGCCATCGAGCCGTACTGGTCGCACATCGAGGCCCGCGTGGAGGCCGACCGCGCCGTGCGCGGCCGGGCCCTCCTCGACGGCGGGGCCGACGAACTGCTGGCCACCCTGCCGCCGGTGCTGCGCTGGAAGGCGCCCGTGCTGGAGGCCGACTATCCCGTCGACCGCGAACTGCACCTGGACGGGCGGGGCCTGCTCCTCCAGCCCTCGTACTTCTGCCGGGGCACCCCGGTCGTCCTCCGCGACCCGGACCTGCCGCCCGTCCTCGTCTACCCCGTCACGCACACCGACGCCCCGGTGGCGGCCCCGTGCGAGACCGGGACGTCCCCGCTGGGGCGGCTCGTCGGGCACACCCGGTGCGCCGTGCTCAGGGCCATAGGCCACGGCGGTACGACGAGCGAGCTGGCCCGCCGCGCGGGCGTGTCCCTCGCCTCCGCCAGCCAGCACGCGGGCGTGCTGCGGGACGCGGGCCTGGTGTACACGCTCCGCCAGGGCAGCTCCGTGCTGCACACCCTGACGCCGCTGGGCGCCGCCCTCCTGCACGGAGGCGGCGCCCAGCCCAGGCAGCAGCAGCCACGCCCCTACGCGCGGAAGGGGCCCGTCACCTCGTAGGTGATGCCGCCCGACGAACTGCCCGTCGTGCCGCGCTGGCTGGAGAAGTACAGCCGCTTGCCGTCCGGCGAGAAGGCCGGGCCGCAGATCTCGGAGCCCGACTGGCCGTTGATCCGCAGGAAGGGTGCCACCACGTCGTCCGGCGTGATGACGCAGATCTCCATGTTGCCGCCGTCCTCCGCGATGTACAGGTCGCCGGAGGACGAGCCGGTGACGTTGTCCACGCCGGTCAGCGGGGCGGTGCCGGAGGTGACCAGGGAGTCGTCGTAGGCCAGTTCGTAGGTGTTGGACGCGAGGTTCAACTGCCACAGGCGGTTGTCGCCCTTGGTGGTGAACCAGACCGTGTCACTGGCGTAGTGGCAGCCCTCGCCGCCGTTGAACTTCTTCGCGCCGGACACCTGGTAGCGGGTGGCCGTGGGGGAGCCGTCGGGGTCGGGCACGTTCGCCCAGCCGAAGCTGCCGGACGTGGCGGTGCCGGCCGTGAGGACCTGGAGGGTGCCCGAGGACAGGTTGCCCCACGTGCTCGGGACGAAGCGGTAGAGGCAGCCGTCGGACTTGTCCTCGGTCAGGTAGATCACCTTGCGGACCGGGTCCGCGGCCGCGGCCTCGTGGTTGAAGCGGCCCATGGCGGCCCGGCGCACCGCGGCGTTGACGCCCCACGGGTCGGTCTCGTACACGTACCCCGTGTCGACCTCCTCGCAGGACAGCCAGGTGTTCCACGGCGTCTTGCCGCCCGCGCAGTTGCGGTTGGTGTTGGACAGAATCCGGTAGGCGCCGGTGATCGCGCCGGTGGAGGAGAATTTGATCGCGCTCGCGCCGCCGGTGGAGGAGATCTCCGAGTTCGAGACGTAGATCCAGCCGGTGCCGTCGGCGTAACAGGCGCCGCCGTCGGGAGCGCTGTGCCAGACGTACGAAGTCGAGCCCACCCGCTGGCCGGACCGGGCGATCACCCGGCTGGTGAAGCCGCTGGGCAACTGGATGCCGTTGGCGTCAGCCGCGCCCATCGCACCGTACGGGCCCGGGCCCGGCTGGGCGGGCGCCGCGTAGGCCGCGCCGCGCATGAGGGTGAATCCGAAGGCGGCGGCGGAGCCACCGATGACCGCACCACGCAGGAAACTGCGACGTTCCACTTGTCACTCCAGGAGTCGTGACCACACCAGCCGCTCCCGGGCGGGGCGGCGGGGTCGAGCGCTTCGGGAACCTAGAAGCCCTGGATTGACGGTGCATCAACAAGCAGTGAAGCGGAAGCATCGGGGGCCGGTCGGTGTCGGGCCATGGCTCGTTCAGCCCTCCAGCAGCTCCTTCAGTTCCGTGAGGCGCTCCTTCCAGAACACCTTGTACGCCTCGACCGCGTCCGCGTCCGGCAATTTGGTGTGGCCCAGCCCGATCTGGGTCTTCGGTCCACCCTTGGGGGTCAGGTAGAGGGCGATCCGGCCGCCGCCCTCCCAGTCCGCCGTGACGGACTTGCCCGGCCGGTGCGTGCGGAGGGTGAACGCGCCCTCCGGCAGCCAGCGCCGGCGTACGTCCGGGTCGGTGAACGCCTCGGTGACCCGCTCGGGCGGGGCGTTCACCGTCCTGCTCACGGAGACCTGCCAGTCGCCCCCGCTCGACTGGCCCACCTCGCGCAGGCCGCGCTCCTGCTCGTACCCGACCGTGATCGACTGGGCGTGCCAGCCGGGCACGCCGTGCGCCTCGACGAGGTGGCGGGCGATCTCGGTGTGCGTGCGGGTGGCGGCGCCCCACGCGTCGAGCACGGCGAACCACGCCGCCCAGTCCTTGCCGGTGGCGGCGGACAGGGCGTCGCCCGACAGTTTCTCGGTGATCCTCCGGCTCGGGGGGCTCATGGCGCCGAGGCTAGGTCGGCGCCGGGCACCCCGCAACGCAGGCGTGCCGGGTGCCCGCGGTGGCGGGCGGCGCCAAGTGGGGCGAAATTTTTTTTCGGGGGAGCGATGAGTTCCGGCGGCCCCCGTGGTCTACCCCCTCGAAAGCGACACACCCACTTCAGAGAAGAGATGACGACATGCCCCAGATGATCTTCGTGAACCTGCCGGTGAAGGACCTCCAGACGTCGAAGACCTTCTGGAGCAAGCTGGGCTACTCCTTCAACGAGCAGTTCAGCGACGACAAGACCGCCTGCCTGGTCATCAGCGAGACCATCTTCGTGATGCTGCTGACCGAGCCGCGCTTCAAGGACTTCACGAAGAAGGAGATCGCGGACGCGGCGCGGACGACGGAGGCGATCTTCGCGCTGAGCGCCGACAGCCGGGAGCGGGTCGACCAGTTGTGCGACGCCGCTCTGGCGTCCGGCGGTTCGGCCGCCAATGACCCGCAGGACTACGGCACGATGTACGGCCGTTCCTTCCAGGACCCGGACCACCACCTGTGGGAGGTCATGTGGATGGACCCGGCGGTCGTCGAGGGCCAGTCCTGATCAGGCCGCCACGCCGCCGTCCACGATCAGATCGGTCCCGACCGTCGATCCCGCGTCCGGTGAGGCCAGGTACAGCACCGCTGCGGCGACCTCCTCGGCGGAGGTCAGCCGGCCGAGCGGTGTGCTGAACCTGGCCGCGCGCTCCTCGTGGGTCTCGCCCGGCCGCAGCGACATCGGGGCGTCCGAGGCGCCGGGGCTCACCAGGTTGATCCGGATGCCGTCCCGGACGTGGTCCAGGGCGGCGGCGCGGGTCAGCACGGCGACCGCCGCCTTGCCGACCGCGTACCCGCCCATGCCGGGCAGGCGGACGTGCGCGCCCAGGGTCGAGCCGACGTTGACGATCGCCCCGCCGCCGTTCGCCCGCATGTGGGCGATCTCGGCCTGGAGGGCGTAGAGCACTCCGGTGACGTTGATGTCGAGCATGGCCTGCCAGTCCGCCGGGCCGAGGTCGGCGACCGGGCTGCCCGCGCCCCGCAGGACGGCGGCGTTGTTGACCGCCACGTCCAGGCCGCCGAAGCGGGCGACGGTCCGGTCCACCAGGGCGCGCATGTCGTCGGCGCGGCTCACGTCGGCCGTGAACGCGGCGGCCGTGCCGCCCTCCTTCTCGATCAGGGCGACGGTCTCGTCCAGGGTGGCGGCGGTGCGCCCGGCGACGGCCACGGCGGCGCCCTCGGCGGCGAGGGCGAGTGCGATGGCCCGGCCGAGTCCGGATCCGGCGCCGGTGACGAGAGCGGTGGTACCGGTGAAGCGTGCGGACATGTCGTCCCCTTCATTCTTGACTGATCGGTCCAATATCAGGGCCGAGAAGAAGGGTGCCCGTGCTCGGGCACCCCTTTTTCCGTGACCGTGCGGTCAGTCCAGCAGTGTCAGCGCCTGCTCGGCCGCGTCCCGCACCCGTGCGGGCTCGCCGGACGCCTTGCCCACGACCCGGAGCCCCTGCATGAGCACCAGCAGCATCCGCGCGAGTGCCCGTGGGTCGCGGTCCGCGGGCAGCTCGCCCTGGGCCCGCGCCCGCGCCAGCGCGGAGTGCAGCAAGGTCTCGATGTGCTCCCAGCCGATCTCCACCCGGCGGGTCGCGGCCCGGTCGTGCGGGGCCAGTTCGGCCGCCGTGTTGGTGAAGAAGCAGCCGGTCAGTCGCTCCGTGTCGGAGGACGCCTCGGCGGCGAACCGCCGCACCACCGCCCGGACGGCCGGCAGGGCCGGGCCCGGCCGGGACAGCTCGTCCATCAGGCTCGGCTCGCGGGTCTCCGCGTACCGGTCCATGGCCTTCAGGTACAGCTCGTGCTTGCTGCCGAAGGTGGCGTAGATGCTGGCGCGGCCGATGCCGAGGCGGTCCGTGAGGTCCGCCATCGACGTCGCCTCGTAGCCGCGCTCCCAGAACAGCTCAAGAGCTGCCTGGAGCGCGGCGTCCGGATCGAATTCCTTGGTCCTGGCCACGGAGGTGACTCTATGACCATCTGGAACGAACGGTCAAGAAACCGTGGCGAGTTCGCGCGCCCGGACCTCGAAGACCGTCACCGAGAACTCCTCGTCGTCCAGGCACCGCCCCGTCTCCAGGTCGAAGCGCTGCTTCAGCAGCGGCGACGCCACGAACGGCCGCCCGCCCGCCGACCCGATCAGGCCGCGCGACAGCACCTGGGCGCCCGTGAACGGGTCCCGGTTGTCGATCGCGTACCACCGTCCCGCCCGGTCGCGGAAGAGCGCGACCTGCCGCCCGTCCGGCAGCAGCGCCGCCATGCCGCGTCCCGGCGTCAGTACCGAGTCGTCGCAGATCGGCAACCACTCGTCACCGTGGGAGAGTTCGAGCATCATCGGGCGGAAGCTCCTTCCAGGGGTTCCAGCGTCAGGATCGTCAGGTCCGGCTTGATCTGGCCGCGCTCCGGCACGAACTTCACCGACGGGTCCGGTGCGTCCGGGGCGTTCACGAAGGAGACGAACCGGCGCAGCCGCTCCGGGTCGTTCAGCGTCTCGGCCCACTCGTCGCGGTACGTCGCCACGTGCGCGGCCATCAGCGACTCCAGCTCGTCGCACAGCCCGAGCTTGTCGTGCACGATCACGTCGCGCAGGTGGTCCAGGCCGCCCTCCAGCCGCTCCAGCCAGGTCGCGGTGCGCTCCAGCCGGTCGGCGGTGCGGATGTAGAACATCAGGAACCGGTCGATCAGCCGGATCAGCTCCGCGTCCGACAGGTCCTGGGCGAGCAGGTCCGCGTGGCGCGGCGTCGCGCCGCCGTTGCCGCCGACGTACAGGTTCCAGCCGTTGGCCGTGGCGATCACGCCGAAGTCCTTGGACTGGGCCTCCGCGCACTCGCGCGCGCAGCCCGAGACGGCCGACTTGAGCTTGTGCGGGGCGCGCAGGCCCCGGTAGCGCAGCTCCAGGTCGATGGCCATCTTCACCGAGTCCTGCACGCCGTACCGGCACCAGGTCTGGCCCACGCACGACTTCACCGTCCGCAGCGACTTGCCGTACGCGTGCCCCGACTCGAAGCCCGCGTCCACCAGCCGCGCCCAGATCTGCGGCAGTTGGTCCACGCGCGCGCCGAACAGGTCGATCCGCTGACCACCCGTGATCTTGGTGTAGAGGCCGAAGTCCCGGGCCACCTCACCGATCACGATCAGCTTCTCCGGGGTGATCTCCCCGCCGGGGATGCGCGGCACGATCGAGTACGAGCCGTTGCGCTGCATGTTCGCCAGGAAGTGGTCGTTGGTGTCCTGGAGCGCGGCCCGCTCGCCGTCGAGGATGTACTCGTTGGTCAGGCTCGCCAGGATCGACGCCACGGCCGGCTTGCAGATCTCGCAGCCCTCGCCGCCGCGCGCCTCCTCCCGCCCGTGCGAGTCGAGCAGCTCGGCGTACGACGTGAAGCGCATCGTGCGGACGATCTCGTACAGCTCGCTGCGGGTGTACGAGAAGCAGCCGCACATCCCGCTGTCGGCGGGCTTGGGCAGGAGCTGCTGGATCACCTTGACGCAACTGCCGCAGCCGGTGCCCGCCTTGGTGCACTTCTTGACCTCGGGCAGCGACGAACAGGCGCAGATGGCGCCCTTGGTGACGTTGTGGCAGGAGCAGATGATCGCGTCGTCGGGGAGGGCCGAGGGGCCGAGGGCGACCGGCGCGCCCGCACCGGCCGGCAGCACCAGCTGCTCGGGCGCGACGGGCGGCTTGGTGCCGGTCATCGGCCGCAGCATCCCGTACGACTCGGCGTCACCGACGAGAACGCCGCCGAGCAGGACGCCGTCCTCGTCCACGACGAGCTTCTTGTAGACGCCGGCGCGCGAGTCGGAGTAGACGACGTCCAGGCAGTTCTCGGTGGTGCCGTGCGCGTCGCCGAACGACGCCACGTCCACGCCGAGCAGCTTCAGCTTGGTGGAGGTGTCGGCGCCGGTGAAGCCGTCCGCCTCTTGCTCGGCGATCGTCGCGGCCGCCGTCAGCGCCATCTCGTAGCCGGGCGCCACCAGCCCGTACACCCGGCCGTCCGCCGCCAGGGCGCACTCGCCGATCGCGTACACGGCCGGGTCCGACGTACGGCACCGCTCGTCCACCGCGATACCGCCGCGCTCGCCCACCGTCAGGCCGCAGTCCCGCGCGAGCTGGTCCCGGGGCCGTACGCCCGCCGAGAAGACCACCATGTCGGTGGTGACCGTCGAACCGTCCGACAGGGCCATGCCCGTCACCGAGCCGTTCTCGGTGAGCACCTCCTGCGTGCCGGTGCCGGTGTGGACGATGAGGCCCATGTTCTCGATGGTGCGCAGCAGTGCCGCGCCGCCGCCCTCGTCCACCTGCACCGGCATCAGGCGCGGCGCGAACTCCACGATGTGCGTCTCCAGGCCCAGGCCCTTGAGCGCGCCGGCCGCCTCCAGGCCGAGCAGCCCGCCGCCGACCACCGCGCCGGTCTTCGCCGTCTTCGCGTACTCCTCGATGGCGAGCAGGTCCTCGATGGTGCGGTAGACGAAGCAGCCCGTCGCGTCCTTGCCGGGTACGGGAGGGACGAAGGGGTACGAGCCGGTCGCCAGCACGAGGGTGTCGTACGCGATCACGCGGCCGGCGCGCGAGGTGACCGTCTTCGCCTCCCGGTCGATCGTCTCGGCCGGGTCGTCCAGGTGGAGCTCGATGCCGTGCCGCGCCATGAAGCCGTCCTCGACCATGGACAGGTCGTCGGGCGTCCTGCCGTCGAAGTACGAGGTCAGCCGCACGCGGTCGTACGCCGCACGGGGCTCCTCGCAGAGCACGACGATCCGCGCCCGCTCCGTGACGCCCCGGTCGGCGAGGGCCTCCAGGAAGCGCTGGCCGACCATGCCGTGGCCGACGAGGACGATTGTGGGCATGTGGGCCATTTCAGGAGCCTCCGTCATGGGTGAGCAGGTGGAGCAGGGGCGCTTCCGGCAGGGCCTCGTCGCCCTCCCAGGCCCGGGCGAGCGCCCCGACCGCGCCGAGATCGCCGAGCAGTACGCCGCCGACGAGACGGTCGCCACGGACGACGACCTTGCGGTACGCGCCGCTCGTCGCGTCCGCCAGCCGCACGGTGTCGTCACCGGGCAGCGGCGTCGCCTCGCCGAACGCCGCCAGTTCGAGGGCGTCCATGCTGAGCCGGGTCAACGCGCGCGTGCCCCGGTAGGCGCCGGTGCCGTGCAGCAGGACGTCCGCGAGGGCGTCGGCCTGCTCCAGGGCGGCGCCGGCCAGCCCGTAGAGGCGGCCGTCGTGCTCGGCGCAGTCGCCGATGGCGTGGATGTACGGGTCGGAGGTGCGGAGCTGGTCGTCCACGACGATCCCGCGCCGCACGTCCAGGCCCGCCTCCAGGGCGAGGCCCACACGCGGCCGGACCCCGCACGCGATCACGACGACGTCCGCGTCCAGGACGAAGCCGTCGGCGAGTTCCACCGCCTCGACCGTGTCGTCCACGCACCGCAGACCCCGGACGCGGCACTCGGTGTGGACCTCCACGCCCAGGTCCGCCTCCAGGTGGCGGCGCAGCAGTCGCGCCGCCTCGGCGTCGAGCTGGCGCTCCATCAGGTGCTCGCCCTGCTGGGCCAGCACCACCTCCGCGCCCCGGGCCGCCAGCGCGCGGGCCGCCGACACGCCCAGCAGGCCGCCGCCGATCACCACCGCCCGCACCCCGGGCCGGGGGCCCTGCCCGGCCGATCCCGCCGGGCTCGCGTGCCCTGGCACCGCACCTCGCTGCGTTGTCGTCGGTCGGCATGGCTCCGCCATGACTCCCTCCTCCGCCTTGCGATGCACGGCACCGGACCCCGCTCCCTGATCCGGCCTGATCGACCGGGCAGGGCCCACCAGCGCGTCCAGCGCCAGGCAGTCGTCGAGCGTCCGGAACGCGTGCACCCCGGCCGGCAGCCGCCCGCCACCGAGGCCGCGCAGCGGTGGCAGCACCGGGTTCGAGCCGGTGGCCAGAACCAGCCGGTCGTATGCGAAGGCCTCGCCGTCCGCGCAGTGCACCACCCGGGCGGCGCGGTCGATGCCGGTCACCCGCACGCCGTGGCGCGTCGTGCCGTTCCGGGGCGTCGGCAGGGCGATGACCTCGGGCGCGTACCGCCCGGCGAGGATGTCCGCGAGCAGCACCCGGTTGTACGGGGCGTGCGGCTCCTCGCCGAGCAGGGTGACGGGCAGCCGCTCGGCGAGGCGTGCGCCCGCCGTGCCTCCGCCTACCACCACGATCCGTGAACTCATGCCCGTCAGCGTGCGTCGGCGGTGTTACCCGGCAGCATCCCGTTTGTTTCGCGCACGGAAAGCTGACCTCAGCGAACGCGGGTGGGGGCGGTGAGGGCTCTCCCGACACGTGCCGGCGCCGGGGCGCGGGGGCGCGGGGTGCGGGGTGCGGGGGGTGCGGGGGGTGCGGGGGCGCGTCAACCGAGGCGGGGCGGTCACCCGTGCGGGGGTGGGGCAAACCGAACCCCGGATCTCCGTGCGGGCACCATGGTCCGCCGCGCGGCCGTTCGGGAGCCTTGAGCCATGGAAGCCGTCACTCTCGTGCTCACCGAGCCGTTCCGCGCGGCCACCTGGAAGCGGGTGGCCTATCTGCTGCTGGCCCTGCCCGCCGGGTTGCTGTGCATACCGCACCTCGCGGCCGCGCGGCTGCTCGGCGTGGACCTCGGCCGCCGCCCGGCCCCGTGGCGCCTCGTCCTCCACGCGCTGCTGGCCACGCCGCTGAACCTGGCCGCCGTGGTCGTCACCGTCTACGGCTGGTCGCTGGTGCCCATGAACCTGGGCTGGCCGCTGCGCGCCGGCGACCCGGCCCAGGCGTGGGGCGGGCCGACCTTCGCCGGGGCGTGGGCGTTCCACGCCGTGGTGGGCGGGGTGGGCTTCCTGCTGCTGATGCCGTGGATAGGCCGGGGGCTCACCGGCCTCCAGGGGCGGCTCGCGGCACGGCTGCTCTAGGTTCGGGCCCATGGTGCGCCCCTTTGTGTACGCGTCCGCGTACGCGCTCGTGTACGCGATCGTCGGCTTCCCGCTCGCGGTGACCGGCTTCGTCCTCGTCCTCGCCGGACTGCTGCTGGGCGGCGTCCTGTCGGTGACCGCGCTCGGCCCGTGGGTCCTCGCCCTGACCGTGCGCGGCGCCCTCGGGCTCGGCGCGGTGCAGCGGCGTCTCGCGCGGGTGCTGCTGGACGTGTGCGTCGAGGCGCCCGCGCGGCGCGCCGGGCCGGAGCCCGGGGCCTTCGGGTGGCGGCGGGCCGTGCTGGGCGACCGGGCCGGGTGGCGGGCCGTCGGCTGCGCCCTGGCCGCGCCGCTGACGGCCGCGCTGCCGCTGGTGGCGGTCCTGGTGGGCTATGTGTACGGGGCGCTGTTCGTGCTGGGCCCGCTCGTCGGCGCGGGCGAGGCGCGGGTGGTGACCGTGCTGGGCGGGCTCGCGCTGCTGGCCCTGGCGCCCTGGCTCGTCCGGCGGTCCCTGGCGCCGCACCGGGCGCTGCTCGCCGCCCTGCTCGCCGAGGACCCGGCGGCCCGGCGCATCCGGGCGCTGGAGGAGACCCGGGCGCAGGCCGTCGAGGACGCGGCGGCCACCCTGCGGCGCATCGAGCGCGACCTGCACGACGGCACCCAGGCGCGGCTGGTGGGCCTCGGTATGCACCTCACGCTGATCCGGGAGCTGATCACCGCGGGCGCCGACGAGGAGCGGCTCCTCCGGGTCGTCGACACCGCGCGGGGCAACGCCACGCAGGCCGTCGCCGAGCTGCGTGCCGTCGTCAAGGGCATCCACCCGCCCGTGCTGGACCAGGGCCTGGACGCGGCGCTGGCCACGCTCGCCGCCGACGCGCCGCTGCCGGTCGCCGTCACGGTGGACCTGGCGCGGCGGCCGTCCCCGGCGCTGGAGTCGCTGGTGTACTTCTGCGCCGCCGAGCTCCTCGCCAACGCGGTCAAGCACAGCGGGGCGAGCGCCGTCACCGTGGACGTACGGGGCACGGGCGGGGAGCTGTCGCTGGCCGTGTCCGACGACGGCCGGGGCGGCGCGGTGCCGGGGGCGGGCAGCGGGCTGACGGGCCTGCTGGGCCGCGTGCGCACCGTCGACGGGGCGCTGACCTGCGACAGCCCGCCGGGAGGCCCTACGGTGGTGACCGTCGCCATCCCGTACTGACCGGATGTTGCTGATCGGACGCTACTGATTGGACGCTCGCGTGCGTGTCGTCATCGCCGAGGACTCCGCCATCCTGCGCGAAGGCATGGTGCAGTTGCTGGAGCTGCGAGGGGTGGAGGTGTGCGCGGCCGTCGGTGACGCCGACGCGCTGCTCGCGGCGGTGGCCGAACACCGGCCGGACGTCGCGGTCGTCGACATCCGGCTGCCGCCGACGCAGACGGACGAGGGGCTGCGCGCCGCTGTCGCCCTGCGCGGCACCGCGCCCGCGCCGGGCGTGCTGATCTTCTCCCAGTACGTGGAGACGAGGTACGCCGCCCAGCTCCTGGGGGGAGGAGGCGCGGGCGTGGGCTACCTGCTGAAGGAACGGGTCGTCGACATCGGCGAGTTCGTCTCGGCCCTGGAGCGGGTCGCGGCCGGGGGCACCGCCCTCGACCCCGAGGTCGTCGCCCAGCTCTTCGGGGCGGCGCGCCGCGCCTCGGCCCTGGACGGGCTGACGCCGCGTGAGCGGGAGGTGCTGGCGCTGATGGCGGAGGGGCGCACCAACCGGTCGATCGCTGAGCGGTTCACGGTCACGGAGCGGGCGGTCGAGAAGCACGTCGCCAACATCTTCACCAAGCTGGACCTGCCGGCGGGGGAGGGCGGCCACCGCCGGGTCCTGGCAGTGCTGCGCTACCTGGACGCACACGCGTGAACGGTCGCCGCATAGGCTCGCCGTCATGCCCGACATATCGCTGACCACCCTGGTCTTCCTCTGTGCGGCCGCTCTGGTGGCGGGCTGGATCGATGCCGTGGTGGGCGGCGGCGGGCTGCTGCTCCTGCCCGCGCTGCTGCTGGGCCTCCCGCACGTCCCGGCCGCCCACATCCTCGGCACCAACAAGGCGGTGGCCATCGTGGGGACGACGGGCGCCGCCGTGACGTACGTACGCAAGGCGCCGGTGCGGGTGAGGACAGCGGTGCGGATCGGGCTCGCGGCGCTGGCCGGGTCCATGGGCGGGGCGTTCTTCGCGGCCGGGATCAGCAGTGACGTGCTGCGGCCGGTCATCATGGTGGTGCTGCTCGGCGTGGCGGCGTTCGTGATGCTGCGGCCGTCCTTCGGCACGGCGGAGGGCAAGGGCCCGGCGACCCGGGCGCGCGTCGTCACGGCGATCGTCCTCGTCGGCGGTGGGATCGGCTTCTACGACGGGCTGTTCGGCCCCGGAACCGGCACGTTCCTCGTTCTGGCGCTGACCGCCGTGCTCCACCTGGACCTGGTGACGGCCTCCGCCACGGCCAAGATCGTGAACGTGTGCACCAACGCGGGGGCGCTCGCGATGTTCGCGTACCAGGGGACGGTGCTGTGGCAGCTCGCGGCGCTGATGGCTGTGTTCAACCTGGCGGGCGGGATGTTCGGGGCGCGGATGGCGCTGCGCAAGGGGGCGGAGTTCGTCCGGGGCGTGCTGCTGGTGGTGGTCTTCTCGCTGGTGGCGAAGCTCGCGTTCGACCAGTGGGCCTGACGGTCCCTTCACCGCACCCCGATGAGGTGGGCGTACGCGACGACGTTGCCCTGGTAGCCGGTCTTCTCGTCGAACGGCCCGCCGCAGGTGATCACCCGTAGCTCGGCGCGGTCGGCGGGCCCGTAGACCTTCCGGTCGGGGAAGTCCTCGTTCTCGTACACCTCGATGGCGTCGATCGTGAAGACGGCGGTGCGGCCGTCGCGGCGGGTGACCTCGATGCGGTGGCCCTTCTTGAGGGCGCCGAGCGCGTAGAAGACGGCGGGGCCGTCCGCGTTGTCGACGTGCCCGGCGATGATGGCGGTGCCCTTGGCGCCGGGCGGGGTGCCGTCCTTGTACCAGCCGGCGATGTTGGGGTTCCCGGCGGGCGGGACGTCCAGGCTGCGGTCCGGGGCGAGGCCCAGGCGCATCACCGGGGCGTCGACGCCGATCTCGGGGATGCGGATGCGCACCGGGGCGGACGCGGGCAGGGGGTCGGCGGCCGCGTCGGTGTGCTGGTGGGGTCCGGCGGCGAACGCCTCGGCCGCGGTGGGGACGGGCGGGGTCAGGTCGCCGGAGCCGTTCTGGATCAGCCAGAGGCCGACGCAGGCGGCGATCGCTATGCCCCAGCCCTTGCCCTTCTCCCTGCCCTTCTCCTTCCCCTCGCCTTCGCCCCTTCTCGTGGTGCCGTCGTCGGTCATGGCTGCCCTCGCGGGGGTATGGGGCTCCCCGCCCGCGCCGCGGCCTCGGGGACACACGCGGCGGGGGCGGGGAGCGGGCGGGGGACGGGGACGGACCCCGTCAACTGCCCTGCGCGCCGCTCGCCCGGCGGCGCAGGAGCCACACCCCGCCGGCGGCGGACGCGGCCAGCACTGCCGCTCCCGCCGCGATCTGGGTGGTGTCGGGGCCGACGCTGCCGCCCACCCCGGTCTTCACATGGCCGCTGGGGACGTGGCCGCCCTGGTCGTGCCTGCCCTGGTCGTGTCCGCCGGAGCTGTGCCCGCCCGAGTCGTGGCCGCCCGAGCTGTGGCCGCCGCCGTGCTTGACGACCAGGTCGCCGGTGGCCGTCTTGCCGTTGTCGCAGGCCACGGAGATGGCGTAGGTACCGGGCTTGGTGTGGGCGGGGACCCGGAACTGCCCCACCACGACCTCCTTGTGGGTGCCCGGCGACAGCTTGAACTCGCCCGCGCCGAGGGACTCCGCGTCACCGATGCCGTGGCCCTTCTTGCCGCAGGCGGTGGTGTTGACCGTGACGGTCTCGCCCGGCTCGGCGGGCGACGGGTACACCTCCAGCTTCCCGAAGTCACCGGCATGGGCGGCGTACGCGGCCGGCGAGGCGAGGGCGCCGAGCGAGACGACCGCCAGCGCGGTACCGGTCAGCAGGCGGGCAGTGGTGTGCATGGGGTCCTCCGGGCCGCCGGGGGCGGCGTGTGACAGGCGGGTGTCCTGTCTCCGAGGTAAGGCTCCGCCCGGCCCGCCCGCCTGCTGATGCACCATCAGATTGCGCCGTCCGGGTCGGCGTGCCGCCCTGGACGTCCTGTATCACCGCAGGTCAGTGCGGGTACGCTCGGCCCGCCCGGCGCGCCGCCCCGAACGGGTGACGCCCCGCCACCGGCGGCACCCGGCGCGGCTGCGTCAGGTCTCGACCAGGCGGCGCGGCCCCGGGCCGTGGGAGGCGAGCTCGTCGCCCGGGTTGGAGAGCGCGCAGCGGCTCAGCGACAGGCAGCCGCAGCCGATGCACTCCGTCAGGCTGTCGCGCAGCCGCTCCAGGGTCCTGATCCGCTTGTCCAGGTCCTCGCGCCAGCACTCGGAGATGCGCGCCCAGTCCTCGGGCGTCGGCGTGCGGTCCTCCGGCAGCAGCCCGAGCACCTCACGGATCGTGGCCAGCGGGATGCCCAGCTTCTGCGAGGTGCGGATGAAGGCGACGCGGCGGAGTGTGTCACGGCTGTAGCGGCGCTGATTGCCGGACGTACGGCGGCTCTTGATCAGCCCCTCGCGTTCGTAGAACCGCAGCGCGGAGGGGGCGACACCGCTGCGTTCGGCCAGCTCACCGATGGTTGCTTCCTTGGCGTTCCAGGCGAGTTGCGTCATGTGCGCAAGAGTAGCTTGACCTCAAGTTTGGTTGAGGTACCAAGGTCTTCCCCATGGAGATCACCAAGAGCTCGCCGCTCTCGCTCGCCGTCATCGTCGGAAGCAACCGCGAAGGCCGCTTCGGCGCCGTCATCGCCGACTGGTTCCTGGCCAACGCCGCCCAGCACACCGACTTCACCGTCGACGTCATCGACCTCGCCGACCCCGCCAACGACCTGCCCACCGCCCTCTCCTACGACCCCGCCCCCGCCGTTCGCGACAAGCTCGCCGGCCTCAGCCCCAGGCTGGCCGCTGCCGACGCCTTCGTCGTCCTCACCCCCGAGTACAACCACTCCTTCCCCGCCCCCATCAAGAACCTCATCGACTGGCACTACACCGAATGGCAGGCCAAGCCCGTCGGCTTCGTCTCCTACGGCGGCATGTCCGGCGGCCTGCGCGCCGTCGAGCAACTGCGCCAGGTCTTCGCCGAGATGCACGCCGTGACCGTCCGCGACACCGTCTCCTTCCACAACGCCCACGGCCACTTCGACGACGAGGGCCGCCACAAGGACCCCACCGCCCCCGACGCCGCCGCCAAGACGATGCTCGACCAGCTCGCCTGGTGGGGCCACGCCCTGCGGAACGCCAAGTCCCTCCACCCGTACGGCGGATGAGCCATGCTGCTGCGCCTGCTCCGCGCCCACCTGCGCCCTTACCGGCGGACGATCGCGCTGATCGTCCTGCTCCAGCTCGTCCAGTCCCTCGCCACCCTCTACCTGCCCACCCTCAACGCCGACATCGTCAACAACGGCGTGCTGCGCGGCGACACCGGCCACATCCTGTCCACCGGCGGCCTGATGCTCGCCGTCACCCTGCTCCAGGTCTTCGCCGCCGCCACCGCCGTGTACTTCAGCGCCCGCGTCGCCATGGGCATCGGCCGTGACCTGCGCGCCGCCGTCTTCCGCCGCGTACAGGACTTCTCCGTACGGGAGATGGGGCGCTTCGGCGCCGCCTCCCTGATCACCCGCACCACCAACGACGTGACCCAGGTGCAGACCCTGGCGGTGCTCGCCCTGACCATGCTGGTCGCCGCGCCGCTGATGTGCCTCGGCGGCATCGTCATGGCCGTCGGGCAGGACGTGCCGCTGGCGCTGCTGATCCTCGTGTTCGTCCCGCTCCTCGCCGGGGCCGTAGGCCTCATCATGCGCCGCCTGCCCCCGCTGTTCCGGGGGATGCAGGAGCGCGTCGACCAGGTCAACCGGATCGTGCGGGAGCAGATCACCGGCATCCGCGTCGTCCGCGCCTTCGTCCGTGACCGCCACGAGCAGTACCGGTTCGCCGGCGCCAACGCCGAGCTGCTGACCGTCGCGCTGCGCTCCGGGCGCCTGATGGCGCTGATGTTCCCGACCGTCCTGCTCGTCTGGGAGGGCGCCACCGTCGCCATCATCTGGTTCGGCGGGCTCCGGCTGGACTCCGGCTCGCTCCAGGCCGGTTCGCTGATCGCGTTCCTCAGCTACCTGATGCAGATCCTGATGGCCGTGATGATGACGATGTTCCTGATGATGCAGACGCCGCGCGCCGAGGTCAGCGCCGAACGCATCCAGGAGGTCCTCGACACCGAACCGTCCGTCGCCCCGCCCACCGCGCCCGTCCACGCCCTGCACGGCCCCGGCCACCTCGACATCCGCGCCGCCGGCTTCCGTTACCCCGGCGCCGAGGAACCCGTCCTCCGCGCCGTCGACCTCACCGCCCGCCCCGGCCGCACCACCGCCGTCATCGGCTCCACCGGCAGCGGCAAGACGACCCTGCTCAACCTGGTGCCCCGGCTGTTCGACGCGACCGGCGGCGAGGTCCGCGTCGGCGGCACCGACGTCCGCGACCTGGACCCCGGCCTGCTGGCCCGCACCGTCGGACTCGTACCGCAGAAGCCGTACCTCTTCTCCGGGACCGTCGCGACGAACCTGCGGTACGGGAACCCCGACGCCACCGACGAGGAGCTGTGGCACGCGCTGGAGGTGGCCCAGGCCGCCGACTTCGTACGCGGACTGGAGGACGGCCTGGACGCCCCGGTCTCCCAGGGCGGCACCAATCTCTCCGGCGGCCAGCGCCAGCGCCTGGCCATCGCCCGCGTCCTCGCCGCCCGGCCGGACATCTACCTGTTCGACGACTCCTTCTCCGCACTCGACTACGCCACGGACGCCCGGCTGCGCGCCGCCCTCGCCGAGGAGACCGCCGGCGCGACCGTCGTCATCGTCGCCCAGCGCGTCTCCACCATCCGCGACGCCGACCGGATCGTCGTCCTCGACCAGGGCCGGGTCGTCGGCACCGGCACCCACGAGGAACTCATGCGGGACAACCACACCTACCGGGAGATCGTCCTCTCCCAGCTCACCGAGGAGGAAGCCGCATGAGCACGCCGAGCACGCCGCAGGGCCGACGCACCCCCGAGCGCCGTGGACCCGCCGTCCAGCAAAGAGGCCCCGGCCTGGCCACCCCGTCCCTCGAACGTTCCCTGGACTTCCGCCGCTCCGCCCTCCGGCTCCTCGGCACCCTGGCCCCCGACCGCCACCGGGTCCTCGGCGTCCTCGCCGCCGCCACCGCTTCCGTCGCCCTGGCCGTCACCTCGCCCTGGATCCTCGGCCACGCCACCGACCTCGTCGTCACCGGGGCGGCGAGCCCCGCCGGCGTCGACTTCCGGGCCGTCGCCCAGGCACTCGCCCTCGCCCTCGGCGTGGTCGCGGTTGCCGCCGCCCTCACCTGGGTGCAACTGCGGCTCGCGATGACCGTCGTCCAGCGCGCCGGGCACCGGCTGCGCGAGCGGGCCCAGGCGAAACTGGCGAGGCTGCCGCTCGCGTACTTCGACAAGCAGCCGCGCGGCGAGATCCTCAGCCGCGCCACGAACGACATCGACAACATCACCCAGACCATGCAGCAGGCCTTCGGCCAGATGGTGCGGGCGCTGCTCACCATCGTGGGCGTCCTGGCGATGATGTTCTGGATATCGCCGCTGCTCGCGCTGATCGCCCTGGCGACCATCCCCGTCTCGGTGGTCGTCGCCACCCTCATCGGCAAGCGCGCCCAGCCGCAGTTCGTCGAGCAGTGGTCCGTGACCGGCAAGCTCAACGCCCACGTCGAAGAGATGTACAGCGGCCACGCCGAGGTCCTCGTCTTCGGCCGCAAGCAGCAGGCGATCGACGCCTTCGACGAGCTGGGCGAGCGGCTGTACGCGGCGGGCTTCCGCGCGCAGGTCGTCTCCGGGCTGATCCAGCCCGCGATGACCTTCGTCGGTCACCTCAACTACGTGCTGATCGCGGTGGTCGGCGGGCTGCGCGTGGCGTCCGGGACGCTGTCGATCGGCGACGTCCAGGCCTTCGTCCAGTACTCGTACGAGTTCAGCGGCCCGGTCAACCAGGTCGCGGCCATGGCCAACCTCCTCCAGTCGGGCGTGGCCTCCGCCGAGCGGGTCTTCGACCTGCTGGACGCGGAGGAGGAGACCCAGGGCACGGCCGGCCCGGTCCGGGTACGGAAGCGGGAGGGCCGGGTCTCCTTCGAGAACGTCGCCTTCCGCTACGAGCCCGCCAAGCCCCTGATCGAGGACCTGACCCTGACGGTCGAGCCCGGCCAGACGGTCGCCATCGTCGGCCCGACCGGCGCCGGCAAGACCACGCTCGTCAACCTGCTGATGCGGTTCTACGAGACGACCGGCGGCCGCATCCTGCTCGACGGCGTCGACGTGTCCACGATGTCCAGGGACGAACTGCGCTCCGGGATCGGCATGGTCCTCCAGGACACCTGGCTCTTCGGCGGCACCATCGCCGACAACATCGCGTACGGCGTGCCGGGCGAGGTGCCGCGCGAGCGGATCGTCGAGGCGGCCATGGCCACCCACGCCGACCGGTTCATCCGTACGCTCCCCGACGGCTACGACACGCTGATCGAGGACGGCGGGGAGGGACTCAGCGCCGGCGAGAAGCAACTCCTCACCATCGCCCGCGCGTTCCTCACCGAACCGTCGATCCTCGTCCTCGACGAGGCCACCAGCTCCGTCGACACCCGCACCGAGGTGCTGATCCAGCGGGCCATGTCGTCCCTCAGGGAAGGGCGGACCAGCTTCGTGATCGCGCACCGGCTCTCCACCATCCGGGACGCGGACGTCATCCTGGTGATGGAGGCGGGCCGGATCGTCGAGCAGGGCACGCACGACGAGCTGCTGGCGGCCGGAGGTGCGTACGCTCGGTTGTACGCGGCGCAGTTCGCCGCCGTGGCGTGACGACGACAGGCGGAGGAGAGACCGTGACCCTGGCCCTGACCGTACTGACCACGACCGACAGCGCCGAGAAGGCCCAGGAGCTGGCCCGTGGCGCGGTGGAGGCGCGGCTCGCCGCCTGCGCGCAGGTCGCCGGGCCGGTCACCTCCGTCTACCACTGGCAGAACGCCATCGAGACGAGCCAGGAGTGGCAGGTGTTCTTCAAGACGACGGAGGCCTGCTACGACACGCTGGCGGAGTACATCGCCGCGAAGCACGACTACGACACGCCCGAGATCCTCGCCCTGCCGGTGGTGCGGGGCAGCGCGGACTACCTGGCGTGGATGCAGCGGGAGACGGCGGCCCGATGAACGAGCCGGTCGAGGAACTGCCCTTCTTCGTGTACGGGACGCTCCGCCCGGGCGAGTACAACCACGACCGGTTCCTCCGTGGCCGTACGGCCGCCGAGGAACCCGCCCGCCTGACAGGTGCCCTGCTGTACGACGGGCCCGGGTACCCCTACCTGGTCCGGGGCGCGGGCCAGGTGGCGGGCGAACTGATCAGCGCGGCGCCCGGCCGGTACGAGGCGCTCGTCGCCGTACTGGACCGCCTGGAGCACGGGTACGAGCGGCAGGTGTGCGAGGTGGTGCGCACCCGGGACGGGGCGAGCGTCCGGGCGTGGGTGTACGTCGCCGCGTCCGCCGTGCGGCTCGGTGAGCCGATAGCCGGCGGGGACTGGCTCAGTCGCCGGCCGCTCCGGGACGCACGGCTTCCGGACGCACCGCTTCCAGGCGCACCGCGCACACCTTGAACTCGGGCATCCGGGACGTCGGGTCGAGCGCCGGGTTGGTGAGCGTGTTCGCCCGGCCCTCCCCCGCCCAGTGGAACGGCATGAACACCGTGTCCGGCCGGATGCCCGTGGTGATCCGCGCCGGTGCCACGGCCCGCCCGCGCCGCGACACCACCGCGACCGGCTCGCCCTCGGCGACGCCCAGCCGCTCGGCCAGCCGGGGGTGCAGCTCCACGAACGGCCCGGGCGCGGCGGCGTTCAGCTCCGCGACGCGCCGGGTCTGGGCGCCCGACTGGTACTGGGACACGACCCGCCCGGTCGTCAGCACCACCGGGTACTCCTCGTCCGTCTCCTCGCCCGCCGCCCGGTGCGTCACGGGCACGAACCGCGCCCGCCCGTCCGGCGTCGCGAACCGCTCCAGGAACAGCCGGGGCGTGCCGGGGTGGTCCGGCTCGGGGCACGGCCAGAACACGCCGTCCTCCTCCGCGATGCGGCGGTAGCTGATGCCCGCGTAGTCGGCGGGCCCGCCGGCCGAGGCGCGGCGCAGCTCGTCGAAGACCTCCTCCGGGTCGGTGGGGAAGCCCTTCTCCCACCCGAGCAGCCCGGCGAGCGCGTTCATCACCTCCAGGTCGCTGCGCACGCCCTCGGGCGGGTCGACGGCCCGGCGGCGCAGCAGGACGCGGCCTTCGAGGTTGGTGAGGGTGCCGGTCTCCTCCGCCCACTGGGTGACGGGCAGGACGACGTCGGCGAGCGCGGCGGTCTCGGACAGCACCACGTCCGCCACGGCCAGGAACTCCAGGGACTCGATCCGCTCCTGGATGTGCGCCGCGCGCGGCGCCGACACGACCGGGTTGGACCCCATGAGCAGCAGCGCCTTGATGTCGGTGCCCAGCGCGTCGAGCAGCTCGTACGCGCTGCGCCCCGGCGCGGGCAGCGTGTCGGGGTCCACGCCCCACACACCGGCGACGTGGGCGCGGGCGGCGGGGTCGTCGAGCTTGCGGTAGCCGGGGAGCTGGTCGGCCTTCTGGCCGTGCTCGCGTCCGCCCTGCCCGTTGCCCTGCCCGGTCAGGCAGCCGTACCCGGACAGGGGGCGGCCGGCGCGGCCGGTGGCCAGGCACAGGTTGATCCAGGCGCCGACGGTGTCGGTCCCCTTGGACTGCTGCTCGGGCCCGCGGGCGGTCAGCACCATCGACTCGGGCGCGTCGCAGAACATCGCCACGGCCTCCCGGAGCTGCGGCACCGGTACGCCGGTGATGCGCTCGACGAGCGTGGGCCAGTGGGACATCGCGGCGGCGCGGGCGTCGGCCCAGCCCGTCGTACGGCTCGCGATGAACGCCTCGTCCGTCCGCCCCTCCGCCACGACCAGGTGCAGCAGCCCGAGGGCGAGCGCCAGGTCGGTGCCGGGGCGGGGCGCGAGGTGCAGGTCGGCCTGCTCGGCGGTCCGGGTGCGGCGGGGGTCGACGACAATGAGCTTGCCGCCGTTCTCCTTCAGCTCGGTGAGGTAGCGGAGGGCCGGGGGCATCGTCTCCGCCAGGTTCGACCCGACGAGGATCACGCAGCCGGTGCGGGGGATGTCCTCCAGCGGGAAGGGCAGTCCCCGGTCGAGCCCGAAGGCCCGCTGGTGCGCGGCGGCGGCGGACGACATGCAGAACCGGCCGTTGTAGTCGATCTGCGAGGTCCCCAGGACCAGCCGGGCGAACTTGCCGAGCGTGTACGCCTTCTCGTTGGTCAGCCCGCCGCCCCCGAACACCCCGACGGCGTCGGCCCCGTGCTTCTCCCTGGTGCCGCGCAGCCCGTCGGCGACGGCACGCAGGGCCTCCTCCCAGGAGGCGGGTTCGAGCTTGCCTGTGGCGGGGCGTCGGACCAGGGGCCCGTCCAGCCGGACCCGGGAGGAGAGCACTGCGGGTGCGGTACGTCCCTTACCGCACAGGGCGCCCCGGTTCACGGGGAAGTCCGTGCGCTCCACCACCTCGACGCCGTTCCCGGCGGGCTTGAGGTTCATCCCGCACTGAAGGGCGCAGTACGGGCAGTGCGTGGGGGTGGTGGCGGTGAGCATGCCCCCGAGCATGCGACGCGCGTGTTACGCCCACCGACACGCCGCATTACATGCCCGGTACGGCCGGCTCCGTCCGTGCCCGCCTGACCGGTGAGGCGCCGGTCAGGCGTACGGGCGGTTCAGCGCGGCCGCCGGGCCCGGTCAGCGCCCCAGCGCCTCGGCCACGCCGGTCTCCTCGCGGCCCAGGAACGTCGGGTCCGGTTCCACCGCCGCGTCGAGGGCCGCCTTGCCCGCCGCGACGAGTTCCCGGACCGCGCCGTAGTACCAGACCGAGTCCCGGGGCTCGTCGACCCCGACGCCGTACGTGTCGATGCCCGCCTCCTGGCAGAGCGCGACCGCCCGGCGGATGTGGAAGCCCTGGGTCACCAGGACGGCCCGGTCGACGCCGAAGATCTTCTTGGCGCGGACGCACGAGTCCCAGGTGTCGAAGCCCGCGTAGTCGCTGACGATCCGCCCGTCCGGTACGCCCCGCTCCCGCAGGTACGCGCGCATGGCGTCCGGCTCGTCGTACTCGACGCGGCCGTTGTCCCCGGTGACGAGGAGGACCTTCACCTTGCCGTCCCGGTACAGCGCGGCGGCGGTGTCGAGCCGGTGCGCCAGGTACGGCGTCGGGCGCCCCTTCCACAGGCCGGCCCCGAAGACGACGGCCACGTCCTGCGCGGGCACGTCCGCCGTCGTGCGCAGCCGGCTGTCGGAGACGGCGTGCATCCAGGTCGCGGGCGCCAGTGCCAGGACGCACCCCAGCATGACGCCCTGTACCAGCCGCCGCTGCCCGCGCCGGCTCACCGGCCACCTCAGCCGCGACCGTATGGAGCGAACCGCCGCCGACCGAACCCCCGCCGACCGAACCCTCTGTCGGAATCCCACACCCCACCTCCGCCTCTTCCGACGCCGGAACGGCCCGCCCGGTTCACTGGGCCAGGTGTGATCTCGACGGCGGCCGCCCGCCGTACAGGAGCGTGGCGAGCCCTGCCCCCAGCAGGCCGCCGAGCAGTTGGGCGGCGATGAAGCCCGGCATCGAGGCGGGCGCGATGCCGGTGAACGAGTCGGTCAGCGAGCGCCCCACCGTCGCGGCCGGGTTCGCGAACGAACCGGACGAGGTGAACCAGATCGCGGCCGCGATGTACGCGGCGACCGCCAGCGGCGCGAGCTGGGCGCGCCCGATGCGGTCCAGGCCCTGGACGAGGAGCACCAGACCGGCGGTGGCCACGGTCTCGCCGAGCAGCAGGTGGGCGTCGGAGCGGAGCTGCGTGGACCAACTGCCGGGCGCCTGCCCGAACATGGCCCCGGCGAGCAGGGCGCCCGCGACCGCCCCGGCCAACTGGGCGGTGATGTAGAGGCCGACCTCCCGGCCGGTCAGGCCGTCCCGGCGGCTGCGTCCGGTCCACCACACGGAGAGGGTGACGACCGGGTTGAGGTGGGCGCCGGAGACCGGCGCGAACAGGGCGATGAGCAGGCCGAGCCCGATCGCCGAGGCCAGCGAGTTGGCCAGGAGCTGTACCCCGACGTCATGACTGAGACCGGTGGCCTGGATGCCCGAACCGATGATGACGGCCACCAGGGCCCCGGTACCGACGAGTTCCGCGCAGGCGCGGCGTGGCAGCTCCCTCTGCGTACCACCCATGAAACCCCCACTTCCTTTCTGCGGAAAACTGATTCCGCGTTTCGAAAAGAAGATAGCGGGTAAAAGAGATCGTTCTCTGCGGTACGCCCTGGCACGATGTCCCGCGTGACCAGATCCGGCCCCTGGGCCCGCGCGGCCGCCCGCAACAACGCCGAGTGGTGCGACGCCCTCTGCCGTGCCCACGGCCTCGGTGCCGGCACCTTCGGCGGCCGCGCCTGGACACACCCGCGCCGTACGCCGCCGTACTACCCGGACGCGGTCACCCTCGCCCCGGAAGCCTCGGCCGAGCAGGTCCTGGACGGCATCGACCGGAGCGCGCCCGGCTGCTCGGTCAAGGACAGCTTCGCCGCCCTCGACCTCACCGGACACGGCTTCGAGCCGCTCTTCGACGCCCAGTGGATCCACCGCCCCGCCGACGCGCCCGCCCCGCCACTCGCGGGCGCCGCCCCCTGGGAGCCCGTCCGGACCGCCGCCGGCCTCGCCGCCTGGGAGACCGCCTGGAGCGGCGGGGCACCCATGGACCTGTTCCGCCCCGCCCTCCTGACCGACCCGGCCACCACCGTCCTCGCGGGCCGCGCCCCGGACGGCCGCATCGTCGCCGGGGCGGTCGTCAGCCACAGCGCCGACCCCGGCGTCGTGGGCGTGTCCAACGTCTTCGGCGCCGACCCCTGGCCCGGCTGCCTCGCCGCCGTCACGCGCCTGTGGCCCGGCACCCCGGCCGTCGGCTACGAGCACGGTGACGACCTGACCGCCGCGCTCCACCACGGCTTCACGGCGACCGGCACCCTCCGCGTCTGGGTCTCCCGCGTCTGAGCCCCTCCACGTGAGCCGGTGGAAAACACCCGTCACCCCCACGCAACGACACGGCAACACCCGCCCGCCACCATCGGTGCATGACGGAGCCGGCCGATCCCCACGAGCCCCAGCCCCTCGACACCACCGCCCAGATGCTCACCCGCATCACCGCGCAGCTCGGCACCCAGCTCACCCATCTCCACCTCAACGGAACGCGCAGGCCCATGAGCACACCCCACCTGCCCACCCTCGTCGCCGTCGCCCACGGCAGCCGTGACCCCCGCGCCCTGACCACCGTGAACGCCCTGCTCGACCGAGTCCGGGAACTACGGCCGGGCCTCCCGGTACGGCTCGGTCACATCGAACTGAACGCCCCCCTGCTCACCGACACCCTGGCCGGTCTCGACGGCGGCGACGCCGTCCTCGTACCCCTCCTCCTCAGCCGCGGCTACCACGTCAAGCACGACCTGCCCGGCGCCGCCGCCACCGCACCCCACCTGCGCGTGCGCGTCGCCGCCCCGCTCGGCCCCCACCCCCTGCTCGTCGAAGCGCTCCACGACCGGCTCACCGAAGCGGGCTGGCCCACCGCGCCCGGCACCGGCCGCCGCTCCGGCATCCGCGGCACCGGCGTCGTGCTCGCCGCCGCCGGGTCCCGCGACCCCGACTCCGCCGCCGACACCCGCCGCACCGCCGCGCTGCTCAGCGAGCGCCTCGGCGGCGTACCCGTCCTCCCCGCGTACGCCTCCGCCGCCTCGCCCACCGTCCCCGAGGCCGTCCGCGCCCTCGCCGCCCGCGGCCGCCACCGGATAGCCGTCGCGTCCTACTTCACCGCCCCCGGCCTGTTCGCCACCCGCAGCGCCGCCGCCGCGCCCTGGATCGCCGCCGCGCCCCTCGGCCCGCACCCCGCCCTCGCCCGGCTCGTCCTCCACCGCTACGACCAGGCCCTCACCCGCCCCTGCGTCCCCCCTTCCTCCCAACTGGTCTCCGTCTGACCGGTTCACCGTCAGTCCCTGCGGTTACCTTCAGTGCATGAACGGCATGGACGGCATTGACGGCACGAACGGTATGAACGGCACATACGACGCGACGGCCACCGCGCGCTGGGCCGCCGAGCCCGACAAACGACCGGGCCGCACCGCGTTCCAGCGGGACCGCGCACGGGTGCTGCACTCCAGCGCGCTGCGCCGCCTGGCCGGCAAGACCCAGGTCGTCACGCCCGGCTCCCGCAGCCATGCCTGGGACCCCAGCCCCCGCACCCGGCTCACCCACTCCCTGGAGTGCGCCCAGGTCGGCCGCGAGCTGGGCGCCGCCCTCGGCTGCGACCCCGACCTCGTCGAGGCCGCCTGCCTCTCGCACGACATGGGCCACCCGCCCTTCGGGCACAACGGCGAACAGGCCCTGAACGACTTCGCCAAGGACTGCGGCGGCTTCGAGGGCAACGCCCAGTCGCTGCGCCTGCTCACCCGCATCGAACCCAAGCGGTTCATCCCCGACGAGGCGACCGGCGAGCTCGTCAGCGTCGGCCTCAACCTCACCCGCGCCGCCCTCGACGCCGCCACCAAGTACCCCTGGCCACGCGGCGCCCACCCCACCGACCCCGACTCGCCCAAGTTCGGGGTGTACGAGGACGACCTCCCCGTCTTCGCCTGGGTGCGGCAGGGCGCCCCCGGGCACCGCCAGTGCTTCGAGGCCCAGGTCATGGACTGGTCCGACGACGTGGCCTACTCGGTGCACGACTTCGAGGACGGCCTGCACGCCGGGCACATCGACCCCAACCTGCTGCTCGCCGAACCCGAGCGCGCCGACATCTGGCGCGTCGCCATCGGGCGGTACGTGCCCGCCGGCACCGACCCGCAGGAGCTCGCCGACGCCCTCGACCGGCTGATGGAGCAGGAGTGGTGGCCGCACGGCTACGACGGCACCGCCATCGCCCAGGCCCGCCTCAAGGACGCCACCAGCCAGCTCATCGGCCGCTTCTGCCTCGCCGCCGAGGCCGCCACCCGCCAGGCCCACGGCACAGGCCGCCTCACCCGGTACGCCGCCGAGCTCGTCGTACCGCGCGAGACCCGCAACGAGTGCGCGGTGCTCAAGGCCGTCGCCGACCGGTACGTCATGCAGCGCGCCGAGCAGGAGGCGCTCCGGGCCGACCAGCGCATCGTGCTCGCCGAGCTGGCCGAGGCGCTGACCGCCCGCGCGCCCGAGGGCCTGGACCCCCAGTTCCGCGCCCTGTTCGACACGGCACCCGACGACCGGGCCCGCAAGCGGGTGATCGTCGACCAGATCGCCTCGCTCACCGACGCCTCGGCCCGCACCCTGCACGCCCGCCTGACCAGCCGCCGCTGAACACCTTCCCGGTGCCGCAGGTCCTCTTCCGACATCACGCTCCGTACGGGACGCTGCTGGGGGACGGCGGCGTAGCGTGGCAATCCCGGAACCGCTCCCGGAACCACCAGGAGGCAACAAGTGGTCGACGCAGATCAGACCTTCGTCATCGTCGGCGGGGGACTGGCCGGGGCCAAGGCGGCGGAGACACTCCGCTCCGAAGGTTTCACCGGCCGCGTGATCCTCATCGGTGACGAGGTCGACCCGCCCTACGAACGCCCACCCCTGTCCAAGGGCTACCTCACCGGCAAGGAACCGCGCGAGAAGGCGTTCGTCCACGAGTCCGGCTGGTACGCGGAGAAGGACATCGAGCTGCACCTCGGCCAGCCCGTCACCGCCGTCGACCGCACCGCCCGGACGGTACGCCTCGGCGACGGCACCACCATCGGCTACGACAAACTGCTGCTGGCCACCGGCGCCGAGCCGCGCCGGCTCGACATCCCCGGCACCGACCTCGCCGGCGTCCACCACCTGCGCCGCCTCCCCAACGCCGACCTGCTCCAGGGCACCCTCGCCGCACTCGGCCGCGACAACGGCCACCTGGTGATCGCCGGAGCCGGCTGGATCGGCCTGGAGGTCGCCGCCGCCGCGCGGGGATACGGCGCCGAGGTCACCGTCGTCGAACCGGACCCCACCCCCCTGTACCGGGTCATCGGCCCCGAGCTGGGCCAGCTCTTCACCGACCTGCACGCCGAGCGCGGGGTCCGCTTCCGCTTCGGCACCCGCCTCACCGAGATCGTGGGCCAGGACGGCATGGTGCTGGCCGCCCGCACCGAGGACGGCGAGGAGCACCCCGCCCACGCCGTGCTGGTCGCGGTCGGCGCCGCCCCCTGCACCGCCCTCGCCGAGAACGCCGGGCTCGCCCTGGTCGACCGCGCCCACGGCGGCGGCATCGCCGTCGACGCCTCGCTGCGCACCTCCGACCCGGACATCTACGCCGCCGGTGACGTGGCCGCCGCCGAGCACCCCCTCCTGCACACCCGGCTGCGCGTCGAACACTGGGCCAACGCCCTCAACGGCGGCCCCGCCGCCGCCCGCGCCATGCTCGGCCAGGACGTCTCCTACGACCGCGTCCCGTACTTCTACTCCGACCAGTACGACCTCGGCATGGAGTACAGCGGCTGGGCGCCGCCCGGCTCCTACGACCAGGTCGTGCTCCGCGGCGACGTGGGCAAGCGGGAGTTCATCGCCTTCTGGCTGAAGGAGCGCCGCGTGCTCGCCGGGATGAACGTGAATGTGTGGGACGTCACACCCGGCATCCAGGACCTCGTCCGTTCCCGTACGCCCGTGGACCCCGAGGCCCTCGCCGACCCCGCGACACCGCTCGGTGATGTCCTGCCCCACCCGTAGAATTCGTGCGTGGCAGGCGGCAGGATCAACGATGACGACGTGAAGGCGGTACGGGACGCGGTCCCGATCGACGCCGTCGTGTCCGAGTACCTCCAGCTCCGCAGCGCCGGCGGCGGCAACCTCAAGGGCCTGTGCCCCTTCCACGACGAGAAGTCCCCCTCCTTCCAGGTCAGCCCCAGCAAGGGTCTCTTCCACTGCTTCGGCTGCCAGGAAGGCGGGGACACCATCGCCTTCGTGATGAAGATCGACCACCTCTCCTTCTCGGAGACGGTCGAGCGCCTCGCCGCCAAGGCGGGCATCACCCTGCGCTACGAGGAGGGCGGGTACAACCCCGGCCACCAGCGCGGCGAGCGGATCCGGCTGATCGAGGCCCACAAGGCGGCCGCCCAGTTCTACGTCGAGCAGTTGGACAGCGCCGAGGCCGAGATCGGGCGCAAGTTCCTCGCCGAGCGCGGCTTCGACCAGGCCGCCGCCCAGCACTTCGGCGTCGGCTACAGCCCGGCCGGCTGGGACCACCTCACCCGCTACCTGCGCGGCAAGGGCTTCACCGACAAGGAGCTGCTCGTCTCCGGGCTCGCCCAGGAGTCGCGCCGCAACCCCATCGACCGCTTCCGCGGCCGCCTGATGTGGCCGATCCGGGACGTCGGCGGCGACGTCGTCGGCTTCGGCGCGCGCAAGCTCCGCGACGACGACAACGGGCCCAAGTACCTCAACACGCCCGAGACGCCCATCTACAAGAAGTCCCAGGTGCTGTACGGCATCGACCTGGCCAAGAAGGACATCGCCAAGTCCAGCCGGGCCGTGGTCGTCGAGGGCTACACCGACGTCATGGCCTGCCACCTCGCCGGGGTCACCACCGCCATCGCCACCTGCGGCACCGCCTTCGGCGGCGACCACATCAAGATCCTCCGCCGGCTGCTGATGGACAACGGCTCGGCCCGCGTCATCTTCACCTTCGACGGCGACGCGGCAGGCCAGAAGGCCGCGTTGCGCGCCTTCGAGGACGACCAGAAGTTCGCCGCCGAGACGTACATCGCCATCGCCCCGGACGGCATGGACCCCTGCGAGCTGCGCCTCGCCAAGGGCGACGAGGCGGTCGCCGACCTCGTCGAGCCCCGTACCCCGCTCTTCGAGTTCGCGCTGCGGCAGATCGTCGGCCGGTACGACCTGGAGACCCCGGCCGGCCGCGCCGCCGCCCTCGACGAGGCCGCGCCGATCGTCGCCCGCATCAAGAACGTCGCCTCGCAGCACGAGGTCGCCGTCCAGCTCGCCGGGATGCTCGGCATCCTCGACACCCAGTTCGTCGTCAAGCGCGTCGCCCAGCTCGCCCGCTGGGCCCGCGACCGCGGCGGCCGGGGCCCGGCGCCGGCGCCCACCCGCCACGCGCCCGTGGTGCAGGCCCCGGCCGCGCCCTCCGGCCCCGCGCTCAACCTGCGCAGCCCCGCCCACCGCACCGAGCGGGAACTGCTCAAGCTCGCCCTCCAGTACCCGGCCCTCGTCTCGCCCGCCTTCGACGCGTACGGCATCGACGAGTTCACCGCCCCGCCCTACGCCGCCGTGCGGCAGGCCATCGCGGACGCGGGCGGCGCCGAGCAGGGCGTGGCCGACGCCACGGACTACCTCGCCCGGGTCCGGGACGCCGCCCCCAACGACACGGTGCGCGCGCTGGTCACCGAGCTGGCCGTGGAGGCCATCCACGCCCGCGTGGTCGACGAGACGTACGCGGGCACGCAGTTGGTCTCCGTCCGCCTCCGCGCGGTCGACCGCCGCGTCCGCGACGTCCAGGGCACCCTCGCCCGCCTCGGCTCCCACGGCGACCCCGACCACCTGGCCGCCGTCCAGAACGAGCTCTGGGTCCTCCAGCAGTACGCCCAGTCCCTCCGCAACCAGGGAGCGGCAGCGCTCTAGCCCCCCGGCGCCGTCGAGTCACCGATCGGTCGCGCTGCATCTCCCGGGGGCAACCCCCGGACCCCCGGGCGGGATGGTGTCGGCCCGTCGCCGATCGGTCGCGCTGCATCTCCCGGGGGGCAACCCCTGGATCCCCGGGCGGGATGGTGTCGGCCCGTCGCCGATCGGTCGCGCTGCATCTCCCGGGGGCAACCCCCGGACCCCCGGCGGGATCGTGTCCGCACGTCACCGATCGGTCGCGCTGCATCTCCCGGGGGGCAACCCCCGGACCCCCGGGCGGGATCGTGTCCGCACGTCACCGATCGGTCGCAAAAAGTGGTCGCACGCCCCTACTGGCGGTGATGTGTCGTACCCCACACTGGGGGCGGTGGGCACGGCCGCCGCCGTCCCGCTGCCGCACGCCCCCGACCCGGCAGCGATCACCATGGAGGTCGCCCTCGTGCAGCCCCGGACCCTGACCGACATCGACGCGGCCACGGCCACCGCCACCGCCGTGCCCGTACAGGGCATGCGGCCGCACCACCCGGAAGCCCTGCCCGACGCCGTGACCGATCCGGACGAACCCGAGCACGTGCCGCTTCCCAGCCGCAGCCGTGCCGCCGCCGATTCGGGCGGCGGCAGCGCCTCCTCCGACCTCTTCCGCCAGTACCTCCGCGAAATCGGCCGCATACCGCTGCTGACCGCCGCCGAGGAGGTCGAGCTGGCCCGCCGCGTCGAGGCCGGCCTGTTCGCCGAGGAGAAGCTCGCCAGCACCCCCGACCTGGACTCCCAGCTCGCCCTGGACCTCGACCGGCTGGTCGTCATGGGCCGGATGGCCAAGCGCCGCCTCATCGAGGCGAACCTGCGGCTCGTGGTCTCCGTCGCCAAGCGCTACGTCGGCCGCGGCCTGACCATGCTCGACCTCGTCCAGGAGGGCAACCTCGGCCTGATCAGGGCGGTCGAGAAGTTCGACTACGCGCGCGGCTACAAGTTCTCGACGTACGCGACCTGGTGGATCCGCCAGGCCATGTCCCGCGCCCTCGCCGACCAGGCGCGCACCATCCGCGTCCCGGTCCACGTCGTCGAGCTGATCAACCGGGTCGTACGGGTCCAGCGCCGGATGCTCCAGGAGCGCGGCTGTGAACCCACCCACGACGAGGTCGCCGCCCACCTCGACCTGGCGCCCGAGCGGGTCGGCGAGGTGCTGCGCCTCGCGCAGGAGCCGGTCTCCCTGCACGCCCCGGTGGGGGAGGAGGACGACGTCGCGCTCGGCGACCTCATAGAGGACGGCGACGCCGCGTCCCCCGTCGAGTCCGCGGCGTTCCTCCTGCTGCGCGAGCACCTGGAGGCCGTGCTGTCCACGCTCGGCGAGCGCGAACGCAAGGTCGTCCAGCTCCGCTACGGCCTGGTCGACGGCCGGCCCCGCACCCTGGAGGAGATCGGACGGATCTTCGGCGTGACGCGCGAACGCATCCGCCAGATCGAGTCCAAGACCCTCAACAAACTGCGGGACCACGCCTTCGCGGACCAACTGCGCGGCTACCTGGACTGAACCGCCCCCGTCAGTCGACCTCCGCCACCGCCTGCGCGAACTGCGCCGCGTACAGGCGGGCGTAAGCGCCCTCCGCCGCCAGCAGCTCCTCGTGCGAGCCCTGCTCGACGATCGCGCCGTTCTCCATCACCAGGATCACGTCCGCGTCGCGGATGGTCGACAGCCGGTGCGCGATGACGAAGCTCGTCCGCCCGTGGGCGAGGCGGGCCATCGCCTTCTGGATGAGCACCTCCGTACGGGTGTCGACGGAGCTGGTCGCCTCGTCCAGGACGAGGATCACCGGGTCAGACAGGAACGCCCGCGCGATGGTGATGAGCTGCTTCTCGCCCGCGCTGACGCCCGCGCCCTCGTCGTCGATGACGGTGTCGTACCCGTCCGGCAGGGTCCGGATGAACCGGTCGGCGTGCGCGGCCCGGGCCGCCGCCTCGATCTCCTCCCGCGTCACCGGGCGCGAGGCGCCGTAGGCGATGTTGTCGGCGATCGTGCCGCCGAACAGCCAGGTGTCCTGGAGCACCATGCCGATGCCGGAGCGCAGCTCGTCCCGCGTCATCCCGGTGACGTCCACCCCGTCCAGCAGGATGCGGCCGCCCGTCACCTCGTAGAACCGCATCAGCAGATTGACCAGCGTGGTCTTGCCGGCGCCCGTCGGGCCGACGATCGCGACCGTCTGGCCCGGCTCCACCGACAGGGACAGGTCCTCGATGAGCGGCCGGTCCGGCTCGTAGCGGAACGACACCTTCTCCAGCGTGACCCGCCCGGCGGGTTCCCAGACGCCGCCCGGCACCGGAGCGGTGTCCGGCTCCTGCTCCTCCGCGTCCAGCAGCTCGAAGATCCGCTCCGCCGAGGCCACCCCGGACTGCACCAGGTTCGCCATCGACGCCACCTGCGTCAGCGGCATCGAGAACTGCCGCGAGTACTGGATGAACGCCTGGACGTCGCCGATGGACAGCGTGCCGGACGCCACGCGCAGCCCGCCCACCACCGCCACCAGGACGTAGTTCAGGTTCGAGACGAAGAACATCAGCGGCTGCATGATCCCGCTGTTGAACTGCGCCCGGAACCCGGCCTCGTACAGCGCCTCGTTCTGCTCCCGGAAGTCGGCCGCCGCCTCGCCCTGCCGGCCGAAGACCTTCACCAGGGCGTGCCCGGAGTACATCTCCTCGATGTGGGCGTTGAGCCTGCCCGTCGACTTCCACTGCTGCACGAAGTGCGGCTGCGACCGCTTGCCCACCCTCGTCGCCACGAACACCGACAGCGGCACCGTCACCAGCGCGACCAGCGCCAGCAGCGGCGAGATCCAGAACATCATCACCAGCACCCCGACGATGGTCAGCGCCGAGTTGATGAGCTGGCCCATCGTCTGCTGCATGGTCTGCGAGATGTTGTCGATGTCGTTCGTCGCCCGGCTCAGCACCTCACCGCGCTTGGCCCGGTCGAAGTACGACAGCGGCAGCCGCTCAAGCTTGGCCTGCACGTCCTCCCGCAGCCGGTACACGGTCCGGTTGATCACCCGGATCGACATCCGCGTCGACACCAGCATCAGCAGCCCCGCCGCCACGTACACGACCAGGACCACCATGAGTACGCCGCCGACGGCGGCGAAGTCGATGCCCTGCCCCGGGTGGAAGTCCACCCCCGACAGCATGTCCGCGAGCCCGTCGTCCCCGTCGGCCCGCAGCCCCGCCACGGCCTGCTCCTTGGTGAGCCCGTCCGGCATGTCCCGCCCGACCACCCCGGCGAAGACCAGGTCGGTGGCCCGCCCCAGGATCATCGGCCCGACCACCGTGAGCGCCACGCTCAGCACCCCGGCCGCCAGCATCGCCCACAGGGTGGCCTTCTCCGGCCGGAGCTGCCGCAGCAGCCGCCTGCCCGACCCCTTGAAGTCCATCGACCGCTGGTCGGGGCCCGCCCCGGCCGCCGCCATCATCCGTCCTGCCGCCGGCCCCGCCATCAGGCAGCCTCCGCCTCGGTCAACTGGGAGAGCACGATCTCCCGGTACGTCTCGTTGTCCGCCATCAGCTCGTGGTGGCGGCCCGTCCCCACGACCCGGCCCTCGTCGAGGACCACGATCCGGTCGGCGTCACGGATCGTCGACACGCGCTGGGCGACGATCACCACCGTCGCCTCGGCGGTCTCCGCCGCCAGCGCCGCCCGCAGCAGCGCGTCCGTCGTGTAGTCCAGCGCCGAGAAGGAGTCGTCGAACAGGTAGATCTCCGGCCGCTGCACCAGCGTCCGCGCGATCGCCAGGCGCTGCCGCTGCCCGCCCGACACGTTCGTCCCGCCCTGCGCGATGGGCGCGTCCAGGCCGTGCTCCAGGTCCCGGACGAAGTCGGCGGCCTGCGCCACCTCCAGCGCGTGCCACAGCTCCTCGTCGGACGCGTCGGGGTTCCCGTACCGGAGGTTCGTCGCCACGGTCCCCGAGAACAGGTACGGCTTCTGCGGCACCAGCCCGACCGTCCGCGCCATCAACGCCGGGTCCAGCTCGCGCACGTCCACGCCGTCGACCAGCACCTCGCCGCCCGTGACGTCGAACAGCCGGGGCACCAGCCCCAGCAGCGTCGACTTGCCGCTGCCCGTCGACCCGATGATCGCCGTCGTCTCGCCCGGCCGGGCCACCAGATCGACCCCGCGCAGCACCGGCTCCTCGGCGCCCGGGTAGCGGAAGTCCGCGCCCCGCACCTCCAGGTGCCCGCGCCGCCGCAGTTCCCGCACCGGGGCCACCGGCGGGATCACGCTCGACTCCGTACGCAGCACTTCCTCGATGCGCTCGGCGCACACCTCGGCACGCGGCACCATCATGAACATGAACGTGGCCATCATCACGGCCATCACGATCTGCATCAGATAGGCCAGGAACGCCGTCAGCGCGCCGATCTCCATCCCGCCGCTGTCGATGCGGTGCGCACCGAACCAGACCACGGCGACGCTGGAGACGTTCACGACCGTCATCACGGTGGGGAACATCAGCGCCATCAGCTTGCCGGTCGACATCGACACGTCGGTCAGGTCGGCGTTGGCGCGCTCGAACCGCTCCCGCTCGTAGGCGTCCTTCACGAAGGCGCGGATCACCCGGTTGCCGGTGATCTGCTCGCGCAGCACCCGGTTCACCGTGTCCAGCCGCTCCTGCATCGTCCGGAACAGCGGCCGCATCTTCTTCACGATCAGTGAGACGGAGACGCCCAGCACCGGCACCACCGCCAGCAGCACCCCGGACAGTGGCACGTCCTGCCCGAGCGCCATGATGATGCCGCCCACGCACATGATCGGCGCCGACACCATCAGCGTGAACGCCATCAGCACCAGCATCTGCACCTGCTGGACGTCATTGGTCGTCCGCGTGATCAGCGACGGCGCCCCGAAGTGCCCCACCTCCCGCGCCGAGAACGACTGCACCCGGTCGAAGACCGCCGCCCGCACGTCCCGCCCGAGCGCCGCGGCGGTGCGCGCCCCGTAGTAGACCGCGCCGACGTTGCAGACGACCTGCACCACCGAGACGGCGATCATCAGTGCGCCGAACGTGAGGATGTAACCGGTGTCGCCGCGTACGACACCGTTGTCAATGATGTCCGCGTTGAGCGTGGGCAGATAGAGGGTGGCGCAGGTCTGCAAGAGCTGAAGCGCCACCAAGAGGGCTATGGGCCGCCTGTACGGCCCCAGATGGATCCGGAGAAGTTGTCTGAGCACGGTTCAACTATCGCCGGACGTGCCCCCGCTTACGACTCGGTTTCCCGGCCCTTTGCCGCACTCCGCTACGAGGAGAAGGCTCCGGGGTGCAACTGCTCGCGCGTCGCGCCGTACTGCTGACGCACCGCCTGGCCCACCGCGAGCTCCTCGCCCGGCTCGAAGACCTGCGCCGCGGCGCCCTGCCAGGCCGGCGGCGCCTGCGGCGACAGCACGCCCTGCGAGACGCCCAGCGCCCACGCCGCCTGCCGCGCCGCACCCAGCGCCGCGTAATCGGCCGGCTGGGGGACGACCACCTGTGCGCCGAAGATCGCCGGCGCGGCCGCCTGCACAGCGGGCAGCTCGGCCGCCGCCCCCAGC
Source organism: Streptomyces sp. NPDC049837 (assembly GCF_040674455.1). Classification (NCBI taxonomy): domain Bacteria; kingdom Bacillati; phylum Actinomycetota; class Actinomycetes; order Kitasatosporales; family Streptomycetaceae; genus Streptomyces; species Streptomyces sp. NPDC049837. The sequence goes on along the minus strand of NZ_JBFAMP010000006.1, from coordinate 369,570 downwards.
AGGAACACCCGCCGCACCTCCACGCCCCGGCCGCGCAGCACGTCCATCGCGTCCGCCAGCGAGCACAGCATGCCCTCGAACGCCGCCCGCGCCAGGTGCTCGGGCTTCATCGACTCGCGCCGCAGCCCGCTGAGCGTGCCGGCCGTGTGCGGGAGCTGCGGGGTGCGCTCACCCTCCAGGTACGGCAGCAGGACGAGCCCGGAGGCGCCCGGCGTCGACTTGAGCGCCAGCGCCGACAGCTCCTCCAGGCCCCCGTCCAGGCCCAGCATCTCGGCGGTCCCGCGCAGCGCCCGGACCGCGTTCGACGTGTACACGACCGGCAGGTGCATCCCCGCCGCGTCCGCGAACGCCGTGATCATCCCACGCGGATCGGCCAGCGCCTCGTGGTGCACCGCCATCACGGAACCGGACGCCCCGAGCGACACGACGGCGTCCCCGATCCCGAGCCCAAGCCCGAGCGCGGCCGCCATGGTCTCGCCCGTACCGGCCGAGATCAGCAGGCCCTCCGGCGTCATCCCGGCGGCCTCGGCGGGCCCCAGCACCTCCGGCAGCGCGGCCTGGTGCCCCAGCGCCAGCTCCACCAGATCCGGCCGGTACGCACCCGTCCCCGCCGACCAGTACCCCGTCCCCGACGCGGCCCCCCGGTCCGTCGTCCGCCGCACCGGCCGCCCCAGCAACTGCCAGACCAGCCAGTCGTGCGGCTGGAGCACCATCGCCACGCGCGCCGCAGCCTCCGGCTCCGTACGCGCGAGCCACCGCAGCTTCGACACGGCCATGGCCGACTGGGGTACGGCCCCGACGGCCTCGGCCCACGCCTGACGTCCCCCGAACGCCTCGACCAGGTCCGCGGCCGCCACCTGGGCGCGCTTGTCGTTGCCCACCAGCGCGGGCCGCACCAGCGAGCCCTGCCGGTCCAGCGGCACCAGCCCGTGCTGCTGCGCGGAGACGCCGATGGCCTGCACGCCCTCCAGCAGCCCGCCCGAGGCGGCCTCCCCGAGGGAGAGCAGCCACGCCTGCGGGTCCACCTCGGTGGCCTTCGGCTCGACGGGATGCGGCGCGTAGCCCTGCCGCAGCACCGCACCCGTTTCCGTGTCACAGACGACGATGCGCGTGAAACCCGACGAACTGTCCAACCCGGCGACTATCCCCATGGGGACAGATTCTGCCGCACGCTAGGTGTTACTGGTTCCCCACTCGTCCTCGCCGCCTCCCTGGCTGCGTTCCTTCAGCGAGCGCACCCGCTCGGCGACCGACTCGGGCATCCGGTCGCCGACCTTGTCGCTGACGGTGTGCAGCGCCTTGCCGGCCACCTCCCGCCCGGTGTGCGCGGCCGTCTCGGCGGCGTTGCGCACGGCCGGGTTCTGCGAGAACTGGCGCGCCGACTTGCGCAACTGCTCGTACTTCTCCCGCCCGGCTCGTGTGCCGAGGACGTAACCGATGGCCAGTCCAACGACGAACGTGAGCTTGTACCGCATGGCTGCCACCTTCCGTAGGCGTCGGTGCTGGCCGCCTACCCGTAAGGGCCGGAGATCACCCCGGGGAACCGATTGGCGGAGCACCCCCCTGCTTGCGCTAATGTATGTGTCGCAGCGAGCGAGCGCCGCCCGGGAGACCCCAGGTGGGTACGTTCGGTGCAACGCAGCAATCCCCTGTAGCTCAATTGGCAGAGCAGCCGGCTGTTAACCGGCAGGTTACTGGTTCGAGTCCAGTCGGGGGAGCGCGATCCCCTGTAGCTCAATTGGCAGAGCATTCGGCTGTTAACCGGAGGGTTGCTGGTTCGAGTCCAGCCGGGGGAGCGGTGCAGGAAGAGGGTCCTTCGGGGCCCTCTTCCGCATTTTCCGCCCGGATACCGCTCCGGATGGAACCGCGCGGGCCGCAGGGCAGTCCTCATGGTCGTGCGTTGCCGACCATCCGGAGCAGGAGATCGTATGAGCGGCTATGCTGCGGCAGACGGCGCGCACAAATGTGCGCGACGCGCCGTAAGGGGCGGTAGCTCAGCCGGTTAGAGCAGCGGACTCATAATCCGTCGGCCGTGGGTTCGAGTCCCACCCGCCCCACCAGGCGCTACGCGGGCAGAATCGTTTCTACCTGCGGAAACGTGAGAACGGGGGTCGCCACTCCAGGGTGGCGACCCCCGTTCATCCGTTCAGACCAAGATCCAGAGGCCCTACAGGGGCCCGGAGGACGCCGGCCGGGTCTTGAGCGCAGCAGGGAGGTCACCCTGCCGTCGGGCGGTGGGCAGCACCCTGGGCTGCCCGGCCAACAGACTGACCCAGGCCCTTCCGAGGAAGTTGACCGCATGACCACGCACGACCAGCACGGCCGACACGCCCACGACCACGACCGCCTCTTGCGCAGGGTGGGTCTGGGGGCGGCGCTCGGACTCGCCGGCCTGGCGGCATTGCTGTGGTTCGTCGCCGACGCCACCGCCGCCAAGGAGTGTTCGACACCGGCTACGGACTCGGCGACAGCATGAGCATGACCGAGGAGGGCTGCGAGGTCACCGTACGGGCCGCTGAAGGGGCACGCAGCGCCGTGCTGCCCACCCTCAGCGAACCATTGGCGACAGCAGCCCTGGTCACAGCGGTGGCGAGTGCTCTGCCTCCCACCATCTGCCTGTGGCTGGTCACCCGCCGCCCACGCTGATGCCTCGCCGGGCGGACTGGCGGGTCCGGCGAGGGGCTTGACCGACCGCGGTTCCTACGCGCGGCTCTCCCGCAGATTCAATGACGAGTTCCCCTGCTCCGAGGCCCTTGAGCCGGACGGGGTCTCGCGTCCCTGTCGTGCTCGGGCTCGCTCGTCACGCCACAGGCCCCCATATGGAAGGAGCTCCGCCAAGGGAGCCTCCGGACGTGGCCTAGCACCGCGGGCAGGTGACGCCGGCCCGACGCCAATCAAAGCCGTCCGGCCACAGCGTGGCGCGGTCGGCGACCGCGCCGCGTAGGTCCGCCCCCTCCACATGAGCTCCACTGAGATCCGCCCCGACAAGGTAAGCGTTTCGGAGATTGGCTCCCTGGAGGTTCGCATGTTTCAGCTTCGCCCGTGCGAGCCCCGCGCCGCTCAAGTCCGCGCCCTGCAATTGTGCGTTGGAGAGGTTTGCTTCTCTGAGAGACACACGGTAGTCGGGGTGGAGATGGTTCTGAACGGTCGAGTGCATGTCGCTGTTACGCAGGTCTGCGAACCGCATGTTGGTGAAAATGAGGTTTGCGTCAACCAGTTTGGCGCCCGGCATGTCCACCCATGCAAGGCTGAGCCGGCTGAGGTCCAGGTGTGGATCCGTCGGTGCGGTTCGGCGTCGAGCGATCACTGTGGCCGCAGCTTGCACATCGGGGTCGAGTTCGGGCTCAGGGATCCGATACTCGCCCGTTTCCCGGGGTGGTGAAGGGGTGGGAGCCGGCGACGCGGTGGACTCTGGCCGCCTGCCGGCACGGCGGTGCAGGTAGGCCACGAGCACCTCGATGACGGGCAGGCGGCTGTCGGGCGACTGCCTCGCGATCTGCTCCAGTCCGTAGACGCCGCCGATTCGTGTCTCGGTGCGTTCACTGCCGAGTTGATCGATGCTACGAGTGAATCGTTCGCTGGCCTGGCCTTGCCGGGTCAGCTCTCTGTTGGAGGCGGCCTGTCGCCCGTCTGCGAGGAGCTGCTGAAAGGCCAGAAATGCGCCTGCCAGTACAGCGAGCCCCGCGATTGCTTGCAACGCCGTCGTACGCAGCTCATTCTGAAGCTTCAACCGGGCATCCGTCAGTTCCCAACGGTCCCGTTCGCCAAGGCGCTCCAGGGCATGACGCGGGATCGGCGGGGCGACCCGTTTCGGGAGCACAACGACCCAGAAGACCAGGAGTACCACGAGCACGGCGATGCCCAATGCCGCGAGCACCCGGGGCGCGATGGTGAAGGCGGCGAACGAGACGCACACCACCAGCAAGATGGTCCAGATCAGCCGGTGCCACTGAAATCCGGGTCGGTCTGCCATGCGCACCCTCGGCTCAACAGTTCACGGCTTCGGCCATGGAGGCATCCAATGGATTCCGACAGCTCGGGGCCGGACGACGCTGTCCCTGGCATCGACGAGTCCGGCCTTCGTCATCCACCTCCTCAGTCATGTGCAAGGTGTCGCGGGTGGATTGCGAACGCACTTGATCCACGCACCTTCGGTGATCTTGTTGATTGCGACCGGTCCCACTCGATACCCCTATTGGCTGTCGGCGCCGGTGGCGACCTCCGGGCGGCCCTCGAGCGCCCGGCCGAGGGGAGATCCGGGCTCCTGCGATCTGAGGACGCCCCGTCCCGCGCCGAACAGAACCCTTGGCGCGGTGGCGTGCAGCATCACTTCACCTGCCGGGCGCTCCACCACTGGTTCTGGCGGGCGTCCCAGTGCAGTACGCGGGTGCTACGCGTCATGGCGTGCCACCTCCTGCGTCGTCGAGGTGGTCGGCGGGGTCAGGGGAGGGTAGAAGAAGCCGCGGCCGACTTCCGGGTCCCAGCCGCGGATCGGCCGGCCGGGCTTGAGGATCGACAGGCTGGGTACGCCGCCGCTGCCGAGCCAGAAATGGATGTCCCAGATGCGCGGGTGCTGGAGGCCGGGCGGGCAGGGGGCTGGGGTGCATTCGTCCGGCAGGATGGGCAGTTCGTTCGGTTCCGCACCGGGGAATGCTTCGCCGAACCTCGGTGGGGCGGGGATGTTCTGCCAGGTGTCGGCCGGATGGATGCTGCGTTCGTGTACGAACCAGTCGGCGCGCTCGATGCACGGCAGCGCCTGTGGCCAATCGGCGTAGCTGTAGCCGCTCGGCGCGTAGGCCCAGCCGACCAGTGTGTAGGGGAAGTCGGGCCCGTCGGGGTCGATCACGTTCTCGGCGCGTGGGTCGGGCGCGTAGAGCAGCACATCGGGCCGCCCCGGCTCGACCACCGCACCCTCCACCGGTTCGAGGGTGTCGACGATTCCGACGCCCATGTTCCGGGCGCTGGCGAAGCGGTGGTCCAGGAAGTTGTACGCCGTCTGGCTGGCGAGGCGCGGCCGTCCCAGTTCCCGTAGCTCCTCACTGTTGTTGAGAACCCGGTGTTCCTCCCCGATCAACTCCAGCACGCGCCGCTGGTCCTCCCGCAGGGCCGCCTGCCGCTGCTCGTGCGTGCACTCGGGCTGCTGCTTGTGCTGTGGTGTGGCCGTGGCGGACGGCGTCACTGCCGTTCCCAGAGCCAACTGGCAAACAGCGAGCAGGATCCAGCAGCGATGGCGGAATCTCTTCGGTGGTGCGCACATGTGTCGCAGTTTGTGCGGTGCGGCCGCGCTACGCGTGCGACAGGGCCGTCGGCTGGCCCGAACGGACCACCGAAGAGCGGGGCTCCCGCGCTCGTCCCCCACGGCGCGGCGGCGAGCGTGGCTGCGGACGGTGCTGATAGAGACCTGCGTGGCGTCGCTCGGGCGAAACCCGTCGCCCATTCCCGTAGAGGAGACATGCCATGCCTCAGGTACGCGCCGACGATGTGAATCTCTACTACGAAGCCGTAGGCGAAGGCGAACCGCTCGTCCTCGTCCACGGCTCGTGGAACGACCACAAGAGCTGGCAGCCCGCGATCGAAGCCGACCTTCGCGCGTCCTTCACCGTGATCACGTACGACCGCCGCGGCCATGGCCGGAGTGAGACGGCGCCGGGCCAGGGCACCCGAAGACAGGACGAGGACGACCTCGCGACGCTGATCGAACAGCTCGGTCCCGCCCCCGCGCACGTCGCCGGAAATTCCTTCGGCACATCGATCGTCCTCGGCCTGGCCGCACGCCGGCCCGAACTGTTCCGCAGCATCACCGTCCACGAACCCCCGCTGATCGGGGTCGTGGCCGACGACCCGGACTCCATGGCACAGCTACAGCCGACGATGACCTCGTTCGACGCGGTGATGGACCACCTTCGCAACGCCGAGAACGAGCAGGGCGCACGCCTGTTCGTGGAGGAGGTGGCCATGGGCCCCGGCATGTGGGACCAGTTGCCTGCTGCCCTGCGCGAGACGTTCGTGACCAACGCCCAGACATGGCTGGACGAACAGACAGACCCGACCTGGGCCGTACTGGACCTCGACGGGCTCTCCGCCTGCACCGTGCCGGTACTGCTGAGCCGCGGCAGCGCCAGCCCCACCTGGTTCTCGACGGTCCTGGAACGGCTGGCCATGGCCATGCCGCAAGCACAGCGCCAGACCTTCGAAGGCGCCGGCCACATCCCGCACGTCACTCACCCACAGGAATACGCCGCTGTCCTCACCAGGTTCATCCGGGCAGCGGGTCCCGACGCACCCTCGCCCGGCCAGTGAACGTCGACACCCCGGGAGTCGGCACCGCTGCCCCGGGATTCAGCTTGCGTCCGGAGGCGGGCATTGGGCACGTGGCGTGGGCTGCGTGTCCCTGGGGCGCACCGTAACGGCGATGTCGTCCCGCTCGAACGCCGCGGTGCCGATGGGGTCGCTGAAGGATCCGTCTTCCCCGCAGAGGACCTGGGCGAGCTGGCTGCCGGGGGCAGCGGTCACCTGGCCTCTCGCCAGGCCAAGGCCGGTGAGCGTGAATGCGCCATCGATCACCATCCAGCCCCGTTCGTTCGTACTGAAGTGGCCGGCGGTGTACCTCTGCCTCGGTACCGGGAGCGGGCGGCCGACGGTCGCGTCAATGCGGAAGTGTGAGGGTGCGCGGGGCGACTGCACCTCGAACGTGAAGTCCTGCACCGGTTGCGTGGGGTCGTCGAAGCTCAGATCCCATGCCAGGTCGGGCAGGAACACGGCCCCTCTTCCTTCTTCACCGCCTTCTTCACGGAGCAGACTGATCAGGTTCCGGTTGTTCGACACCAGCCAGAGCTGGTAGGTGCGCACGAACGTCTCGGTCTCACCCTGCGGTGTGTTCGCCAGCGGGACCCGGAACGCCGCGTAGACCGTCTCCTGCGTCGACGTCTGTCCGTTCGCACGCTGGACGGTCACCTCGTCACAATGGGTGGCGCCGATCGATAGCGGCACCCTCTCTTCTCCGGGGTCGGTCGGATCGGGCTCGGTCGCGAGCGTGAACTCGGCAGGGACGAGGTACCGGATGTTCTCGTCGGGGACGCCGGGGTTCGCGTTGACGGAAACGCAGCCGTCAAGCAGTGCCGAGCCCGAGGGCGGCGGCTGTGCTCCGGCGCCCGGTGCGATGAGGGCCAGCAACGCGCCCCCGACCACCATCACCGCCGTCAGCGTTCTCCCACCGTGCTCGCAGAGCATGCGCCTCTCCTCATCATCCACCGCTCACGCCTCGGCCCTCCATGGAATGGGCGCCGGACTCACCGCTGAATATCCGTGACCGGATGCACGAATCTGCGCTACGAGACCGGAAACGGCCGTCGCTTCACTCCCCTGCGCCCTCAACACCGCCCGAGAGGTCAGCCCCGGCCGCCGGAGCCTGTGGCAGGAGATGCGCATGGCCTCAGGAGCGTCGTGCTTCCGCCCTCGGGCGAAGAGGGCGGGGCCTTTCTCGTCGGTTAGGCACTCCGCCGCGTGGGAGCTCAGACGCGTGGGAGCTCAGAACCTCAACTGCCCCGGCACTCGACCTGCGTTGATGAAGTCAGGCGTCACTGGGTGGTAAGGAGGCCGGCCCGGTCCGCCAGGAGCGCGGCCTGAACCCTTCTACTGACGTCGAGCTTGCCGAGGATCGAGCTGACGTGGTCCTTCACGGTTCCCAGGCCCAGGTGGAGGCGCAGCGCGATCTCGGCGTTCGAAAGCCCGGCGCCCAGCAGTACGAGGATCTCCCGCTCTCGACCGGTGAGGCGGGAAAGCTTGCCGGCCGACGCCTCACGCGTGACGTCGGTGAGGAAGCGCACGGTCAGAGCCCTGCTGATGTCCGCCGAGAACATGGTCCAGCCGTCGGCCAAGAACCGGACCAGTGGGATGAGCTGCTCGGCCGGAGTGGTCTTGAGGACGTATCCGGACGCTCCGGCGGCGAGCGCGGCGGCCACATGCTCCTCCTCCAAGGAATGGGAGAGCACACAGACCCGCGGTGGCCGTGACATGGTCCCGATCCCGTCGGCCAAGGCGTCGGCGCCGCTGGGGCAGGCGTCGAGGAGCACGACCCGTGGCTCCTCCTGGTGGATCGCCGTCACGGCGCCGGTCACGGGGACGGCGGCGGCGACATCGAGATCGTCGGCCTGAGCGAGAACGTGCTGGACGCCGCCGCGTATCAGGGGTGCTCATGACCATCGGGTGATCGCGGGACCGCAGCCCGTGGTCCCCGGCCCCGCGTATGAGCACGAGGCATGGATGAAGATCAGAGTCATTTCCGCGATGGTGCTGGGGGCAGTCGCGTTCGGTGCGGTCCCGGCGCAGGCCGTGGATCCGCGGCAGGAGTACAACACCGCGAACTGCTACTTCGACAAGAGCAAGAGCGGCAAGGAGAAGGAAAAGTACTGCAAGGCCCTGCTGGGGAAGGACCTGACCCAGAAGGACAAGGGGTGCCTGAAGCGGGCCGGTATCGCGGGAGCTACCGCGCTCACGGTCGGTAGGATCGACAACAAGAAGGCGAAGGAAATAGTGGTAAACGCAACCGGTGCCGCGCTTGCCGCATGCTTCTCATCGAAGGTCGGGTAAAGCATGGCGCTCAAGATGGGCATCTTCGGTGCCTGGATCGCGATCCTCGTCCCGGTCAACGCTTACCTGATCGAACCCGCGTGGGGTCAGTTGGTCTTCACCGGAGTCTCGGCAGGTCTCATGACCTACGCTCAGCACAGGACGGACCCGAAGCGGGCCGGCTGAGCCGACACACTCGGTGCCGCCGACAGGGCTGAGGGCCTCCCGGCCTCGGCGTGCGCACCACAACCCCGGTACCAATCCCGGCGGCACCGGGGCTTGCGCGACCGGCCCGGCCCGGCCCTTGGTACACCGACGTCACCTTACGAGCCGAAGTCAGTGAGCTATTTCAGCGTTGGCGCTCCAGGGTGAGGACGGCAGCGGCGATTGACGACATTCGATTCGGGCTACAGCGCGCGTGGTGGAAGATCCGCCAGGACTTCAGGCGGGCCACGCCCCGTTCGACCGGTGCCCGTACTGCCGAGAGCGCGCGGTTGACGGTGCGCTGGGTTGGTGACAGGTGGCGACCGGGTGGGCGTCTGACCGGTGTGCTGACCCACGGTCCGGCGCCGATGTAGGCGCGGTCGGCAAGGATCGGGACGCCTTGGCGTTCGCAGAACCGGATGATCCGGTGGGTGCGGGCCGCGGTCAGGTCATGGGTCCGGCCTGGCAGGGCGGGCGAGATCCACAGCAGGCGTCCGGTCAGATCGGTGACCACCTGGACGTTCACGCCGTGGCGGCGGTGCTTGGCGGAGTAGTCCGCCCGGCCGTCGCCGAGGCGGTCGCAGCGGCGAGGGTGCCGTCGAGCAGGACGAAGTCCGGGTCGGCTTCACGCAGGACTTTGAGCAGGCCAGGTGCCCGCAGCGCGAGCAGGTCGACCACGCTGTGGGTGTAGGCGTGGGCGGTGCCCACCGAGATGCCGAAGCCGGCGGCGATCTGCGCGAGGGTGTCGTGCTGGCGCAGGTACACCAAGGCGACCAGCGCGCGCTGGTGCGGTGGGAGCTTGCAGCGGCGGTCACCCTCACGGGTGACGATGAGCATGGTGACTCACTCAACCAGCGCGTGCGGCAGGTCGAGTGCGGCAGGATGGGAAACCAACGAGGCTCCTGTGCCAACGGGTTGAGACTTCGAACGCCTCCCCCAACGGCACAGGAGCCTCGTGCGTTGCGGGTCCCGCCGCCGTGAGGCAAACGGCTTGTCGCACACTCTGACGCGGCGGCACTTCTTCCACCGACTGCGGAGGGTGTGTGACAGGCTCGACAGCTCATTGGATCAGGTCGGTGTGCGGATGCTCGGGAGAGGTCGGGCAGATGTAGATCTGCATGTTGTCGGTGCTGCCGACTTCGACCTTGGTCGGCTGCGAGGGGTTCTGGCCACAGCAATGACCGACGGTGTTGGCGGCGTAGGCGGCGGCCTGTTCTTCGAAAGGCGCCCAGCTGTGTCCCTCACCGCCGTCCCATTCGAAGGAGGCGATGGTCAGCAGCGGGACCATCTGTACATCACAGACAGTGCAGTATCGGGGGTTGGGATCGGTGCGGCCCCACGGAGGCCAGCCACCGACCTTCCAGCCGGGCGCGTCAGCCAGATGGATGTCATAGAAGTCCCGCGGACAGTCCGCGTAGGAGCTGTCCACCTCGGCACCGGCTGCCTGCCATCTGCTCCAGTCGTCCACCATCAGCAGCATCTGCGGGCTCAGATCGAGGCTGGCGGGGTACTCGGTGATCGCTTCCGGTGCCAGCACGCACGGTTCCGGCACATAGCCCTCATAGTTCACCTCGTACGGCTCGGGCGGTGTGGCGAGGATGTCGACGACCTCGGCGGCGGACCGCCAGAACAGCGCGGTCGACGGCTTCCAATTCGGATCGTGGTCGTAGGGACACCACAGAACCTGGAGCAGATCATCCTGTCCGGGTGGCCGCAACAGGGGTATGTCGCGCCGATACAGCTGGGCCACGGGCAGCATGGGGACCGGGCAGTCCGCGGGCAACGGAGGGCCTGCGTCGAGGCGTTCCGCGAGCCTCGCGGCGTTCCGTTCCTTGATCGCCTCCTCCTCGGGCGTTATCCCAGGACCATCGTGATCACCGTGCCACCGGGCCCGCATGCGCCTTATGAGCCGCACTTCGGCCGGCGACTGGCGGAACCCACTGTCACGGTGCAGGTGCGAGGCTTCGCAGTGCGGCCATGGCTCCTCAGCCGGCCACAGCAACGGCCCCCCGACCGAGCTCTCCCCGACCGAAGGCGAGCCGGGACGAGGGTGCAGCCGAATCGCAGGACGTGCCAACGGCGCCAGCTCGGGAAAGACCGCGGTCACGTCCACGGGCCGCGGCGGAGTAGTACGTACGAAAACCATGCCGGTGATCCTCTCACCAGCCACTGACAACCCCTGACTGCCTCAACGAGCTTCGGTGGCATCGGTGTTCAGGCTGGCCAAGCCCAACGCATGCAGCCTCGGCCACAGCGACAGCAAGCCTGCCTATGTGACAACTAGCGTGCTTCGGCTCAGCCATCACTCGATCAGTGGCCACTCTGAAAAAGCTCAGTGCCCGCGCTCGTCGTCGGCCGCCCACCGCGCCACCAGTTCGGTCCGGTTGGCACAGCCGAGTTTGCCAAGGATCTTGCGGACATGGGTCTCCACCGTGCGCTCGGAGATGAACAGGTCCGCGGCGATCTGCCGGTTCGTACGCGCCCGTATCACGAACTCCGCGATCTCGCGTTCGCGCCGTGTGAGCGGGTCCGTCTCGTCCCGCAACGCGGCGATCTCACCGAGCTGGCGCACCGCGGCGGCGGCCGGGCCGGGCTGGCCCAGTTGCTCGGCGATCGCCAGCGCCTCCCGGGCCAGTCCGGCCGCCTCCGCCAGCGCGCCCCGGTCGCGCCGCACGGCGGCGAGATCCAGGCACGTCAGCGCCACGTCCGGCCGCGCGCCCAGCACCCGATTGCGCAGCAGCGCCTCGCGCAGCAGCTCCTCGGCCTCCGCCGGGCGGCCCGCGACCGCGGCCAGACGCCCGAGGTCGCGGCTGACCGTGCCCGAGAAGTACGCCGTGGGCGTGCCGAGCGCGCCGGGGTACGGCCGGATCGGCGCGAGCTGGTCGTACACCAGCCGTGCGCCCTCCACGTCCCCGACCAGGGCGATCAGGTCGACCATGTGCAGTAGCACCGCCGGCCAGGACGGGTTCACCGTCGGAAGCGGCAGCATCGGGCGCAGCCGGGCGTAGGCCTCCCGTGCCTCGTCCAGCCGCCCCGCCAGGAACAGCGCCCGGGCCCGCACCGACAGCGGCAGCGGCCGGCGCGGCGCCCGGTCGAGGACGGGCCACATGTCCGCCGTCAGCTCCGCGGCGTCGCCGCGCACCAGGGCCAACTGGAGTCGCAGTACGTGGTTCATGGCGATCGCGGTCGCGTCCCCGCCCGCCAGGGCCAGCTCGGCGGCGTCGTCATTGTGGCGACGGGCGGCGTCGAAGCACCCCTCCAACAGGGCTCGCGCGGCGCTCACGCGCAGCAGGTGCCACCGCGCCAGCGGCAGTCCGCACCGGTCCGCCACCTCCTCGATGCCTCGGATGGCATCGTCCACCAGGTCCAGGCGGCCGAGCAGGTACCCGGCCTGTACGCGCCACTCATGGCCCATCACCGCGGAGAGGGGGTCGCCCAGCCGCTCGGCGCGGGCCACGGTCAGCTCGCCCAGGCGCAGCCGCTCGGGGGTGTCGTCCGGGTCGGCGAGGGTCATCTCGACCGCCCGGGCCGCGTCGAGTTCCGCCCGCGGGTCACCGGTGGACCTGGCCAGGGTGAGGGCGGCGCGGGCGTGTTCGGCCGCCGCGTCGAGCGCATCGAGATCGGCGGAGGCGGCGGCGAGTTGGGCGAGCAGCCGGGCACGCACCGCGTCCGGCAGGTCCTCGACCGCGAGCGCGGCCCGGCACAGCCGGGTGATGGCCTCCGACGCCTTCGGGAAGCTGACGCCCTGGAGGACAAGGGCGACGTCGGCGAGCAGCTCCGGCCGCCCGCCCTCTCGCGCCACGGCCGCCGCTTCCGCACAGTGGCGCAAGCAGGCGTCGTAGCGCCCGCAGAGGTACTCGGCGCGGGCCAGCTCGACGAGTGCGGCGGCGCGGTCCGGGTCCGCCGGGTCGAGTACGGCGGCGGCGTGCGCCAGGTGCCGGGCGGCGTCGTCGTAGGCGTGCCGCTCGCGGGCCAGTTCCGCGGCGGTCCGGGACCAGTGCGCGGCGGCGGCGCGGTGGGCGGGCTCCCGGCCGGCGCGCCGCCAGTGTGCGGCGATGCGGGCCGCCTCGGTGGGGTCGGCGGCCGCGGCCTGCTCCAGCTCCAGTGCCCGTGCGGCGGCCCGGTGCAGGGCACGGGTGGTGGCGGGGGTGGTCCGGCCGAGCACCTCGTCGCGTACGAGGTCGTGGGCGAAGCGGTAGGCGCGTCCGGTGTCCGCCGTGGTTTCGGCGGCGGTGAGGACACCGGCGTGCCAGGCCGCCGTCAGCGCCTCGGCGACGACGGTTTCGTCCCGCTCCGGCAGGACGGCGGCGAGCAGGCCGGGTTCGAGCCGCTCGCCGAGCACGGCCGCGGCCCGTACGACCTCCCGCTGCTCGGCGGTGAGCCCGGTCAGCAGCCCGCTGACGACGGTGCCGAGGTCCTCACTCGCGTGCGTGCGCAGGGCGGCGACGAGCAGCGGCAGCCCGCCCGTGCGCCGGTACGACTCCTCGGCCGCCTCCGCCGCTCCCGGCGCCTCCGAGCCCAGGCACTGGGCGACCTCCGCCTTGCTGAACGGTGCCAGGCGGAGCGTGTCGGCGCCGTAGCGGCGCAGGTCCGTAAGGGCTCCGGCGGCCTCCTCGGGCACCGGCTCCCGGACGGTGCCGAGTACGAGCAGCCCGCGGTCGTCCCCCTGCCCGGTCACCTGCCTGAGCAGATCGAGGCTGGCGGTGTCGGCCCAGTGCAGGTCCTCCAGCAGGACGAGCAGCGGGCGTTCGGCGGCCGCCGCGGCCAGCGCCTCGCTCATCCGTGCCAGTTCCAGGAACCGCGCCGCCGCCGCGTCGGCCGCGTCCGCCGGAGCCGCGGGAGCCCGCTCCGGCTGCCCCGGGGACAACCCCGGGGCGACCCCCGCGTGCCGCAGCGCGCGCTGCCACGGCCACAACGGGGGCGCCACCGCATCCCGGGGGCAGTGGCCCCGTACGACAGTGAGGCCCGCTGGCTCGGCGTGGCGGCGCAGCGCCTCGGCCGCGAGGGTGCTCTTGCCGATGCCCGCCGGACCCGCGAGCAGCAGCACCGATCCGGTGCCGTGCGCCGCGGCCTCGATCCGCCGGGCCAGGGACGCGAGCTCGGCCGCCCGCCCGACGAAGTCGCCTGCCATCCCAGCAGTATCCCGCGAGCGGGGGCGGTCAACACCGCTTCTGCGTACCGGGGTTCAGTACCAGTACTGACGCCCCGGGCGACGTACGGGGGCCATCGTGGGCGTACCGAATCCGGGGCCCCGCCTTTGCCGGAACCCCGCCGTCCGTCACTCGAAAGGAACCCCTCATGAGCATGAGCCCCGCCGCCCGACGCACCGGCTACGGCCTGGGCGCAGCCGCCTCGGTCCTCCTCGCCATGGCCCTGGTCAACTCGTCCCCGGCCGACGCCGCGGTCTCCCACCCGCTCGTGAAGTCGAAGTACTTCACGACGGGCAGCGCGACGATCACCTGCCCCGCCGGCTGGGTGGCCACAGGCGGGGGCATCGGCGCCGACCTCACCGCGAGCATGTACGTCGCGCGCACCGAGCCCTTCCGGAACTCCTCCGGCACGCCCGTCGGCTGGAAGGGCACCGTCACGAAGAAGGCCAACGGCTCCGGGGGCAGCGGCACCCTCTACGTCGTGTGTGCCCGCTGACGCGCCGACGGGTGCCGACCGGTCACGGCCGGAGCGATCCTGCCGTGACCGGCCTCGTCGTCATCGCGAATGACCGCCGCGGCGATGCCGGTCTCACCGGCTGGGCGGTTCCAGCATGGGGTTCCACTCCGTGACGCCTGTGACGTCGTGCTCGCGCAGGGCCTGCAGGTATGTGCCGATCTTCGCGGTCTTGACGCTTCCGTGGTGGCAGGCGAGCGTCCGCGGATGGACCGCCTCGATCTTGTCGAGGGCGCTGTCGAGGTGGGCTCGGGAAGGGAAGATGCCCACCGTCTTGTACGTCTCGATCATCGCCTCGGTCTGATCGGCATCGGTCATCGCACGCCCTTCTTCAGGGCCGATGAAGACGTCCGAGCAGAAGATCGTGCCGGTGGTGGGGTCGTACGGGAGCATCGACTCCCACGTGTGGACGTATGGCGTGATCAGGAAGCGGAGCCGGTGCGTGCCCAGGTCCAGTTCGCTGGAAGCGTCGACCGGGAGCGGGTCGCGCAGGGCGAAATCGCCGAGGTTGACCGCCACGCCGATCGGCGAGGCCACGGGGACGGCATGCGGCGCTTGGTCAAGGTAGCGGTTGAGCGCCCCGCACTCGTCACCCTCGAAGTGAGGGACGACGAGGTAGCGCAATGTGGAGGGGTCAACGACGCGGGACAGGGCTTGCCGGGTCTCGTCGAAGGAAAGCCGGAATCCGGTCTCGACGAGCGTCGGGGCCTCGTCTCGGATGACGAAGAAACTGGTCGTGAAGTCCTGGTCCGGCTCGGTCATCACCGTGATGCGGAAGATGTCCGGTGCGATCTCATCGACGGCGGCCATGGCGGCCTCCTCGCTGAGGGGTTTTGTTCAACGGTAGTCCCGGATCGCGTCGCCGGCCCATGGGGGGCTGAAACGGTGGTGGGCGGACGGTCGGGCTACGCCGTCGCGCCGGGCTTCGTCGGTCGTCGGGGTGTCCGGCGGATGAGAGCGCTGCAGGGCCTTTACGCATCAGGGAGGGACGCGGGGGGATCCGGCGGCCCATGGTCGTCCGGTCGGAGGTGGTCGGTGACGGCGACGGCCGTCAGGACGGCCGTCATGGCCGCCATGGGTGCCCAGCCGGCGAACGAGGTGGCCCAGCCCAGGGGGACCGCGGCAGTGGCGCCGAGGAGTCGGTCCCTGACCCGCCCGGTACCGAGTACGGCTCTGAGCGCGGCGTGGCCCAGGAGGAAGAGGGCGGTTCCGCAGCCGAGCCACCACGGGTGCGCGTGGCCGCTGAAGTGGTGGAGCGCGTCGGTGATCCCCGCGGCGATCAGGACGATCCCGATCACCATCACGAGCAGGACGATCCCGAACAGCCAGGCCATCGTCTGCCGCCGTGACAGGCCGGCTCGTTCCAGCGCCACGGCGACGCGGTCCTCGTCCTCGTCGAAGTACACCCACCAGACCCCCGCGGCGAGCGCGATGCCGAGGGTGACACCGATGGCCAGCCGGAGGCCGACGGCCTGTCCGCCCGCTCCGATACCGATGGCGACGAGGGATTCGCCGAGGACGATCAGGAGGATCAGTCCGTACCGCTCCACGAAGTGGCGGGGTTCGACCACGAAGCCCTGCATGCGGACGAGGACGGGCTGGAGGTAGAGGACGAGGACGGCGATGCCCCAGCACGCCCACGACCAGGCGGGCGGCACGTACAGCGCCAGCAGGATCAGCAGCCCGGCCGCCGTGTTGAAGGGGAAGCTGTAGCGGATCGCGCGACGTGCGGAGGGCTCGCTGGAGGTGAGGTAGAGCAGGAGGTGGATGAGGACGACCGTCAGATAGGCGAGGGGGAAGGCGAGGCCGCTCCGGTCGAAGGCGAAGGGCAGGTCGAGGCCCAGAATGAAGAACGCGACCATGGCCAGCGTCAGGACGAGCCGCACCTCGACGGCGTCGGGTCGCACCGCGTTGGTGAGCCAGCCGAAGCCCAGGAAGATCCACCACACGACCACCAGCGGCAGCAGGGCGTGCAGGAGCCCTTCGGCGCCAGGATGCGCTTCCACCTCGTGCGTCACCTGGGTGATGACGAACACGAAGACCAGGTCGAGGAACAGCTCGGCTCGGGTCACCGTGCCCTGGGCCGCTTCCGAGCGCCACCGGGGGCGCCGGGGTGGGTGCGCGTGCATGTGCCAGTCCTCGTCCACTCCCGTATCGCGTGGTGCTGCGGCCCGTGGGACGCCTCAGTGCTGTATCTCTACGTGTCCGGCGAGGCGGCTTGTCGCTCCCGCCCGGCTTTTCCCACGGATGGCTCCAGCACTGCTCTGCGCCGCCGGCACAGACCCGCGGTGTCCTTTTGGCCTTGCGGACCGAGAGCCGCAGCCGGGCGCGCGGGTTGACTCGTGCCACATTCCGAGTGACGGGTGAGGCATCGATGGACGACCTGATTGGCGCGTGGGTCCTCAAGGAGTTCTCGGCCGGACGCGAAGGCGGGATCACCCGGCCCCTCGGCGAGCGGCCCGGCGGGGTGCTGCTGTACAC
The DNA here is from genome assembly GCF_040674455.1 of Streptomyces sp. NPDC049837. NCBI lineage: Bacteria > Bacillati > Actinomycetota > Actinomycetes > Kitasatosporales > Streptomycetaceae > Streptomyces > Streptomyces sp. NPDC049837. Next base: position 352,653 of record NZ_JBFAMP010000006.1, on the reverse strand, counting down.
GGCGGGCGGCTGGATGAGCGCCCTGCTGACGGCGGACCCGGCTCTGCCGGGTGGGGCCGCCGGTGTGCCGGGGGAGCCGGGAGGGACCGTGGCGTACGCCGGGCGGTGGGAGCGGACCGCGAACGGGGCGGTGCTCCATCACGTCGAGGCCAGCCACCACTCCCCGTGGGCGGGAGTGACCCTGGAGCGCGCCGTCCGTCTGAGGGGCGACGACCTGGAGTTGAGCGCCCTCACGGCGAAGGGCTCCCGGCTGCTCATGCGCTGGTGCCGGGCCTCGGACCGATAGCCCCGCACGCGAATCTCTCAGCCCCCTTTCCCAAGACTTTCCCAAGCCCGACTCCCGCGGAGGTGTGCCATGCGCACAGCCAATCTCGATGGCCGACTCGTGCTCGTCGACGACGACGGTGCCGTGGACGTGCACGATGCCAGCGGCGGACTGTTCCCGTCCGACCCGCAGGCCGTGTTCGACCGCTGGGCCGAGTTCCTGGACTGGGCCCGGTCGCCCGGGACGGCCGGCCACGCGCGCGTACCGTTCGAGGAGCGGCGGCTCGGCGCCCCGGTGCCGCGGCCGCGACAGGTCTTCGCCGTCGCGCTGAACTACTCCGACCACGTGGCGGAGTCGGGGTTCGACACCCCGGCCCAGCCGTCCGTCTTCACGAAGTACCCCACGTCCCTCGCCGGTCCCTACGACACGATCGCGCTGCCCAGCGCGCTCGTGGACTGGGAGGTCGAGCTGGTCGCGGTGATCGGGGCCGAGGCGCACCGGGTCGCGGCGGCGGACGCGTGGCGCCACGTGGCCGGGCTCACGCTCGGCCAGGACCTGTCCGAGCGCCGGATCCAGTTGCAGGGACCGGCGCCGCAGTTCGCGCTGGGCAAGTCGTTCCCCGGGTTCAGCCCGACCGGTCCGGTGCTGGTGACCCCCGACGAGTTCGACGACCCCGATGACCTCGCCCTGGGCTGCGCGGTCGACGGGGAGACCATGCAGGAGTCCCGCACCAGCCGGATGATCTTCTCCGTGGCCGAGCAGATCGCCTGGATCTCCCGGATCTGCCCGCTCCTGCCCGGCGACCTGGTCTTCACCGGCACCCCGGCCGGTGTCGGCGGCGCCCGCGACCCGCGACGGTTCCTCGCCCCCGGTGAGGAGCTGCATAGCTGGATCGACGGCATCGGCTCCCTCCGCAACCCGCTGGTCGCCGGCCCCGGCCACCCCGACGGCCCCCACGCACTCTGACCCCCGAAGGAGCCTGCCATGGCCCTGCACCGCCTCGCCCGCATCACCATGGGCGTGCCCGAAGTCGACGCGACCGCCGCCTATTACGCCGACTTCGGCCTCACCGACCTCGGCGGCGGCCGTTTCGCCTCCACCGACGGAGGCGAGCAGTTGAAGATCGTCCACGCCGCCCGCCGCCGTCTGGAGGAACTGGTCGTCGCCGCCGACGACCCGGACGACCTGGGCCGCATCAGCGCCGCCCTGGGCAAGCTGGAGGTGCCCTTCGTCCGCGACACCCACGCCCTGCGCGCGGTGGACCCCGGCACCGAGGTCACCGTCACCGTCGAGGTCCAGCCCCGCGTCGTCCAGCCCGCGCCCGCCCCGGTCCCGTACAACTCACCGGGACGCCCCGAGCGGCCCGACGTCCGCGCTCCGGGCGTGCTCCGCGAGGGCGCCGTGCGACCGCGCAGGCTGGGGCACGTGGTGCTCGGGTCGACCGACCAGGAGGCGTCGCAGCGGTTCTTCACCGAGGGGCTGGGCTTCAAGGTGAGCGACCTCGTGCCCGGCGCGGCGTTCCTGCGCTGCTCGACCGACCACCACAACGTCCTGGTCCAGCAGGCCCCGATCGCGTTCCTGCACCACTCCTCCTGGCAGGTGGACGACGTCGACGAGGTCGGCCGCGGCGCCACCCGGATGCTGGAAGGCCGCCCGGAACGGCATGTGTGGGGGCTGGGCCGGCACCACCTGGGCTCCAACTTCTTCTGGTACCTCAAGGACCCGGCCGGCAACTTCTCCGAGTACTTCGCCGACATGGACTGCATCGTCGACGACCAGTTGTGGACCCCGCGCGTATGGGAGGACGTCCGCGCCCTCTACAACTGGGGCCCGCCCGTGCCGCCCTCCTTCCTCCACCCCGAAGACCTCGCCGCGCTGATGACCGGCTCCCACGACGCAGGCTGACGCGGAGGAACGAAATGCAAAACGCATACGACTACGACGTGCTGGTCGTCGGCGCGGGTCCCGTCGGGCTCACCACGGCCATCCAGCTCGGCTCGCGCGGCCGCCGGGTCGGCGTCGTCGAACGCTGGCCCGAGCCCTACCCACTGCCGCGCGCGGTGGTCTTCGACCACGAGGTCGCCCGCATCCTGGCCTCACTCGGGCCGGCCGACGTGCTGCCCACGCTCAGCGAGCCCGCCGAGGACTACGAGTGGCGCAACGGCGAGGGTCAGACCCTGCTGCGCCTCGCCTTCGACGACACCAGCCACTCCGGCTGGCCGTTCATGAACGTCTTCACCCAGCCCCGCCTCGAAGCCGCCCTGGAGGACCACGCCCGCGCCCTGCCCGGCGTCGACATCCTGCGCGGCTGGGAAGCCGTGGACATCGACGAGCGGCCGGCCGCCGTGCACCTGACCGTGGCGGCGAGCGCCGGGGACGAGCCGCTGCTCCGCGACGGGGTCCGTGAGCGCCGCACGCTGCGTGCGGCGTACGTCGTCGGCTGCGACGGCGCGAACAGCTTCGTACGGTCCCGCATGCGCACCTCGATCACCGACCTCGGGTTCCAGTACGACTGGCTCGTCCTCGACGTCGTCCCGCACGACCGGGACCGGGTGTGGTCGCCCCGCAACCTCCAGGTCTGCGATCCGGCGCGGCCCAGCACGGTCGTCTCCGGCGGACCGGGCCGCCGCCGCTGGGAGTTCATGCGGCTGCCCGGCGAGACGATCGCCGAGCTCAACCGGGCGGACACCGCGTGGAAGCTCCTCGCGCCGTGGGACCTGCACCCCGGAAACGCCACGCTGGAACGCCACGCCGTCTACACCTTCCAGGCCCGGTGGGCCGACTCCTGGCGCGAAGGGCGCCTGCTGCTGGCCGGTGACGCCGCCCACCAGATGCCGCCGTTCGCCGGCCAGGGCATGTGCTCGGGCATCAGGGACGCCGCCAACCTGACGTGGAAGCTGGACCTCGTGCTGTCCGGAAGCGCCGACGAGGCGCTGCTGGACACGTACACCACCGAGCGGTCCCAGCACCTGCGGCACGCCATCGAGCTCTCCGTCCACCTGGGCCGGATCATCTGCGAGCCGGACCCGGCCGCCGCGGCGGAGCGCGACGCCCGGATGCTCGCCGACCAGCGGGCCCGGCGCGACCCGCTGGCCGGCATGCCGCCGCAGACCCTCACCGGCGGGCTGCTCGCCCGCGGCGCCGACGGCGCCCCGCAGGAACCGGCGGGCCGGCTCGGCCGGCAGGGACGGGTGTGCCACCAGGGCCGTACGGGCCTGTTCGACCAGGTCGTCGGCACCGGCCTGACACTGCTCGCGACGGGCGACCCCCGTGGCGTGCTCGACGACGAAACCCGCGCCCGGTGCGAGCGGCTCGGCATCCGCCTGCTGACGGTCACCGGCGACCCCACGGCCGACGGCCCGGCCGATGTCGTCGACCTGGACGGCACCTACCGTTCGTACCTGGGCGGGATGGGCCAACAGGCTCTGCTCCTGCGCCCCGACCACTACGTCTTCGGCGGCGCCGCCCGCATGGAGGACGTACCCGGCCTGGTGGCGGCGTTCTGCGACCAGCTCTCCATGGGCACGCTCGCTGGCCGGGCCGCCGCCGACGTGATCACCTGACGGTAGCGGTACGCGACAGAGGGATGGGAGGGCACGGCTCGTGACCCGGCAATGGATCCTGCGGCTTCGTCCCGACCCGCGTCGGGAGGTCCACCCCGTACTCCCGGCGACGACCGGGGCGACGACCGGGGCGGCGGCGCGGGCCCTCGGCGCGGGCCCGGTCGGGTGGGCGGTGCGGACCGCCGACGCCATGGCGGCCGAGATCCTCGAACAGGTCCCCGAGCACGGTGGTGGCCCGTCCGCTGTGACGACCCTGCGGCGCTCCACCGAGTCGGCCGTACTGGGCGCGCTGCGGCTGCTGCTGGCCGAATCACCACCGCGCCTGGTCACGCTGACCGACGAAACGGCGGAGGGATGCCGCGAGTTCGCCCGCCGCGGCATCCCCCTCGACCGGGTCCTGCGCGGTGTGAGGCTCGGGCACGCGCGGCTGGCGCACGACCTGGCGGCCGCCATCGAGGAACACGTACCGGACGACATGCGCCTGGCGGAGCTGCGGCGCGTCAGCGACCTGCTGTTCACCTACGCCGACGCACACGCCAGTCTGATGGCCGAGGAGTACATCGCCGAACGGGACCGCTGGCGCGGCAGCGACGAGGCCGCCCGCCGCGCGGTCGTCGACGACCTGCTCGCCGGACGCCCGGTCGACGCCGGGGCCGCCACGCGCCGGCTGCGCTACGACCTCTCCCGTACCCATGTCGCGGCCGTGCTGTGGTGCGACGACGACACGGGGGCCACCGTGCCCGCCGCGCAGCGGCTGCACCGTACGGCGACGGCGATGGCCCGCGTCATCGGCTCGGCCGGAATGCTGCTGATCGCGGCCGGTGACACGAGTGCGTGGGCGTGGTTCGCCCTCGCCGGCGAAGACGCCCCCGACCGGGCCGAGCGGCTCAGGGCGGGGGTCGAGGCCCCGCACGGGGTGCGCGTCGCCCTCGGCCCGGCGGCGCAGGGCCCCCAGGGGATGCGCCGCAGTCACCTGTGCGCCCTCCAGGCCCAGCGCGTCGCCCTCCTCGCGGCCGGTGACGACTGGCTGTTCGACTACCGCCACCACCGGCTGGTGGCCCTGGCGACCGCGCAGCCCGAACAGGCACGCTGGTTCGTCCAGGACGTCCTCGGCCCGCTCGCCTCCGAGGGCGCCCGGATGCGGGAGCTGCGCGAAACACTGCGCGTCTACATCGACGAGGAGCGCGGTCTGAAGGCGGCCGCCGAGCGCCTTCACGTCGCCCGCAACACCGTCACCTACCGCGTCAAGCGCGCGGAGGAGCTCCTCCCCGCGTCATCCGCGCCGCGCAGCACCCTGGAACTGCGCATGGCACTGGAGATGGCGCAGACGGCCCCCTGGCCGGGTGACCTCAACTGATGTGTACGCATGGCGACTTGTAGCCATGCGCGGTCCGTCGCAGGCTGCTCCGCGGCACGTTCGCCTTGCCCCCGCTGTCAGGAGGACCTGTCCTACTGGAATTCTATTAATCCCAACGAGTGGCTCGAATTCAGATTGTCGGCGGCCACGCACAAGAATGACGAACCTCCCGGCCGTTGGAGGTCTCGTGTCCCGTCCCACCTCGTCCCCGTCGAACATGACCACCCTGGGGTGCGCCCTGTTCGCCACCCGGTGGCTTCAAGCGCCGCTGTACTTCGGGCTGGTGGCCGCGCAGGGCGTGTACGTCTACAAGTTCTTCAACGAGTTGTGGCACCTCATCCACCACGTCATCAGCGGGCACGCGGACGAGACGCACGTGATGCTCGCGGTGCTCAAGCTGGTCGACGTGGTGATGATCGCCAATCTGCTGATCATGGTGATCGTCGGCGGGTACGAGACCTTCGTCTCCCGGATCGGCCTCCAGGGGCACCGCGACCAGCCCGAGTGGCTGTCGCACGTCAACTCCAACGTGCTGAAGGTCAAGCTGGCGACCGCCATCGTCGGGATCTCCTCGGTGCACCTGCTCCAGATGTTCGTCGACGTCCACCACACGCCCCGGCACGACCTGCTCTGGGGGACGGTCATCCACATGGCGTTCATCGCCTCCGCGGCGATCCTCGCGTACATGTCCGGGCCCATGGCCGCGCACGAGGCGAAGGTGCACACCGTGAAGGAGGCGCCGGCGGCGGTGGTCATCCCCGGGCAGCGGGACAACCGCGCGGAGGGGTCCGAGGCCGGGGCGGAGGCGCGGATCGAGGCGGCCGGGTTCCCGGCCCGGAAGGTGCTGGAGATGTTCGACGACGGGCATCTGCGGGCGCCCGGGCCGCAGGTGATCGCCCGGCTGGGGAAGGTGGACTTCGTCGAGCGGAAGGCGAACGTGGTGCTGCTCGGCGGCCCCGGCACCGGCAAGACGCACCTGGCCATCGCGCTCGGCGTACGGGCCTGTCAGGCCGGCCACCAGGTGCTGTTCGGCACCGCCGCCGAGTGGGGCGCCCGGCTCGCGGACGCCAAGGCCGCCGGGCGGTTGCGCAAGGAGCTGGCCCGGCTGGACGCGTATCCGGTGCTCGTCGTGGACGAGGTCGGCTACGTGCCCTTCGAGCCCGAGGTGGCGCACCTCTTCTTCCAGCTCGTCTCGCGCCGCTACGAGCGGGCCTCGCTGATCGTCACCAGCAACCGGCCGCTCGGCCGCTGGGACGAGGTGTTCGGCGACAGCGCGACGGCCTCCGCGACGGTGGACCGGCTGGCCCACCACGCGGAGGTCATCACGCTCGACGGCGACAGCTACCGCACGCGCCGGCTGGACATGACCGTCACTCGATGACGAGCTGGACGGGGATGTTGCCGCGCGTGGCCTTGGAGTAGGGGCAGTACGCGTGCGTCTTCTCCAGCAGGTCGCGGCCGGCCTCGCCCTGGAGGTGGTCCGGCAGCTCGACGCGCATCACGACCGCGAGGCCGAAGCCCCCGTCGGTGTCCTTGCCGATGCTGACCTCGGCGGTGACGGAGGCGTCCTTGACGTCGATCTTCTCCTGGCGGCCTATCGCGCCCATCGCGCTCGCGAAGCACGCCGCGTACCCGGCGGCGAAGAGCTGCTCGGGGTTGGTGCCCTGGCCGTTGCCGCCCAGGGCCTGGGGAAAGCCGAGCGGGAGGTCGATCTGGCCGTCGGAGCTGACGGCGCGGCCTTCGCGGCCGTTGGCGGTGGCGACTGCGGTGTAGAGCGCGTCCATGAGGGGTGTCCTCTCGCGGTGGGACTTGGTTGCGTGCCGCATTATTTGTAGCGCACTATTTAGTTGTGCACAACTGAATCGCGTCGCGTTACCCTGAGACCATGGACACACTCGGCACCGTGCGGGACGAAGACTTCCTCCGCCTCGACCACCAGATCTGCTTCTCGCTGCACGCCGCCACGCGCGCCTTCAACGGCGTCTACCGCACCGTCCTCAAGGACCTCGGCCTGACCTACCCCCAGTACCTGGTGATGCTGGTCCTCTGGGAGCACGGCGAGCTGCCCGTCAAGCAGATCGGCGAGCACCTGCGCCTCGACTCCGGCACCCTGTCGCCGCTGCTCAAGCGGCTGGAGGCGGCCGGGTACGTCGAGCGGCGGCGCAGCGCCGAGGACGAGCGGTCCGTCACCGCACGGCCCACCGCCGCCGGGACCGGGCTGCGCGAGCGGGCCCTCGGCGTGCCGCGCCGGATCGCCGCCGCGACGGGGATGCCGCTGGAGGAGGTCCGCGAGCTGCGCGCCCGCCTCGACGCACTGACCGCCGCCCTCGACGTCGCCGGGGCGGGCGTCCTGGCCGAGGACTGCGTCACGGAGGGGTGAGGGCGGGGGCGCCCGTCACACGATGCCGCGTACGATCCCCAGTTCCACCAGGTCCTGGGGGCGCAGGCGGAGCTGCTCGGCCGTGCGCGGGGCCTGGTCCGGCGGGCGCTTGAGGATGGCCGCCGCCGACTCCGGGGCGATCACCGAGAAGTAACTGTCCGGCGTGGCCCACGTGTTGCCCGGCGCCGCCAGCGCCAGCGCGCCGCCCGAGCCGCCCTCGCCGATCAGGAGCGTCGTCACCGGCACCCGCGCCCCCGCGACGGCCGCGAACGCCTCCGCGATGGCCGCCCCCGCGCCCGCCAGCTCCGCCTCCGCGTCGTTCGCGGCGCCCGGAGTGTCGACGAGGGTCAGCACCGGGACGCCGAGCCGGTCGGCGAGGCGGATCACCCGGGCGGCCGTGCGGTACCCGGCCGGCCGGGTCGCCGTGCCGCACTGCGCCACGTACGCCACCGCCCCGCCCCCGGGGCGCAGCCCCACGCCGCACAGCAGCCCCGGGTCCGTACCGCCGCAGCGGTCACCGGTGAGCGGCAGCCGGTCCGTGAAGTACGCGTCCAGGTACGCCTCCGCCCGGGGCCGCCCGGGATCGCGGGCCTGGAGCACCGCCTCCCAGCCGCTGCCGGGCAGGGGCGTGTCCGAAAGGGCGGCGGGCGGCGGGACCTCCGGGGCGGGCCCGGTGAGCGCCGCCACCCACGCCGCGACCACCCCGCGCAGCTCCTCCGGCCGTACGACCGCGTCGACGTGCCCCGCCGCCGACTGGCCCTCGGCCGTGTACGCGGCCGGGTCGGCGTCCGGCGGCCGCACCCGCGACCCGGCGAACCCGATCTGCGCCCCGGGCAGCGCCAGGATCACATCCGCGCCCGCACCCACCGTCGCCCAGCCGCCGCCGGTCGCCGGGTCGCGCAGCACTGCGATGTGCGGTACGCCCGCCTCCCGAAGCAGCACCGACTCGCGGGCCACCCGCTGGAGCTGGGTGAGCGCGACCATGCCCTCCTGCATCCGGCTGCCGCCGGTCGCGACCAGCGAGACCAGCGGGACGCGCTCCTCGCGCGCCAGCCGGTACGCCGCCTCCAGCCGGTCACCGGCCCGCTCGCCCAGGGAGCCGCCGAGGAACCCGAACTCGAAGGCCAGGACCGCGCAGCGGCGGCCGCCGACGGTCGCCGTGCCGTACACGACCGACTCCGCCTCGCCCGTGCGGTCGGCCGCGCGGGCGCGCGAAGCGCCGTAACCCTCCCAGCCCAGCGGCCCGTCGGGCGCGCACGTCCGGGCGGGCGGCGTGTGCTCCGCGAAGGAGTCGGTGACCAGCGCGATGACCTCGCGCGCCGAGCTGCGCTCAGCCATGAAGCGCCCGCTTCATGATCTTGCCCATGTCGTTGCGGGGCAGGACGTCGAGGTAGCGGACGGTCCGGGGCCGCTTGTGCGGGGCGAGCTGCGCCGCCACATGGCCGGCCAGCTCCTCCTCGGACGGGGGCCGCGAGGGGTCGGCGGGGACCACCCACGCCACGATCCGCTCGCCCAGGTCGGGGTCCGGTTCGCCGGTCACGGCCGCCTCACGCACGCCCGGGTGGTCGAGGAGGGCGTTCTCGATCTCGCCCGCGCCGATCTTGTACCCGCCGCTCTTGATCAGGTCGGTCGCCTTGCGCCCCACGATCCGTACCGACCCGTCCGCGTCCCGGACCGCCATGTCTCCGGTGCGGAACCAGGTCCCGTCGAAGGCGGCGGCCGTGGCGTCGGGGCGGTTGAGATAGCCGGTGAACAGGTTCGGGCCGCGCACCTGGATCTCGCCGACCGTCTCCCCGTCGTACGCGGTGATCTCGGCCCCGTCCTCCTCGTCCACCAGCCGCAGCTCGACCCCCCGCAGCGGCACGCCGACCGAGCCGGTGCGCGGCTCCACGTCGTCCGCCCGGACGCTGGTGTTCATGAGCGTCTCCGTCATGCCGTACCGCTCGATCACCCGCCGCCCCGTCAGCGCGGCGATCCGCTCGTGGTCGTGAAGGGGCAGCGCCGCCGAGCCGGACACCAGCAGCCGCGCGCCCGCGAGCGCCTTCGCCAACTGCGGGTCGTCGTCCAGGGCTTCGGCGATGCGGTGGTACATCGTCGGGACGCCGAACAGCATGGTCCCGCCGCCCGCCAGCTCCCGCGCCACGCCGCCGGTCGTGAACCTGCCCAGGTGGCGCACCGATCCGCCGCGCCGCAGCGGGCCCAGGACGCCCAGGATCAGCCCGTGGACGTGGAAGAGGGGCAGGGCGTGCACGAGGACGTCGTCGGACGTCCACGCCCAGGCGTCCTCCAGGGCGTCGAGCGTGGTGGCGATGGCGCGGCGGGGCAGGACGGCGCCCTTGGGCGGGCCGGTGGTGCCGGAGGTGTAGACGACGAGCGCGGCGGCCTCCGGGTCGGCCGGCTCGGCGGGCAGGGGCCCGTCCCCGGCCACGTCCGGGGTGACGTCGATCCGGGCCAAGCCCACGATGGGGTCCGGCAGTTCGTCGCCCGGCGCGGCCAGGACGAGTGCGGGCCGGCTGTCGGTGACGATGTGCGTCAGTTCCCGCTCACCCGTCTTCGGGTTGAGCGGTACGGCCGGTACGCCGGCGAGCAGCGCGGCGACCACCGCGACGGCGGTCTCCAGCGTGGGCGTGGCCCATACGGCGACGCGTTCCGCCCCGTCGAGCCGGGCGGCCAACGAGCTCGCGGCGGCGCGCAGCTCGCCGTACGTCAGCGAGCGGTCCCCGAACCGCAGCGCGGGCCGTCCGGAGCCGGCGTCCAGGGCCGGAAAGAGCGAACTCACTCGTCGTCCTCCTCGCATCGCTGCACAAGCCTGTTCATCCGTGGTCACGGGCCCCACCATTCTCCCCGCCGACGCCCGGGGGGAAGCGATGCCACCTGTGCTTTTCGCCGCAGTTCCAGCGCCGCTCATCCCGGGTACGGCCCGCCTTCGAGCACCCCTCCAGGTACCAGAACCGCGAGCGCCGCTCAGTCCGGTTCGGCGCCGTCGCACTGCTCAGTCCCGTTCGGCGTCCGCCCCGTCGTGCGGGGACTGCCACGTGACCGTCGTACCCCGGGTGCCGTCGTCCCGGGTGCCGTCGTCGGTGACCGTGAGGCGGACGCCGGGGCGGCCGTCCGGGAGGGTGGCCGTGGCGTCGACCTGGACGTCCACCGACGTCAGGCCCTCGCGGCGGTGCGCCGCCGCCAGGGCGCCGCGCAGGGCGGCGAGGAGCCGGTCGGCCACCGGCCCGGTGACCAGGGTGTCCACCGGGCCGGTGAAGTGGACCGACGGCTGGAAGCCCAGCGGCACCGCCGCGCCGCCGGTCTCGCGCAGCACCCGGCCCCGGAAGGAGCGGGGCGCCTCGGCCGGGGGCTGTTGGAGCGCGAAGATGGCCGTGCGGACCTCCTGGATGGTGGAGTCCAGCTCGTCCACCGCCCGGCCCAGCAGCTCCGCCGTCTCCGGGGCCGCCCGCCGCCGCGTGGACTCCAGCATCATCTCCGTGGCGAACAGCCGCTGCACCACCAGGTCGTGCAGGTCACGGGCGATCCGGTCGCGGTCCTCGTACACGGCGAGCCGCTCCCGGTCGGCCTGCGCGTCCGCGAGGACCAGCGCGAGCGCGGCCTGGGAGGCGAACTGCGACGCCAGCAGCCGCTCCACCGCCGTGTACGGGGGGCCGCCGCGCCGGCGCGGCAGGGCGAGGGTGCCGATGAGCTGCCCGCCGCTCTGCAACGGCAGCATCATCGACGGCCCGAACCGGGTGCGGACGTGGGTCGTCATACGCGGATCGGTGGCCGAGTCCTCGATGAAGACCGGCTCGCCGCCCAGCAGTTGGACCAGGACGGGCGAGCCCGGCTCGATCGTCGTGCCGACGAGGTCGCCCGGGTCGTGCGGCGTCGAGGCGGCGACGATCTCCATCCCGCCCTCGGTGGTGGGCTGGAGGACCACGCCCGCCGCCGCGCCGGCGAGCAGCCGGGCCCGCTCGGCGACGGTGGTCAGCGCGTCGGCGGCCGCCTCACCGGTCAGCAGCGCCGTCGTCACGGCCGCCGCGCCCTCGATCCACCGCTCGCGCTGCCGGGCCGTCTCGTACAGCCGGGCGTTGCCGATGGCGATGCCCGCCTGCGAGGCCAGGACGCGCAGCATCGCCAGGTCCTCGTCGGTGAAGGGCCCGCCGCGCTTGCCGGTGAGGCGGAGGTGCCCGAACACGTCGGTGTGGACGCGGATCGGTACGGCGAGGTCGCCCGGCTTGTCGGGCAGCGAGTCCGCCTCGCTCATGCCCACCCTGTACACGTCGGCCGGCCGGCCGCGGTCGGGGTCGGGGTCGACGACCGTGAGGGTGCCGGTCCGCGCGTCCGTCAGTTCGGCGGCGGACTCCACGATGCGCTGGAGGGTGGTGCGCAGCTCCAGGTCGGTACCGACGTTCAGTACCGCTTCGAGCAGCGCCGGGAGCCCGCCCGCGGTCACTCGGTGGTCACTCGTCCGTCACTCGCGTCACTCGGCCTCGGCGAGCGGGTCCAGCGTGAGGGGCTCGATGCGGCCCTCCAGCATGGCCCCGAGCCCCAGGACGGCGCAGATGTCGGGCCGTTCCGCGATCCGCACGGGCATCCCGGTCGCGTTGCGCAGCATCTGGTCGAGGCCGGGCAGCAGGGCGCTGCCGCCGACCATCATGATGCCGCGGTCGACGAGGTCGGCGACCAGGTCGGGCGGGCAGTCGCGCAGCACCTTCCCGATGCCGTCGAGCACGGCCGTCAGCGGGGTGTGCAGCGCCTGGCGTACGGCGGCGGTGTCGACGAGCACGGAACGGGCCAGTCCGGTCGCCACGTCCCGCCCGTGGATCTCCGTGGACGCCGGGCCGCCCGGAGTGAGGCCGTTGCCGTGCAGGGCGAGCTGGAGCGGGCGTACGGACTGGCTGGGCAGCATCAGCTCGTGCTGGTGGCGCAGGTACTGGATGACGGCGTGGTCGATGGCGTTGCCGCCGACCGGGATGCGCTCGGCGGTGACGATCGCGCCCAGCGACAGCACGGCGACCTGCGTGGTGGCCGCCCCGCACACCAGGATCATGGTGGCGGTCGGCTGCTCCACCGGCAGACCGCAGCCGACGGCCGCCGCGATCAGCGTGTCGACCAGCTCGACGCGGCGGGCGCCGAGCCCGACGAGCGTCTCGACCGTGGCGCGCTGGGCGAGCGGGTCGCTGTCGTGCGGGGTGCAGGCGGCGGCGCGCAGCATCGGCTTGCGGCGCAGTTGGCGGCGGAGCTTCTCGCCGAGGAGGTGGCGCAGCATCCGCTGGGCCATCTCGATGTCGACGACGCTGCCGCCGGAGACGGGGCGTACGACGCGGATGTAATCGGGGGTGCGGCCGGTCATCTTCTCCGCGAACTCGCCGACGGCGATCAGCGCCCCGGTACGGGTGTTGACGGCGGCGACGCTCGGCTCGTCGACGACGAGCCCGACACCCTTGACGAAGACCCGGGTCCTGGCGGCCCCCAGGTCGACGGCGACATGGCAGCGGCGCAACTGCTCGAGACTGACGGTCACGGTGCGGATCCTCCCAGGAGCGGTACGTCCTCGCATCGTGCGATCACGGGGCGTGCGGCGCGCGCCGGGGGAGCTGACGGGGTGACAGACAGGGGCCGAAGGAGCTACTTCGCGCGGAGCTGGAGGAGCCGTTGCAGCAGCCCCCACGTGAACTCCGCCACGCACGGCTGGCCGTCCGGCGGCGTGAACGCCAGCCGCCACCGCGTCGGCGCGCTGCCCTCCAGCGGGCGGGCCGGCGGGAAGGCGCGGGCCACCTCGTCGACGGTGCAGCTCCAGGGGCGCAGGTCGGCGAGCGTACGCAGCTCGGGACCGGCCGCCCCCGGGGCCCGGACGAGCCACTCGTTCCACACCGGGCCGCCGCCGGGCGCGGCCAGCACCTCGAAGCGGAGGTCCGGCCAGAGCGGCACGGGCCACAGCAGCGCGTCGCACTCCAGGTCGCCGATGGTGCGGCGGGTACGGGACTCGGGCTCGCCGAGCACGGAGCGGTAGCGGGCGAGCGCGCCGCGGGACCTGGGGGAGCGGGTCATGGCCTGCCAGCGGCGGTTGGCCTCCCGCATGTCCGCGATCGACACGCCCAGCTCGCGGCGGGCATCCTCGACGAGGCCGGGCTGGTGGTCGGCCATCCGCCGCAGCAGGACGAGCTGGAAGTCGAGCGGGCCAAATGGGGCGGAGGGCGTGCCGGCGGGCGTCATGCCGACATCCTGCCCGTTCCTCATGAATCGAGCGGCGCGCCGGGCGTTGGCCGTTTCCACACAGGATCCTCACAGGCGCGGGTATCTCCGGTGTCCCGGGGCCGCATAATCTGCGGGCGCCATGGATTACTGCCACCAGTGTCAGAGGCACCTCAACGGCGCCCTGGCCTGTGCCGGGTGCGGTACGCCTGTCGAGGAGCTTCGGCGCGACGAACCGCACGTACCCGCGGCGGAGCACGTCTACGAGCTGGACCGGGACGAGGAGCATCCGCCTGCGGGGCCTCGTCGTGCCCGTGGCCAGGCGCGCCGCGCCCAGCCCGACCGGCGGACGCGCTCGGCGGGGCGCCGGGCCCGCAGGCGGCGGGGGCGCAAGGTGCTGATCGGGGTGGTGTCCCTGATCCTGGCGGCCGGTCTGCTGAGCCTGGCAGAGCTGGCGATCGAGCACCCCGGAGAGAAGGGCGCGGCCACGGCCGTACGGCAGGAGGACCCGGCCGTGCCGGAGCCGCTGCCCGAGCAGCCGGAGGGCTCCCAGGCGCCGGACGGCCCGAGCCCGGTGAACGAACCGGTGTCGACGACCTCCGCGCCGGACGACCCCGAGGACGGCCCCGGCACCGATGGCGAGGCGTCCGGCGCCCCGTCGCGCGCGCCCGGCGCGTCCGTCCCGGGGCGCTCCGGCGAGCCGGGCACCGGCTCGTCGGCCCCGCAGCCGTCGGGCGACCCCGACGAGCCGGGCGCCCCGGACGCCCCGGCGCCGGACGAGCCCGCCCCGGCGGACCCGCCCCCGGACAACCCCGGCAACCCCGACAACCCGGACGACCCCGGAAACCCGGACGACCCGGCCCCGGACGACCCGGCCCCCAATGACCCGCCCCCGGCGGAACCGACCCCGGACCCGACACCGACCGAGTCGTGCGACTGGTTCCTGTGGTGGTGCGTCTAGCGCCCGGTCGGTAGACCCTCCGTCCGCCCCGGGATGCGCCGGCCGGCCCCTACGCCCCCTCCGCCCCCACCATCCGCCGCAGCAGGTCGCGCAGGGCGGTCCGCTCCTCCTCCGAGAGGGCGGCCAGGGGTTCGCGGGCGAAGTCGAGGGCGTCCCGGAGGCGGCGGGCCGTCGCGCGGCCCTCGTCCGTCGCGGCGGCGATCTTCACCCGGCGGTCCGCCGGGTCGGGGCGGCGCTCCACCAGGCCGCGCGCCTCCAGCCGGTCCACGATGCCGGTCACGTTCGACGGCTCGCACCGCAGCGACTGCGCGATGCGCCGCATCGGCGTGGGCTCCAGGGCGAGCAGCCCCAGGACGCGTGCCTGCGCGCCGGTCAGCGCGTGCTGCGCGGCGGCCTGCTCGTACTCCTCGTGGTAGCGGGTCACCACCGTGCCGATGAGCTCGACCACTTCGAGGGTGAGCGGGTCTGTGCGTCTGCTGGACATGCACACCAGGATACCCACTTACTTGACAACCTGAAATATCCAGGCGCATTGTTGTTTCAGGTAATGAAATAACACCTGAAGCAATCCCAGGAGGCACCGCAGCATGTCCGCTCTTCCCGCGTCCGGCCGCGAATGGCACCTCGTCGCCCGCCCGCACGGCTGGCCCAAGCCCGAGGACTTCGCCCTCCGCGAGGCGCCCGTCGCCGAGCCGGCCGAGGGCCGGATCCTCGTGCGCAACCTGCACTTCTCGGTCGACCCGTACATGCGCGGCCGCATGAACGACGTGAAGTCGTACGTGCCGCCGTTCCAGCTCGACCAGCCCATGGACGGCGGCGCCGTCGGTGAGGTCATCGCGTCCCGCGCCGAGGGCTTCGCGGTCGGCGACCACGTCCTGCACGGCCTCGGCTGGCGCGAGTACGCCGAGGTGAACGCCAAGCACGCCACCAAGGTCGACGCTTCCCTCGCCCCCCTCTCCGCCTACCTCGGCGTCCTCGGCATGACCGGCCTCACCGCCTACGCCGGCCTCTTCGACGTGGCGTCCTTCAAGGAGGGCGACGTCGTCTTCGTCTCCGGCGCGGCCGGCGCCGTCGGCAGCCAGGTCGGCCAGATGGCGAAGCTCAGGGGCGCCTCCCGGGTCATCGGCTCGGCCGGCTCCGACGAGAAGGTCAAGCTCCTCACCGAGGAGTACGGCTTCGACGCCGCCTTCAACTACAAGAACGGCCCCGTCGCCGCCCAGCTCAAGGAAGCCGCCCCGGACGGCATCGACGTCTACTTCGACAACGTCGGCGGCGAGCACCTGGAGGCCGCGATCTCCTCCTTCAACGTGCACGGCCGCGCCACCATCTGCGGCATGATCGCCCAGTACAACAGCACCGAGCCGACCCCCGCGCCGCGCAACCTCGCCCTGGTCATCGGCAAGCGGCTGCGCCTCCAGGGCATGCTCGTGAACGACCACCGCGAGCTCCAGCCGCAGTTCGTCAAGGAGGTCGCCGGCTGGCTGGCCTCCGGCGAGCTCAAGTACCGGGAGACCGTCGTCGAGGGCATGGAGAACGGCGTCGAGGCGTTCCTCGGCATGCTGCGCGGTGAGAACACCGGAAAGATGATCGTTTCGCTCACCCGATAGGCTCACCTCCAGTCCGCCGCGATCGTGGGCGCGAGTCGCGGCGCATCACAGGAGGAAACCTCTTACATGTCGATCCAGCAGTCCGACGTCCTGTACACCGCCGTCGCCACCGCCGAGAACGGGCGTGACGGCCGCGTCGCCACCAACGACGGCAAGCTCGACGTCGTCGTGAACCCGCCCAAGGAGATGGGCGGGTCCGGCGAGGGCACCAACCCCGAGCAGCTCTTCGCCGCCGGTTACAGCGCCTGCTTCCAGGGTGCGCTCGGTGTCGTCGCCCGCCAGGAGGGCGCCGACATCTCGGGCTCGACGGTCACCGCCGAGGTCGGTATCGGCAAGAACGCCGAGGGCTTCGGGATCATCGTCAAGATCTCCGCGAAGATCCCGAACGTGAGCGCCGCCACCGCCAAGGAGCTCGTCGAGAAGGCCCACCAGGTCTGCCCGTACTCCAAGGCCACCCGCGGCAACATCACGGTCGACCTCGACGTCGCCTGATCACGCGCCTCGACGCGCTCCCACGTGCGCGTACGCGCCGGAGGGCCGCACCCACCCCGGGTGCGGCCCTCCGCCCGTCCGGCAGGGCCGGACGTCCCGATAGGGTGCACCCATGCGTGATCTCGGGGTGGGCTTCGGCTACGTGATGAAGGGTCAGCGCTGGGTCGGCCGGCACGGCCGGTGGTTCGGGTTCGGGCTGCTGCCCGGACTGGTCACCCTGGTGCTGTACGCGGCCGCGCTGGCCGGTCTGGCGTACGGCGCGGACGACCTGACCGCGTGGGCGACGCCCTTCGCGGACGACTGGTCCTCGCCCTGGCAGGGCGTCTTCCGCGGCTTCCTGACCGCGCTGCTCTTCGCCTTCGGCCTGTTCCTGGCCGTCGTCACCTTCACCGCCGTCACCCTCCTCGTCGGCCAGCCCTTCTACGAGTCGCTCTCCGAGGAGGTCGACCGCACCGAGGGCGGCGACGTGCCGGAGTCCGGCCTGCCGCTCTGGCGCGAGCTGTGGATCTCCGCCCGCGACAGCCTGCGCGTCCTCGTGCGCGTCGCGCTGTACGGCGTCGTCCTCTTCGCGCTCGGCTTCATCCCCGTCGTCGGCCAGACCCTCGTCCCCGTGCTCGGCTTCTGCGTCTCCGGCTTCTTCCTGGCGGAGGAGCTCACGGCGGTGGCGCTCCAGCGTCGTGGCGTCGAGCTCAAGGAGCGGCTCGCGATGCTGCGCGGCCGCCGGATGCTCACCCTGGGCTTCGGCGTCCCGCTGACCGTCGCCTTCCTGGTGCCGTTCGTCGCGGTGTTCCTGATGCCGGGCGCCGTCGCGGGCGCGACGCTGCTGGTCCGCGACCTGGAGGCGCCGCAGGACGCGCCCGCCGACGTGGACGGCGACGCCATCGGGACCCCGCGCGCCTGAGCTGTTCGCCGTCGCCGTCATCACGGCCTCGCGGTCACCGGCCCGTCCTGGTCCGGCCCGGTCCGGCCCGGTGGTGCTCTCCTTCTCCCGCTCCCGGCCGCGCACACCGACGCTGCGTGCCCGGAAGGCCCCCGACCGCGCCATCGGCGCGACGCCGGTGGGGCTGGGGATCACGCCTGGGCGTGGCGTGACGGCCCGCAGCGGCTGAATCCGGCCGTCTCCTTCCGCACGGCCATCCCGTCGGGGAAAGTTGGGCATAAAGAGCGGGACGACGACGGTGCCGGTCGGCATGCCTCGCGGGAGGGCCAGCTCGGATGAACACAGCGGGGACGGGCACCGAGCCGTTGCATCTGCGAGCGCGCCTGGACCGGCGGCCCGCCGCCCTGCTGGAATCGGGCGGCCCGTTCCTCCGCGCGCTCGTCGACGCGCTTGGCTCGCCCCTCAACGTCGTGCTGCCGGACCAGATCGCCGAGAACGTGGAGCGCTTCCGCGCCGTCTTCCGCGGCCACCGGCTCACCGGCCGGATCTTCTTCGCGCACAAGGCGAACCGGTCCAGCGCGCTCGTCCGGCACCTCGTCACCACGGACGCCGCCCTCGACGCCGCGTCGCTCGGCGAGTTACGGCACGCCCTCGCCTCCGGCTGGACGGGTGACCGGATCATGACGACCGGCCCCAAGGACCCCGAGTTCCTGTGGCTGGCCGCCCGCACCGGGGCGATCGTCAACGCCGACGGGCCGGGCGAGGTGGAACGGGCCGCCCGTCTCGTACGGGCGTACGGCCTGCCCCGCCTCCGGGTCGTGCTGCGCCTGTCCGAGTTCGAGGCGACCGGCACCACCCTGCTGTCCCGCCGCAGCCGCTTCGGCTCCCCGGCGAAGTCCCTGAAGGACCTGCTCGGCATGGTCGACCGCCACCGGGACGCGCTGGAGCCGATCGGCGTCGGCTACCACCTCGACACCACGAGCCCGGACGAGAAGGCGGCGGCCCTCGAAGGGTGCCTGAGGGCCATGGAGGAGCTGTACGCGCACGGCTTCACCCCGCGCGCCGTCGACGTCGGAGGCGGCTTCGGCGTCAACTACCTCGCCCACGCCGAGGAGTGGGCCACGTACACCACCGAGCTGACCCACGCGGTCATGGGCCGGCGCCCGCCCATGACCTGGGGCGGCCACGGCTACGGGCTGCGCATGGAGAACGGCACCGTCAAGGGCTCCCTGGGCCTCTACCCGGCCCACCGCCCCCTCGCCGGCGCCGACTACCTGGACGACCTGCTGTCGCGCCCCGCCCCTTCCCTCGGCGGCCGGCCGCTCGGCACCCTGCTGCTGGAGAGCCTCCACGAGCTGTACGTCGAGCCCGGCCGGGCACTCGTGGACCAGTGCGGGCTCACCCTCGGCAAGGTCCTGGACGCACGGCCCACTGAGACCGGGGAGCACCTGGTGACGCTGGCGATGAACGCCGGCGACGTCAGCCTGGAGGACCACGGCGTCCTCATGGACCCGGTCCTCCTGCCCCGCGACGGCACCCCGGCGGAAGGCGAGCCCGCGGTCGTGTACCTCATGGGCAACCTCTGCCTGGAGGCCGACCTGATCACCCGCCGCGCCGTCCACCTGCCCAGGCTGCCGCGCCCCGGCGACCTCCTCGCCTTCCCCAACACCGCCGGCTACGTCATGGACTTCGGCGCCACCCACGCCCAGCGGCAGCCCCTCGCGCGCAAAGTCGCCGTCTTCCAGGAGGAGGGCTCCCAGGAGGAGGGCTCCCAGGAGGAGAGCTCCCGGGACGGCTCCTGGCACTGGTGCCTCGACGAGCGGTACTGGCCGATCACACGACCGGGGGGAGAGCGCACATGAGGTACGACAGCATCACCGACGCCATCGGCGGAACCCCGCTGGTGCGCATCGACCCGGACGTCCACGGGCTGCGCAACATCGACCTGTACGCCAAACTCGAAATGCTCAACCCCTTCGGTTCCCTGAAGGACCGCGCCGCCTGGAACATGGCCCGCCGGGGCCTGGCCGCCGCCAAGGAGCGCGGCGAGACGGTCGTCGAGCTGTCCAGCGGCAACACCGCCAAGGCCCTGGCCCTCATCGCCGGGCTGCACGGCCTGCCGTTCAAGAGCGTCACCAACAGGATGCGCATCCCCGAGATCAAGGACCTGCTCCTGCTGCTGGGCGCCGAGATCGAGGAGCTGCCCGGGCAGTCCGAGTGCCTCGACCCGACCAACACCGACGACCCGCTGACCCTCTTCCACCAGCGGCTGAACCGGCCCGGCAGCGCCCACTTCCACACCGACCAGTACTTCAACGCCCTCAACACCGAGGCCCACGCCTCCGGCACCGGCCCGGAGATCATCGCCGACCTGGACGGCCGGGCCCCCGACTGGTTCATCGCCTGCGTGGGCACCGCCGGCTCGTCCACCGGCGTGGCCCGCGCCCTGCGCGCCCACGACGCGGCGGTGAACGTCGTCGGCCTCGTCGGGGAGAAGACGGACTTCATCCCCGGCATCCGCAACGCCGACGAGGTGCAGGAGGTCGGGCTGTTCGACCCGGCCACGTACGACACGATCGAAACGGTGAGCGCCGACGAGGCCATCGACGGCATGGTGACCCTGCTGCGCCGCTGCGGACTGCTCGCCGGACCGACCGGCGGGGCCGCCTACTACGGTGCCGTACGCCATCTCCGGGCACTGGACGAAGAGCTGACGGACCGGCGGACGGCCGTGTTCATCGTCTGCGACCGGGTGGAGAGCTATCTGGGGTACGTACGGCAGCGGCGGCCCGAACTGCTGGGGCGGCCGCCGGTGAAGAACTCCGTGGCCACGCTGACCGACACGGAGGCCCGTACGGCCACCGTCATCGACGTCGCCGGGGCCCAGAAGTGGATCGCGGAGCAGCGGCCGCTGGTGATCGACCTGCGCGGGCCGTTCGCGTACGCCGCACTGCACATCGACGGCTCGGTGAACATCGTCGACGAGCTGTTCGACGAGCTGCTGCGCGGCGGCCTGCCCTTCGGCAAGCGGCAGCCGGTGCTCCTGGCCTGCCCGGTGGGCGAGAAGTCCGCCCGGTACGCCGCCCTGCTCACCCGCATGGGCCACCCCGACGTGCGCAGCCTGGCCGGCGGTATCGTCGCCTGGCGGGACGCGGGCGCGCCGCTGGTGCGTGACTGACATGTCCGCGTACCACACGGAGATCGAGGAACTGGGGTCCTGGCAGCGGGAGTTGCGCGCCCAGTTCCCGATCGTCACCGGCCATCCGGATCTGGCGTACCTGGACGCCGCGGCCACCGCGCAGAAGCCGCAGCCCGTCCTGGACGCCGTGCGGCGCTACCTCACCACCTCCAACGCCAACGCGGGGCGCGGCTCCTACCCGTGGGCCAACGCAACGACCGCGCTGGTGGAGGGTGCCCGCGACCGGGTCAAGCGGTTCCTGGGCGATCCGGACCCGGACGGGTCGGCCGTGCACTTCACCAGCGGTACCACGGAGGGGCTGCGCACGGTCGCGCGGGACTGGCTGCCCGGGCTGCTCACCGACGGGGACGAGATCGTCGTCCCGTTCCACGACCACCGGGCGAACCTGTCACCGTGGCTGGAGGCCCAGGAGCTGCTGGCCCGCCAGGGGGTCGGCATCCGGGTCCGGGAGCTGCCCTACCAGGCGGGCTCCGGCGACTACGACCCCGACGCGCTCGCCCGGATCGCCGGCCCGCGCACCCGGTTCGTGGCGGTCACGCACGTGCACCACGTGTACGGCGCCGACATGAACGTGCACCGTGTCCGCCGGGTCGTCGGGCCGGACGTCCCCATCTGCCTGGACGCCGCGCAGAGTGTCGGGCACCTGCCGGTGTCCGTGGCGGACCTGGACGTGGACTTCGTGGTGTTCTCCGGCCACAAGGCGCTGGCCCTGCCGGGTACGGGCGCGGTGTGGGCCCGGCGCCGGCGCGGCCCCGACTTCCGGCCGGGCGGCTGGCAGGGCACCCCGAACACGGTCGGCATCGCCTCCCTGGTGGCCGCGCTCGACTGGCTGGACGCGGCCGGGACCGACCGGATCGAACGCTGGACGGTCGCGCTGACGTCCCTGCTGACCGACGGGCTGAGCCGGATGGAAGGCACCTACGAAGTCCTGGGCTGCCGTACCAGCCTCGCCGCCGGCTCAAAGGTGCAGCGCCGGCGGAGCCTGGTGACCTTCCGGCACCGGGGCATCGACGCCCACGACCTGGGCTTCATCCTCTACAGCCACGGCTTCATGGTGCGGTCCGACGGCCACTGCCAGGCCGGGACAGGGGACAAGGACGGCTCCGTACGCGTCAGCCTCCATGTGCACAACACCCCCGAAGAGATGGAAAGGCTGCTCACCGCGCTCGCCAGTCTGCAATGATTTTCAATAGCAGCAGTGAGTCGTGAGGTGCGGAGGACACGAGCGGCCATGGGTGTGAACGCGGTGACGGCCGCGCGATGGGTGGAGCGCTGGGAGGACCAGCAGCAGCGGTACGCGGTCGACCGCGAGGAGAGCTTCACCGTCATCGCGGACGTGGTCGAGCACGTGACGCGCGGCCAGGCGGCGCCGCTCGTCCTGGACCTCGGGAGCGGTCCGGGGTCCCTGGCGGCGCGGCTGGCCGGCCGCCTCCCGGACGCCGAGGTGCTGGCCGTCGACGGCGACCCGCTCCTGCTGGAGCTGGGCAGCGCGTACTACGGCTCGGCGTCGCTGCGCCACGTCGAGGCGATGATCGGCGAGCCGGGCTGGCTCGACGCGCTGGCCCTGGACCGCCCGGTGGACGCGGCGGTGTCCACGACGGCCCTGCACTACCTGGACCGCCGCACCCTCACCCGGGTGTACCGGGAGCTGGCCGAACGGCTGCGTCCCGGCGGCGTCCTGGTCAACGGCGACCACATCAGCCCGGACTCGGCGAAGGTCTCCGAACTGGCCCAGGACATCGGGCGCCGCCACGCCGAACGGCACAAGACGCTCAGCCACGACGACTGGGAGTCCTGGTGGTCGGGCGCGGCGTCCGACCCGGAGCTGGCACGTTTCCTCGCACAGCGCGGGAGCCACCGGCACCCGCGCTGCGAGGGCAACGACCTCACCATCACCAGCCACGCCGACCTGCTGCGGGAGGCCGGGTTCGAGCACGTGGGCGTGGTGTGGCAGTACGGCCACAGCCACATCCTGGCCGCCGTGCGCTGAGCTACCTGCCCGCGGCCGCCACCGCGATGATGGCCCTGACCTGGGAGGTGATGTCCGCCCGGTTGCGCAGGAACTCCTGGTCCGTCACCGCGTCCGTGTTGCCCGCGCCGAACTGGAGCACCGGCGTGTGCACATGCCCGCCCGGCAGGCCCGGCAGGCCCAGCCGGTCGCGCAGCAGCGTGGCGCGGTAGGCGATCTCGTTGGACAGGTAGTCCCCGCCGCCGCCCGCGCGGGCCGCCGAGCCGGGCGTCGGGCCGTCGGGGCGGACCACCGGGGCCGTGCCGCCCGCCGGGACCTCGGTCACCGACGTGTTGTCGTACACCGGGAACCGGCCCGTGCCCGCCGCCACGATCTTCGCGTACGGCAGGGTCGTCGTCGTCCACTGCGGCTGCGTCGCAGGATCGGCGACCGGTACGAGGCCCTTCTCCGAGAGGTTCTCGTTGTCGCCGAACCCGCCGCGCCAGGCCCCGTTGAAGCGCTCGACGTCGAAGCGGCCGACCCGGCCCTGGCTCACCGTCGTGAAGGCGTCCACGCGCGGCAGGTGCGGCCGCAGCGTCCGCTCCACCTCGCCGTCCGCGAAGTCCGCCCAGCGCACCGGGAACACCGCCGTCTCCACCCGGGCGAGCCGGCCGTCCGCCGTGCGGATCAGCGTCCCGTCCAGCGCCAGGGCCGCCGCGCCCGACGGGTTGCTGATCCGGATGTCCCGGTCGAGCGTGAACGGGTCGAACCCGGTCATCAGCACCCGCTTGACGCCCTTGCCGACCGGGTAGCGGATGGCGTCCTGGCCGCGCGAGGACGTCTCCAGCCGGTCCAGCAGCCGGGCCCGCGCCTCCGGCGACAGGGCGAAGTCCGGCTCCCAGGCGCGCAGTTCGCGGGTCATGGCCAGCCGCGCCCAGTACAGCGGCCGGTCGTCGTCCCGGGCGAGGTCACCCCGCGCCGGGCCCCGCCCCTGCACCCGGTCCACCGCCCGCTGCCACAGCCGCGACCCGTGCCGCCGGACGGCCCGCTCGGCCGCCGCGTACGACCCGGCCCCCTCCAGCGCGGCGGCGAACTCGGGCGCCACCGTGTCGAATCCGCTGCGGCGGAGGAGCTCCTGCGGTACGGCCCGGTCGAGGCGGGCCTCCTCGACGGTGGGTGCCGCCTGGGCGGGGACCGTGGAAACCGTCAGTGCGGCGAGCACCAGAACGAGGGTCGTACGCAACCGTATCCGGGACACGAGCGGCAGTCCTTCCGTAGGGTCCCGGAACGCTACCGCGCCCCCAACAGCCGCAGAAAGTCCCGGAAGGCGGCCGGCATGTCCACCGCGTCCGGATCGAGCAGCCACTGGTACTGGAGCCCGTCCATCACGGCCGTCATCAGCGGCGCCGCCTGCTCGGGCGTCAGCCCGCCGGGCAGCCGGTCGCCGTACTCGGCCCGCAGGACGGCTCCCATCTCGGCCCGCACCTGGGCGTAGCGGCGGGTGAAGAACTCCCGCGCCGGGTGACCCTCCGTCACGCTCTCGCCGAGCAGCGCCGAGAAGGTCTGCACGATGCCCGGCCGCATCGCGTTGTACTCGACGAGCGAGTCCAGCAGGTCGAGCCGCCAGCCCTCACGCGCCCCGCTGCCGCCCGTGTCCCACTGGTCGCGCTCCTCCAGCACCGCGACGAGCAGCGCCTCCTTGGTGGGGAAGTAGTGCAGGAGCCCCTGCTGGGTCAGGCCGACCCGCTCGGCGACCGCCCCGAGCGACGCACCCCGGTAGCCGCGCTCGGCGATCACTTCGAGGGCGGCGCGCACGATCTCGGCGCGCCGCTCCTCACTCCTGGCCCTGGCCGCTGCCATCCTCACCCACTCCGATCGCTGAAAATCACGAAAACATAACGAACCCTACCGGTCTACAGGTAATGCCGTCACCATGGACACCCCGCACGCCGACACGGAGGTACGACAGTGACAGACCCGACCGGCACCCGGTACGAGCAGGTCGTCGAGGCGGCGCTCCGCAAGCTCGACCTGGACGCCAAGACCCGCCTGCTGGCCGGCCAGGACATGTGGTCGCTTCCCGCCCTCCCCGAGATCGGCCTGACCTCGCTGGTCATGTCCGACGGCCCGATCGGCGTACGCGGCGTCCGATGGACCGCCGACGACCCCTCCATCGCCCTGCCGTCCCCGACCGCGCTGGCCGCCACCTGGGACCCGGCCCTCGCCCGCCGCGCCGGCCGGCTGCTCGCCCAGGAGGCCCGCCGCAAGGGCGTCCACGTCCTCCTCGCCCCCACGGTCAACCTCCACCGCTCGCCGCTGGGCGGGCGCCACTTCGAGGCGTACAGCGAGGACCCGTACCTCACCGGTGAGATCGGCACCGGATACGTCCTGGGCGTCCAGGACGGCGGCGTCGGCACCACCGTCAAGCACTTCGTCGCCAACGACGCCGAGACCGACCGCTTCACCGTCAACAACGTCGTCGCCCCCCGCCCGCTGCGCGAGCTCTACCTCGCCCCCTTCGAGGCGATCGTCAAGAACGCCCGCCCCTGGGGCATCATGACCGCCTACAACCAGGTCAACGGCCGCACCATGACCGAACACCACCACCTGGTCAACGAGGTCCTGCGCGGCGAATGGGGCTTCGACGGCATCAACGTCTCCGACTGGATGGCCGCCCGCGACACCAAGGGGGCCATCGAAGGCGGCCTCGACCTCGCCATGCCCGGGCCGCGCACCGTCTACGGCGAGGCCCTCGCCGCCGCCGTCCGCGCGGGCGACGTCGACGAGGCGGTCGTCGACGGGGCCGTACGCAACGTGCTGCGCCTCGCCGCCCGCGTCGGAGCCCTCGACGGCACCGAACCGGCCGTCACCACCCTCCCGGACGCCATCGACGGCGACGCCCTCGCCCGTGAGATCGCCCGGCGCTCCTTCGTCCTCGTACGGAACGAGGGCGCTCTGCCGGTACGGCAGGGAAGCGTCGCCCTCCTCGGCGCCGCCGCCCGCGACGCCCGCGTCCTCGGCGGCGGCTCCGCCCAGGTCTTCCCCGACCACACCGTCTCCCCGCTCGACGGCCTCACCGCCGCCCTCCCCTCCGGCGCGCTGACGTACGCCATCGGCGCCGACCCCAGCGACGAACTCGTCCCCGCCGGACAGGGCTTCACGCTGCGCGCCGTCTGCCGCGACGCCCACGGCAACCTCCTCGGTGAAGGCTCCCTGCCCAGCGGCCAGGTCCAGTGGATCGGCGACGACCTGCCCGAGGGCGTCACCTACGACCAACTGCACAGCATCGAGGTCACCGGCACCTTCACGCCCCGCGAGAGCGGCGACCACGCCTTCGGCACGCGCGGCCTGGGCGCGTTCACCCTCACCGTCGCGGGCGAGACGCTCTACGACGGCGTCCAGGAGATGGGCGACGAGGCCGACCCCTTCGAGGCGTTCTTCGGCGCCCCGCTGGAGCGCGGCAAGGTCGCCCTCACCGAGGGCGTCCCCGTCGAGGTGTCCCTCCTCCACCCGCTCGGCCAGGAGCACGCGGCGCCCCTGCCGGGCGTGATGTTCTCCCTCGTCCACCTCGGGCCGCGGCGCGACCCCGACGAGCTGATCGCCGAGGCCGCCGAGGCCGCCCGCGCCGCCGACACCGCGATCGTCGTGGTCGCCACCACCGAGCGCGTCGAGTCCGAGGGCTTCGACCGCGCCGACCTGAGGCTGCCAGGCCGCCAGGACGACCTCGTCCGGGCCGTCGCCGCCGCCAACCCGAACACCGTCGTGGTCGTCAACGCGGGGTCGCCCGTCGAGATGCCCTGGCGCGACGACGTGGCGGCCGTGCTGCTGAGCTGGTTCCCCGGCCAGGAGGGCGGCGCCGCCCTCGCCGACGTCCTGCTCGGCGCCGAGGAGCCGGGCGGCCGCCTGCCCACCACCTGGCCGGCCGCGCTCGCCGACGCACCCGTCACCGAGGTCACCCCGACGGGCGGCGAACTCCACTACCGCGAGGGGCTCTTCACCGGCTATCGCGCCTGGGACCGGGCCGGCACCGTCCCCGCGTACCCCTTCGGTCACGGCCTCGGCTACACCACCTGGGAGTACGAGACCCTGGAGCTGTCCCCGGAGAGCGCCACCGTCCGCGTCCGCAACACCGGCACCCGCCCCGGCCGCGAGGTCGTCCAGCTCTACGTGGCACCCGTGGACGACCCGGTGGAGCGCCCGGCCCGCTGGCTGGCCGGCTTCGCGAGCGTGGAGGCCCGGCCCGGCGAGACCGCCGAGGCGGAGATCCGGCTCCCGAGGCGGGCGTTCGAGATCTGGGACGAGGAGATCGGTGCGTGGAGGCCGATCCCCGGTACGTACGAGATCCAGGCGGGCCGCTCACTCACCGACACCCGGCTGCGCGCGACACTGACCGTCGACGGCACGGACTGGCGGAACGGACTGGCGAATCCCGAACGCGTACACGGTCTGTGACGCGTACACCTCGCCCGGCCGCAGGACCGTACTCGGGAACTGCGGCCGGTTCGGGGAGTCGGGGAACGCCTGGGTCTCCAGGGCGATGCCGTCGAGGTGGTCCGGCGCGTACACCTGGAGCCCCGGCTCGGTCGTACGGACCGTCAGCAGCCGTCCCGTGACCGGCGAGTACAGCTCGGCCGCCGGGCCGTCGGTGCCGGCGTCCAGCACGAAGTTGTGGTCCAGGCCCGTGCCGACGGGGCGCGAGGTCCGGAAGTCGAGCCTGGTGCCGTCCACCTTCGCGATCTCACCCGTCGGGATCGCGGCCTCGTCCAGCGGCGTGAAGTGCCCGGCCGCGAGCCGCAGCTCGGGCGCGCCGCCCAGGTTCCAGTACGTGTGGTTCGTCAGGGCCACCACCGTCGGCGCGTCCGTCACCGCCTCGTACGCGATCCGCAGCGCGCCCGACGCGTCCAGCGTGTACGTGGCGGAGACCTCCAGTTGCCCGGGGAAGCCCTCCTCGCCGTCCGGGCTCACCCGGGACAGCCGCACCCCGCCGTCGACCGCCTCGGCGTCCCACACCCGCTTGTCGAACCCGCGCTCGCCGCCGTGCAGGCTGTTCGGGCCGCCGTTGCGGGCGAGGCGGTGGGTCCGCCCGTCCAGGGTGAACACCCCGCCCGCTATCCGGTTCGCGTACCGCCCCACCAGCGCCCCGAAGTACGGCCCCGGATCGGCCTCGTACCCGGCGGGCGAGGCGTACCCCAGCACCACGTTCGCGACCGCGCCGTCCCGGTCGGGCACCTCCACCGACTGCACGATGCCGCCGTACGTCAGCACGCGTACGCGTACCCCGGCCCGTTCCAGGACCCAGCGGTGGACGGCCGTCCCGTCCGCCAGCCGGCCGCACGGTTCACATGCAGTTCTCATGAGGTGATGATCCTGTACGCGATCTCCGCCAGCCGCCCCTGGCCGTTCGTGCTCGGATGGAACCAGTCCCACGGACTCAACTGCTCACCGGTGAACCGGTAGTCGAACACCGCCCCGCCGTCGTACCGGCACAGCCGGTCCTTCGCACACACGTCCCGGAGCACCCCGTTGTACGCCACCACCCGCTCGTACACCTGCTCGCGCCGCTCCTCGGCCGCCGCGCCCACGTCGTCGGCGTCACCCAGCATCGACGCGCAAACGCCCAGTTTCCACACCTGCTTGCCGAGCGCGCTGCCCTGCCCCGTCGACCAGAGCCGTTTCAGGTCCGGCACGCTCGACACGTACACCTGGCTCTTCGGCGACACCGAGCGCAGCTCGCGCATCGCCTCCTCGAACGAGGCACGGAAGGCGGACACCGGCGTCATCAGGTCGGCGCTGCCGCGGCAGGCGTCGTTCGCGCCGACCAGCACCGTCACCAGCCCCGGCTTCTTCGCGCCCGCCGCCGCCATCTGGCCCGGCAGCTCCGCCATCCGGGCCCCGGACCGGGCCAGGTTCCAGGTGCGGGCCGGCAGCGCCGACGCGCCCAGCAGCCGCCGCGCGAGGCTGTTCACCCGTGCGTCGCTGCCGGTCGCCCAGGACACCTCCGGGCAGTCGGCCAGCACCCCGCAGGCGTCGAACCCGCGTGTGATGGAGTCCCCGACGGCCGCGACCGACGCGGGGCTCGGGTCCCACGCGGGGGTGGGCCTGGGGGTGGGGGAGGGGCTCGCGGAGGGGCGCGACGCCACGCCCGGCCCGCCCCCCGGTGCCGCCTCGCACCCGGACAGCGCCGCGCCCGACACCAGGGCGGCGGCCGCCGTCCACACGGCGAGAGTTCGTATACGGCCTCGTCGGCCGGCAGCCATCCGGTAGCCCTTTCGTCGGCGTCCTGGCGAGTGAAAGCTTGGTGTCAACGTCCCCCGGGCAGACCGTACGTCATCCCAAGCGCCCCGGCGCACGGTAGCTTTTCCCCGTCGAACCGTCAGGCGCCTTCGCCAACCGGCTCCGGTAAATTACATCACGTCACATGCTGTCCCTTTTGCGGAGTTTCACTCCCGATGCTGTTTACTGAGGCCGCTGGGAAAGGCGAACCTCGTCCCACACTGGAGGTCCCGGTGACGACACGTGGAGTCCTGTACGTACACTCCGCACCGCGCGCGCTGTGCCCGCACGTCGAATGGGCGGTGGCGGGAGTGCTCGGTGCGCGGGTCCAGCTCGACTGGATCCGGCAGCCGGCCTCCCCGGGCACGTGGAGAGCGGAGTTCTCCTGGCAGGGCGAACCGGGCACCGCCTCCCAACTGGCCTCCGCGCTGCGCGGCTGGCAGATGCTCCGCTTCGAGGTCACCGCCGAGCCTTGCTCCACCGCCGAGGGCGAGCGCTACAGCGCCACGCCCGAGCTGGGCATCTTCCACGCGGTCACCGGCATCCACGGCGACATCCTGATCCCCGAGGACCGCCTCCGCGCCGCCCTCGCCCGCTCGGCCCAGGGCGAGACCCAGCTCGAAGCCGAGATCGCCCGCCTCCTCGGCAAGCCCTGGGACGACGAACTCGAACCCTTCCGCTACGCCGGCGAAGGCGCCCCGGTCCGCTGGCTGCACCAAGTCGTCTGACGCCCTCGACGGGGCCACGCCGGACACCAGGACATGGGTGTGGGGCCCGCCCCCCGAAGGGGCGGGCCCCACACCCATGTCCTACAGTCGCCGACCGCCAGGTCAGACCGTCCGGAAGGCCAGCACCACGTTGTGCCCGCCGAAGCCGAACGAGTTGTTGATCGCCGCGATCGTGCCCTCGGGCAGCGCGCGCGGCTCGTCGCGGACGATGTCGGCGTCGACCTCTTCGTCCAGGTCGTCGACGTTGATCGTCGGCGGGGCCGTGCGGTGGTGGAGGGCCAGGACCGTGGCGACGGTCTCGATGCCGCCCGCGCCGCCCAGCAGGTGGCCGGTCATGGACTTGGTGGCCGAGATCGCCACGTGGTCGAGCTCCTCGCCGAGCACCTTGCGCAGCGCCTTGACCTCGGCGACGTCACCCTGCGGGGTGGACGTGGCGTGGGCGTTGAGGTGCACGACCTCGGCCGGCTTCAGGTCGGTGGTGTCCAGCAGGTTCTGGAGGGCGGCGGCGATGCCGCGGCCCGTCGGCTCCGGCTGGGCGATGTGGTGGCTGTCGGCCGACAGGCCCTGGCCGAGCGCCTCGCAGTAGACCTTCGCGCCACGCGCGGCGGCGTGCTCGGCGGACTCCAGGATGACGACACCGGCGCCCTCGCCGAGGACGAAGCCGTCACGGCCCTTGTCGTACGGGCGCGAGGCCTTCTCCGGCTCGTCGTTGTTCTTGGACATCGCCATCATGTTCGCGAACGCGGCGACCGGCAGCGGGTGGATCGCCGCCTCGGTGCCGCCCGCGACGACCACGTCGGCGCGGCCGGTGCGGATCATCTCGATGGCGTAGCCGATCGCCTCGGCGCCCGACGCGCACGCCGAGACCGGGGTGTGGACGCCCGCCCGGGCGTTCACCTCCAGGCCGACGTTGGCGGAGGGGCTGTTGGGCATCAGCATCGGCACGGTGTGCGGGGAGACGCGGCGTACGCCCTTCTCCTTCAGCACGTCGTACTGGTCGAGCAGGGTCGTCACGCCGCCGATGCCGGAGGCGATGACGGTACCGAGCCGGTCGGGGTCGATCGCCGCGTCCTCGCCCGCCGGCGCGGTGAAGCCCGCGTCCGCCCACGCCTCACGGGCCGCGATCACGGCGAACTGCGCCGAGCGGTCCAGCCGCCTGGCCAGCGGGCGCGGCAGGATCTCGGCCGGGTCGACGGCCACGGGGGCCGCGATGCGGACGGGCATGTCGGCGTAGCGGTCGCCGTCGAGGGGCTTGACGCCGGAGCGTCCCGCCAGCAGACCTTCCCAGGTCGCGGCGGAGTCGCCACCCAGCGGTGTGGTTGCGCCGATACCGGTGACGACCACGGTGCGATTGGTCGAGTTCACAGGAATTCTTTCTCCACGTCTATGAGGTATGCGGGGAATGCGGCGCCACCGCCGGGTGGCGATCCGATCAGCCCTGGTGCTTCAGGATGTAGTCGGCAGCGTCGCCGACCGTCTTGAGGTTCTTGACGTCCTCGTCCGGGATCTTGACGTCGAAGCGCTCTTCGGCGGCGACGACGACCTCGACCATGGAGAGCGAGTCGACGTCCAGGTCGTCGGTGAAGGACTTGTCCAACTGGACGTCCTCGACCGGGATGCCGGCGATCTCGTTCACGATGTCGGCGAGACCGGCGACGATCTCTTCCTGAGTGGCGGCCATGTGGCGCTCCTTCGGTGTGTATCTCAGAGGTGTTTCTCAGAGGGTTTTTGAGGCTGGTCGTCCGGAAAGTTCTGGGAACGATCCGAACGGTGCCTAGGGGAGGGTAACGACCGTCGCGGCGTACACGAGACCCGCCCCGAAGCCGATGACGAGCGCGGTGTCACCGCTCTTCGCCTGACCGGTCGCCAGGAGCCGCTCCATCGCGAGCGGAATCGAGGCGGCCGAGGTGTTGCCGGTCGTCTCGACGTCACGGGCGACCGTGACGTGCTCCGGCAGCTTGAGAGTCTTCACCATCGAGTCGATGATCCGCATGTTGGCCTGGTGCGGAATGAAGACGTCCAGGTCGGCCGCCGTGATGCCGGCCGCGTCCAGGGCCTGCTGGGCGACCTTCGCCATCTCGAAGACGGCCCAGCGGAACACCGCCTGGCCCTCCTGCGTGATGGCGGGGAACTTCTCGACCGTGCCGTCGCGGTAGTCGGTCCAGGCGACGGTCTGCTTGATGGTCTCCGACTTGTCGCCCTCGGAGCCCCACACGGTCGGGCCGATCGCCGGCTCCTTGGCGGGGCCGACGACGACGGCGCCCGCGCCGTCACCGAAGAGGAAGGCCGTCGCGCGGTCCTCCAGGTCGGTCAGGTCGCTGAGCCGCTCGACGCCGATGACGAGCACGTGCTCCGCCGAGCCCTCGACGACCATGCCCTTGGCGAGCGTCAGGCCGTAGCCGAAGCCGGCGCAGCCCGCCGAGATGTCGAACGCGGCCGGCTTGTTAGCGCCGATCTTGTCCGCGATCTCGGTGGCGACGGCCGGCGTCTGCTTGAAGTGCGAGACGGTGGACACGATCACACCGCCGATCTGCTCGGGCGTGATCCCGGCGTCCGCGATGGCCTTGCCGGCCGCCTCGACCGACATCGCGGTCACGGTCTCCTCGGGGGAGGCCCAGTGGCGGGTGGCGATGCCGGAGCGCGAGCGGATCCACTCGTCGGACGAGTCGATCGTCTCCAGGATCACCTCGTTGGGCACGACACGGGTGGGCCGGTAACCGCCCACACCCATGATCCGCGCGTACGGGGCGCCCTGGCTGGGCTTGATCTTCGCCATGCTCTATGGCTCCTTGTCAGGCGGCGGGCGCCGCGTGCTCGGCGATGAGCGCGCGGGCCGCGTCGAGGTCGTCCGGCGTCTTCAGCGCGAGCGTCTTGACACCCTTCAGAGCGCGCTTGGCGATGCCGGTGAGCGTGCCGCCGGGGCACACCTCGACCAGGGCGGTGGCGCCGAGCCGCTGGAACGTTTCCATGCACAGGTCCCAGCGGACGGGGTTGGCGACCTGCCCCACCAGGCGGGCGACGACGTCGGCGCCCGTGGCGACGGTCGCGCCGTCCTTGTTCGAGACGTACGTCACGGTGGGGTCGGCGACCGTCAGGCCGTCGGCGGCCTTCTGGAGCGTGGCGACCGCGGGCGCCATGTGGTGCGTGTGGAACGCGCCGGCGACCTTGAGCGGCACCACGCGGCGTACGCCCTCGGGCTTGTCCTCCGCCAGCGCGGCCAACTGCTCCATGGTGCCGGCGGCGACGATCTGGCCGGCGCCGTTCACGTTCGCCGGGGTCAGGCCCAGTTGCTCCAGGTGCGGGACGGTGACGTCCGGCTCACCGCCGAGCAGCGCCGACATGCCGGTCTCGGTGACGGCGGCGGCCTCGGCCATCGCCAGTCCGCGCGTCCGTACGAAGCCGAGCGCGGCCGTGTCGTCGAGGACACCGGCGAACGCGGCCGCCGTGATCTCGCCGACGCTGTGGCCGGCGACGGCACCCGGGGTCACATCGCCGAGCGCCGACGCGGACAGCAGGCCGGCCGCGACCAGCAGCGGCTGGGCCACCGCCGTGTCGCGGATCGCGTCCTCGTCGGCCTTGGTGCCGTAGTGGACGAGGTCGAGCCCGATGGCGTCGGACCACGCGGCGACGCGGTCGGAGGCGCCGGGGAGGTCGAGCCAGGGAGTCAGGAAGCCGGGCGTCTGAGCGCCTTGGCCGGGAGCGACGAGTACGAGCACCCTCACACTCTCTCTTGTGGACGGCTCCCACCGCCCGTGGGGACAGGGACGAAGAACCGTCAGGGGAATTGTTGACGTTCGACAAAAGTCTAGGACTGGGGATCTCCGTCGGCCAGACGCCCCAGGATCAGCGCGATCCGCAGCGTGAACGCGGAACGGACATCGGAGGGTGACCATCCGGTGACGTCGGTCACACGTCGGAGCCGGTAGCGCACGGTGTTGGGATGCACAAAGAGCATCCGGGCGGCGCCCTCCAGACTGCTCGCCTGCTCCAGGTAGACGCTCAGCGTCTCCAGCAGCGCCGAGCCCGCCTCCTCCAGCGGTCTGTAGATCTCCTCCACCAACTGCTCGCGCGCCGACGGGTCACCGGCGATCGCGCGCTCCGGCAGGAGATCGTCCGCCAGCACCGGGCGCGGCGCGTCCTGCCAGGCCGAGCACGCCTTCAGGCCCGCCGCCGCGGCCTGCGCGGACCGGGTCGCCGCCAGCAGGTCCGGCACGATCGGCCCCGCGACGACCGGCCCGGCGGCGTACGGGCCGATCAGCGCCTTGGCGACGTGCAGCGGGTTGTCGCTGCCGCCCGCGATGACGACCAGCCGGTCGCCCAGCACCCCGGTGAGGACCTGGAGCTTGGCGTGCCGGGCCGCTCGCCGGATCGCCTCCACCGTCAGCTCGCTGTCGCCGTCCGGGGCCGTGCCCAGGATCACGCACACGTGCTCCGGCGAGTTCCAGCCGAGTGCCGCCGCCCGCGAGACGGCGCCCTCGTCGGCCTCGCCGGACAGCACCGCGTTCACCACCAGCGACTCCAGCCGGGCATCCCACGCACCGCGCGCCTCGGCGGCCTGCGCGTACACCTGGGCCGTCGCGAAGGCGATCTCCCGCGCGTACACCAGCAGCGCCTCGCGCAGCACCGACTCGTCGCCGGGGGCGGCGACCTCCTCGATCGCCGACTCCATGACCTCGATCGTCGTACGGACCATCTCCACGGTCTGGCGCAGCGTGATCGCCCGGGTCAGCTCGCGCGGAGCCGTCCCGAAGACGTCGGTGGAGATCGCCTGCGGGGTCTCCGGATGCCGGAACCACTCGGTGAACGCGGCGATACCGGCCTGGGCGACCAGGCCGATCCACGACCGGTTCTCCGGCGGCATCGCCCGGTACCAGGGCAGCGTCTCGTCCATGCGGGCAATGGCGCTCGCCGCGAGGCGTCCGGAGGACTGCTCCAGGCGCTTCAGGGTGGCGGCATGGGGGTGGGTGTCGTTCGCTGCGGGTTCAGGCACGGGACAAGACTGCCTCATCAGGGCGGCGGAGTGCGGCGGCGGGTCTACGGTGGTCCCGTGAGTTCCTGGCATCCAGACGGCGCGGCGCCCGCCGCGCGGCCCGCGACCGGCCCACCGGCGTGGTCCGTGCGACGGGCCGCCGAGCGCTACCGCGGCGGTGAGGCGACGGCGGGCATAGAGACGCTGCACGCCTTCTCCTTCGGCCGCTTCTACGACCCCGACAACCTCCGGTTCGGCACGATCCTGGCCTGCAACGAGGAGCGGCTCGCACCGGGCTCCGGGTTCGACGAGCACCCGCACAGCCACACCGAGATCGTCACCTGGGTCGTCGAGGGCGAGCTCACCCACCGCGACTCGGCCGGGCACACCTCGCGCATCGGCCCGGGTGACGTACAACACCTCAGCGCCGCCGCCGGCGTCCGGCACGAGGAACGCAACGACGGCGACGCCCCGCTGGTCTTCGTCCAGATGTGGCTGGCCCCCAAGGAGCCCGGCGGCGACCCCTCCTACGAGGTCGTCCGGGGCATCGCGGACGCGACACCGTACGCCCTGCCGGCCGCGGGCGCGATGCTCCACGTCCGCCGCCCGGCGGGCGCCGGCGAACGGATCGCCGTCCCGGACGCCGCCTTCGTGTACGTCCACGTCGTCCGCGGGGCGGTCCGGCTCGCCGGCGACGACCTGGGCCCCGGGGACGCGGCCCGGATCACCGGCGCGGAGGGCCTGGAACTGATCGCACTCGGGCCGGCCGAGGTGCTGTTGTGGGAGATGAGCGGCTGATACGGCGGCGCCGACCGCTCACTGGTCGGAGTAGCTGAAGTCCCCCACCGTCCAGGCGCTCACGTCCTTGATGGCGATCCGGTACATCCCGCCCGTCTCGGGGATGCCCACCGGACCCTGGAGGATTCTGGCGACGTGGAAGTGCAGATGCGTGGGCGCCCCGGCCGGCCGGGACCCGGTGCCCCCGGGCGGCGCGAAGGTACCGGCGAACGGACCGAGCCGGTCCGAGTCCCTCAGGACCTCGGCCACCCGCTGCCGCCATACGGACTCGGGCGCCAGCCGGCCCGTGATGACGGCTCCGTGGACCACGACGGTGAGGGACATCTGAGTGGTGTGCTCCGACTCCACCGTGGCGGCGATGTCGACGAGCAATTCGTCAGGATGCGACATGGGTGTTGATTCTAGAATCCGGCTCGCCCTTCCGGGCCCCCGAGGTCATCCGTGGGCCGCCGTGCCGCCCAGCAGCGCTGTCGCTGTCTGGAGCGGGGTGAGGACGGTCACGGGCGTGACCGCGGGGTCGTGGCAGGTGAAGCCGAGCCGGGTCAGCGCCCTGGTCACCTCGCCGGAGGTGAAGTCCCGGCGGTCCTGCCTGGTGATGACCTCCCCGACCTGCTTGACGGGGTAGGTGCGGCGTCCGATGGTCACGGACGGCCCGGCGACGGGTTCGGGTTTGACCCCCTTCATCGCCTGCTGCACGTCGCTCTTGAACAGGTCGAAGGGGAAGTGGGCGATGACGCAGCGCATGGGGCCTCGGCAGGGGAGAGGGGCGGTCAGGGGGTGAGGGCCAGGATGCCCAGGGTGTAGCCGTGCTCGTCGACCACGGGGGACACGTCCAGCGCCCGGATCCGCATGGCGGCCTCCGCGTCGCCGAGGTGCGCCGCCGAGCTGGTGAACGGCCCCCGGTCGAGGGGGATGTCGCGCAGCCGGGTGCGGTCGCTGTACCAGGAGCCGCCCCGGTGGGCGGCCAGTTCCGCCCGGGTGACCAGGCCCGAGCAGCGGCCCGCCTCGTCATGGAGGAGCAGGTGGTCGACGCGGGCGCTGATGAGTACGGACAGGGCCACGTCGACCATCATGTGGTCGTCGACCTGGGGCCCGGGCGCGGCCATGGCGTCACAGGCGGTCAGGCCCGTGCCGCTCGCTTCTCGGACCAGGGTCTGAAACGGTGTCAAAGGCTTCTCCTCTTCGGTCGGGCACGGCGAGCGGGGCGGTGGCTAGGCGGCCGTGCCGGAGGAGGCCTGGCGGCCCCAGCGGGAGGGGCGGCGGCGTCGGCCGCGGGCGGCGGAGCCGGGGCTCTTGGGCCGCTCGGAGGCCGGAGCCGTGATGGTGACGGGGACGCCCGAGGGCGCCTGGGCGCCGGTGATGCGGCTCAGTTCGGCCTCGCCGGAGCGGACCCGGGTCACCCGGGCGGTGATTCCGGCGTCGGCCATCAGGCGCTCCATGCCGCGCCGTTGGCCGGGCAGCACCAGGGTCACGACCGTGCCGGACTCGCCGGCGCGGGCGGTGCGGCCGCCCCGGTGCAGGTAATCCTTGTGGTCGGTGGGCGGGTCGACGTTGACGACGAGGTCGAGGTCGTCGACGTGGATGCCGCGCGCGGCGACGTTGGTGGCCACCAGGACCGTCACGTGACCGCTCTTGAACCGGTCGAGGGTGCGGGTGCGCTGCGGCTGGGTCTTGCCGCCGTGCAGCGCGGAGGCGCGCACCCCGACGGCCAGGAGGTCCTTGGTCAGCCGGTCCACCGCGTGCTTGGTGTCCAGGAACATGATCACCCGCCCGTCCCGGGCGGCGATCTCCGTGGTGGTGGCGTGCTTGTCGGCGCCGTGCACGTGCAGCACGTGGTGCTCCATCGTGGTGACCGCTCCCGCGGAGGGGTCGACGGAGTGGACGACCGGGTCGGTCAGGTACCGGCGGACCAGGAGGTCGACGTTCCGGTCCAGGGTGGCCGAGAAGAGCAGGCGCTGCCCGTCGGGCCGCACCTGGTCGAGCAGGTGGGTCACCTGGGGCATGAAGCCCATGTCCGTCATCTGGTCGGCCTCGTCCAGGACGGTGACGGCCACTTGGTCCAGTCGGCAGTCGCCCCGGTCGACGAGGTCCTTGAGGCGGCCGGGTGTCGCGACGACGACCTCGCTCCCGCCGCGCAGCGCGCCCGCCTGGCGGCCGATCGGCATACCGCCGACGACCGTGGTGAGCCGCAGGTGCAGCGACCGGGCGTAGGGGGTCAGCGCGTCGGTGACCTGCTGGGCCAGTTCCCGAGTGGGTACGAGGACGAGGGCCAGCGGCTGCCGGGGCTCGGCCCGCTGCCCGGCGGTACGGGCCAGCAGGGCGAGGCCGAAGGCGAGCGTTTTGCCCGAGCCCGTGCGCCCCCGGCCCAGCACGTCCCGGCCGGCCAGCGAGTTCGGCAGGGTCGCCGCCTGGATGGGGAACGGCACGGTCATGCCTTCGGAGCGGAGCGCGGCCAGCAGGCGGTGGGGCAGGTCGAGCTCGGTGAACGTCTCGACGGGCGGCAGCGACGCGGTGCTGCTGACGGGCAGGGCGAACTCCCCGCGGAGCGCCGCGGGACGGCGTCGCGGGCCGCCGCCGGGTCGCCCGGCGGCCGAGGGGCGGGGCGCGGCGGTCTGGCGAGCCTGCGGGCGGCCATGGTTTCCGCGGCCGGAGCCGGAGCCGGCGGTACGGGAGCGGGAGGAGCCGTCGTTCGTGCGAGCAGTGCGGTTCATGCGGAACCTTCCTCGATGCGGCACGTGTCGAGGAATTCCTCCCGGCGGCACGGGGCCGCACGAGCACGAGGATTTCGCAAGAACGAACCGAAGAAAAAAGACGAACCGATGCCGGCCGTAAGGCGTGACCGGTTCGTCGAAAGGCGCCGGAGTACGAGCCGAAGAGAGCGGCGATCGTCATTCGGGCGCGAGGGCCGTGACGGGATTCCCCGTCCGGTGGACGTGCGGTGACCCGGCGGGCGGAGCCGCCGGCCCACGGGACCCGTCGCGTGGGACGGGCCGGGCAGCAGAAACGAGCCGGGGCCCGCACGCATGGTGCGGGCCCCGGCCGCGTCGTAACGCGTAGGCGTCAGCGTCAGGCGGGAACGATGTTCTCGGCCTGCGGGCCCTTCTGGCCCTGCGTGACGTCGAAGTTCACCTTCTGGCCTTCCTGAAGCTCGCGGAAGCCGGAGGCGGCGATGTTCGAGTAGTGGGCGAACACGTCAGCGCCGCCGCCGTCCTGCTCGATGAAGCCGAAGCCCTTTTCCGCGTTGAACCACTTCACGGTGCCAGATGCCATATTGAATCTCCCTTTGGGGCAGTGCCCGGAGTGCACACCTTGCGCACCCGGAGTCGCTGGGATGATTTCCCCTCCGGAAAACACCGGAAATGAACTGTTGAAAGTCTCTGGGAACCACAACTGCAACTGACGCAACCGTAGCACGGGGCGAGCGGAAAGGTGCGGTACGTTTTTCCGTCCGGGTCGGCGGGGTCGAAAATCTCACCGCGCATTTCCTGAATTTCTGCAACGGCGACGAGAGATATTCGTTGTCCGCCGCTCGGGTCGGCTGAGGGCGGCTCCGGTCAGGAGCCCTCGGCGCGGCGGCGCATCTCCTCGTTGAGGCGCAGGGCCTCCTCGAGCTGGTCCTCCAGGATGATGATGCGGCAGGCGGCCTCGACCGGAGTGCCCTGGTCGACGAGCTCGCGGGCCCGGGCGGCGAGGCGGAGCTGGTAGCGGGAGTAGCGGCGGTGGCCGCCCTCGGACCGCAGCGGGGTGATGAGCCGGGCCTCCCCGAGAGCCCGGAGGAAAGCGGGCGTCGTGCCCAGCATGGCGGCCGCCCGCCCCATCGTGTAGGCGGGGTAGTCGTCGTCATCGAGGCGGTCGACGGCGGTGGGCTTCTCAGGGGGCATGGCACCTTCGTTTCGGAGACGCGTCGAGGGGCCCATGCGTACGGCAGAACCCTACGCCCGGCACCGAAGCGAATCTATCGTCGCCGGAGAAGCTTCTGCGGTCGCGGGGCCGCTCCCGCCCGTACCTCAGCGCGTCGCGCGCAGCTCCGCCAGCACCGCGTCCGTGAAGGGCGGCCACGCCTCGATCGCCCACGGCCCGAAGGCCCGGTCGGTCAGGGCGACGCACGCCGCCCCCGCGTCCGGGTCGACCCACAGGAACGTGCCCGACTGGCCGAAGTGGCCGAAGGTGCGCGGGGAGGACGAAGACCCCGTCCAGTGCGGGGACTTGGCGTCGCGGATCTCGAACCCGAGGCCCCAGTCGTTCGGCTTCTGGTGCCCGTACCCCGGCAGGATGCCGGTCAGCCCGGGGTGGACGACCGACATGGCCTCCAGCACGGTGCGGGGGTCCAGCAGGCGCGGCGCCTGCACCTCGGCGGCGAAGCGCGCCAGGTCGTCGACCGTCGAGACGCCGTCCTTCGCGGGCGAGCCGTCCAGCGTCGTGGCCGTCATGCCCAGCGGCTCCAGCACCGCCTGGCGCAGGTACTCGGCGAACGGGATGTCGGTGGCCTTCGCGATGTGGTCGCCCAGCACCTCGAACCCCGCGTTGGAGTAGATCCGCCGGGTACCCGGCGCGGCCATGACCCGGTGCTCGTCGAACGCCAGCCCCGAGGTGTGGGCCAGCAGGTGCCGCACCGTGGAGCCTTCCGGGCCGGCCGGCTCGTCGAGCTCGACCGCGCCCTCCTCGTACGCCACGAGCACGGCGTACGCGGCGAGCGGCTTGGTCACCGAGGCCAGCGGGAACGGCCGGTCCGTGGGACCGTGCGCCCCGGCGACGGTCCCGTCCGCCCGTACGACGGCCGCCGCCGCGGTCTCCACCGGCCAGTTCTCGATCAACGCCACGCTTCGCATGCGTACGAGCGTATCTCCCCGGTCCGGGCTTGCTTGGAGTGCACTCCAAGGTCCTAGCGTGGAGGCCATGACGGTGATCGAGAGCACTCCCGTACGGACCGAGCGCCCCGACATCTGCGCCTCCGCGCCACCCGCCCACCCGCGCCCCGACGGGCAGGACCGCTACACGATCAGCGAGGTGTCGGCCTGGACCGGACTCACCGCGCACACGCTGCGCTGGTACGAGCGGATCGGGCTGATGCCGCACGTCGACCGGTCGCACACCGGTCAGCGCCGGTTCACCAACCGGGACCTGGACTGGCTCGTCTTCGTGGGGAAGCTGCGGCTGACCGGCATGCCGGTGGCGGACATGGTGCGTTACGCCGAGCTGGTGCGGGCGGGCGAGCACACCTTCGAGGAGCGGCAGGAGCTGCTGGAGTCCACGCGGCGCGACGTGCGCGCCCGGATCGCGGAGCTCCAGGACACGCTCGCCGTACTCGACTACAAGATCGACTTCTACGCGGGTGCCCGCCGGGCCCCGGAGAGGACCACATGAGCATCGAGAAGATCGCGACGGTACGCCTCGGCACGGACGGCCCGCTCGTGGGCGTCCAGGGCTTCGGCGCCATGGGCATCAGCGAGTTCTACGGCGACACCGACGAGGCCGCCGCCCGGGACACCCTGGACGCCGCGCTGGAGGCGGGCGTCACGCTGATCGACACCGCCGACATCTACGGGCGCGGCGCCAACGAGGAGTTCCTCGCGCCGTTCGTCGCCCGGCACCGTGACGAGATCACCCTCGCCACCAAGTTCGGCATCGTCCGCACCGACGACCCCACCTACCGGGGCATCCGCAACGACCGCGCCTACATCAGGTCCTGCGTCGAGGGCAGCCTGCGCCGCCTGGGCGTCGACGTCATCGACCTCTACTACATGCACCGCCGCGACCCGGCCGTACCGCTCGCCGAGACCGTCGGCGCCATGGCCGAACTGGTCGAGGAGGGCAAGGTCAAACACCTCGGGCTCAGCGAGGTGACCGGCCCCGAGCTGCGCGAGGCGCACGCCGTGCACCCCATCGCGGCCCTCCAGTCCGAGTGGTCGCTGTTCTCCCGGGACGTCGAGCGCAGCGCGGTGGGCGCGGCGGCCGAGCTGGGCGTGGCGTTCGTGCCGTACTCGCCGCTCGGGCGCGGATTCCTCACCGGGGCGTTCGTGGACGCGGCCAAGGACCTGGCGGACAACGACTTCCGCAAGAACCAGCCCCGCTTCTCCGGCGAGAACGCCCAGCGCAACGCCGCTCTCCTGGAGCCGGTGCGCAAGGTCGCGGAGGCCCACGGAGTGACGCCCGCGCAGGTGGCCCTCGCCTGGGCGCAGCAGCGGGCGGAGGTGCACGGCCTGACCGTCGTGCCGATCCCCGGCACCCGCAAGCGCGCCCGCCTGCTGGAGAACGCCGCCGCGACCCGTATCCGCCTGGACAGGGACGAACTGGCCCTGCTGGAGCCGGTCGCCGCCCAGGTGGCCGGCGACCGGTACCCGGACATGACGTTCACGTCGGCGGCCAGGGACCACGCCTAAGGTCTTTCGTTTGGATCAGGCTGGATCAGTGAGTGGCGTCTGGCGCCGTGCATCGCAAGGCGGAGGAGGGAGCCACTGCGGTGGGGGCACCTCCCGTGCCCGAAGGGCTACGGGGGACATTGGCGACCGACGACAACGCCGCGAGGTGCGGTGTCCAGGCGTCACGAGCCCAGCAAGATCCGAACGAGAGGCCCTAGCCCAGGGCGTAGACCGCGAAGCCCGCCGCCAGCAGCCCCGCTGCCGAGCGGCGGGCCACGGTCGCCCGCGTCCACGGGGTCTCGAACCCGCGCGCGTACCGCCCGATCAGCAGCAACAGCCCCGCGAACAGCGGCAGCCACGCCAGCCGCGCCACGATCCAGCCGAGCGTGTCGGGCGCGGTCGTCAGCCCCGCCACCGGGCCGAGGAACGACGCGGGAACGGCGGCGGCCAGCATCGCCGTCTGGTGCCAGCACAGGATGGTCATCGCCGACAGGTTGATCACGACGACCGGCGCCCACAGGGCGGGACGCCGCAGCAGTCGGCCCAGCCGGTCGCGCAGCAGGATCGCCGCGCCGCTCTGCGCGGCGGCGAGCGCGAGGACCAGCAGCGACGGCGGGTGCGAGTTGGTCCGGGCCTCGCCGGGGACGCCGACCATCGAGGCGGGGTAGTGGAAGGCGAGCAGGAGCGTGGCGAACAGGACCGCGCCGCCGGCCAGCAGCGCCCACGCCTCCCTGGCACGGATGCGCTTCTCGCCCCAGGAGACGCCGAGTTGGTACGCGAAGAGCCAGCCGGGCAGGACGTTCAGCACGCTCAGCCAGGACGGCATGGCATCGGCGTACGGCCCGTACCGGAGGAAGTCGACCACGGCGACCGAGCCGAGGAGCGGGGCGGCCGCCCAGGCGCCGAGCCGGCGGGCGGCGCGTACGCAGTACGGGGTGAGCGCCGTGACGACCGTGTACACCCCGACGAACCACAGCGGCTGGACGACCAGCGTCGATGCGGTGCGCAAGGTGTCGTTCGGGACGCCCAGGACGTACAGGACCGGCACCAGGACCGCCCACACGGCGGTCACTCCGAGGACGGGACGGCCGAGCCGGGCGATCCGGCCCCTGAGCCACGCGCGCGTGGAGCCCTGGCGCTTGTTGTACGACAGGACGGACGCGTACCCGCCGACCAGGAAGAAGATCCCCAGCATTTGCAGCACCCAGCTCAAGGGTGCGAAGAACCCGAAGGTGCTGAGCGGGCTGGCGTTGTGGATCGCCCCGTCGCCGTCGAGCGTGAAGCCGCCCAGGAGCCAGTGGCCGGTGGGGACGGCGAGCAGCGCGAGGGCGCGCAGCCCGTCGATGGCGCGGTCGCGGTGGGCGGGGGTGCGCGCCTCGATGCGCTCGGCGAGACTCATCGGACCTCTCCCCGGGCGATGGCGGCGAAGGTACGGAGGGACTCGGTGCCCGGCGCGAAGTAGCCGGTGTGGCCGTGGGCGCCGGCGGCGGGCACGGGACGTGCGCCGAACGCGGGGTCGGCCGGGTCGGTGCCGTGGCCGAGGCCGAGGAACCGGACGTTCGGCACCTTGGAGATCCAGTCGGACGGGTCCTTGGCGGCCCACACGCGGGCGCTCGTCCGCAGGTCGGCGACGTTGCCGGCGCGCATGCCGGGGGAGCCGAGGACGACGAGGTCCCGGGCCTTCAGGTGCGGGGCGGCCAGCCCGCAGACGACGGAGCCGTAGCTGTGGCAGAAGACGGCGGGCGCCGGCGCGCCGAGGGCGGCCAGCCCGTCGGTCAGCCGCGCCAGCCGCGTCGCGCCGGCCTCGGCGAGGTCCCCGGTGGCGGCGTCGACGCCCACGCCGACGGGGGTGGTGTAACCGGCCCAGGCGATGACGGCGGTGTCGCGGGCGCCGTCCTGTGCCGCGGCCCGCAGTTGCCTCGCCATCCCGGCGGGCGTGCCGTACGGGTCCGTGGGGCGGTCGTACGTCCCGGCGTCGATGTCCGACCCGGGCACGACGACGGCGACGTGGCGGCTGCGCGCCAGGTCCCCGTACACCTCCGCGACCTGGCCCCGGCCGCGCG
This sequence comes from Streptomyces sp. NPDC049837, assembly GCF_040674455.1. Taxonomy (NCBI): domain Bacteria; kingdom Bacillati; phylum Actinomycetota; class Actinomycetes; order Kitasatosporales; family Streptomycetaceae; genus Streptomyces; species Streptomyces sp. NPDC049837. The sequence goes on along the minus strand of NZ_JBFAMP010000006.1, from coordinate 308,631 downwards.
GGTCGAACGCGAGGATCTGCCGCCCGGGCTCCGCGAGGTGCGCGTACCGGGCGTCGCGGCGCAGCGCGGTGGCGTTCGCCTCGTAGCGGAGGGCCACCGGCGCGCCGTCGAGGTTGCCGACGACGGACGGGTGTCGGCGGGCGAGGTCCCGCTGCCGGTCGCCCGTCAGGGTGCGGAAGAAGGCGGCGACCTCGCGGGGCGTCGCGCTCGCGGGATCGGGCAGCGCCCGCCCCAGCGAGCCGTCGGCCCGCCAGGCCGCGCTCCCGGGCGGTGGCCCGGTCACCGCCTGCTGCCCGCTCCCCGCTGCCCATCCGGCCGTCCCGGTGACGACCGCCGTCGCGAGTGCCACGGCGGTCAGGGTCCTCTTCCAGCGGCGCATGACGCCCCCCTCTTCTTCCTTCGTCCTGTGCGGCGAGAGGAAGGTAGGAGGACGGTCCCTGAGGGAGCGTCACCCCGCGGAGCCAACCGCGGGGTGATACCGGGGTAGGGGGTGGGTCACCCCGGACACGCCTACGCGTCGCCCGGGGTCACCAGCCCGGACTCGTACGCGAAGATCACCGCCTGCGCCCGGTCGCGGAGGTCCAGCTTCGACAGGACCCGGCCGATGTGGGTCTTCACCGTCTGCTCGGCCAGCACCAGGTGGTCGGCGATCTCCTGGTTCGAAAGGCCCCGGGCGATCAGCTCCAGCACCTCCGTCTCACGGGGCGTCAGGCCGTTGAGGCGCAGCGAGCGGTCCCGGCGCGGGGCCGGGCGGGCGGCGGCGAAGTCGGCGATCAGGCGCCGCGTCACGGAGGGAGCCAGCAGCGCCTCGCCGGCCGCCACCACCCGTACCGCGCCGATCAGGTCGGCGGGCGGGGCGTCCTTCAGCAGGAACCCGGACGCGCCGGCGCGCAGCGCCTCGTACACGTAGTCGTCCACGTCGAAGGTGGTGAGCATCAGCACCTTCGGCCGGTGGACGTCCACGCCCGGCGGCGGCGACAGGATCTCGCGGGCCGCCGCCAGGCCGTCCATCTCCGGCATGCGTACGTCCATGAGGACGACGTCGGGGTGCGTGGAGCGGGCCACGGAGATCCCCGCACGGCCGTCCGGCGCCTCGCCCACCACGTCGATGTCCGGCTGCGCCGACAGCAGCGCGGCGAACCCGGCACGTACCATGGCCTGGTCGTCGACGATGATCACGCGGATGGTCACGCGGGTTCCTCCGTGTCGAGTGCCTCCGTGCCGAGTTCCTCCGTGTCGAGGGCGAGGGGCAGGCGGGCCGCGACCCGGAAACCCCCGTCCGGCAGCGGCCCGGTGTCCAGCGTGCCGCCGGTCAACCGTACGCGCTCCCGCATCCCGACCAGCCCGTGCCCGGTGCCGGACGTCTCCAGGGGCGAACCGGCCGACTCCGAGGGCCCGTTGACGACCAGCACGGTCAGCCGGCCGTCCGCCGACGTCACCGACACGCGCGTCGGCGCGCCCGGTGCGTGCCGCACCACGTTGGCGAGCGCCTCCTGCACGATCCGGTACGCGGACAGGTCCACCGCCTGCGGTACGGGACCCAGCTCGGCCGGCATCGACAGCTCGGCCGGCACGCCCGCCCGTACCGTCGCCTCCACCAACTGCTGCACCCGCTCCAGGCCCGGCTGCGGGGCCCGTTCGCCCTCCGAACCGTCGCTGCGCAGCACCGCGAGCAGCCGCCGCATCTCGGTGAGGGACTCGCGGGCGGACGCGGCGATCGTCGAGAACTCCTCACGCGCCGCCTCCGGCAGCCCCTCGATCCGGTACGGCGCCGAATCCGCCTGCACCGTGATCACCGACATGTGGTGGGCCACCACGTCGTGCAACTCGCGCGCGATCCGCGCCCGTTCCTCCAGCAGCGTCCGCCGGGCGCGCTCGGCCTCGCTGATCGTCTCCTGCTCGACCAGCCGCCGCTGCGCGTCCCCGCGCTCCCGGAGGGACGCGGTCAGCAGCAGCACGGCGCCGCTGAGGATGAACAGCAGCAGATTGATGCCGTCGCCGCTGCCGGGCACCGGGAACAGCTCGAAGGCGAACCCCGCCGCGCCGGTCGCCAGCCATACGCCCACCAGCGTCCGGCGCGGCTCGCGCAGCCCCACGGCCACCATCAGCGCCAGGTAGCCGACCACGATCATCGGCGTCCACGGCCACGGCCGCCCCGCCACCCCGTCCGCCGCGTGCAGCACCACCGCGCCCAGCACATCGGCGGCCAGGATGATCCACCAAGCCTGGAGCGGCCGGGCCACGGCGAGCAGCAGAGGCGCGGTCTGCCCGGTCGCCAGCGCCCCCGCGAGGGCGCCGTTCACCCCGTAGTCGTTGACGAGCACGGTCACGGTGACCGGCAGCAGCGAGGCGACGAACGCGAAGGCGACGGCGTACGGGAGCCTGCGCAGCCACGGCGACGACACCTGCGCGAGCAGCGGCTCACCGGGCCGGGTGGGCGTGGCGAGGGCGAGCCCCAGCGCGCGCAACGAGGCACGCACGCGGGGCGACGGGAGTGGGGTACGCATGGTCCCGCCAGCCTAGGCAGCGCACGGCCGCCCCGGCGTCATACCAGGGTCCCGGGCCCGGCGTCGTACCGCGGTACGAGCACACGGGCCCGGCCGGGCTTACAGCTCGGCCAGCAACTGGGCCTTCTTGGCCGCGAACTCCTCGTCCGTCACCAGACCCGCCTGGTACAGCTCGCCCAGGTGCCGTATCCGCTCGGCGATGACCGCCGGGTCCCGGCCGGCCGTCACGGCGGCGGGCACCGGTACGGGCGCGGAGCCCGCCTCCCGTACCGCCGCGAGGACCGCGGCCGCGAAGGGCAGCGACTCGTGCACCGGCCCGTACCCGAGCCCGAAGACGACCGCCGCCGGGTCCTGGTCCGCCTGCGCCGGCTGGGCGTCGCCCGCGTGCCCGCGCCGCAGCAGCCGCAGGTAACCGTCGAAGACGTCGGGCGAGCGCCACTCGACGCCGCTCAGCTCCCGCACGGGGAAGGTCTGGTCGCCGGCCTTCCACTTGGCGGACGACGCACCGGTCCAGAACCACCGGAACGCCACCTGGCTGCCGTCGAAGGACGCCTTGCCGTCGTACGCCTTGAACTGGAGCGGCGCCTCGGGGACGGCCACCAGGAACCGGTCGGCCGGTTCCTTCGCCTCCGGACCGAGCGCGGCGCGCAGCTCGTCGGCGTAGTACTCGGCGAGCGTCTCCCGCTCGGCGGGCAGCACCAGCCGGTAGGGGTCGCCGGAGTCCTTGAGCTGACCCGCGGCCGCTTCCATCAGCGGATCGGCGCCCGCTCTCGGCACCGCGTGCAGCACGACCGTGCCGCGTCTGCCAGGGGAGAGGGTCACCGACGCCAACGCCTCGTGCGGGATGCGTCGCTCGCGCAGCGCCTGGTAGAGCTTCGGTGCGCGGATCCCCCGTTCGAAGCGGATGAGCACGGCGTCGGGTTCGAACTCCCAGGTGGCATGAATTCCGGCCAGCACATCACCCATGCGCCTCATCGTATGCGGCGGGCGCCCGCGCGTCGCCCCCAGAAGACTTGTGAGCTTCGGCGGCGCTCCACGCGCCTCTACGCGCGTCAGAGCGCGCCCGTGCCGGAGATTCCGCTGCGGCAGGCGTCCTGGCCGCCCGCGCAGCGCACGGTGCGATACGAGCCGACACCTATCTCCGCGAAGTTGCGGAGGCTCTCGGTGCCCGGTTCGAAATATCCGGCGTGCCCGACGGCGCCCGCCGCCGACAGCACCCGGGCCCCGAACTCCGGGGCCACCGGATCGGCGCCGTGGCCCAGTCCGCCGACGTCCAGGTACGGCACGTCGGCGATCCAGTCGTCGGCGTCACGCATGGCCCACACCCGGGCGCGGGTGCCGAGCCCGGCGGCGTTCTCGGCCCGCATCCCGGGGCTCCCGGCCACCGCGACGTCCGCCACCCGGGCGGGCAGCTCGCGCGCGGCGACGCCGCACACCACGGAGCCGTAGCTGTGGCAGAACAGGGCGACGCGGGAGTCGCCGGGCAGCGCGGAGGTGAGCGAGACGAGCCGGGCCGCCCCGGTCTCGGCGAGCCGCCCGATGGCCGCGTCCATGCCGACGCCGACGGGCGCGGTGTAGTCGGCCCAGGCGATCACGGCGGTACGGGTGGCGGGCGCGGCGGCGCGTTCGGCGGCGTACAGCGATTCGGCCATGCCGACGGGTGCCGTGTACTTCCGCGCCGTCTTCTGGAACGTCAGCAGGTTCGTGTCGACGCCCGGGACGACCACCGAGACGCGCTGCGCCCGGTCGAGGTCGCCGAACACCTCGGCGACGCGGCCCTTGCCGGACGGGTCGAAGGCGAGGATCTGCCGGCCCTCGCGCATCAGGGAGGCGAACCGGTGCGTGCGGCGGACGGCCTCCTGGTGGCCGTCGGGCGACAGCCGCTGGTCCTCCACCCGCTTGCGCTCGGCGTCGTACGCGGCGCGCAGCGCGATCCGGTTGGCGCGGTAGCGGAGGGTCACGGGCACGCCGTCGAGGTTGCCGACGACGAGCGGGTACTCGGCGGCCAGCCGGTCGCGCTGACGCTCGGTCAGGGAGTGGAAGAACGCGGCGAGTACGGTCGGCGGCGACGCGGGATCGGGAAGGTCCCGCGTGCCTATCCGGCCGTCCCGCCACGCGGCGAGTGCGGCCTCGCGCGGCTCTCCTGGCCCGCGGTGATGCCGGACGGCCGTCCAGCCGGTGGTCATCAGGAGGACGAAGACCACGGCGAGGGCGAGCAGCGCGCGCCACACCTGGAGCGTGGGGGAGGAGTCGAAGGAAGTCACTGCGGGACACCCTAGGAGACACGTGTGGGGCGCCGCGAAGAGGGTGAGGTACATCACGCGTGAGAGTGGCCGGTTGGGGGAAGCTCGATCACTCTCCGTGCGCGCCGGGCACACGCAACGGTGCGCCGGTGCGCCCCGGCGCGCTGCACGCGCGCGCGTGCAGGGGCGTACGGGGGGCGTACATGGGTGCCGTGACCGGTGACCCGTGACCCGCGCCTGGTGACCTGTGCCCGTGCCCGGTGACCTGTGAGCGTTACGCCGGTGCGTCGCGCCAGTCGGCGGCGAGGGCCGGTCCGAGGTGGTCGAGGTAGGCCTCGGTGAGCGCGCGGATCGCCTCCAGGGAGGGGTCCTCGCCCCGGCCCCACAACTGTCCGGTGACCCGCATGACCCCGCTGAACGCGGCGACGGCCACCCGGGGGCGCGGGTCGGCGTCCACGTCGAGGCCCTCCCGCTCGGCGATCAGCCGGGCGATGTTCTCCTCCATCTCGATGGAGCGCCGGAGGTGTACGGCCAGCAGCGCGGGCGTCGACTCGATCACCTGGAAGGTGCGGAGGTACAGCTCGACGGGGACGACCTCCATGATCGCCTCGCCGATGGTGTCCCAGGCGGACAGGACGGCGTTGCGCATCGCCTCCAGGGGAGCCTCGTGGGCGGGGCGGTCGCGCAGGGCGGCCACGAAATGCTGCTCGACCATCTGCTGGACGGCGAAGGCCACCTCTTCCTTGCTGGTGAAGTAGCGGAAGAAGGTGCGCTGGGAGACGTCGACGGCGTCGACGATCTCGTCCACCGTCGTCCGCTCGTACCCCTGGGTCGTGAAGAGCTCCAGCGCGGCGCGCAGGAGTGCGTCGCGGGTGCGCCGCTTCTTGCGCTCGCGCAGCCCGGCGGGGGCCGGCGTCCCTGTGGTGGTCGGCTGCTCGGCCGTCACTTCATGGTCCTCTTTCCGCCATTTCTGGCTGCTCAGGCTACCTGTGAGCTACGCGACAGTTACCGGCGTATGAAATGCTTTGTCAATTGTCAGTGACTGACATTAGCCTCGCGGTATGACTAGTCAGACCACCATCGAGAAGCGGCCGCAGGGCTCGGAACCCGTGCCCGCACCGGCCAAGGGGCTGCGCGGCCACCCCTGGCTGACACTGTTCGCCGTGGCGGTCGGCGTGATGATGGTCGCGCTCGACGGCACGATCGTCGCGATCGCCAACCCGGCCATCCAGGTGGACCTCGGCGCCTCCATGGCCGACGTCCAATGGATCACCAACGGCTATCTGCTCGCCCTGGCCGTCGCGCTGATCACGGCCGGCAAGCTCGGTGACCGCTTCGGCCACCGTCAGACGTTCCTCATCGGTATCGCCGGCTTCGCCGGCGCGTCCGGCGCGATCGGCCTGTCCGACTCGATCACCCTCGTGATCGCCTTCCGGGTGCTCCAGGGCCTGTTCGGCGCGCTGCTCATGCCGGCGGCGCTCGGCCTGCTGCGCGCCACCTTCCCGGCCGAGAAGCTGAACATGGCGATCGGCATCTGGGGCATGGTCATCGGCGCCTCCACGGCGGGCGGGCCGATCCTCGGCGGCGTGCTCGTGGAGCACGTGAGCTGGCAGTCGGTGTTCTTCATCAACGTGCCGGTCGGTGTCGTCGCGCTCGCGATGGGCCTGGTGATCCTCAAGGACCACCGCGCACAGAACGCGCCGCGCTCGTTCGACGTGATCGGCATCGTGCTGCTGTCGGCCGCGATGGGCTCCCTGATCTGGGGCATCATCAAGGCCGGCGAAAGCTGGGGCTGGGGCAGCCTCAACACCTGGGGCTTCCTGGGCGGCGCGCTGGTCCTGTTCGCCGTGTTCGCCATCTGGGAGACGAAGGTCCGGGAACCGCTCATCCCGCTGGGCATGTTCCGCTCCGTACCCCTGTCGGCCGGCACCGTGCTCATGGTGCTGATGGCCTTCGCCTTCATGGGCGGCCTGTTCTTCGTGACGTTCTTCCTCCAGGGCGTCAAGGGGCTCAGTCCGGTCGACAGCGGCCTGCACCTGCTGCCGCTGACGGCGATGATGATCGTCTCCTCGCCGCTGGCGGGCGCGCTCATCACCAAGTTCGGGCCGCGCGTCCCGCTGGTGGGCGGCATGGTCTGCACGGCGGCCGCCATGTTCGGCATGATCACCCTGACGGCGGACACCGGCACGCTGGCGATGTCCCTCTGGTTCGCCCTGCTGGGCCTCGGCCTCGCTCCCGTCATGGTCGGCGCCACCGAGGTCATCGTCGGCAACGCCCCGCTGGAGCTCTCGGGTGTGGCCGGTGGCCTCCAGCAGGCCGCGATGCAGGTCGGCGGCGCGCTCGGTACGGCGGTGCTGGGCGCGGTCATGTCCTCCCGGGTGAGCTCCGAGTTCGCGGCCAACTGGAAGGACGCCGGAATCCCGGTCCCGGCCGACCCGCGGCTGGAGCAGGCGGCGGAGTTCGGCAGGGTTCCGGCGGAGCTGGCGAAGGCGCCCGGCATGACCCCGGACCTCCTGTCGAAGATCGGCGGCGTCATCCACGACACCTTCCTTTCCGGCATGGGCCTGGCCTTCACGGTCGCGGGCATCGTGGCGGTCGGCGCGGCGCTGGTGGCCACGCTCACCAAGCGCGGCCAGAACGCGGAGGCGGGCGCGGGCGGCGCCCACATCTGACCGCCGGCTCCGAAGGCCCCGCAGCAGGCGCTGCGGGGCCTTCGGTGTTGCGCTGCGTCACCCGTCCGGGTGGATCGGACCAGGAAGCCTTCCCCTGATGGTCACGCTGCGTCACGATGGGGGCATGTGATCGTCACGCCGCAGACGGGGGTTTCCATGCGTTCCACGACTGTCCTCACCACCGCCACCACGACCGCCGTTCTCGGCGTCGGCGCGCTCGCCGCCGCCGTGCTCGGGGGCGCCGTCCCCGTGGCCGCCGCTCCCTTGGCCGCCGTCCCGGTCGCCGCGGCGCCGCCGCCCCGGCTCGGGCCCTGTGACACCGGGCAGTTGTGCCTGTGGGCCAAGGAAGGGTTCAGAGGTACCCGGCACACCCACGAGCTGACCGGCGTCGACATCGAGGCGTGCGTCCCGCTGCCTGCCGGGACCACCGCGGCCGCCCTCGCCAATCGCACCGGACGGCCCGTCACCACCTACCAGTCCGCCGAGTGCGCGGAGACCGGCGAGTTCGAGACGTATCCGGGCGGCGGCACCTGGGTCCCTCAATCGCCTTACCAGGTAAGGGCCTTCAAGGTGTGGGAGAGCTGAACCAGGGCACCCGGGGGCCATGGACGGTTTCGGGTACACCTCACGTTCGCGCAGGAGCCCCCGCTCACGCGGCCGGATGTGGTCGCGGACCGGGCCGGATCGCGCGACACTCGGGATCGTCGGGCTGGTCTGCGCGGTCGCCGGATTCTTCGTACTGGGCATCATCCTCGGCCCGGTGGCGATCGTCTGCGGCTGGCTCGGCATGGGCCGGCGCTGGGCGAACGATCACATCCCGGCGCTGGTCGCGTTCGTTCTCGGGGCGATCGACACCGTGCTGGCCCTCGTCTGGCTGGCCGGTGCCGGCACCCCGGGCAACGGCACGTTCTAGGGCGGCCCCCGACCGGTGGCTAGCCGGCCCCCTCCTTGGTGGTCTGCGCCGGAACAGCGGGGCCGGCGGGCCCGGCAGGCATGGTGGTCGCGCCAGGCGCGGCGGGCCCGGTGGCTGCCGTCCCGGTGTTGCCCGACAGCCGGGCGACCTCCGCCCGGAGGTCCTGGACCTCTCGCGTGAGGGCCTCCAGGAGCGCCGTCTGGCGCCGCTCCACCGCGTCGTCCCGCTCGAAGCGGGAGATGAACCACGCCGCGATGTTGGCGGTGACGACACCCAGCAGGGCGATGCCGGAGAGCATCAGCCCGACCGCCAGGACCCGCCCGAGCCCCGTCGTCGGCGCGTGGTCGCCGTACCCGACGGTCGTCATCGTGGTGAACGACCACCACACCGCGTCGCCCAGCGTCTTGATGTTCCCGTCCGGCGCGTCGCGCTCCACGTGCAGCACGGCCAGCGAGCCGAACATGAGCAGGCCCAGCACGGACCCGGCGACATAGGTGGTGAGCGTTATCTGCGGTGCCATCCGGGCCCGCCGGCCCATCAGGAGCAGGGTGGAGACGACCCGCAGCAGTCGCAGCGGCTGGATCAGCGGCAGCACCACCGCCGCCAGGTCCAGCGGGTGGCGGCGCACGAAGGCCCAGCGCTCCGGCGCCAGCACCAACCGTACGGCGTAGTCCACGGCGAAGGCGCCCCACACCACCCACTCCACCGCCAGACAGGCGCGGTGGACCCACGGGGCGGCGTCGGGCGCCACTATCGGTATCGCGTAGGCCACGCCGAACGCGATGGCGAGCCCCAGCAGCGGCGCCTGGGTACGCGCCTCCCAACGTTCGTTCATGCCCGGAATGTTATGGGGCGGTGGGAGACCCGAGTCCCCCACCGCCCTATGCGCTACGCGCCCGGCGCTGCACGCCGCGCCGCGTCGTGCGTTACGCGTCGCCGCCCGCCGCGCCCGGGTCGGCCGCCGACACGTCCAGCAACTGGTAACGGTCCACGGCCTGCTTCAGCACCGAGCGGTCCACCTTGCCGTCCTTGGCCAGCTCGGTCAGCACGGCCAGCACGATCGACTGGGCGTCGATGTGGAAGTACCGCCGCGCCGCGCCGCGCGTGTCCGCGAACCCGAAGCCGTCGGCGCCCAGCGAGGTGTACGTCCCCGGCACCCAGCGCGCGATCTGGTCCGGAACGGACCGCATCCAGTCGGAGACGGCCACGAACGGCCCCTCCGCGCCGGACAGCTTCCGGGTGACGTACGGGACCTGCTGCTCCTCCTCCGGGTGGAGCAGGTTGTGCTCCTCCACCGCCACGGCCTCGCGGCGCAGCTCGTTCCAGGACGTCGCCGACCACACGTCGGCGCGCACGTTCCACTCCTCGGCGAGGATCCGCTGCGCCTCCAGTGCCCACGGCACGGCCACGCCGGACGCCATGATCTGCGCGGGGACAGCTCCGGCCTGGGCGGTGCTGAAGCGGTACAGGCCCTTGAGGATGCCGTCCACGTCGACGTCCGCCGGCTCGGCCGGGTGCTGGATCGGCTCGTTGTAGACGGTCAGGTAGTAGAAGACGTCCTCGCCGGGCTTGCCGTCGGCGGTCTCGCCGTACATCCGGCGCAGACCGTCCTTGACGATGTGCGCGATCTCGAAGCCGAACGCCGGGTCGTACGCGACGCACGCCGGGTTCGTGGAGGCGAGGAGCTGCGAGTGGCCGTCCGCGTGCTGAAGGCCCTCACCGGTCAGCGTCGTACGACCGGCGGTCGCACCCAGTACGAAGCCGCGCGACAGTTGGTCGGCCATCTGCCAGAACTGGTCGCCGGTCCGCTGGAAACCGAACATCGAGTAGAAGACGTACACCGGGATCAGCGGCTCGCCGTGCGTCGCGTACGCCGAACCGGCCGCGATCAGCGACGCCGTGCAGCCCGCCTCCGAGATGCCGTCGTGCAGCATCTGACCGGTGGGCGACTCCTTGTAGGCGAGCAGCAGCTCACGGTCCACGGCCTCGTACTGCTGGCCGAGCGGGTTGTAGATCTTGGCGCTCGGGAAGAACGAGTCCATACCGAAGGTGCGGTACTCGTCCGGCGCGATCAGCACGAACCGCTTGCCGATCTCCTTGTCCCGCATCAGGTCCTTCAGCAGCCGCACGAACGCCATCGTCGTGGCGATCGACTGCTGCCCCGAGCCCTTCTTGACCGCCGCGTACGTCTTGTCCTCCGGCAGCGCGAGGGGCTTGGCCCGCACGACCCGGGTCGGGACGTACCCGCCCAGCGCCTTGCGGCGGTCGTGCATGTACTGGATCTCCTCCGAGTCGCGGCCCGGGTGGTAGTACGGCGGCAGGCCGTCCTCGAGCTGCTTGTCGGAGATCGGCAGGTGCAGCCGGTCGCGGAAGCGCTTCAGGTCGTCGACCGTCAGCTTCTTCATCTGGTGCGTCGCGTTGCGGCCCTCGAAGTTCGGGCCGAGCGTCCAGCCCTTGACCGTCTGGGCCAGGATCACGGTCGGCTGGCCCTTGTGCTCGACCGCCGCCTTGTACGCCGCGAAGATCTTCTTGTGGTCGTGACCGCCACGGCCCAGGTGCAGGATCTGGTCGTCGGTCATGTTCTCGACCATGGTGCGCAGCCGGTGGTCGTCGCCGAAGAAGTGCTGCCGGATGTAGGCGCCGGTCTCCGTCGCGTAGGTCTGGAACTGCCCGTCGGGCGTGGTGTTCAGCTTGTTGACCAGGATGCCGTCGCGGTCCTGGGCCAGCAGCGGGTCCCAGGAGCGGTCCCACACCAGCTTGATCACGTTCCAGCCGGCGCCGCGGAACTGCGACTCCAGCTCCTGGATGACCTTGCCGTTGCCGCGCACCGGGCCGTCGAGCCGCTGAAGGTTGCAGTTGACGACGAACGTCAGGTTGTCGAGGCCTTCTCGCGCCGCGATCGAGAGCTGGCCGAGCGACTCCGGCTCGTCCATCTCGCCGTCGCCGAGGAACGCCCACACGTGCGACTTGGAGGTGTCCGCGATGCCGCGTGCCTCCATGTAACGGTTCATGCGCGCCTGGTAGATAGCGCCGATCGGGCCGAGGCCCATCGAGACCGTCGGGAACTCCCAGAAGTCCGGCATCAGCCGCGGGTGCGGGTACGACGACAGACCGTCGGGGAACTTCGACTTCTCCTGGCGGAAGGCGTCGAGCTGCGCCTCGGTCAGCCGGTCGAGGAGGAACGCGCGCGCGTAGACACCGGGCGAGGCGTGGCCCTGGAAGAAGATCTGGTCGCCGCCATCGCCCTCGTCCTTGCCCCGGAAGAAGTGGTTGAAGCCCACGTCGTAGAGAGAAGCGGAGGAGGCGAACGTGGCGATGTGGCCGCCGACACCGATACCGGGACGCTGCGCACGCGACACCATCACGGCCGCGTTCCAGCGCGTGGCGTTGAGGACCTTGCGCTCGATCTCCTCGTTGCCGGGGAAGAACGGCTCGTCCTTGGTGGCGATGGTGTTCACGTAGTCCGTGCTGCGCATCTCGGGCACGGCCACGCGCTTCTCGCGGGCCCGCTCGATCAGGCGGAGCATCAGGTAACGAGCCCGCTCCCGGCCGCGCTCGTCCACGGCGGCGTCGAGGGAGTCGAGCCATTCCTGGGTCTCTTCGGGATCGAAATCCGGGACCTGGCTGGGAAGGCCGCCAATGATGATCGGGTTGCGATCGGATCCGGAAGCCACGCTGTTCCTTCTGGTCGGTGGAGCCTACGGGGAGTGGAGCGTCAGCAGTACGGTCGCGCCGCCACCATCGTGTACCCCGGGCAAGGTAAACGTCATCTTTACCGAGGGGTAACCCCCACGGGTCGTCGTATCGGCGCTGGGAGCCCGCCAAATCGCAACCTTACGCCCAACCCGGCCATGTGTTCCGTTCGGCCGTTCGCCCCCCACGGGCGCACGGAAGGAGTAGAAGCGAATAAAGTGGGTCAAGAGCCGTGGTGCGTATCACGGGCGCGGGCGGGAAGGTGCCTGGAGTTGCGGCGAGACGGCCCCAAAAGTCACCGTTTCGGCGGTCTCGATCGCCGGGTACTTGCGCGATCCGCCCCGCACGTGTGGACTACGCCCAATGCCACGCGTACGCGCGCGGCCGAAGCACTTTCCAAAACACGATCAGGAGGCAAGCCGTGAGCGCGACCGCGGACCACGCGGAGGAGCGGACCAACCCGGCGGCGAAGCTGGGGTTCGAGCCCGGACAGGTGGTCCAGGAGATCGGCTACGACGACGACGTCGAGCAGGAGCTCCGTGAGGCAATCGAGGCCGTCACCGGCCAGGAGCTCTTCGACGAGGACTACGACGACGTCGCCGACGTCGTGCTGCTGTGGTTCCGCGATGACGACGGCGACCTCACGGACGCGCTGGTGGATGCCATCGGTCTGGTCGACGAGGGCGGGGAGATCTTGCTCCTGACGCCCAAGACCGGCCGTGACGGTTACATCGAGCCCAGCGACATCAACGAGGCCGCCCAGACCGCGGGCCTCTCGCAGACCCGGAGCATCAACGCGGGCAAGGACTGGACCGGCAGCCGCCTGGTCACGCCGAAGGCGGCCAAGACCGGCAAGCGCTGAGCCGCGGTTCCCCAGCCGGCCACAGCCGGCCCCCCAGCCCCCAGGGCCCCCACCGACATCTGTCGGCGGGGGCCCTGTGCGTAGGGTGGGATCCCACGACACTCAGTGGACACCCCGGTGGACACCAGCGAAGGGACGCTTTCTGTCATGGCGATCGAGGCGATCGAGACGGCCACGCCTGTCCAGGTCGGCACCAAGGCCCCGGACTTCGAGCTGAAGGACAACCACGGACGCACCGTGTCGCTCGCCGACTTCCGGGGCGAGAAGAACGTCGTGCTCCTCTTCTACCCCTTCGCCTTCACCGGCGTGTGCACCGGCGAGCTGTGCGCGCTCCGCGACGAGCTGCCGAAGTTCGTCAACGACGACACCCAGCTCCTCGCCGTCTCCAACGACTCGATCCACACCCTGCGCGTCTTCGCCGAGCAGGAGGGCCTGGAGTACCCGCTGCTGTCGGACTTCTGGCCGCACGGCGAGGTCTCGCGCGCGTACGGCGTCTTCGACGAGGAGAAGGGCTGCGCGGTGCGCGGCACCTTCATCATCGACAAGGAGGGCGTCGTCCGCTGGACGGTCGTCAACGGCCTGCCGGACGCCCGCGACCTCAACGACTACGTGGCCGCGCTCGACACCCTCTGACATCTTCGGCGCAAGTGCCTGCTCGCGACGGGAACCGGTCACTAGGATCCAGTCGTTGATCCGATGCCAACGCACGACGGGGGCGCTGCCCCTGGAAACCAATGGAGGGACTCGTGGGAGTCAGCCTCAGCAAGGGCGGCAACGTCTCGCTGACCAAGGAGGCCCCGGGCCTGACGGCAGTCACCGTCGGTCTGGGCTGGGACGTCCGCACCACCACCGGTACGGACTTCGACCTCGACGCCAGCGCCATTCTGGTCAACGCCGAGGGCAAGGTCCGCAACGACCAGGACTTCGTGTTCTTCAACAATCTGAAGAGCGCGGACGGCTCGGTCGAGCACACCGGTGACAACCTCACCGGCGAGGGCGAGGGCGACGACGAGCAGGTCAAGGTCGACCTGGCCAACGTCCCGGCCGACGTCGCCAAGATCGTCTTCCCGGTGTCGATCTACGACGCCGAGACCCGTCAGCAGTCCTTCGGCCAGGTCCGCAACGCGTTCATCCGCGTCGTGAACCAGGCCGGCGGCGCCGAGATCGCCCGCTACGACCTGAGCGAGGACGCCTCGACGGAGACCGCCATGGTCTTCGGCGAGCTGTACCGCCACGGCGCGGAGTGGAAGTTCCGCGCGGTGGGCCAGGGCTACGCCTCGGGCCTGCGCGGCATCGCGCAGGACTTCGGCGTCAACGTCTGACCCACCGCCCGACAGCGGTAACGGCCGCGGTGGCGGTAACGGCCCGGGTCGGCCGCGCGTGGGGTACGGCCCGGCACGCGGTGCGTGACGGCGCCGTCCGGGGCGGCTCGGCTCGCACGTTGCGTCGCGGTGCGGTGCCGCGCCCGGCGCGGGGTTTGGCGTCGTGCCGCGATGCGCCCGGCGCGTGGCGTGCCGCGTCGCCGAGCCGGACCGGGCCGGGCCGGGCCGGGGTGGGCCGGGTTGGGCGTACGTACCGCGGGGCGGGCGCACCGGGACGCCGGGGGTACCGCCCCGGGCTTGGGGACGCCGTGCAGTTTCGTCCGGCGCCGCACGTTCTCGTGCGGCGCCGGACGTGCCTTACCGACGTGCCTCACCGCCCGCCCGCGGGCACGCGGGCACACCGACCGGCCCGTGCGCGGGCCGGGGATCCGGGGGTCGTCCCCGGGACAACGCAGCAGCAGATCTCAGGGGAGGATCCACGTCATGGGCGTCACGCTCGCCAAGGGAGGCAACGTCTCCCTCTCCAAGGCCGCACCCAACCTCACCCAGGTGCTCATCGGACTCGGCTGGGACGCGCGCTCCACCACCGGAGCACCCTTCGACCTCGACGCCAGCGCACTGCTGTGCCAGAACGGCAGGGTGCTCGGCGATGAATGGTTCGTCTTCTACAACAACCTCACCAGCCCCGACGGCTCCGTCGAGCACACCGGCGACAACCTCACCGGTGAGGGCGACGGCGACGACGAGTCGCTGATCGTCGACCTCCCCCGGGTCCCGGCCCACTGCGACAAGATCGTCTTCCCGGTCTCCATCCACGAGGCGGACAACCGGGGCCAGACCTTCGGCCAGGTCAGCAACGCGTTCATCCGCGTCGTGAACCAGGCGGACGGCCAGGAACTGGCGCGCTACGACCTCAGCGAGGACGCCTCCACCGAGACGGCGATGATCTTCGGCGAGCTCTACCGGTACGGCGGCGAGTGGAAGTTCCGGGCGGTAGGGCAGGGGTACGCATCGGGCCTGAGGGGCATCGCTCTAGACTTCGGGGTCAATGTTTCCTAAAGCACGTCTCCGGGTTCGTTCAAAGCCCGGCGCGCACGGCGCGGGGGAGACCCGTACCCGTACTTAACACGATTGGGTAGCCAGTGGTTCTGAAAACCTTCGGCTGGTCGTTCGCCGTCACGGCGCTCGGCCTCGCTTTCGCCGCCTGGCAGTGGGGCTGGGAGGCGTTCGGGATCGTACTGATCCTGTCGATCCTCGAGATCTCGCTGTCGTTCGACAACGCGGTCGTCAACGCCGGAATCCTCAAGAAGATGAACGCCTTCTGGCAGAAGATCTTCCTGACGATCGGCATTCTGATCGCGGTCTTCGGCATGCGGCTGGTCTTCCCCGTCGTGATCGTCGCCATCAGCGCCAAGGTCGGCCCCATCGAGGCCGTCCAGCTCGCCCTGGACAACCCCGGGCGGTACGAGGACCTCGTCACCGACGCGCACGCGGCCATCGCCGCCTTCGGCGGCATGTTCCTGCTCATGATCTTCCTGGACTTCATGTTCGAGGAGCGCGAGCATAAGTGGCTGAAGTGGCTGGAGCGCCCGGCGGCCAAGCTCGGCAAGGTCGACATGCTGTCGGTCTGCATCGCCCTGATCGTCCTGATGATCACCGCCATGACCTTCGCCGTCCAGGCACACACCAGCACCGGCCACGCCGACAAGTCGGCCACCGTGCTGCTGTCCGGTGTGGCGGGCCTGATCACGTACCTGGTGGTCGGCGGCCTGTCCGGGTACTTCGAGGACAAGCTGGAGGAAGAAGAGGAACGCGAGCACGAGGAGGAGGAGAAGGCCAAGAAGGAAGGCAAGCCGGTCTCCGCGGTCGGCCTCGCCGGCAAGGCGGCGTTCTTCCTCTTCCTGTACCTCGAGGTCCTCGACGCCTCCTTCTCCTTCGACGGCGTCATCGGCGCCTTCGCCATCACCAACCACATCTTCTGGATGGCGCTGGGCCTCGGCATCGGCGCGATGTACGTCCGGTCGCTCACCGTCTACCTGGTTCGCCAGGGCACGCTGGACGACTACGTCTACCTGGAGCACGGCGCGCACTACGCGATCGGCGCGCTCGCGGTCATCCTGCTCATCACCATCCAGCACGAGATCAGCGAGCTCATCACCGGCACCATCGGTGTCTTCCTGATCGCCGCGTCCTTCCTGTCCTCCGTGCGCCGCAACAAGGCGCTGGCGGCGGCAGGCGAGGAGGACAAGACGCACGTCGCCGTGTGACATTCGCCGGGGCCCGCGGTGGTGTGGCGGCCCCGGCATTGAGGAACGCTTCCGTTGCGGGGCGGCCGGGTGCTCCCGGCCGCCCCGCCGCGTATCCGCGCGTATCCATGGGGAACCGGACGACTGGGGGTGGGTGCATGGCCTTCTGGGACAACCTGTTGCGCAACAACAACGCGGCGCAGTTCGACTCGGGCAGCGCCTCGACGAACGCCATCGACCTGACCAAGCGCCGCCCGTCCGTCTCGCTCACCAAACAGGGCGCGGCGACCGGCAACCTGCGCGTCAACCTCTCCTGGCGGATGCGTACCTCCGACATCGAGGGCCGGTCCAGGCACAGCGGCCGGCTGCTGCGGCACCCCCTCAAGCTCTTCAAGCCCGATGTGGTCCAGGCACACACCCAGGGTGTGGTCAATGTGGACCTGGACATCGGCTGTCTCTACGAGCTGAAGGACGGCACCAAGGGCGTGGTCCAGCCGCTCGGCAGCTTCTTCGGGGACCTCAACTCACCGCCGTACGTGAAGCTCAGCGGCGACGACCGGTTCGGCGCGCCCTCCGGCGAGACGATCTTCGTCAACCTCGACCACCGGGACGCGATCAAGCGCCTGCTGTTCTTCGTCTACATCTACGACCAGACACCGGCGTTCGACCGTACGCACGCCACCATGACCCTCTACCCGAGCAACGGCCCGCGCATCGAGATAGAGCTCGACGAACGCGCGCCACAAGCCCGTTCCTGCGCGGTCTTCATGCTGGAGAACGTCAAGGACGAGCTGGTGGTACGGCGGGAGGTGCGGTTCGTGTACGGCTTCCAGGCCGAGCTGGACCGCCTGTACGGGTGGGGCCTGCAATGGGGGCGGGGCTTCAAGGCCGGCAAGGTCTGACCCCGCCCGCCGTCAGTTCCGTACGAACTGCGGGCCCATCGGCGGCAGCCGGAAGTTCGGGTCCGGAGCGGGCGCGGCCGCCGCGGCGGGCTGCGGATACCCGTACGCGGGCTGGGCCGAGCCGGGCTGCGGGTAACCGTACGCGGGCTGCGGCGAACCGGCCTGCGGGTAGCCGTACGCCGGCGCCGGCGCCGGGGGAGCCGCCGGTACCGGGGGCGCCGGGGGCGCGGACGGAGCCGGGGGCGCGGGCACCGCGGTGGTGGGCGCTTCCGCAGCCGTGGCCGACGTCGCAGCCGTGGGCGACGCCGTGGCGTCCGGCGCCGACTGCCGGTCCGCGGACCCGGCCGTACCGTGCCCAACGGCCTGCTCCGCCCCCTCGGGCCCCTGCGTCTCCTGCGTCCCCTCCGGCCCCTGCGTCTCCTCGGTCCCCTGCGTCTCCTCCGCCTCGTCCACCGAGATGCCGAACGCCGTGGCCAGGCCGATCAGCCCCGTCGGATACCCCTGCCCCACCGCGCGGAACTTCCAGCCCTCCCCGCGCCGGTACAGCTCGCCGCAGATGATGGCCGTCTCCTCGCCCGTCTCGGGCTTCACCTCGAAGACGGCGAGCGGCTCCGTGGCGCCCGAGCCGGCGTCGTACAGCAGGATCCGCAGATCCCGTACGCGATCGAAGGTGTCCCCGTCCGACGACGCCGCCACCACCACCTGGTCCACCGACGCGTCCAGCGCCGCGAGGTCCGCCTCGACCGTGTCGGTCAGCCCCTCCGGCACCCGCTTCTTCGGCAGCCGCCGCACCAGACCCGACGGGTGGCGCGGCTGGTTGTAGAAGACGAAGTCCTCGTCCGAACGCACCCGCCCGTCGCCGCCGAGCAGCAGGGCGGAAGCGTCCACGTCCGGCACCCCGGGGCCGGGGGTCCAGCACAGTACGGCCCGTACGGCCGCGGCGTCGAGCGGGACGTTCGAGCCCTTCAGCATGGCGTGCGTCATGTCCGACATCCTGCCTGGCCGCCCACGCGGCGGACAACGCGGGGGCCGCACGGCAGGGGCGAGAAGCGGACGAGTTACCTGAAGTTCATGCCCGCGGGGAACCCCCGACACCGGTCCCTACGTACTATTACCGGCCACATGTCATCGGGCCATCACGGCAGTACGGGGGATACTCATGCGTCATTTCGGGCACATCCCGGCCACTGCCCGGGCGGGCCTCTTCCACCGGGAGCCGTGCGAGTTCAGCGCCGACTCCCCGGCCCGGGTCCTCGCCGCCGCCCTCGGCGCCACGCTCTACAGCCCCGCCACGCGGCCCCGGCTCGCCGACGACGTCATGAAGCAGGTGGGGCGCGGCGTCGTGTCGATGGTGCTGTGCCTGGAGGACTCCATCGACGACGGCGAGGTCACCGGGGCGGAGGAGAACCTCGTACGGCAGTTCGCCGACCTCCACGAGCGGGACGGCGAGCCGCCCCTGCTCTTCATCCGCGTCCGGGAAGCGGGACAGCTGGCCGACCTGGTCCGGCGCCTCGGCCCGGCCGCACGGCTGCTGTCCGGATTCGTCGTGCCCAAGTTCACCGAGGAGCGCGGCGGGCCCTTCATGGAGGCCCTCACCATGGCCGAGAACATGTGCGGACGGCGGCTGTTCGCCATGCCCGTGCTGGAGTCGCCCGAGCTGCTCCACCTGGAGACCAGGCGCGAGACGCTCGCCGGCATCGGCCGGATCGTCGACAAGTACCGGGACCGGGTCCTGGCCCTGCGGCTGGGCGTCACCGACTTCTGCTCCGCGTACGGGCTGCGCCGCTCGCCCGACATGACGGCGTACGACGTCCAGATCGTCGCCGGTGTCATCGCGGACGTCGTCAACGTACTGGGCAGGTCCGACGGCACCGGCTTCACCATCACCGGCCCGGTGTGGGAGTACTTCCGCCTCCAGGAGCGCATTTTCAAGCCACAGCTACGCCGCAGCCCCTTCATGGAGCAGCGCGCCGACGAGCTGCGCACCGCGCTGATCGAACACGACCTGGACGGGCTGCTGCGCGAGATCGAGCTGGACCGGGCCAACGGTCTGCTCGGCAAGACGTGCATCCACCCCTCCCACGTGCTGCCGGTGCACGCGCTGTCCGTCGTCAGTCACGAGGAGTTCAGCGACGCCCAGGACATCCTGCGGCCGGAACGGGGCGGCGGCGGGGTGCTGCGCAGCGCGTACACGAACAAGATGAATGAAGTGAAGCCCCACCGCGCGTGGGCCGAGCGGACCCTCCAGCGGGCGGAGGTCTTCGGCGTCGCGAAGGAGGACGTCGGTTTCGTGGAGCTGCTGGCCGCGGGGCTGGTCAAGTGAGGCCCATGTCCATGAAGCCAGTGTCCATGAAGCCCATGTCCATGAAGGAGAACGAGAACGTGGCGGTCTGGTCGGGTACGTGGGTGTCGGAGCGGCTCGGAATCGAGCTGACTGGCGACAAGCGGCTGCCTGAGCTGCTGGGCCTGGCGCTGCGGCGCAACCCGAAGCGGGCGCACCTGCTCGTCTCCAACGTGCTCGGCAAGCACGTCCCGCAGAGCCCGGGTGTGGTGTGGCGGTCGGGTTACGAGCTGGGCGTACGGGTACGGGAGCTGCTCGGCCCCGCCGATGCGGGCCGGGCGGTCGTGCTCGGGTACGCGGAGACGGCGACCGGACTCGGCCACTCGGTCGCCGACGGCCTGGGCACGGCCCCCTACCTGCACTCCACGCGCCGCCCGGTGCCCGGCGTCGAGCGGGCGGGCGGCTTCGAGGAGGCCCACTCGCACGCCACCTCGCACCTCCTGCTCCCCGAGGACCCGGCGCTCCTGGCGGGACCGGGGCCGCTGGTACTGGTCGACGACGAGTTCTCCACCGGCAACACGGTGCTCAACACGGTCCGGGCCCTCCACGCCCGCTACCCGCGCGAGCGGTATGTGATCGTCGCGCTCGTCGACATGCGCTCGGCCGCCGACCGCGACCGGCTCGCGGCCTTCGCCACGGAGATCGGCGCCCAGGTGGACCTGGTCACCCTGGCCGCCGGGACGGTCCGTCTCCCGGCGGACGTCCTGGAACGCGGCCAGGGCCTGGTGGCCCAGCACGAGGCGCTTGCCCCGGCCGCCGCGCCCTCCCCGCACGGTGCCGCGTCTGTGCGGCGCGTCGACCTCGGCTGGCCCGACGGCGTACCGGACGGCGGCCGCCACGGCTTCACGCCCGACCACCGGGCCCACCTGGACGCCGCGCTCCCGGCCATGGCCGCCCGCCTCGCCACCGCCCTGGGACTCGCACCCGCGCCCGGGCAGGACGAGGGCGGCGTGGGCGCCCCGGGCCGCGCCGGCACACCGCCCCGGGTGCTCGTGCTCGGGTGCGAGGAGCTGATGTACGCGCCGCTCGCGCTGGGCGTCGCGCTGGAGGAGCGCGGCGGCGCCGAGGTGCGGTTCTCGACCACCACCCGCTCGCCCGTCCTCGCCGTCGACGACCCCGGCTACGCGATCCGCACCCGGCTCGTCTTCCCCGCCCACGACGCGCCCGCCGACGGCCCCGGCGACCGGTACGCCTACAACGTCGCGGGCGCCGGCTTCGACGCGGTCGTCGCCGTCGTCGACTCGGCCGCCGACACCCCCGCCCTGCACGCCCCGGACGGCCTCCTGGCCCAGCTCGCCGCGCACATACCGCACGTGCTGCTCGCCGTCATACCGTCCTACGTCCCCGAAAGGGCCACCATGCTGCCCGAGCCCCTCCGCGGCCCGGCCTTCTCCTCCTACGCCCCCGACGAGGTCGGCTGGCTCCTCCAGGACCTCTCGGACGTCGAGCTGGAGGCCCCGACCGAGGAGCGCGAGGAGGCCATCCAGAGCGGCGGCGCCCACTACGCCGAGTCGCTGCCCGTCGAGTACCAGCCCAGCGACCGCTACCAGGCCCTGTTCCACGCCGCCCTGGACGCCTCCGCCGCCCGCATCGCCCGCGCCGTCGGCACCGTCACCGAGACGGTCCTCGCCGAGCGGTCCCCGCGCCCCGTCCTCGTGTCGCTGGCCCGCGCCGGCACCCCCGTCGGCGTACTCATGCGCCGCTGGGCGCTCCACCGCCACGGCCTCGACCTCCCGCACTACGCCGTGTCCATCGTGCGCGGCCGGGGCATCGACGCCAACGCGCTGCGCTGGCTCGCCGCCCACCACGACCCCGCTGACGTCGTGTTCGTCGATGGCTGGACCGGCAAGGGCGCCATCACCCGTGAACTGGCCGCCGCCCTGGCCGACTTCCCCGGCTTCGACCCCGAGATCGCCGTCCTCGCCGACCCCGGCTCGTGCGTCCGCACCTACGGCACCCGCGAAGACTTCCTCATCCCCTCCGCCTGCCTCAACTCCACCGTCTCCGGCCTCATATCCCGCACCGTGCTGCGCGCCGACCTCGTCGGGCCCAACGACTTCCACGGCGCGAAGTTCTACCGTGAACTCGCCGGCGCCGACGTGTCCAACGCCTTCCTGACCACCATCACCTCCCACTTCGACGAGGTCGCGACCGCCGTCGACGCCGACGTCAAGGAACTCCTCGCCGCCGACCGCACCCCCACCTGGGAGGGCTGGGCCGCCGTCGAGCGGATCAGCGAGGAGTACGGCATCCACGACGTCAACCTGGTCAAGCCCGGCGTCGGCGAGACCACCCGCGTCCTGCTGCGCCGCGTCCCGTGGAAGATCCTCGCCCAGCGCGGCGCGGGCGCCGACCTCGACCACGTACGGCTGCTGGCCGAGCAGCGCGGCGTTCCGGTCGAGGAGGCCGACGACCTGCACTACACCTGCGTCGGGCTGATCCACCCCAAGTACACCCGGGGCGCCACGGGCGCCGACGGCAAGGCGGTGACCGGCCGATGACCGCGACCGTCACCTCACTCGTCGCCAGCGACCTGGACCGCACCCTCATCTACTCCTCCGCCGCCCTCGGCCTGACCATGCCGGACGCCGAAGCGCCGCGCCTGCTGTGCGTCGAGACGTACGACCACAAGCCGCTGTCGTACGTGACCGAGACCGCCGCCGGCCTCCTGACCGAACTGCCGCGCCACTGCGTCTTCGTACCCACCACCACCCGCACCCGCGAGCAGTACCACCGCATCCGGCTCCCCGGACCGCCGCCGAAGTTCGCGATCTGCGCCAACGGCGGACACCTGCTGGTCGACGGCGTCTCCGACCCCGGCTGGCGGCGTGACGTCGCCGCCCGCCTCGCCGACGAGTGCGCCACGCTCGACGAGGTCCGCGCCCACCTGCTCGCCGTCGCCGACCCGGCCTGGCTGCTGAAGGAACGGGTCGCCGAGGACCTCTTCGCGTACCTGGTCGTCGAGCGCGCCCTGCTGCCCGACGGCTGGATGAAGGAGCTCGCCGCGTGGGCCGCGCCGCGCGGCTGGGCGGTGTCCCTCCAGGGGCGCAAGGTGTACGCCGTTCCCCAGCCGCTCACCAAGAGCGCCGCCGTCCGGGAGGTCGCCCGCCGCGCCGGGGCGGACCGTGTCCTGGCCGCCGGAGACTCGCTGCTCGACGCCGATCTGCTGCTCGCCGCCGACCAGGGCTGGCGGCCCGGCCACGGAGAGCTCGCCGAGACCGGCTGGAACGCCGACCACATCGACGCGCTGGAGGAGCGTGGCGTGCTGGCGGGCGAGGAGATCCTGCGCCGGTTCAGCTCCGCCGTACGCCCGTCCCCGGCCTGAGTATCCGGACGCCGACGAACGCCATCACCGCGCCGGCCGCCACCACCAGCACCACCTTCGAGTACAGCGACACGTACTGGGTGACCTGCTCCCAGTTGTCGCCCAGCGCGTAACCGGCGAGGACGAACACGGTGTTCCATATGGCGCTGCCGAGCGTCGTCAGCCCGAGGAACACCGGCAGCGGCATGCGCTCGACACCGGCCGGCACGGATATGAGGCTGCGGAAGACCGGGACCATCCGCCCGAAGAACACGGCCTTGGTGCCGTGCCGCCCGAACCACGCCTCCGTACGCTCGATGTCGGCGACCTTGACCAGCGGCAGCCTGCTCGCGACGGCGATCGTCCGCTCCCGGCCGAGCAGCGCCCCGACCCCGTACAGCGCGAGCGCGCCCATGACGGAGCCGGCAGTCGTCCACAGCAGCGCGGCGATCAGGTCGATCCGGCCGCTCGCCGAGGCGAACCCCGCCAGCGGAAGGATCACCTCGCTCGGCAGCGGGGGGAAGAGGTTCTCAAGGGCTATCGCGAGCCCGGCCCCGGGCGCACCGAGCGTGTCCATGAGGCTGTTGATCCAGCGTTCCATGACTCCACGCTAGGGAAAGCGAGCTGAAGGCACACTGAAGGCCGCCCCCGTCTTTGTACTGCGGTTTTCCCCCGTGTGCGGGGCAGGCGCGTTCGCGGCCGCGCCCCGGCGCCACCGTGACCCCGAGCGCGCCGCCGAACCCCTGCTGAAGGCCCACGAGGAGAGCGGGCGGGCACTGGACGAGCTGCGGGAGGTGGCGTGGCAGCCAGGGCCTGTCCGGCCGGGGACCCGGACGCGGGTCAGCCGCAGCACCCGCCCCCGCAGCATCCGCCGCCCCCGCCCTGGGACGGCGCGGGCGCACCGCCCTTCGCCGCCGTACCGCCCACCGCGACGGCGGACAGCAGCTTGACGGTGTCGTCGTGCCCGTCGGGGCAGGCCGCTGGGGCGGACGACTCGGCCATGGGACGGTTCAGTTCGAAGGTGTCTCCGCAGGTGCGGCAGCGGTACTCGTAGCGAGGCATGGCCCCAGATTAACCGCGCGGTCAGTGCCCGCCGCCTCGCTCTTCCCGAATCATCTCGACCACCCGCGCCACCGCGGCCCGCACGCCCTCCGTCTCGGTCAGGAAGTGCCAGTAGTCGGGGTGGCGGCCCTCCAGCCCCGCGATCGCCCGCTCCAGCCGGGCCACCGAATCGTCCAGCGGCCGGGCGTGACGGGGATCGGGGGTGTGGCGGCCGGCCATGGCGAGCCGCTGGGCGTCACGGATCGCGAAACGGGTGCGCTCGATCTCGGCCTGCGGGTCCTTGGAGACGGCGTTCAACCGGTTGAGCCGGTCACCGGCGGCCGACACCGCCTCGTCCGCGCTGTTCAGCAGCGCCCGCACCGTCGACAGCAACGCCGTCGCGTCCGCCCAGCTCTGCTCCTCGCGGGCCTTGGCCGCCTCGTGGAGCTTCTGCTCGGCCTGGCGGACATTCTTGGCCGCCTGCTCGGGAACGGGCTGGAGGTCCTGCCAGCAGGCGGCACTGAAGCGTCGGCGCAGCTCACTGAGGACCGGCTCGACGGAGGCGGCACGGTTGGCGAGCGCCTGTGCGCGCGTCCGTAGCGACACCAGCCGCTTGTCGATCTCGGCAGCCCGCTCGGGCAGCCGCTCCGCCTCCGTGCGCACGGCCTCCGCGTCCCGGAGGACCCGGTCCGCCCGCTGCAACGTCTCGGTGACGCCGTGCTGCCCCGCGCCCTGGTTGAGCTTGGTCAGCTCGGGGCCGAGGGCGGCCAGCCGCGCCGCGAGATCGTCGGCCCGCAGACCGGAGCCGCGCACCGTATCGAGGGCGTTGCTCGCCGAAAGAAGCGCCGCTCTCGCCCGCTCGACGGCGGGCGCCAGCCGCGCGAGCTGCGTCTCTGCCGTGGCCAGCAGCGGCCCCAACCCCTGCTCGAACCTGTCCAGCTCCCCCTTCACACGGACGAGGTCGTCCTTGGCCCGGTTCAGCTCGCCGCGCGCCCGGGAGGCGACGGAGGCGTCCAGATCGTCCCGGTCCAGGTCGTACGCATCGACCGCCGTGATGTACGCATGGCTCACCTCGTCGATCCGACGCCCCAGCGCGGCGAAGTCGTCCACCGCCCGGCGAGCCCCCGGCGACGCGTCCACCGCCGTGATCGTCTCGATCGAGATCCGCAGATCCCGCTGAGCGGTGTCCAACTCATAGAACGCCGCCGCGGCCGCGTCCCTCGCCGCCTGCGCCTCCGCACGCTGACTCTCCCCGCGCCCCCCGAACCAGCGCCGCGTCCCGCCCCCGGCGAACGCCCCGGGCAGCACAGCGACCACCAACGGCACCGGCAACAACATCAGCGCGAGCACATCTTTCACGTACCGCCGCGCGTGTGTCGCCGTCACATTCGCTCCCGTGCCGTCTGTCCGCCCCTGACCGGTTCATTCTCCCACCAGGTAAGGACGAACACACGAGCCCATCAGTTCGCGCTTCGCACAGCGACTTCGCCGTTCTCGCTCCTTGCCCTCACTCCGTGGCCGCTGCCCGCGTCGGTAGGCACGTCCACCCTCACCTCCCCGTTGGCACTCCCCGCCTCCACCGCGTACCGGGTGTCCCCGCCCGGCAGTTCGACGGCGACGTCGCCGTTGGCGTTCACCGCCTCGACCCGGTCCGGCACCGCCCTGAGTGCCAGCCGTATCTCCCCGTTCTCCGACCGCGCCACCACGTTCTTCGAGGTCGCGCCCTCCACCTGAACGTCCCCGTTCTCACTCCGCAACTCCAGCGGCCCACCCGCGTCCCGCACGGTCACCGTCCCGTTGCCCGAGGTCACCTTGAGCGCCGTCTCGAACCCCTCGGCGGTCACGTCCCCGTTGTCGTCCTCCACCGTCACCGCCACCCCTCGCGGCACCCGCACCTCATGCCGCGCCCGGCAATCACTCACCAGCGCGTCACACTCCACCCGCAACGTGAGCCGGCCGCCCTCCAGCTTCCACACCGGCGCGGGCCCGTCCCCCATCACCACCCACCCGTCGACCTGCCGGGTCACCTCCACGTCCTTCACATCCGCCGGCACCAGGACGAGCTCCGAATCGTCCGCGTCCACGACCAGCGTCTCGCCCCGGAACCCGAACGCCTTCCGCTCCACCGGCGCCCCCTCCACATCGGCACCCCCACACCCGGCGAGCCCCAGCGCTCCCAGCACCACTCCACCAACCACCACCGACGTCCGGATCCGGCGTGCACCCACGATGATTCCCCCTAGGTCTCTATGTCCGCCCCTCACGCTACGTGTCCACCCCACCCCGCCACGATCCGGCAACCCACCCTGCCGCAGGTAGGGCTACCCCCCGCCCCGCCCACCCGGCAGCCCCGGGTTTGCAGGATCCACCGGGGGGCCATGTACGCTGTTCACTCAATCCACGGGTGCGTAGCTCAGGGGTAGAGCGCTGCTCTTACAAAGCAGATGTCGGCGGTTCGAAACCGTCCGCGCCCACCAGTAACGAAGACCCCCAGCCGACCACGGCTGGGGGTCTTCGACGTACGGACCTGACATCAACGGCCGTGGTCACTCACGGCCAGGAAGGCGGCGCCTGGACGGGACGGCCCTAGCGTCCGAAGTCATGAAGGACCCCACCCGCTTCCAGCGCGGTAGAACCTTCCCTACTTCATCAAGGCCCGCGCACGGCGCGCTGCGTGGCGGGCAAGGACGAGAAACGATCTACCGCATGCCCAACGGCGACGTGACGGGCTCCCCATGGACGAGGAGCCCTGGGCCAGCCCGTTTCCCGCCTGATGATTACGGCTTCCGGCCGATGCCGCCGTAGGCGTCGACCGGGGTGGAGGGCTTGGGGGTGGTGGGGTCGGGGCGCCAGTCGGTGACGGGGACGATGCCGGGGGCGACCAGGTCGAGGCCGTCGAAGAAGCCGGTGATGTCGTCGACGCTGCGTACGTAGTAGGGGATGGCGTCGCTCTTGTTGTAGGCCTCGGAGGCGGCGATCATGCCTTCGCTGGTGGACGTGCCGTCGCAGATGGTGAGGTAGCTGCCGGACGGGAGGCCTGCCATGAGGCGGGTGATCAGGGAGCGGGCGGTGTCGTAGTCGGCGACGTGGCCCAGGGTGTTGAGGATCATCAGGGCGACGGGCCGGGACAGGTCCAGGGTGGCCGAGGCGGCTTCGAGGATCGTGTCGGGGTCGTACATGTCGGCGTCCACGTACGCGGTGCGGCCCTCGGGGGTGCTGGTGAGGAGCGCGCGGGCGTGGGCCAGGACCAGGGGGTCGTTGTCGACGTAGACGATCCGGGTGTCGGGGGCGACCTGCTGGGCGACCTCGTGGGTGTTGTCGCCGGTCGGGAGGCCGGTGCCGATGTCGAGGAACTGGCGGACACCCTGCTCGCCGGCCAGGTGCCGGACCGCGCGGCCGAGGAAGCGCCGGCTCGTGCGGGCCACGTCGACCAGGCCGGGGAAGATCGCCTTGATCTGGTCGCCGAGCTCGCGGTCCACCTCGTAGTAGTCCTTGCCGCCCACGAAGTAGTTCCAGAAGCGGGCCGAGTGCGGCTTGCTGGTGTCGATCCTGGAGTGGATCTCCGCGGCAGAGACGGGCGCGGGGTCGCGGTCCGGCACAGGGGCCTCCTGGGGCACAGTGGTCGTCAACGGGCCTCCAAACTAATCGAACGGCGGGGTGGGCGTGCGGGTTTGGGGCCTGCGGGCCGTTGTCAGTGGTCGCTCCTATGGTGGTGTCTGGGAGATCACTCTCAGAGTGCTACGGGGGCACACCATGAACGTCATCCATCCGAATATCACGCACGAGCCGACGCGGCGATGGCTCGCCGGGGGCAGGCTGCCGGAATCGCCCGAGCCGGTGCGGTTCACGCGGCTGGCGGAGGGGAGGGCGGTGACGGCGTCGCATCTCGTCGACGAGGAGTACGACCCTGCCGAACTCGACCCGTACATCGCGGGCTTGGTCGCCGTGGGGCACCTGCCGGTCGACGGGCTCGACGCGCAGGACGTCGTTGTCGACGGTGAGACGGGGCGGGTCTTCAGCCTGGAGATGTACTCGCCGCGATACGCCCGGATCCTTCCGCTCGCCCCGTCGCTGGAGGTGCTCGCCCGCCTCCTGGCGGCCGTTGATGAACTCGCCACGCTGAGCGGGCGGTTCGCCGGATTGGCCGGGCGGAGTGGGGCCGAGGTGGTCGAGGCGGCGACGGAGCGGCTGCTGGCCGTGTTCGTGGACGAGGGGGCGGGCTGAGAGGGGAAGATCCCGGCGTTCTGGCGGATCGCCGCGCTGATACGGCCCATGGCCCTGATCGCCCGCCCCGGCAGGGGACTGCGGCTCGATCTGCCGGTGGGGATCATGGAGGAGGAGTTCGGGGCGGAGGAGATCGTGCGGGTGGATCCGGCGGACATGCCCGCCGGGCTGGAGCACGGGCCGACCCGGCGGTTCCTCGCCGAGGTGGGGCTGCCCAAGGACGGATTGATGTTCTGGCTGGGCGACGAGGACACGTTGCTGGAGACCGTGACCGAGGAGCGTGAACGGCTCCGCCGGGACCCACGGCTGCGCCACTTGCCCGCCGGTGACACGCTGCCCGCCGACATCGGCCGGCTGCTCGTCCTGGGCGGGCTGATGCACGACTTCGACATCGTGATCGACGGCCGTACCGGCGCGGTCCACTACCTCGAATGCGGTGCCGATACGGCGGTGCCGGTGAACGCCGACATCTCGACCCTCGCCTTCACGGTGTGGATGCACAGCCGTGAGCAGAAGCTCGACAAGGAGCACGGCCTGACCGACGACTTCTACCACCAGCTCGCCGACACCATGGTCGCCGTCCTCGCCTCGGTGGACCCGGTCGCCTGCCTCCCCGCGACCGGTCCGGACGACTACCGCTACTGGCCCGAGGTGTTCCACGACCAGGCGGGGGCGGTGTTGTGACCGGCCGACCGGGGAGGACGGTGCGGATCGTGGTGACGGACCGTCGGAACGCAGCCGTCCTGCCCGGTCATCCGGAGACCTACGAGGTCACGGAGGCGGGGCAGGTGGGGGAGGTGATGGGTGCGCTGGGAGACCTGCGGGACGGGCAGGGGGAGGGCTTCGAGTGCATGTGCCTCGGTGAGTTCCGGTCCACGCTGTACGACGCCGCCGGTCAGCGCGTCCGTGAAGCCGACCGGCACGGTCCGCTGCCGCTGCTCGACCCGGCGGACCCGCGCTCCATACCGGGGCAGCACCGTGCCGCCTGGGCCGCGGGTGCGCCGGAGCCGCTGCGGCGGTACGCCGAGGCGTGGGCGCGTGGCGAGCCGCCCGCTCCCGGGACGGTGGCCGCGACGCCGTTGAACCTGGTGTTCGCCTGGCTCGGCAGGCCCCGTGGTGGGGGCGGCGCCGCGCGGCTGATCGCCCGGCAGGCGCCCCTGGCCGTGCTGGGCGCGGCGGCGACGGACGCGTTGGCGTGGGCGGTGCGGGAGAGCGACGCGGCAGGGCTGGACGGGGCCGTGGAGTTCTTCGCGAGCGAGCACTTCACCGCGCGCCACCCGAAGAAGCGCCGCGTCGGCGCCACGGCTCGGGACGTGTTGCTGCGGCACGCCCGCGCGCGCCACCCCGAGCACGTGGCGGTGCTGGAGCGGCGGCTGTTGCGGGCGGCGGAGGACCGGGTCAGGCGTTAGGCCGCTTGCCGTGGTTTGCGCCCTTCTTCTTGCGGGCGCGGCGCTTGTTTCCTCGCTTGGACATGGTGCGTACCTCCGCCGCCAGTTTAGGTTCCGCCCATGCGTCGCGCATCGCGTGCCGAACCGCGCGTGCGACGGAGCGCACCTTCGTGGGACCGCCGTGCGCCCTGCCTCGCCGGGGCGGGCCGGCGGGACTCTGCCTCCGGGGGACCAGCGGGGGACCAGCGGGGAACCGGCCGATACCAGGAGGCGACATGGCCCGTACACAGTCCAAGTGCGGAGCGCGCACCAAGCACGGCGGCTGCTGCCGGCGGCTCGCCATGGTGGGCGCCTCACGGTGCAACCTGCACCGCGGGGACTGGGCGACCTACACGATCGACAGGGAGCGGGAGAGGGAGCGGGAACGGGAACGGAAGCGACGTACGCGGTGACGGTGGGCTCGGGCGGGCGGCAGGCGCACACTGGAGCCATGTGCCGCAGTATCAAGACCCTCCGCCCGCCCGTGCTCCCCACCGAGGCCACCGAGGAGGACATCCGCGCCGCAGCATTGCAGTACGTACGGAAGGTGTCCGGGTTCCGGGCGCCGGCCGCGCACAACCGGGAGGTGTTCGAGCGGGCCGTGGACGAGGTCGCCGAGGCGACCCGGCGGCTGCTCGACGGCCTCGAGGTGCGGGGCGCCGCCGCTAGGAAGCCGGCGACTGAATCGGCGACTGAACCGGTGAGTGGGCCGGTGACTGCGCCGGTACGGGAGCCGGTGCCGTAGCCCGTCCCGTAGCCGGTACGGGACGCCGTGCCGGGGCGGGCGGGCGGCGTATGACGTACGCCGCGAGGGCGCCCGCCAGGAACAGGGCGAGCACCGAGACCGCCACGCCGGTCCAGGTCGCGCCCAGCCACTGGCCGCCGAAGTACCCCAGGCTCACGCTGTACGAGGCCCAGGCCACGCCCGCCAGGGCGGACCAGGGCAGGAACTGGCTGGCCTTGCGCCGCGCCGCGCCCGCGCCCAGCGACACCACCGAGCGGCCCGCCGGGGCGAACCGGGCGATGACGACGAGGACGCCGCCGCCGCGCGCCAGCGCCGCGCCGAGACGTTCCTGCGCCGTGGTCAGCCGTCGCGAACGGGCGATCGCCCGGTGCAGGCGGGACCGCCCGCGCCACGCGAGGCGGTACGCGACGAGGTCACCCAGCAGGGAGGCCGTGGCCGCGCACAGCGTCAGCGCGAGGAGGGAGCCGCTCCCGGTCGCGGCGACCGTCGCGGCCGTGATCACGAGGATGCCGCTGGGCAGTACCGGCAGGAACACGTCCAGGAGGACGGAGACGGCGACAGCCGTGTAGATCCATGGGCCGGCGGCCACGCTTTCGAGCACCTTCACTCCCCGGTCCCGTGAAGCCGGTCCCGTGGAGCGGGCGGCCGGACAGGCGCAAAGCGTACGCCGGAAGGCGGCCCGGGCGATCACCCGGGCGGGGGACTGGCTGTGACTGTGTGAGGTCGCCCGTCCCCGCGCCGGCTGCCGACCCGGGGGGCGAGCCCCGCCGGCGGGGAGCCTCCGTGCGCCGCTACGCGGTGACCGGCTCCTGCTTGCGGTCCTGCTGGGAGGAGGTGAAGAGGCTGTCCAGGGAGAGGGCGCCCGGGCCGGTGAAGACCAGCAGGAGCAGCGACCAGCAGTACATGGCCGCCAGTTCGCCGCCGTTCTTGAGGGGGAACAGGCCCATCGGCTGGTGGACCTTGAAGTAGGCGTAGGCCATGGCGCCCGAGGCGATGAAGGCGGCGGCGCGGGTGCCCAGGCCCACCAGGACCAGGGCGCCAGCCACGAGTTCGATGACCGCGGCGTACCAGCCGGGCCAGGTGCCGGCCGGGACGGTGCCCCCGGTGCCGCCCGCTCCGCCCAGGACGCCGAAGAGCGAGGCGGCGCCGTGGCAGAGGAAGAGGAGCCCGACGACTATCCGGAACAGGCCGAGCACGTAGGGGCGGGCCTGATCGAGGCGCGCGGTGATGTTGGACATGGGGGTCCTTCGGTTTGGGGACGGAACCGACGAGCCCACAGGTTAGGCAGTCCTAATCGATACTTGCAAGTTCAACATTCGGCCGTTCCGCTTCCGCGTCGGAGCACGCCCGGAGGGCGGCTCGAGCCACCGCGTCCGTGTCCGAGAGGGTCACCGAGTCGACACCGGGCCGGGCGCCCGCCGCCGTCACCCAGTGCACCCCCTCGGTGGGGACGCCCAGGCCGAAAACGGCCTGGTGAGCGCGTCCTTGACGGTTTATCAGGCGGTACGGGGACGGTGTGACGTCCAGCCCTCCGGTGTCGTAGCCGTCGACGACATGGGTGCGGCACTGGCCGGAGTGGAGCATTCCGGCGAGGAGCGTGTCTCCGGTGCGCCTCAAGTCGGGCTCCGGCAGTCGGGCCTCGATCAGGGTGGTCGCCGTAACGGCCGAGTCCGGCACATCGGGGGATTCCGCGATGAATACGCCGTTCTCCGGGTGAACCCGCATACGGGGACCGATCACCTCCAGCACCCCAGCCTCGATCAGGGCTGCCATCTCCTCGATGCGGCGGCGCGGCGGGCCGATCGACAGGAAGGCGTTCAGCGGCGTGTACCAGCGGTCCAGGTGGTCACGGCGCGAGGCGCCCGAGAGTCCCGCGTGGTCGACGATCAGCCGCAGCTCGTTGCGGATGTCCCGCAGCACGTCCAGCGCGGCCTTCACCGGCCCGGCCACATTGCCGAGCGCCGCCTCGGCCGCGTCCCGGCGCAGGTGCGCGAGCAGCCAGGCGCGGAAGTCCCCGGGTGACCGGAACGTTTCGCCCGCGTGCGGGCGCGAGACCCGCTCCCACGACCACCGTTCGCGCGGCGGCACCGCGTACGCGTCGAGCGTGGCCTCCGGAGCGGCCAGGAACCGGGTGCGGAAGCCCCTCGGCAGCGCCTTGTGCCGCCTCAGCAGCGCCTCGTAGTACGTCGTCTCGACCTCCCTGGCGACCAGGGGCCATATCTCGGCCAGGAAGTCCGGCGGGTCGCCCGCTTCCGCCCGCTTGCGGAACGTCTCGATGACGTCGGGCGTCAGCAGCAGCGGCTCGTGCCGCGCGGACGCGCCCTTCTCGTTGTCGCCGCGCGCCTGGTACGGGACGCCGCGCCGCGAACCGGCGTACAGCCGGGGTTCCCGGCCCGAGGGGGCGTACCTGAGCGCGCCGCCCTCCCGTACGAAAGCCCCGCCCCGGCCCTCCGTGAGCAACGCCATGTGGTCGAAGAAGTTCAGGCCCAGGCCCCGCAGCAGCACCGGCTCGCCGGGCGCGATCGGCGTGAGGTCGAGGTCCGCGGGGTTGGCCGGCGGGAAGTGCCGCAGCCCGTGGCGCACCGCGTACCCGCCCAGGAGCTCCGAGGACGGATCGGCCGCCGGAAGATGACCCTGGGCGAGGACGACCGCGTCGAGGCCGGCGAGGACCGTGCCGTCGTCGAGCGTGAGCGTGTGGAGGGGGCCGGCGCCCTCCAGGCGCACGGCCCGCGCCCGGTGCACGCGCACGGTCACCTCCGGCGGCGCCTCGGCCACCGCGCGGGCGAACGCCCACTCCAGGTAGGCGCCGTAGCACGCGCGCGTGGGGTAGTCGTCGGGGCCGAGCCGGTACGCGCGGGAGGCGGCCCACTCGTACAGGCTCGGCCCCCGGCGTATCGGGCCCTCGCAGCGCACGCTCTCGTCGGTGAAGACCGTCACCTGGCAGGCCACCGTGTTCATCAGCAGCTCGGCCGGCTGGTCGCTGCGCCAGACCCGGCCCGCCCCCGGAGAGGCCGGGTCGACGACATGGACCGTCAGCGGCGTTCCCGCGGCCAGTTCCGGGACGGAGGCGCAGAGCCGTTCGAGTACGGACGTGCCACGGGGGCCTGCACCGACCAGGGCTATGGCGTGGGGAACTTCGGACGACAAGACTCGGACTCCCGGCGGCAGGGGGTGGTGCGAGAGCTCATCATGCCGGTGCCGCGCCCCTCACCGAACCCCTGGCCGGAGGATCACCATCCGCTATGGGTGGGAATGGGGGAGGCCTGAACCGGACGTTCACCGTACGTTCACAGCCCGGGTCCGTGGGCCGCGGGCTCGGCGTCCGTCCGTCCGTCGGCGTCCGTCCGTCGATCAGCATCCGTCCGTCAGCGTCCGTCCGTCCGTCAGCGTCCGTCCGTCAGGGTCCGCTCGTGTACGGTCGTCAGCTCGGCGTCGCTCCGGCCGCGCCCCCGCGCCGCCGCGTGCTCCAGCCGCAACCGGGCCGACCGCCCGTGCAGGGTCAGCGTCATGAGCTGGTTGCCGAACCACGGCCCGCCCGTGCGGCGCCAGTCGACGACCGGCCGCCGGGTCCGCCCGTGCCGCCGCAGCATGTGCCCCAGCCACCGCCCGGCCGGGCCCCAGCCGATCTGGAACGCCCAGCGCAGTACGCGCGGGATGCGGTTGTGCACCGGCGAGCAGGTGAGCTGCACCACCCGCGCCCGGGGGGCCGCCTCGTGCCAGGCCGGCTCGGCGACGTACGCGTGGTGCACGTCGCCCGACAGCACGCACACCGTCGCCGGGGCGTCCGGCCCGCTGCCCGCCTCCGCCAGCAGCCGCGCCAGCCGGTCGAACGACTCCGGGAACGCCGACCAGTGCTCCAGGTCCGCCGTGCGGCGCACGGCCTCCGAGAGCCGCGCCCAGCGCGTGCCGCGCACGCCCCGGCACAGCGCGGCGTTCCACACCTCGGCGTCGTGCATGAGCGGCGGCAGCAGCCACGGCAGGGAGGAGCCGATCAGCAGGTGGTCGCAGTCCCCCCGGCCGGCCAGTACCTCCTCGTGCAGCCACCGCTCCTCGGCCTCGTCGTGCATGGCCCGCCCGGGCTCGTCCAGCACCCGGCCCGCCCGGGTGTCCATCATCACCAGCCGGGTCCGCCCGAAGTCCCGCCGGTAGCTCCAGCGCACCCGGGCCGGATCCGCGTCCGCCTCCGCCGCGAACCGCCGCAGCAACTCCGTCCCGTCCGGCACCGCGCGCACCGCCGCGTACAGGGGGTCGGCGTCCAGCTCGTCGGGGGAGAGGTTGCCCAGGTGCTGGTGGACCCAGTACGACATCAGCCCGCTGAGGATCCGCTCCTGCCACCACTCCGTACGGCGCATGTCCGCGACCCAGGCGGCGCTGGTGTTCCAGTCGTCGACGACGTCGTGGTCGTCGAAGATCATGCAACTGGGGACGGTGGAGAGCAGCCACCGCACGCTCGGGTCCAGCCAGGACTCGTAGTAGAGGTGGGTGTACTCCTCGTAGTCCGCGACCTGGGCGCCGGGCGGCTCGCGCAGGTCGCGGCGCGCGGAGAGCCAGCGGCGGGTCGCCTCGGAGGTCTCGTCCGCGTACACCTGGTCGCCGAGCAGGAGCAGGACGTCGGGGCGTACGGCCGTGGGGTCGGCGGACAGCCGGGCGGCGAGCTTGTCCAGCGCGTCCGGGCCCACCGGGTCCTTGCCGTCACCGGGCGGCGCGGACCAGCGGCAGGAGCCGAAGGTGATCCGGAGGCCGTCAGCGCCGGGGCTGGGCGTGGTGATCGTGCTCGCCGGGTACCGGGCCTCGGCGGGCGGCCACACCGGGCGGCCGCCGAGCAGCACCTCGTACGGGTTCGTCGACCCGGGCGTCAGGCCGGTGACCGGGACGAGGGCGTAGTGGTGCCCGGCCACCTGGAAGGTGCGCGTCTCCCCGCCGCCGCCGTCGGCGCACCGGACCTCGGCCGTGCAGGGCCGGTCGGCCTCGATCCAAACGGTCGCCCGGTCGCCGCGCTCCCAGTCGACGTACCGCAGGACCGGTCCCAAGCGCAGTCCGGCTGCCATCTCCGGCCTCCTCCGTCGCCCGCCCGTACTCCAACGGTACGGAACGACGGAGGCGGCGGGGAGCACCCGGCGGTAACGGCCGGCGGTAACAACCGGCGGTAGCGCCCGGCGGGGAGGGCGGCTCAGCAGCCGTTGAGCACGGACTGGAGCGCGCTCTTCTCGGCCGAGTCCACGCTCAGGTTCCAGTGGTGCTTCACGTGCACCCACATCCGGGCGTAGGTGCAGCGGTACGCGGTGCGCGGCGGCAGCCACTCGGCGGGGTCGAGGTCGCTCTTGGCCTGGTTGACGTCGTCGGTGACCGCGATGAGCTGCGGGCGGGTCAGGTCGTTGGCGAAGGCCTGGCGCTGTGACGTGGTCCAGGCGTTCGCACCGGAGCGCCAGGCCTCGGCGAGGGCCACGACGTGGTCGATGTCGAGGTCCGAGGCCGCGCGCCAGGTGGCGCCGTCGTACTCGGAGTACCAACTTCCGCTGATCGCGGCGCAACTGGAGTCCTGAACGACGTTCACGCCGTCGCGCTTGAGGACGACCTCGCGGGTGTTGCAGCTTCCCGACTGGGTGATCCAGTGCGGGAACAGGTCGCGGCTGTAACCGCTGGAGGAACCTTCCGCCTTCACCGTGAGCTGGCTCAGGTAGGTGCGGGCGGTGGCGGCGCTGATCGGGGTGGGCGGGGCGGCCTGGGCAGCCGGGGCGGTGGCCAGGACGCCGGTGGCGGTGAGGGCGGCGGACGCGGCGAGCCCGGCTATTCGACGCGCGTAGACACCGGACATGGGTGACTCCCTTGGGATGTGGGGGTGTTGGCCGGATCGCCCGTTCGGGCGGCTCGGTCATCGTGGTGGCGCCAGGTTTCCCCGGGGGATGCGCCGGGTTACAGAGTGGCGACATGTGCACGTCACATCAAGGGGTGTGCCCGGTTTCTGACGTTCCGGCACCTGGCTTGTCCGGCTTTGGGGTTGGTGCTCTTCGGGGTCGGGCCTCTCTAGGGTGGTGCTGTGCTGCTGCCCGTCAACGCCACGTTCGCGGCTGTCCTCGCCGTCCTGCTCGCCGTCGCCGCCACCGTCGCGGCGCTCGCCCACCTGCGGGCGCCGCGCGAGATCGTCACCGCGGGGGTGCGGGCCGCGGTGCAGCTCGCCGCCGTGTCGCTGGTCATCGGGTGGGTCGTCCGCGCCGTACCGCTGCTGCTCGCCTTCCTGCTGCTCATGTACGCCGTCGCCGTCCGCACCGCCGGGCGCCGCATCACGCCCAACGGCACCTGGTGGTGGGCGGCCGTGCCCATCGCCGCCGGGGTCGTTCCGGTCGTCGGCGCGCTGGTGCTGACCGGGCTCGTTCCGGTCAAGGGCATCGCCCTGATCCCCGTGACCGGCATCCTCATCGGCGGGGCGCTCACCGCGACGGTGCTGGGCGGGCGGCGCGCCCTGGACGAGCTGGGGACGCGGCACGGCGAGGTGGAGGCGGGGCTGGCGCTCGGGCTGCTGGACCGGGACGCGCGGCTGGAGGTGGCGCGGGAGGCGGCGGCGGACGCGCTGCTGCCGGGGCTCGACCAGACCAGGACGGTGGGCCTGGTCACCCTGCCGGGCGCGTTCGTCGGGATGCTGCTGGGCGGGGCGTCACCGCTGCTGGCGGGCGCGGTGCAGTTGTTCGTCCTGGTGGGGCTGATGGCCGTGCAGGGCGTGGCGGTGGCGGCGGTTCTGGAGCTGGTGGCGCGCGGGAAACTGCACCGGGACGAAGACGGCTGAGGGTGCGGTCCGCACCCGCCCCCATCCGGTGCACCCGCCCCCATCCGGTGCACCCGCCCCCATCCGGTGCACCCGCCCCCATCCGGTGCACCCGCCCCCATCCGGTGCACCCGCCCCCATCCGGTGCACCCGCCCCCGCCCGCACGTCCAAGCCCCCCAACCCGCCCCTCTGCCGGTATCGCGTACCCTGGACGGAGCAGAAGGGGAGTAGCTCTTCGCCGGACCGTCGACATACTGCTGGGCCTCGTGCCCGGCCGGCGCCCGGAGGCGGCACGCGGTGGTCCGTGTGCCCGCCAGCGAGACCTTCGGCGACAGCAGTGCCATGCCCGCATCCATGGCGCCGCCTTGCCGAAGCGACCCCTGAGACGTCTCTTCTCGGTACGGCGGAGCCCGACCGATTGAGGAACCCCATCCCGTGCTCAGCCTCACGATCATGGCGATCACCTTCGGCGTCGTCTTCCTCGCCGAGCTCCCCGACAAGACCGCCCTCGCCGGCCTCATGCTGGGCACCCGCTACCGCGCGTCGTACGTCTTCGCCGGTGTCGCCGCCGCGTTCGCGGTCCACGTCGTCCTCGCCGTCGCCGCCGGCAGCGTCCTGACCCTGCTCCCGCACCGGCTGGTGCAGGCACTGGTCGGCGTGCTGTTCCTGTGCGGGGCGGCGGTGCTGCTGCTGAAGAAGGGCGACGAGGAGGACGAGCACATCAAGGCCCCGGCCGACCAGTCCTTCTGGAAGGTCTCCGGGGCGGGCTTCATGCTGATCCTGGTCGCGGAGTTCGGCGACCTGACCCAGATCATGACCGCGAACCTCGCCGCCCGCTACGACAACCCGCTCTCCGTCGGCCTCGGCGCCGTACTCGCCCTGTGGGCCGTCGCCGGGATCGGCATCCTGGGCGGGCGGACGCTCATGAAGTACGTACCGCTGCGGCTGATCACCAGGGTCGCCGCCTGCCTGATGCTGGCGCTGGCGGGCTTCAGCCTGTACGAGGCGCTCGCGCCCTGACGCCTACGAGCCGATGTGGAGGCGGATCGTGCCGTCGGCGCCGTCCGCCTCCACGCGCACGTGCGTGAGGTCCGGTACGTGCACGTCCGGGGCGAACGCGCCCGCGCGCGGTCCGACGCCCACCACCCGCATCCCGGCGGCGCGCCCCGCCAGGATGCCTGCCTCGGAGTCCTCGAACACCACGCAGTCGGCCGGGTCGAAGCCCAGCTCGGCCGCGCCCTTCAGGAACCCCTCCGGGTCCGGCTTGCTGGCGCCGACGCACTCGGCGGTCACCCGCGCCTCCGGCATCGGCAGCCCGGCCGCGCCCATACGGGCCCGGGCGAGCGGTTCGTCGGCCGAGGTGACCAGGGCGTGCGGAAGGGCGGCGATGGCGGCCATGAAGGCGGGTGCACCGCCGACCGGCACGACCCCGTCCAGGTCGGCGGTCTCCTCGGCGAGCATCACGCGGTTGTCGGCGTGGTTCTCCTCCGTCGGGCGGTCCGGGAGGAGGACGGCCATGGTGGCGTACCCCTGGCGGCCGTGGACGATCTTGAGGGCCTCCTCCGGGTCGAGCCCGTGCCGTATCGCCCAGCGGCGCCAGCAGCGTTCCACCACGGCGTCCGAGTTGACGAGGGTGCCATCCATGTCGAGGAGAAGGGCCCGGGCGGTCAGGACGCAAGCGGCGGAAGCGGCGGAAGGGGTGGCCGGCATCGGGGTCTCCACGGGAGAGGGGGCGGAGAAAGGGGAGAAATGAGTACGAAGTGGCCCGCCCGCCGGTCAGGGTATACGGGCGGGACCACTTTGTTCCTCCACGATACAAAATGGATCCGTCCGACGCCAGCCCGCCCCCGGGACGCCCCTCAGCGCCCCGTCGTCTCCGACTCCAGCCACCGGCGGGTCTCCGGCCCGTACACGCCCCACCCGTCGCTCTCCAGGTTCCGGGCGTACTGGTAGCGGGCCACGCCCTCCTCCACGTCCTGGTTGTAGCGGCCGTTCATCGGCCCGTCGTACAGCCCCGCCTCCCGCAGCCGGTACTGGAGCTCCGTGACCTCCGGCCCCCGGTCACCGCGCCGCAGCGTCACCGGCTCGTCCTCCGACGGCTCCTGGCTGGGCACCCGGCT
This sequence comes from Streptomyces sp. NPDC049837, assembly GCF_040674455.1. NCBI lineage: Bacteria > Bacillati > Actinomycetota > Actinomycetes > Kitasatosporales > Streptomycetaceae > Streptomyces > Streptomyces sp. NPDC049837. The sequence continues at coordinate 269,308 of NZ_JBFAMP010000006.1, read as the reverse complement.
GCTGCTGGGCGATGACGGGGGCCCGGCGCCCGGCCGGGTCGGGGCGCCGTCCGAAGGGGCCGTCGACTCCGTACCCGGCACGGCGACGGCCAGGGACGCGGAGGCGGCCGCGGACGCGGTGGCGGACGGGGCCGCCGACCCGGACGCGGACACGGACACGGACGCCGAGGCGGACGAGGAGGCCGACCCGGACGGGGACCCCGACCCCCGCCCCGACGGCGACGCCGGCCCGGACGCCTCCGAGGACGGCCCCTCCGGCGCCCCGCTCGGCCACGCGGGCGTGCTCGGGCCCAGGTCGGGCAGCATCCGGTCGGCCTCGCCGTCCCTGCCGAACAGCCCGCCCGCGAACCCCGCCACGCCCACCACGACGACCACCGCCGCCACCGCACCGAGCACCGCGTACGGGCGGCGGGCGCGGCTGCGGGACCGCGCCTCGGCCCGCGCCCGCGCCCTGCCCCCGGCGCGTGCGCCGTGCGGCGGGCCCATCCCCTCCAGTGGCACGAGCTCCGGCTCCAGCGGCACGTACAGCGGCATCGTGGACGGCGGCACGGGCGACGGCGCCACGGCGGGCGGCGGCACGGGCAGCGCACCGTCCGGCTCCGCCGCCCGAAGGTTCACGTACGGACGTATCCCCAGCGTGTCCTCCACGGACGCGCAGCGGCAGTCGTCGTCACCGCACTCAGGACAGACCTGTCCCGTCAATGTGGGCCCCTCCCCTTGAACTGCGAGCGATTATGCAGCCCGCCGGGCGCACCGGAGGACCACCCTCCGCACCCCCGACCCCGCTCGGCGGGCCGTATCGGGACGAAGCGCCCAGGATGGGAGAGGGAAACAAGGGGTACGCGTCCGGCCCGCCGCACACCCGCGCGATGACGGCCCGTGAGACCGGCCAGGAGAAGACCGGCCAAGAGAAGACCGCCCGCGAGACGACGAGGAGAAGCGATGGCGCAGGAAGTGAGCACCCCGGCCACCAGCCCCGCCCCGGGCCACGGCCACCACCGGCGTACCGTCCTGGTCGCCATCGGCGCCCTGCTGCTCGGCATGCTGCTGGCGGCACTCGACCAGACCATCGTCTCCACCGCCCTGCCGACCATCGTCAGCGAACTCGGCGGCATGGAGCACCTGTCCTGGGTCGTCACCGCCTACATGCTCGCCTCCACCGCCGGCACCCCCCTCTGGGGCAAGCTCGGTGACCAGTACGGCCGCAAGAAGCTCTTCCAGACCGCCATCGTCATCTTCCTCATCGGCTCGGCCCTGTGCGGCATCGCGCAGAACATGCCGCAGCTCATCGCCTTCCGCGCGGTCCAGGGCCTGGGCGGCGGCGGCCTCATGGTGCTGTCCATGGCGATCGTCGGCGACCTCGTGCCGCCGCGTGAGCGCGGCAGGTACCAGGGCCTGTTCGGGGCCGTCTTCGGCGCCACCAGCATCCTCGGCCCCCTCCTGGGCGGCCTGTTCACCGAGCACCTCTCCTGGCGCTGGGTGTTCTACATCAACCTGCCCATCGGTGTCGTCGCGCTCTTCGTCATCGCCGCCGTGCTCCACATCCCGGTGCGCGCCACCCGTCACACCATCGACTACCTCGGCACCTTCCTCATCGCCTCCGTCGCCACCTGCCTCGTCCTCGTGGCCTCCCTCGGCGGCACCACCTGGGAATGGGACTCGCCGCAGATCATCGGCCTCGCCGTGCTCGGCGCCGTGCTCCTCGTGTGGTTCATCTCCGTCGAGCGGCGCGCCGCCGAACCCGTACTGCCGCTGAAGCTGTTCCGCATCCGCACCTTCACGCTCGTCTCCGTCATCAGCTTCGTCGTCGGTTTCGCGATGTTCGGCGCGATGACCTACCTGCCCACGTTCCTCCAGGTCGTACGGGGCGTGACGCCGACCATGTCCGGGGTGCACATGCTGCCGATGGTGCTCGGCATGCTGCTCACCTCCACCGGCTCCGGCCAGATCGTCAGCCGGACCGGCCGCTGGAAGGTGTTCCCCGTCCTCGGCACCGCCATCACCGCCCTCGGGCTGGTCCTGCTGCACCGGATGAAGGAGACCAGCTCCGACGCGGAACTGAGCCTGTACTTCTTCGTCTTCGGCGCAGGCCTCGGCCTCGTCATGCAGGTCCTGGTGCTGGTGGTGCAGAACGCGGTCCCGTACGAGGACCTCGGCGTCGCCACCTCCGGCGCCACCTTCTTCCGCTCCATCGGGGCGTCGTTCGGCGTCGCCATCTTCGGCACCATCTTCACCAACCGGCTCACCGGCAAACTCGCCGACGCCCTCGCCGGCCGAGAGGTGCCCCCCGGCGCCGGAGCCGGCCAACTGGCCGCCGACCCGCGCGCCATCGCCGGACTGCCGCCCGACCTGCGCCCCGGCGTGCTGCACGCCTACGCGACGTCCATCACCGACGTCTTCCTGTACGCGGCGCCCGTCGTCGCCCTCGCCTTCGTCATCGCCCTGCTGCTGCGGGAGGACCGGCTGCGCGGCGCCGTCACCGCGCCCGACCCCAGCCAGACCGTCGCCTCCAACCCCGTCGAACGCTCCTCGTACGAGGAGTGCGCCCGCGCCCTGTCGGTGCTCGGCTCGCGCGAGGGCCGCAAGGAGATCTACGAGAAGATCACCGCGCGCGCCGGGCTCGACCTGCTGCCCGCCGCGAGCTGGCTGCTGCTGCGCGTGCGCCGCCACGGCACGGTGGAGCCCGGTCGCCTCGCCGACACCACGCCCGTACCGATCCGGGTCATCACCGAGGCCGCCCGGCAGTTGGAGGAGCGGCACCTGGTGCGCCGGGAGGGCCTCCAGCTCCTGCTGACCGACCAGGGCGTGGACGTGGCCGCCCGGCTGGCGCACGCCCGCGAGGAGTCCCTCGCGGAGCTGCTCGGCGACTGGTGGGGACCGGACCGGCCGACCGACCTGGTGCAGTTGGTCGAGGAGCTGACGGCCGAGCTGTGCGGCTCCACCCGGGAGCGGCCCCGGGCCCCCGAACCCCGCCGCAACCACGCCCTTTAAACGGGAGTCCGGAGCTCCTTGCCGTACCAGACGTCCATGTACGGGCCCTCGCAGTACGCCGGGATCTCGCGGTAGCCGCAGCGGGTGTACAGGGCGCGCGCCTCGACCAGGTCCAGCCGGGTGTTGAGCACCATGCGCCGGGCGCCCAGCCCGAGCGCGGCCGCTTCCAGGGCGTCCATCAGGAGCGCCGCGCCGCCGTTGCCGCGGAAGGCGTGGCGGATGAACACGCGGGTGAGCTCCGCCCGCTCCTCGTCCAGCATGAGCACCCCGCCGCAGGCGGCGGGCTCGCCGTCCGCCCGGCCGACCAGGAACTGGCCGGTCGGCGGGGTCAGCCGCTCCACGCCGTCGCTGGTGAGCCCTTCGTCGATCTCCGCCGCCGTCGCAGGCCGGCGCCAGTAGCGGCTCGCGACGTCGTCGTAGTAGTCGCGGCGCAACGCGGTGGCGTCGGGGCTGTCGTAACGCTCGGGGCGGATGGTCCAGTTGGTACTCGTCATGGTGCGTCTCTATCCGGGGGGCCGGTCGTTTGGCCAATGCTTTAGCGGCAACACGCCCCTCGAACAGACACGAAGAGACCCCGACCCCTGGATCGAGGGAAGACAGTCATGTCCACTGTCCTGATCGTCGTCGCTCTGGTCGTCGTCTTCGCGGCCGTGGTCGCCGCGGTCCTGTACATGGGCCCCGGCCGGCGCGGGTTGAAGCGACGGTTCGGCCCCGAGTACGAGCGGACGGTCGCCCGGCACGACGGCGACACCAAGGCCGCCGAGCGTGAACTCGCCGAGCGCGTCGAGCGCCACGGCGACCTCCGGGCCCGGCCGCTGTCGCGTGAGGCCCGTGAACAGTACGTGGCCCTGTGGGCGGGCCTCCAGGAGCAGTTCGTCGACGCGCCGCGCCAGGCCGTCGCCGAGGCGGACCGGCTGCTGGCCCGGTTGGCCGAGGACCGCGGCTTCCCGGCGGCCTCCACGTACGAGGAGCAGGTCGCCGCGCTGTCCGTGCACCACGCCCACCACGTCGACGGCTACCGGCGCGTGCACCGCACCGCTCGCGCGGACATCGCCACCGCCACCGGTACCGCCGCCGGTACCGCTACCGGCACCGGCACCGAGGAGCTGCGTGCCGCGATGGTCGAGGCGCGGCGGCTCTTCGAGGAGCTCGTCGCCGATCACCCCGAGGACCACGCCCGTCATGCTCCCCGCAACCGCCCGTCCGGCCGCGCCCACCGGTTCCACGCGCCCTGGCCGAAGGGGAGTGGCGCCTGATGTCCCCCAACGACCCGACGACGTCCGTCCCGGTAACGTCCGTCCCGAAGAGGTCCGTTCCCGCCACGTCCGTTCCGACCACAGGCGTGTCCGAGCCGTTGGTGCCACGGGCCGCGCGGGAGGAGCTCGGTGAGCGGCTGCGGCAGGCACTCGCCGAGTTCGTCGACAGCCCGCGGCGTTCCGTGAAGGAGGCCGCCGACGTCCTGGACGCGGCCGCCGAGCGGCTCACGGCCGCGCTGGACGACCACCGTCATGTGCTCCGCGCCGACTGGGACAGGGCAGGCGGTGACCGTACGCCGCCGGACACCGAGCGGCTGCGGGTGACGCTCCAGGCGTACCGCGAGATGGCCGAGCGCCTGCTGCGCGTATGACGGCCGGTCAGGCCGCCACGCGGGCCAGCAGCATTCCGTCGTAGCCCTTGCCGCCGACCGTCTGGAGCGCCGTGGCGTCCAGCCGCGGGTCGCGCGCGACCAGGTCGAACATCTCGCGCGTCGCGATCACCGACGGGTCCGTCGTGGACTCGTCGGTGATCGCGCCGCCGCGTACGGCGTTGTCGACCACGATCAGGCTGCCCGGCCGGGTCAGCCGCAGCGCCCACTCCACGTACCGGGGGTTGTTGGGCTTGTCGGCGTCGATGAAGACCAGGTCGAACGGGCCCACGCCCTCCTCCGCCAGTCGCGGCAGGGTGTCCAGGGCCGCGCCCGTGCGTACCTCGGCCACCTTGTCCAGCCCCGCCCTGGCGAGGTTGGCGCGGGCGACCCCGGCGTACTCCGGGTTGTACTCCAGCGAGATCAGCCTGCCGTCCTCCGGCAGCGCGCGGGCCAGCCAGATGGTGCTGTAGCCGCCGAGCGTGCCGATCTCCAGGATGGTGCGGGCGCCCTGCACACGGGCCAGCAGGTGCAGGAACTTGCCCTGGGGCGGTGTCACGGCGATCGCCGGCAGGCCCGCCGCGCCGCTGTCGGCGAGCGCGGCGGCCAGTGCCTCGTCGGCGGGCGCCAGCATGTCGGTGAGGTAGTCGTCCACGGCGGTCCATCGCTCTTGGCTCATACCGCCGAACGTACGTCACGCCACCACACCTTGGGGCTCATCCACGCCCGGCGAGAGCCGCGATGTGCGCGGGCACCGGCAGGCCGGCGGGCAGCAGCGGGTCCGGCTCGGGTGCGCCGAAGACGGGCCGGTACGGGACGACGCCGGCCCACAGTCCCAGCGCGGCGTCCGGCCCGTCCCCGTCGTCCGGCGGGCCGGCCGAGATCTTCACCGACGCCTCGTCGAGCGGCAGGGCGAGCAGCGAGGTGGCGGCCAGTTCCTTCCCGCTGGGGGTGCGCGCGTAATCCCACTGCCCCGGTGCGCACTGCTCGGTCAGGGCGCGCAGCCCGTGCAGCAGCTCCTCGCGGTCGGTGACCCGGCGCGGGGTGCCCTGGACCATGGCGCAGCGGTAGTTGACGCCGTGCTCGAAGACGGACCGGGCGAGCACGAGCCCGTCGACGTGGGTGACGGTGACGCACACCGGGGCGCCGGGCGACTGGACCAGGCTGCGGCTGGCGACGGAACCGTGCAGGTAGAGCACCCGGGCCTCGAAGTCCACGCCGTAGACGGTCGGCACGGCCAGGGGCGCTCCGTCGACGACCACCGCGAGGTGGCAGACGAACCCGGCACGCAGGACGTCGTCGAGATCGGAGCGCAGGGTGCTGCCCTTCTCCCGCAGCCGCCGGTGCCGGGTCCGCTCAGTGACACGGAGATACTGATTCGGTCGTTCCTCGCCCATGAAGCCACCGATCCGGTTGTGACGTGCTGGTCGCACTCACCTTTTCAGTGGTGGTGGGGGGCGTTCAAGGGGTACGGGGTCCGACGCTGACCTGGAGCTCCTTGATGCCGTTCAGCCAGGCGGCGCGCAGCCGTCGCGGGTCGCCGGCGAGGCGGAGGCCGGGCAGGCCGTCGGCGATGGCGTTGAAGATCAGGTCGATCTCCAGGACGGCGAGGGACTTGCCGAGGCAGAAGTGCGGGCCTCCGCCGCCGAAGCCGAGGTGGGGGTTGGGGTCACGGGTGATGTCGAAGCGTTCGGGTCGGTCGAAGACCTCGGGGTCGTTGTTGGCGGAGGAGTAGAAGAGGCCGACCCGGTCGCCCGCCTTGATCTTCTGGCCGCCCAGCTCCACGTCACGGGTGGCGGTGCGCTGGAAGGAGACGACGGGGGTGGCCCAGCGGACGATCTCCTCGGCCGCCGTCCGGGGGCGCTCGCGCTTGTAGAGCTCCCACTGCTCGGGGTGGGTGAGGAAGGCGTGCATGCCGTGGCTGATGGCGTTGCGGGTGGTCTCGTTGCCCGCCACCGCGAGCAGGATCACGAAGAAGCCGAACTCGTCGCCCGCCAGGTTGCCCTCGTCCTCCGCCGCGACGAGCTGGGACACGATGTCCTTGGCCGGGCACTCCTTGCGGGCGGCGGCGAGGTTCATCGCGTACGAGACGATCTCCATGGCCGCCTCGGTGCCGACCTCCTCCGTGATGGCGTACTCGGGATCGTCGTACGCCGCCATCTTGTTGGACCAGTCGAAGAGCTTGATCCGGTCCTCCTGCGGTACGCCGATGAGTTCGGCGATGGCCTGGAGCGGCAGTTCGACGGCGATGTTGGTGACGAAGTCGAAGGAGCCGTCGTCCCCCGCGTTCGCGATCGCCGTTTCCACGATGGAACGGGCCCGGTCGCGCAGGGCGCGCTCCAGGGACCGGATGGCGCGGGGCGTGAAACCGCGCTGGACGATCTGGCGGACCCGGGTGTGCTCGGGCGGGTCCATATTGAGCATGATCAGCTTCTGGACGTCGATCTGGTCGCGGCTGATCGTCTCGTTGAACCGGATGATCGCGGTGTTGGTGTTCGACGAGAACAACTCCGGGTGCGTGGAGACGTACTTGACGTCGGCGTGCCGGGTCACCGCCCAGTACCCCTCGTCGTCGAAACCGGAGATGCGGCGCGGCTGGGCACACCACCAGACCGGGGCGGTCCGCCGGAGGGCGGCGAACTCCGGGAGCGGCACCCGGGCCTGGAGCAGGTCGGGGTCGGTGAGGTCGAACCCCTGGGGCAGCGAGGGGAGATGGGGGCAGGTCATCGGCGACCTCCGTATCTGATGGCCCATCAGAAGCTGCCCGCAAGGTAGTAACGGGTTCTACAAGTGGCAAGGGGCGCGGGAGGTTCCGTTGTCCGACCGGGCGCGTGCACGACCCTTGCGTACCGGGGGTAAGCCTCAGCAGACTGGCCGGACAACTAGAACGCGTACCAGTTCGCGTACCAGTTCGTCCGTGGCGGCGCCGGGACGCCTCGCGGGCGTGCGAGGAGAGGACGAGCTCATGGCCGCGGAACCCGTCATCGTCGAAGCCGTACGCACCCCCATCGGAAAGCGCGGAGGCGCACTCGCCAACCTCCACCCCGCCTACCTGCTCGGCGAGACGTACCGCGAACTCCTCGCCCGCACCGGCATCCACGCCGACTGCGTCGAACAGATCGTCAGCGGTACGGTCACCCACGCCGGCGAACAGTCCATGAACCCCGCCCGCACCGCCTGGCTCGCCATGGGCCTGCCCTACGAGACCGCCGCCACCACCGTCGACTGCCAGTGCGGCTCCTCGCAGCAGGCCTCCCACATGGTCGCCAACATGATCGCCTGCGGGGTCATCGACGTCGGCATCAGTTGCGGCGTCGAGGCCATGTCCCGCGTACCGCTCGGCAGCGGCTCCAAGCACGGGCCGGGCAAACCCTTCCCCGACGAGTGGAACGTCGACCTGCCCAACCAGTTCGAGGCCGCCGAGCGCATCGCCCGCCACCGGGGCCTGACGCGCGAGCGCGTCGACTCGCTCGGGCTGCTCTCGCAAGCCCGCGCCGCCACCGCGTGGGCCGAGGAGCGCTTCAAGCGCGAGACGTTCGCCGTCCAGGTACCGACCACGGAGGACGAGCAGCGCGAGGGTCAGGGCATGTGGCGGCTGGTCGACCGCGACGAAGGGCTGCGCGACACCAGCATGGAGGCCCTCGCCCGGCTCAAGCCCATCATGCCGACCGCCGTCCACACCGCCGGCAACTCCTCGCAGATATCCGACGGCGCCGCCGCCCTCATGTGGGCGTCCAAGCGCATGGCCCGCGCCCTGAAGCTCAAGCCCCGCGCCCGGATCGTCGCCCAGGCGCTCGTCGGCGCCGACCCGCACTTCCACCTCGACGGGCCCATCGACGCGACCCGCGCGGTCCTCGGCAAGGCCGGGATGTCGCTGAAGGACATCGACCTCGTCGAGGTCAACGAGGCCTTCGCCTCCGTGGTGCTGAGCTGGGCGCAGGTCTTCGACCAGGACCTGGAGAAGGTCAACGTGAACGGCGGGGCCATCGCGCTCGGTCACCCCGTGGGGGCGACGGGCGCCCGGCTCATCACCACCGCGCTGCACGAACTGGAACGCGCCGACAAGGAGTTCGCGCTCGTCACGATGTGCGCGGGCGGGGGACTGGCGACCGGCACGATCATCCAGCGGCTCTGACGCACGGGAAGGCCCCGGTGAACGCCGTTCACCGGGGCCTGCGTCGTCATCTGCTGGGTGTGGCTCAGTACCAGCCGTTGGCCTGCCAGAAGTTCCACGCACCGCACGGGCTGCCGTAGCGGTCGTTCATGTAGTCCAGGCCCCACTCGATCTGGGTGGCCGGGTTGGTCTTCCAGTCCGAGCCGGCCGACGACATCTTCGAGGCCGGCAGGGCCTGCACCAGGCCGTAGGCGCCGGACGAGGCGTTCGTGGCGGTCGGGTTCCAGCCGGACTCGTGCTCAACGATCTTGCTGAAGCACTGGTACTGACCCGCCGGGACCATCTTCTTCGCGATGTCCTGCGCGGAGGCGGCCGAAGCCGGGGCGGTGGTGCCCAGCACGGCTCCGGTGGCGCCCAGCAGCACGGCGGCGCCGGCGGCGACGGACTTGGGACGGGCGGAGAAGCGGGTGACGAGCGAGCGGAACACGTAAGCGACCTAACGTCGGGGACATGGGGCGTCGCGCGGCATGCCGGAACCACACCAGGGGGTGGGGGAGGAGGCTGCCAGGGGCGCTTCGATGCGGACCGCGCCCGGCGACATCACCAGAGAAACAGGGCGGTTCCGCCGCTGCAAGGACCCCTGTTACTAGGCGGAGCCGGACTCGGGGGCGGGGGTCCTCCGGGCGCCCCGGCCGATCAGTGCACGTCGCCACGGGCGGACGCGGGACCGACGGGTGTCCGTTCCGGCCCACTATCTCCCCTCGTATGTGACCTACGTCCTGTGGGGCGCCTCACCCCCAGGGGCCCCTTTCAGGTCTTTTCGGCGCCTTCGAAAGTGACCTGCGCCTCGAAGGCGGCCCGTCGAGTCGCACGGCGCAGCGCCTTCAGAACCGTCGATCCGATGGTCAGCATCAGCACCACCGTGAGCACCGCCCGCCCCAGGTCCCAGCCGAGCGACGTCGCCGCGCAGTACGCCAGGAACCGGACCAGGTTCTCGTGCACCGGGTCACCCGGCTGGAACGAGATCCCGCTCCCCATGCCCTGGAGGGTCACCCAGCCCTGGAGGTTCATGACCGTCCCGTACGCGAACGCCGCCACCGCCCCGTACAGCGCCAGCATCAGCACCTCGCCCCGCCCCCGCAGCGCGACCGGCCCCGGCAGCAGCCCGGCGCCCATCGTGAACCAGCCCATCGACAGCATCTGGAACGGCATCCACGGACCCACCCCTCCGGTCAGCAGCGCCGACGCGAACATGGTCACCGCGCCCAGTACGAAACCGAACCCGGGCCCGAGCACCCGGCCGCTCAGCACCATCAGGAAGAACATCGGCTCCAGGCCCGCCGTACCCGCGCCCAGCGGGCGCAGCGCCGCGCCCACCGCCGCCAGCACGCCCAGCATCGCCACCGCCTTGGCGTCCATGCCGCAGTCGGCGATGGTCGCCACCACCACGGCCACCAGCAGCGGCAGCAGCACCGCCAGCAGCCAGGGCGCGTCCTGGGAACGGCCCGCCAGCACCGACGTGCCGTCCGCGAGCAGCGGCCACCCGAACGCGACCACCCCGATGGCGCTGATCAGGACCAGGGCGGCGACCGAGCGCGGCCCGAGCCGCACCGGGCGGGCGCTCACAGGCCGGACAGGGGCGCTCACAGGGCCGCCTCCACCTGCGAGACGGTCAGCCACGGCTGCGGCGCGAGGACCTTCGCCACCTGCGGTGCGAAGGCGGGGGAGGAGACGACGACCTCATGGGTCGGCCCGTCCGCGACGACCTCGCCGTCGGCCAGGATCACGACCCGGTGCGCCAGCTCGGCGGCCAGCTCCACGTCATGGGTCGCCATGACGATGGCGTGCCCGTCGGCGGCCAGCCCCGCCAGGACGCCGGCCAGCCGGGCCTTCGCCGCGTAGTCCAGCCCCCGGGTCGGCTCGTCGAGCAGCAGCAGCGCGGGCCGGGCGGTCAGCACGACGGACAGTGCCAGGGCGAGCCGCTGCCCCTCGGACAGGTCCCGGGGATGGGTGCCGTCCGGCACGCCCGGCAACAGCTCCGACACCAGGGCCCGGCAGGCCCCCGGCTCCGCACCCGCGTCGGCGTCGGCGGCCGCGCACTCGGCGGCCACGGTGTCGGCGTACAGCAGGTCGCGCGGCTCCTGCGGGACGAGCCCCACGTGCCGGATCAGCTCCCGGGGCGGCGTACGGTGCGGCACCCGGCCGCCCACGAGGACGCTGCCGCCCGCCGGCTCGACCATCCCCACCAGCGCCCCGAGCAGCGTCGACTTGCCGGCGCCGTTGCGCCCCATGAGCGCCACGGTCTCCCCGGCGCGCACGTCCAGCCCGACGCCCCGCAGCGCCTCGACCCGGCCGCGCCGCACCGCGAGGCCCCGGGCCCGGGCGACGGGGTGCCCCGCCGGGGGGTTCTGCCGGGGCTCCGCCCCGGACCCCGGGACGTCGTGGTCGTCATGGGGGTACTGCGTACCCCCACACCCCCCGGCGGGTGCGGCGGCTTCGCCGCGCACCGGTGGCGCTGCCTCCCCGCCGGCCGCTGCGCTGCCTCGGCGCAGCAGGCGGCTGAGCGCTGCCCGCACGCCGGACGGTGCCTCCGGCGCGTCCCGACCAGGTCGGCGCGGCGCGGAGCGCTCGCGGGCGGGGGTGGCGGGGTGCCCCGTACCCCCATCGGTCCGGGGTGCCGGGGGCGGGCACCCGGCAACCGCCAGCCGGTCGCGCAGCCCGCCCGCCCGGCGGCGGGCGTCGCGGACCGACAGGGGGAGCGGGTCCCAGCCCGCCAGGCGGCCCAGGGCGACGACCGGGGGGTGGACCGGCGAGACGGCCATCACGTCGGCGGGCGGGCCGAGGAGCACGGGGGCGCCGGGGGCGGACAGCAGGGCGACCCGGTCGGCGTACTGGACCACCCGTTCCAGGCGGTGCTCGGCCATCAGGACCGTGGTGCCCAGGTCGTGGACCAGGCGCTGGAGGACCGCGAGGACCTCCTCCGCCGCCGCCGGGTCCAGCGCCGAGGTCGGCTCGTCGAGCACCAGGACCTTCGGGTGCGGGGTCAGCACGGAACCGATCGCGACCCGCTGCTGCTGGCCGCCCGACAGCGTGGCGATCGGACGGTCCCGCAAGGGCGCCAGGCCCAGCAGGTCCAGGGTCTCCTCCACCCGGCGCCGCATCACCGACGGCGCCAGGCCCAGCGACTCCATCCCGTACGCCAGCTCGTCCTCCACCGTGTCGGTGACGAAGTGCGCGAGCGGGTCCTGGCCCACGGTGCCGACGACGTCCGCCAGCTCACGCGGCTTGTGGGTGCGGGTGTCACGGCCGTCGACCGTCACCCGGCCGCGCAGGGTGCCGCCCGTGAAGTGCGGGACCAGGCCCGACACCGCGTTCAGCAGCGTCGACTTGCCCACCCCGGAGGGGCCCACCAGCAGCACCAGCTCGCCCTCCGGGACGGTGAAGTCCACGCCCCGCAGGGTGCTTTCGCCGGTGTCGGCGTACGTCACCGTCACGTTCTCGAACCGGATCACACGGACTCCTTGGGCAACGAGGTCGGCAGCGGGGCCACGAACGCGGGCAGCAGGCCCACCAGGACGGACAGCGCCGGCCACACCGGCAGCTCCGGTGCGGCGAGCGGGACGACACCGGGGTGCAGCGCCGCCGTGTCGGAGGCGACCACCAGGGCCGCGGCCGCCACCCCCGACCCGGCCACCAGCCAGGCCCGCGCGCCCCACAGGTCGGGCCGGTAGCGGGTGCGCACCGAACGGCGGCCGCCCAGCCGCAGCCCCGCCAGCACCATCACCACCCCCGCCCCGGCGAACGGCACGGCGTACGCCTCACCCGAGGCCGCCAGCAGGCCGTACGCGCCGACGCACACCGCGAGCAGCCCGCCCAGCGTCAGGACCGTCGTGGCCTGCCGCACCCCGCGCGGCACCGGCGCCGTCCGCCCGTACCCGCGCGCGTCCATCGACGCGGCGACCGCCACCGACCGCTCCAGCGCACCCTCCAGCACCGGCAGCCCCACCTGGAGCACCGCCTTCACCCCGCCGGCCGGCCGTCCGCGCAACCGCCGCGCAGTGCGCAGCCGCATCACGTCGGCCACCATGTTCGGCGCGAACGTCATCGCGACGACCACGGCGACCCCCACCTCGTACAGCGCGCCCGGCAGCGACTTCAGCAGCCGCGCCGGGTTGGCGAGCGCGTTCGCGGCGCCCACACAGATCAGCAGCGTGGCCAGCTTGGCCCCGTCGTACAGCGCGAACACGAGCTGTTCGGCCGTCACCCGGCCGCCGATCCGTACCCCCTGCGCCCAGTCGGGCAGCGGTACCTCGGGCAGCGTGACCAGCACGTGCGTACCGGGGATGGGCGAGCCCAGGACGACGGAGAAGACCAGCCGCACGACGAGGACCGCCAGCCCCAGCTTCACGAACGCCCCGTACGAGCGGGCCCACGGCGCGTCGGTGCGGCGGGCCGCCACCACGTACCCGGCCACGCCCACCAGCAGGCCCAGCAGCAGCGGGTTGGTCGTGCGGGACGCGGCGACGGCCAGGCCCAGGGCCCACAGCCACCACGCGCCCGCGTGCAGGGCGTTGGAGCGGTTCGCCCCGGGCGCGCGCAGGCTCATCGGCGCCGGCGGTGGACCTGCCACCCGGCGGCGGCGCCCAGGACGGCGACGGCGGCCACACCGGCGACGAGCCCGACGGAGGGGCCGGGTTCGAGATCCATGACGGGGTGGGGCACGGGCGACGGGGACGCCGACCCCGACGGGCTCGGCCCGGGGGTCGAGGACACCTGCTCCCCGCACCCCGTCCCCGGATACCCCTCGATCGCGCACAGCAGCGCCTGGCCGTTGTACCGCAGCGGCTTCGCGACCGCCGCCAGCGCCTCCGCGCTCGTCGCGCCGTCCGGCACCCGCGCGCACGCCACGCGCGGCGCGGGCGGCTGTCCGGAGCCCTCGGGCGCGTCCGCCGCCGTACCGAAGTCGATGACGACACCGACCCGCTTGGTGCCCTCCCGCGCGGGCGTCGTCCCGCAGATCGCGGCGAAGCCGGGCGCACGGCGCGGCCGCTGGGCGTCCGCCGAGTCGGCGCTCACGGCGAACCGGTAGCCGTTGACGTCACCGTCGGCGGGCCGGGCGGTGGCCGGGCCTTGCGTGGCGTACGTCCACTCGCCGCCCCTGCTCTCCCAGAACGACCAGTAGCGGTAACCGGCCGCCTCGGCGGGCGCGGCGAGACCGAGCAGCAGCGCGCAGGCGGCGAGCAGCGGGGGCAGAAGCCGGGTGCGCGTCACCGCTTCCCCTTACGGCCGCGGCCGCTGAGCAGGAACCCGATGCCCATGCCGGCGATCAGGAAGATGGCGACGGCCAGCCAGACGTTGAAGCCCGGCTCCTCTTCGTCGGCCTTCTGCTCCTTCTTCTCCGCCACGGGAACCGACTTCGGCGCGGGACCGGTCGCGTTCAGTTTCCGTACGAGGTCCACGCCGCCGAAGTCGCGGACGTCCGCGCCCACGGTGTGGGCGGCGAGGATCAACTGCGCCCAGGCGGCGGGGCCGCTCTCCTCGGCCCAGGCGGCGGAGTTCTTCTCCAGCCAGGCCACGGCGGGCGCCGCCCCGTCGAGGTGGCCCGCCGCGCCGAGGGCGATCACGGCGTCGGCGGTGTTGCCGAAGTCGGGCTGGGGCGCGGTGGTGGCGGCGCCCGGCATGGGCGGCAGATCGAGGTGGCCGCTCCTGGCGAGGGCGCCGGCCAGGTAGGCGGCGCCATTGCGGGCGGCGCGCTCGGCGGTCGGCGCGGCGGCGGCCTCGCAGGTCGGCTTCTGCTCCGGCTTGGCGCCCCGGGTCTGGAGGTCCTTGCCGAGCGCGGCCAGCACGGCGGCGGCGGTGGCGTCGCCGTTCGCGGCGAGCGCGCCGGTCTTCGGGTCGGGCTGGTAGGCGAACGCGCCCCCGCCCGCCTTGGCGTCGCACGGGATCGCGAGGCCGAGCAGGGCGTCGTACGGCGTCTTCCCGCCGCTCGACCGGATCTCACCGGGCCGGTGGCCGGTCGCGGCGAGCGCGCTGACGACGATCGAGGTCGAGTTGGCGTCGCTGGGCGCACCGGGGTTGTAGCCCCAGCCGCCGTCCTTGTTCTGGACACCCTTCAGCCAGGCCGCGCCCGCGCCCATGGCCTTGCTGACCGGGTCGGTGCCCGGCTCGGCGGCCTCGGGCTTGTCGACACCGGACAGCGCCTGCACGGCGACGGCGGTGGCGTTGGTGTCCAGCAGCGTCGCCGGGGTGCAGGTCTTGGCGGGGTCGGGGCGGTAGGAGGCGAAGCCGCCGCTGTCGCACTGCTGCTTCAGCAGCCAGTCCACGGCCGTCCGGTTCGGCTCCACGCCGGCCACCTGCTGGGCCATGAAGGCGAGCGACTGCCGCCACACCCCGTCGTACGTCGGGTCCTTCGTGCCGTACAGGCCGGCCGGGATCGACGGGGCCGTGGGGGAGGGGGCCGGCGACGGTGCCGCGTGGGCGGCCGGGGAACCGCCGGACAGCAGCACGGCGGTGGCGGCGAGCGCTGCGACGCCGTGGCGGACGCGAACGGTGGTCATGGCTTGGGTGGCCTCTCCTGCGGGAACCGGACACCGGCACGCGGGGGCACCAGGCTCCGGCTCCGTATTCCTCGACGGTGCCGGTCACCGGGCGGTCGGTCCCGGTGACGCGAGCCGAACACGTGCTCGTACGGGGCAATCCGGCTCACCGCCGTGGGACGGCGGTACACGGTTGCGGGTCAGCGCCGGATTCGCACCGGCTTCCCCCCGTACGGGCATGATGACGACCCGCTCACTCTACCGGCGGGTCATACGGCCAGGTATGCCACGGGGTCGCTGCCCGGCACCGGCTCGGCGCGCCCCAGTTTCACCAGGCGCCGCAGATGGGCCTCCGCCTCCGAGAGGGCGATGGTGCGCGAGCCGTACGGGATCCGCGCCCAGGGGCGGTTCCACTCCATGCGCTCGGCGAGCTGCCAGGGGGTGAGCGGGGTGGTGAGGAGCGCGAGCAGGCCGGTGAGCCGCTCCTCGTGGTGGGCGAGCAGCTCCCGCACCCGCTCGGCGGCGCCGGTGAAGGCGTGCTGGTGGGCGGGGAGGACCTCGGCGGCGCCGAGGCGGCCGACCCGCTCCAGGGAGTCGAGGTAGTCCCCGAGGGGATCGGTGACTGCGTCCTCCTCCGGGTCCTCGTACAGCCCGATGTGCGGGCTGATGCCGGGCAGCAGGTGGTCGCCGGAGAAGAGGCGGCCGTGTCCGGCCAGGTTCGCGGGATGGGCCTCCTCCAGGTGCAGGCAGACGTGGCCCGGGGTGTGGCCGGGCGTCCAGACGGCCCGCAGCCGGCGCCCCGGGAGGTCGAGCAGCTCACCGGGCGCGATCTCCCGGTCGGGCAGGACGGGCTGCGGCAGGGGCAGGTCGCCGACGCGGGCCGCCCGCAAGGGCGCCGTGTGCCCGTCGGGAGCGCCCGCGGCCTCCAGCTTCGCCACCAGGTAGGTACGCCAGGCGCCCGGCTCGGCGTCGCGGGTGCGGCGTACGACGGCGATGTCGGCGGCGTGCATGGCGATCCAGGCGCCGGACGCCTCCCGGACGCGGCCGGACAGGCCGTGGTGGTCGGGGTGGTGATGGGTGACGAGCACGCCGTGGATGTCGTGGACGGAGGTACCGAGGGCGGTGAGCCCGCCGCACAGCTCGGCCCACGAGCCCGGGTCGTCCCAGCCGGTGTCGACGAGGACGGGGCCCCGGCCGGTGTCGACGACGTGGACCAGGGTGTGGCCGAGGGGGTTGTCCGGGATGGTGACCGGGATGCTCCATACGCCGCCGCCGTGGTCGTACACCTGCGGTCCTGGTGGCATGAGACCTCATCTCCCCACGGCGGTACGGCCATTGCCCAGTATAACTAGAACTGGTATCAGTTCTGAAACAGTGTCAGATACTTCGGGAGGCGGCGCGCCATGACCGACCCGGTCGAGCACGGAAAGCTGTTCATCGGCGGCGAGTTCGCCGACCCCCTCGGCGATGGCGTCATCGAGGTGATCTCGCCGCACACCGAGCAGGTCATCGGCCGGGTGCCGCACGCCTCCGAGGCGGACGTCGACCGCGCGGTCGCGGCGGCGCGCCGGGCCTTCGACGAGGGGCCCTGGCCGCGGATGTCCCTGGACGAGCGGATCGCCGTCGTCACCCGTATCAAGGACGCGATCGCCGTACGGCACGAGGAGATCGCCCGGACGGTCAGCGCGCAGAACGGCTCCCCGTACTCCTGGAGCGTCCTCGCGCAGGCGCTCGGCGCCATGATGGTGTGGGACGCGGCGATCACGGTCGCGCGCGACCACCCCTACGAGGTGGAGCGCGCCGGGGTCCTCGGGCCCATCATGGTGCGGCGCGAGCCGGTCGGGGTGGTCGCGGCGGTGGTGCCGTGGAACGTCCCGCAGTTCACGGCCGCCGCGAAGCTGGGCCCGGCGCTGCTGGCCGGGTGCACGGTGGTGCTCAAGCCGTCGCCGGAGTCGCCGCTCGACGCCTACATATTGGCGGACATCGCCGCGGAGGCCGGGCTGCCGGAGGGCGTGCTGTCGATCCTGCCCGCCGACCGGGAGGTCAGCGAATACCTGGTCGGCCACCCGGGCGTCGACAAGGTGTCCTTCACCGGCTCGGTGGCGGCCGGCAAGCGCGTCATGGAGGTCGCCTCCCGCAACCTCACGCGCGTCACCCTCGAACTGGGCGGCAAGTCGGCGGCGGTGATCCTGCCGGACGCCGGCCTGGAGGCGGCCGTCGCCGGGATCGTCCCGGCCGCCTGGATGAACAACGGCCAGGCGTGCGTGGCCCAGACCCGCATCCTCGCGCCGCGCTCCCGGTACGACGAGTTCGCCGAGGCGTTCGCGGCGGCGGCCGGGGCGCTGGTGGTCGGCGACCCGCTCGACCCGGCGACCCAGGTCGGCCCGCTGGTCGCCCGCCGCCAGCGGGACCGGTCCCTCGACTACATCCGCATCGGCCAGGAGGAGGGCGCCAAGGTCCTCGCGGGCGGCGGCCGCCCGGCCGGCCTGGAGCGCGGCTGGTACGTGGAGCCCACCCTCTTCGGCGACGTCGACAACCGGATGCGGGTCGCCCGCGAGGAGATCTTCGGCCCCGTCATCTGCCTGCTGCCGTACGAGGACGAGACCGAGGCGCTGACCATCGCGAACGACTCCGACTACGGCCTCAGCGGCAGCGTGTGGACCGCCGATGTCGCCCGGGGCATCGACTTCGCCCGCCGGGTGCGCACGGGCACCTTCAACGTCAACACCTTCAGCCTGGACATGCTGGGCCCGTTCGGCGGCTACAAGAACTCGGGGCTGGGGCGGGAGTTCGGGCCCGAGGGCTACGACGCGTACCTGGAGTACAAGATGATCCACCTCCCGGCCGGCCACCAGGCGTCGTGATGGGCGACCGCTGGCACGTGGAGGTCGACCGGGGCGTGTGCATCGGCTCCGGCATGTGCGTGAACCACGCCCCGGACGGCTTCGCCCTGGACACGGCACGGCAGTCCCGCCCGACGGCCGCCGACACGGACGCCGACGAGCGCATCCTCGCGGCGGCGGAGGGGTGCCCGGTGGAGGCCATCACGATCGCCCTGGCGGACGGCGGCGAGCCGGTTTTCCCGCCCGACGAGGAGTGAGCGGGCGCGGGTCGCTGCACGGCCCGGCACGTACTCGCGTGCGAAACTGCTTCCTTGATCACGGGGGCACGGGGCCCGCGTGCACGCAGGATTGGGAGATTCGTGCGCAAGTCGGGAGCTTGGGGAAGGGTGGCCGCGGCCGCCGGTGTGGTGCTGCTGGTCGCCGGCTGCGGCGGCGGTTCGGACAAGGGGACGGGCGTCGCCGCGCCCTCGTCCGGCTCCTCGGCCCCGGCGGGTTCGGGCGCGGGCGCCGAGGCGGACACGGGCGGCAGCCTGGACGCCGCCGCGGTGACCAAGGAGATCTCGGCGGCGGCCACGGCGGCGGGCTTCACCGAGGAGCCCTCCTCCGACGACATCCCGGCGCCCCTCAAGCCGTGCATGGTCTCCTGGCAGGCCGACGACAAGAAGGTCACCGACTCCAGGAAGTCCTACGACGACACGGTCGCGGCCCTCGCCAAGGGCGGCTGGCGGGAATCCCAGAACGTCGACCAGAAGGGCTCGGTCATCAAGTCCCTGGACAAGGCCGGCTGGACCCTGAAGGCCAGCCACCACGGCCAGGGCGGCTTCCTGATGGTCTCCTTCATCGCCACGGACAACGGCCCGGTGTGCGAGAAGCTCTTCCAGGAGGACCTCCAGAAGAGCAAGACCAAGCAGTAACGGCCCGCACCCGCCCTGCGGCCCAGGTGAGCCCGGAGGGGCCCCGCCCCCACCCCACCGGGGGTGGCCGCCGCCCACCGGCCCGCACCCGGGGTCACCGGGACCAGGCACCGCCTCTTGGGGCGCCAGGGCCGGGCACCGCCCCTGTCCCGTTGTGCCCACCCGTCCCGCCCCAGCGGGACGACTGCCCACAACGGAGCCGGGCGCCGCGCGACCGCCCACAGCGGGGCGGGCGGGTCAGGGCGACCCGGACGAGTCCGGGGCCGTGAGGTCGATGAGGCGGCAGACCGTTTCGATGTCGATCTTGACCTGGGCGATCGAGGCCCGGCCCGAGAGCCAGGTGATCAGCGCCGAGTGCCAGGTGTGCTCGATCACGCGCACCGCGGAGAGCTGCTGGGGCGTCGGGTGTTCCAGGCCCATCGCGTCCAGGATGATCGCCGTCGTCTGCCGGGAGACGGTGTCCACCTCCGGGCTCACGCTGCGGTCCGCGAACGTCAGCGCCCGCACCATCGCGTCCGCGAGGTGCGGCTCGCGCTGGAGCGCCCGGAAGGCGCGCATCAGCGTCTCGGCCACCCGCTCCGAGGCAGACTCCCCGGCCGGCGGCCGCTTGCGCAGCGTCGTGTGCATGTGGTCGAGCTGGTCCTGCATGGTGGCGACCAGCAGGTGGATCTTGGACGGGAAGTACCGGTACAGCGTGCCCAGCGCGACCCCCGCGGCCTCCGCGACCTCGCGCATCTGGACCGCGTCGAAGCCGCCCCGGCCGGCCAACTGCGCGCTGGCGTGGAGGATCCGGCGGCGGCGCGCCTCCTGGCGCTCGGTGAGCGGCGGCGACGCCGGTCTGTCTTCCGCTGTCATGTGTCCCGTTCCGTGCTGGTGGTGCGCGACAGTATGGCGGGCGCCGTGGCGTGAATCACCTGTTCCGGCCCTCACAGCGGCGCTACCTGCCGGTAGATTCGAAGCTCCTTGAACCATCAAGTCTGAAACTTGTTCTAGATTAGCGCGACCGGTTACGCTCCGGCGAAACGCAGGCAAGAAGGGGGCCGCGAGTGACCGCTGAGGCCATAGACGCAGGCCCCCGCGGCGGTGTCACCGGGGGCGACGACGACCTCCCGCTGCGCATCGCGCTCCTCACGTACAAGGGGAACCCGTTCTGCGGCGGCCAGGGCGTCTACGTGCGCCACCTGTCACGCGAACTCGCCCGCCTCGGGCACCGCGTCGAGGTGATCGGCTCCCAGCCCTACCCCGTACTCGACGAGGGCGTGCCGCTGACCGAGCTCGCCAGCCTCGACCTGTACCGGCAGCCCGACCCCTTCCGCACGCCGGGGCGCGACGAGTACCGGGACTGGATCGACGCCCTCGAAGTCGCCACCATGTGGACCGGCGGCTTCCCCGAGCCGCTCACCTTCTCGCTGCGCGCCCGGCGCCACCTGGCCGCCCGGCGCGGCGACTTCGACGTCGTCCACGACAACCAGACGCTCGGTTACGGCCTCCTCGGCGGCCCCCGCGCCATCGGCGCCCCGCTCGTCACCACCATCCACCACCCCATCACCGTGGACCGGCAGCTCGAACTGGACGCCGCCGCCGACTGGAAGCGCCGCGCATCCGTCCGGCGCTGGTACGCCTTCACGCGCATGCAGAAGCGCGTCGCCCGCCGCCTGCCCTCCGTGCTGACCGTCTCCGGCTCGTCGAAGGACGAGATCGTCGAGCACCTCGGCGTGCGCCAGGACCGCATCCGCGTCGTCCACATCGGCGCCGACACCGACCTGTGGTCGCCCGACCCGGCCGTGCCCGAGGTCCCCGGGCGGATCGTCACCACCTCCAGCGCGGACGTCCCGCTCAAGGGCCTCGTCCACCTCGTCGAGGCGCTCGCCAAGCTGCGCACCGAGAACCCGGACGCGCACCTCGTCGTCGTCGGCAAGCGCGCCGAGGACGGACCGGTCGCCCAGGCCATCGAGCGGTACGGGCTCGACGGCGCCGTCCGGTTCGTCAAGGGCATCACCGACGCCGAGCTGGTGGACCTCTACCGGGGCGCCCAAGTGGCGTGCGTGCCCTCGCTGTACGAGGGGTTCTCGCTGCCCGCCGCCGAGGCGATGGCCACCGGGACGCCCCTGGTCGCCACCACGGGCGGTGCCATCCCCGAGGTCGCCGGCCCCGACGGCGAGACCTGCCTGGCCGTCCCGCCCGGCGACGCGGGCGCCCTCGCGGCGGCGCTCGGCAAGCTTCTCGGCGACGCCGGGCTGCGCACCCGGCTCGGCGCGGCGGGCCGCGCCCGGGTGCTGGACCGGTTCACCTGGGCCCGCGCGGCCCAGGGCACGGCGGAGCTGTACCGCGAGGCGATCGCCGCGCACGGCGCGGGCACGCGCGGAGCAGGCACGCGCGGAGCACGCCGATGACCTCCCCCACCGCACACACCACCCCGGACCGTGAAAGCAGGCCGCCCTCGTGCTGACCGTCGACTTCACCCGCTTCCCGCTCGCCCCCGGCGACCGCGTGCTCGACCTGGGCTGCGGTGCCGGGCGGCACGCCTTCGAGTGCTACCGGCGCGGAGCACAGGTCGTCGCCCTCGACCAGAACGGCGAGGAGATCCGCGAGGTCGCCAAGTGGTTCGCCGCCATGAAGGAGGCCGGTGAGGCGCCCGCCGGGGCCAGCGCCACCGCCATGGAGGGCGACGCCCTCAACCTGCCCTTCCCCGACGAGTCGTTCGACGTCGTGATCATCTCCGAGGTGATGGAGCACATCCCCGACGACAAGGGCGTCCTCGCCGAGATGGTCCGGGTGCTCAAGCCCGGCGGCCGGATCGCCGTCACCGTCCCCCGCTACGGCCCCGAGAAGGTCTGCTGGGCGCTCTCCGACGCGTACCACGAGGTCGAGGGCGGCCACATCCGGATCTACAAGGCCGACGAACTCCTCGCCAAGATCCGCGAGGCCGGGCTCAAGCCGTACGGCACCCACCACGCGCACGCGCTGCACTCGCCGTACTGGTGGCTCAAGTGCGCCTTCGGCGTCGACAACGACAAGGCGCTGCCGGTGCGCGCGTACCACAAGCTGCTGGTCTGGGACATCATGAAGAAGCCCCTGGCCACCCGCCTCGCCGAGCAGGCCCTCAACCCGATCATGGGCAAGAGCTTCGTGGCGTACGCGACCAAGCCGCACCTGCCGGTGGACGCCGCCAAGTGACCTCCCCGGAGCGCACCGAACACCTCGTCCTGCCCGGCGTCCTCACCGCCGAGCAGGCCGCCGAGACCGTCGCCGGCATCCTCGCCGCGCAGCGCGAGGACGGCGCCATACCGTGGTTCCGGGGCCACCACCTCGACCCGTGGGACCACACCGAGGCGGCCATGGCCCTGGACACGGCCGGCGAGCACGACGCGGCCGCCCGCGCCTACGAGTGGCTCGCCCGCCACCAGAACGAGGACGGCTCCTGGTACGCCGCCTACCACGACGGCGACCACACCCAGGTCACCGACCGGGGCCGGGAGACGAACTTCTGCGCGTACATCGCCGTCGGCGTCTGGCACCACTACCTCGCCACCGGCGACGACACCTTCCTCGACCGGATGTGGCCCGTCGTCTACGCGGCCGTCGAATTCGTGCTGCGGCTCCAGCAGCCCGGCGGCCAGATCGGCTGGAAGCGCGAGCCCGACGGCACGCCCGTCACCGACGCGCTGCTCACCGGCTCGTCGTCGATCCACCAGGCGCTGCGCTGCGCCCTGGCGATCGCCGAGGAGCGCGAGGAGCCCCAGCCCGACTGGGAGCTGGCCGTCGGCGCGCTGGCCCACGCCATCCGCCACCACCCGGAGCGGTTCCTCGACAAGAACCGGTACTCGATGGACTGGTACTACCCGGTCCTCGGCGGCGCCGTCACCGGCGCGGCGGCCAAGGAGCGCATCGAGAGCGCCTGGGACGACTTCGTGGTCCCCGGCCTCGGCGTGCGCTGCGTGCTGCCGAACCCCTGGGTCACCGGCGGCGAGAGCTGCGAACTGGCCCTGACCCTCTGGGCCATGGGCGAGTCCGACCGCGCGCTGGAGATCCTCCAGTCCATCGGCCACCTGCGCGCGCCGGGCGGCATGTACTGGACGGGGTACGTCTTCGAGGGCAACCGGGCCGTGTGGCCCGAGGAGCTCACCACCTGGACGGCGGGCTCCCTGCTGCTGGCGGTGGCCGCCCTGGGGGGCGACGAGGCGACCACGGCGGTCTTCGGCGGGGACCGGTTGCCGCAGGGCCTGGCGCCGGACTGCTGCCGGTGAGACGCTGAATCCACCGGTGCCCGGATTCGCCAGCCTTGCAGCGGGGTACCCGAGTTCACCGATCGGGACTGCTTCCGGGCGATTCGTCCGCAACCATCCGGCTGTCCCGGTCGTCCCATACAACACAACAAGGAACACAGCGTCAGGGGAAAACGATGAAACGACGCGCCACGGCACTGGTGACGCTCCTGCTCACGGGCGCCGGACTCGGGATGCTGACGGTGCCGGCCGGGGCGGCCCCCGCAGCGCCCACGCAGACGACCACGGTGTGCCCCACCGGCTGGGGCAGCACCCAGAAGACCGGCACCAGCGCCGCGACCGCCTCCCTGGTGAACATCAGGACGGGGCGCCACGACTGCTTCGACCGCATGGTCTTCCACGTTCCCGGCGTCGGCAGCAGCAAGATCGGCTACCGCGTCGCATACGTGTCCCGGCTCTACCAGGACGGCTCCGGGAACTACATACCGGTCGCCGGCGGAGCCGTACTGGAAGTGCGCGTGGCCGCTCCCAGCTACGACCCCAATACGGGTAAGGCCACCTACCAGGGGAAGGCGGGCAAGCCGCTGCCCGGTGTGAACCTCACCGGGTACCGCACCTTCAAGGACGCCCGGTTCGCGGGCAGCTTCGAGGGTGACACCCAGATCGGCCTCGGCGTCCGCGCCCGGCTGCCGTTCCGGGTCCTCCAGCTCCCCGACCGCCTCGTCGTGGACGTGGCCCACACCTGGGGCACCGCCCGCTGACCCACGAAACCGCCGGCCGGCACCCGAGCCCCGGGCTCGGACGCCGGCCGGCGAGCCGTTCCCGGCCTCTCAGTACCGGCGCAGGCGGCCGGCGAGGGCGTGGCCGAGGAAGAGGTAGACGATCGCGGCCAGGCCGTACCCGGCCACGACGCGGAGCCACGCCGCGTCGAAGGTGCTGTGTCTTTCGGGGGACACCCCCGAACCCCCGGGGTCGTGCGACCGGCCGGTGGGGCGCGGGGTGTCCGTCAGTACCGGCGCAGGCGGCCGGCGAGGGCGTGGCCGAGGAAGAGGTAGACGATCGCGGCCAGGCCGTACCCGGCCACGACGCGGAGCCACGCCGCGTC